>NZ_FYDP01000008.1:0-350016 GCF_900187595.1 Pseudomonas sp. Irchel 3F6 | reverse complement strand
ACATACAAGGTCAGGAGCAAGTCCTGCCTTAAGGAGCGATCGGTCTCCCCCAGAAACACATCTTCGTATGTCGCACCAGCGAGCTTAGATCTCATTCATGCTGGTGTGTGGGGAACATACAAGGAGCTGACGAGTGCATTCGGTAGGGTCAGGCTTTCGCGTTCGCCAGGTAGGCCCCCAGGCGCCGACCCATTCCAAAGCCGAACGCGGAGCGTCCGTTGAGGCATTCCCACGCAGAGCGTGGGAACGATCGGTGTCAGGGGGAATAATGTTGGGTCAGAAGAAGCGCATGAGGGCAGCGGCGATGGTTTTGGCAGGAAATCTTTGTTGCTATTCGCCGCGATAGATGCAGCCGCTGGTGCACGTCTCATGAATGCGGATCGCGCTGAGTTCCGGCAGCAATGGCTTCATCTCATTCCAGATGAATTTGGCCAGCACTTCGCTGGTCGGGTTTTCCAGGCCAGGAATGTCGTTCAGGTAGTTGTGGTCGAGGCGCTCATACAGCGGCTTGAAAATCGCTTTGATCTCGGAGAAATCGCGAATCCAGCCAGTATGCGGATCGAGGTCGCCGCTCAGGTGCAGCGCGACCTTGAATGAGTGGCCGTGCAGGCGGCCGCACTTGTGGCCGTCCGGGACGTGCGGCAGGCGGTGGGCGGATTCGAAAGTAAACTCTTTGAAGATTTCCACGGTATTTTCGGCTCTGTTCAGATGGCGTTCGCCGCAGCGATTCGGGCAGGCGGCGAGTTTATCAGCTTGTCTTTGGCCGTGCTGACTAAAGGGTCAGCAAGCGGTCGGCGAGGCGACCGTTGGCCGTCAGCTCGAGGAATTCGTCACCCAGTCGCCGGCTCTCGTCCATCGCCGCGTGCCAGTATTTCTGCCGGCTCGGCGCATCGCCCATAAAGCGTTTGAAGTCATTTCGATCGGGCAGTTTGCCGTAGGGCAGGCGCGCCAGATATTCCTTCGATGGCGCGACCAGCAGCACATCCTGCAAACGCTGCACCGAAGCGCGGCGCCATGGCAGGGTCTTGTCGAACCAGCCGGGAATCACTCGATCGGTGAAGTGCGGATAGAGCACGATACCGTCGCCGCTGTAGGGCAGGTCGAGGTGGTAGTCGAGCAAACCGCCGTCACGGAACGTACCCGCGCCAGCGCCGGGCAGGTCGCGCACGCCTTCCATCACCATCGGGATCGATCCGGAGGCGAGCAGGGCCTGGCGCAGGTTGCCGGTGTTGAGGGCAACGAAGCGCGAGGGGAAATCGGTCAAGGCATCAAGCGGCGGGGCCAGGCGCGGATCGTGGATGATCAGCCGTTCGAAGTGCCGCGACAGCCGCGCACGACCGCGCAGGTTGTCGGCGATCACTGAACCCAGTGCCAGACCGAGGCGCCCGCGATGGTCTTCAGCGAGGCGGCCTTGGCTTTTCACCACCATGATGTTCAGTCGGTAATCGGCGTTTTCGAGGATGCTCGCATCGCGGCCGTCGAGCAGATCATTGAGCATGCGCTGCGAGCTCTGGCTGATCTCGGCCATGGTCACGCCTTTGTTGAAATGCTGCTCGGCGTACAGCTCACCGAGGCGGCGAATGCCTTCGGCGGCGTCCGGCAGGCAGGCGCTGGCGAAGCGCCAGG
Organism: Pseudomonas sp. Irchel 3F6; assembly: GCF_900187595.1. Taxonomy (NCBI): domain Bacteria; kingdom Pseudomonadati; phylum Pseudomonadota; class Gammaproteobacteria; order Pseudomonadales; family Pseudomonadaceae; genus Pseudomonas; species Pseudomonas sp. Irchel 3F6. The sequence goes on along the minus strand of NZ_FYDP01000008.1, from coordinate 348,390 downwards.
AACCCACCGAGGCGCCGATCAGCGAACGCTCACGCGGCGCACTCGGCAGCCACTCGCCGAACAACGCTAGATCGAGCCCCTGAATCCCCAACGCCTTCGGCCCACCGGCCGCACCGGGCAGGGTGCCGACGTCAGCGGCGTGCAATCCCTGCGCACGAATCCGCGCCATGGCCCGTGGGCCGGCCTTTATGGTGAGAGCAGGAAACTTGATGTGGATGGCGGTCATACCGGTCTCGATCGTTAGCAAGCTGGCGATTATAAGCACATGTTGCAGGCCCATGTCGGAGTGAGCCTGCCCCACAAGGGGGGCAGACGCAAACCAGTGTGGGAGCAAGCCTGCTCGCGAAAGCGGTGGGTCAGAAACATCGTTGCAGCTGACACTGCGCCTTCGCGAGCAGGCTCGCTCCCACAGGGGAGCTTGCCAGCAATGGGGCACAATGATGGCCATTCAGTTTCAGTTAAGTTGACCCCGCTATGGTGCCCACCGTAAGCAACATATAAGAATTCGGAGACACCCATGAAAACCCTGACTGCCCTGACCACTGCCTCGATCCTCGGCCTTGGCGCCAACACTGCGCTGGCGCGCGATCTCGGACCTGACGAAGCGCTTCGTTTGCGCGACGCTGGTACTATCGTCTCCTTCGAGAAGCTCAACGCCATCGCCCTGGAAAAACACCCCGGTTCGGAAATCACCGAAACCGAGCTGGAGGAAGAGTACGGCAAGTTCATTTACCAGATCGAACTGCGCGACCCGAAAGGGCTGAAGTGGGACCTGGAGTTGAACGCGGTCGATGGTGAAGTGCTCAGGGATCATCAGGATACGTAATGAAGCTGAATAGTCGCGCCACCCGCCTGACGGCGCTGGCGCTGGTGTTGTTGTGCAGTACGGCCATGGCTCGCGACCTCGATCAGGACGAGGCGCTGGCCCTGCGTCGCGATGGCGTGATCCTGCCGCTGGAGCAAGTGCTGCAGCAGGCCATGGATCGCTACCCCGGCGCCAAACTGCTGGAAGTCGAGCTGGAAGAAAAACACGACGTGTACATTTACGAAGTCGAATTGCTGACGGTCGAAGGCGTGGCGCGCGAGCTGCACCTGAAGGCCGATACCGGCGAGTTAGTCAAAGACAAGGAAGATTGATCGATGCGTTTGCTTCTGGTGGAAGACCACGTACCGCTGGCCGACGAATTGCTCGCTGGCCTGCAGCGCCAAGGCTACGCGGTGGATTGGCTGGCCGATGGTCGTGACGCGGTGTATCAGGGCAGCAGCGAGCCCTATGACCTGATCATCCTCGATCTCGGCCTGCCCGGCGTACCGGGGCTGGACGTGCTGGCGCAGTGGCGCGCGGCCGGTCTGGCGATTCCGGTGCTGATCCTTACCGCGCGCGACTCCTGGGCCGAGCGCATCGAAGGGCTGAAAGCCGGCGCTGACGATTACCTGACCAAACCGTTCCACCCGGAGGAGCTGTACCTGCGCATTCAGTCACTGTTGCGCCGCTCCAAGGGCCAGGCCAACCAGCCGACCCTGCAAGCCGCCGGCCTGCATCTGGACGAAGGCCGCCAGTGCGTGGTTCGCGACGGCGCCGACATCCAGCTGACCGCCGCTGAATTCCGCCTGCTGCGTTATTTCATGCTGCACCCCGAGCAGATCCTCTCGAAAAGCCACCTCGCCGAACACCTCTACGACGGTGAGACCGAGCGTGACTCCAACGTCCTCGAAGTCCACGTCAATCACCTGCGGCGCAAGCTCGGCAAAAGCGTGATCGAAACCCGTCGCGGTCAGGGATACCTGTTCGGCGGACAAGCTTCATGAGATCAATCCAGCGCCGTTTGAGCCTGGGTCTGATCAGCGTGATGGTGGTGGTCGGTCTGGTGCTGGCGCAAACCAGCCTGTGGTTGTTCGAAGTCGGTTTGCAGCGCTACCTCGAAGCCGGCCTGCGCAACGACAGCGAAAGCCTGCTGGTAGCGCTGGTGCGCGGCCCGCAAGGTTTGCAGCTGGATGAGCGGCATCTGTCGCCGGCCTATCAGCGGCCGTTTTCCGGGCACTACTTTCGCATCGATTTCTCCGACAGCCACTGGCGTTCGCGCTCGCTGTGGGATCAGGAACTGCCGCTGCTGCAGCACCCGGGGCTGCACAGCAACCTGCAACTGGGGCCGGACGGGCAACGCCTGCTGATACTGCGCTCGGACTATCGACGCCTGGGTCAGTCGATCTCGATCAGCGTCGCCCAGGATTACACGCCGGTCAGCGACAGCTTCCAGCGCATGCGCCAGATCGGCCTCGGCCTCGGGCTGGCGGCGTTGCTTCTGATTCTGTTCCTGCAACGCCTGACCGTACGCCGCGCCCTTAAACCGCTGGAACGCGCGCGCGAGCAGATCGCTCAGTTGCAGCAGGGCCAGCGCTCGCAACTCGACGATCAGGTGCCGGTGGAGCTGGAACCGCTGGTGGCGCAGATCAACCATTTGCTCGCCCACACCGAAGACAGCCTCAAGCGCTCGCGCAATGCCTTGGGCAACCTCGGCCACGCGCTGAAAACCCCGTTGGCGGTGCTGCTCAGCCTGGCCTCCAGCGACAAGCTCGATGACCATCCCGAGCTGCGCAGGATCCTCAAGGAACAACTGGAGCAGGTGCAGCAGCGCCTCAATCGCGAACTCAATCGCGCGCGGTTGTCGGGGGATGCGCTGCCCGGCGCGTTGTTCGATTGCGATGCCGAGCTGCCAGGGTTGCTGGCGACCTTGAACATGATTCACGGCGAGCATCTGGCCTTGAGCTACGTCGCACCGCCGGGTTTGCAACTGCCGTGGGACCGCGAGGACTTGCTCGAACTGCTCGGTAACCTGCTCGACAACGCCTGCAAATGGGCCGATGCCGAAGTGCGCTTGAGTGTGATCGAAAGGTCTGACGGCTTTGCCCTGAGCGTGGAAGATGACGGTCCGGGGATTCCCGAAGAGCAGCGCACTCAGGTGTTCAGCCGTGGCACGCGGCTGGATGAGCAGACCCACGGGCATGGGCTCGGCCTTGGGATCGTGCGGGATATTGTCGAAACGTGGGGTGGCTTGCTGGTGTTGGGCGAAAGCGAGTGGGGCGGGTTGAAAGTGGTGATTGAACTGCCTCGGCGGTGAGCCCCTGAAAAGCCCCTCACCCTAACCCTCTCCCAGAGGGAGAGGGGACTGATTGTGTTGTTCTTGAGAGATTCACCCACTTGAAATCCGAGTCGAACTCAGGACTTGAATGGCATGAAGATCGGCTCCCTTTCCCCCTCGCCCACCTTGGGGGGAGAGGGCTGGGGTGAGGGGGGATTGGAACTGACACCCCGCACTTGTGCATCAAACGCGAAACTGATCCATCAACCGCTGTTGCTGATTCGCCAGGCTGTTGAGCGACTGACTCACCCGAGCCGATTCATTCGCCTGTCCGGACAGCGATTCCGTCACATCGCGAATCGTCGCCACGTTGTTGTTGATCTCCTCAGCCACTGCGCTCTGCTCTTCGGCAGCACTGGCGATTTGCAGGTTCATGTCGCTGATCACCGTCACCGCATCGCCGATCTGCCGCAACGCCGTGACAGCCTGGCCCACCTGCTCAACGCTGCCCTGGGCCTGACGATGGCTGTTGCCCATCGCACCGACCACTTCCTGCGTGCCGTTCTGCAATTGCTCGATGACCTGGCGGGTTTCCTCCACCGACTCCTGAGTGCGGCGCGCGAGGTTGCGCACTTCATCGGCGACCACGGCAAAACCGCGTCCGGCTTCACCGGCACGGGCGGCTTCGATGGCGGCGTTGAGTGCGAGCAGGTTGGTCTGCTCGGCGATGGCGCGGATGGTTTCCAGCACCGTGCCGATTTTCTCGCTGTTGGCGGCCAGGCCCTCGACCTGAACCATCGCGGCGCTCATGTCGGCGGCGAGGGTGTCGATGCTCGCGGTGGTGTGGTCGATCACGGTCAGACCCTGGCGGGTGGCGCGGTCGGCGTCCTTGGCGGCTTCGGCGGCCTGGGCGGCACTGCGCGCGACGTCCTGGGCGGTGGCGCTCATTTCGTGGGACGCGGTGGCGACCTGATCGACCTGACGGTATTGCTGCTCCATGCCGGCGCTGGTCTGGGTGGCGATGGCCGATGACTGGTCGGCAGTGTTGCGCGCGTCCTGCACCGAGCGCTTCACCTCGGCGATGATCGGCTGCAACTTGTCGAGGAACTTGTTGAACCAACCGGCCAACTGGCCGAGCTCGTCCTGCTTGTCGTAGGCCAGACGCCGGGTCAGGTCGCCTTCGCCGCTGGCGATGTCTTCAAGCATGTGCGCCACACCGAGGATCGGCTTGGTCACGCTGCGCGCCATCAGCCACACCAGCAGCAAACCGATCAGCGCGGCGAGCAGGCCCAGGCTCAGTTCGATCAGCGTGCCTGAGGTATTGCTCGCATCCAGTTGCTGCTTGAGCGCTTCGGCGCGGCTGACCAGGACTTTCTCCGGCACATCGAGCAACACGCCCCACGCCGGTCCGTCGGGAATCGGCTGGAACGGCGACAGCACTTTCAACTGGCCGTTGCTGTGCAGGCTGCTCACGCCCGTGCTCGAGGCGAGCAGGCGCAGCAACTCGCTGCCGCTGGCCTGATCTACCGCATCCAGGCGCTGGCTGAGTTTGCCGGCATCCGGGCTGTAACCGGCGAGCAGGCCGGCGGGGCTGACAATACTGACGGCGGTCTGACCGTCGTAAAGCTTGCGGCTGGCGTTCTGGCTGATCGCTTGCAGGCTATTGAGGTTGATGTCGACCGACAGCGAGGCGATGACTTTGCCATTGACCTGCAGTGGGAAGACGATGCTGGTCATCAGCACTTTGTGGCCGTCGATGACATAGAAGTACGGCTCGATCACGCAGGGTTTGAGCGTGGTGCGCGGGCAGGTGAACCAGGCGTTGGCGGCCTGACCGCTGGGGCCGGTGCTGGTGTCGCTCATGTCGCTTTCCGGCAGCGCCATCGAAGTGACTTTGCCCGGGGTCGGCTGCGACCAGTACAGGGCAAAACGGCCCTTGTCGTTGCTGCCCAGCTCAGCCTGATCGGCGAACAGTTCGTCCTTGCCGTCCAGCGCATTGGCTTCGAACACCAGCGACAGGCCGAGCAGGTCCGGGTTGGCTTGCAGCGCGGATTTGACCTGACGGGTCATGTCCTCGCGCAGGTCGAAGGCATCGAGAAAGCGCTTCTCGGCCTGCTCACGCAAAAACAGTACCTGCCGCGAGAAACCGTGGCCGTACTGATAGGCGTCCATGAATTGCTGACGAATGCCGGCGGCCTGCACTTCACCTTGCGACTCGATCCGCGCCTGCGCCGACTCGGTGAGCATCTCCATGCTCGAGGCCTTGACCAGCGCCGAGCTGTGTTCCATGCGATACAGCGAAAGACCGACCAACAGGGTCACGATACCGGCCAGGCAGAGGCCGGCGAGCAGGGTGATTTTCCATTGGATGGAAAGTTGTCTGAGCGACATGGAAAACATCCTTATCCGATAAATATCTGAGACTTTGCACTGTAGCGGCCGCGTTTCGGCTTTCTTTATGCCGTGAGCGCAATATGACCGATTGCCGCATGCGGGGCCTGTGATCCTGTGATCCTGTGGTCCTGTGGTCCTGTGGTCCTGTGGTCCTGTGATCCTGTGATCCTGTGGTCCTGTGGTCCGGTAGTCCTGTAGTCCTGTGGCGAGGGGATTTATCCCCGTTCGGCTGCGAAGCAGTCGTGACACCTGCGTACAGGGTTGATTTAAAGTTTGCCGGGGGCGGCTTCGCCACTCAACGGGGATAAATCCCCTCGCCACAGGGCTTTGACAGCGCCGCCACTCTGCGGCACAGTGCGCGCCCTCTAACAAGACCCTCTGTACAAATCCGCCGGCCAACCCCGGGCGGACTCATCCTGTCTGGCGGTGTGTTTCCACCCGCAGTGTTTTTTGAGGTAGTGAAATGAATGCAGTCATAGCAGCCGTCGGCGTCATGCTGATCCTCAGCCTGTCGCGCGTGCATGTGGTGATCGCGCTGATCGTCGGGGCGCTGGTCGGTGGCCTGACCGGCGGTCTGGGCATCGACGCAACACTCAAGGCGTTCAACAGCGGTCTGGGCGGCGGCGCGACGGTGGCGTTGTCCTACGCCTTGCTCGGCGCGTTCGCCGTGGCGATTGCCAAATCCGGCCTGGCCCATGCGCTGGCCGACAAGGCCCTGGCCATGGTGGATCGGCAGCACGCAACCGGCGGCGGTAACGTCAAATGGCTGCTGATCGGCCTGCTGTGGGTGGTGGCGATTGCCTCGCAGAACATCCTGCCGATCCATATCGCGTTCATTCCGCTGCTGGTGCCGCCACTTCTATATGTACTGACCAAGCTGCAACTCGATCGCCGTCTGATCGCCTGCGTCATGACCTTTGGCCTGATCACCCCGTATATGTTTCTGCCGGTGGGTTTCGGCAACATCTTCCTTAACGAAATCCTGCTGGCCAACGTCGCCCGCAGCGGCGTCGACATCAGCGGCATCAATGTCACCCACGCCATGGGCATTCCGGCGCTGGGCATGGTTTTCGGCCTGGCGATGGCGTTTATCAGCTATCGCAAGAAGCGCGTGTATGACCTGGCGAAGATCGAACAGGTCGAGCAGACGGCGGTGCACTACAACCCGCTGAGCCTGATGATTGCCGGTGTGGCCATCGCTTCGGCATTCGTGGTGCAGTTGCTGCTGGACTCGATGATTATCGGCGCTCTGGTCGGGTTCCTGATTTTCTCGGTGTCGGGCATCGTCAAATGGCGCGAGACCGATGATCTGTTCACCGAAGGCATGAAGATGATGGCGATGATCGGCTTCATCATGATCGCCGCCTCAGGTTTTGCCGAAGTGATGAAGGCCACCGGGCAGGTGCAGACGCTGGTCGAATCGTCGGCAGCCTGGATCAATCACAGCAAAGGCGTCGGGGCTTTGTTGATGCTGCTGGTGGGCTTGCTGGTGACCATGGGCATCGGTTCGTCGTTTTCCACCGTGCCGATTCTCGCAGCGATTTTCGTGCCGTTGTGCGTGCAACTGGGCTTCAGCCCGATCGCCATCGTCTGCATCGTTGGCACTGCCGGTGCGCTGGGCGATGCCGGTTCACCGGCCTCGGACTCGACCCTCGGCCCGACCTCCGGCCTGAACATCGACGGCCAGCATCACCACATCTGGGACACCGTCGTACCGACTTTCCTGCACTACAACCTGCCGCTGCTGGTGTTTGGCTGGGTGGCGGCGATGGTTCTCTAAAAAATCCACAATTGCCCCATGTGGGAGCGAGCCTGCTCGCGAAGGCGTCGTGTCAGTCGACACACAGGTTGCTGAGCCAACGCTTTCGCGAGCAGGCTCGCTCCCACAGGGGGGGCGGCGATGTTTCAAGACTCAACTTTTGCCCCGGCGTGCCGTTAAAGCCTTTAACCACGCCAACAAAATCAAAAGAGTGAGTCCCCCGATGCGCCTGAGTCTCAAGGCTAAAGTCCTGTCCCTTGCCGTTCTGCCGGTGCTGCTCTTTGCGCTGGTCATCAGCGTGACCACGCTGTTCATCCTCCAGGAACAGGCGCGCAAGGAGGTCGAACAGACCCGCGAGCGGCTGCTCAGCGACGCCAAGGCCACCCTGCAAAGTTACGTCGCCGTGGCCATGACCACGATCAAACCGCTGTACGACGCCGCCGCACCGGGCGACGACGCGGCGCGGGCGCAGGCGATCAAATTGCTCTCGGGCATCCGCTACGGCAAGGATGGCTACTTCTTCGGCTACGACTCCGAAACCGTGCGCCTGTTCAAGGCCAACGACCCCGACGGCGTGGGCAAAAGCTTCAAGGACAACCGCGATCCGAACGGCGTCTACGTCAACCTCGGCCTGGTCAAAGTGGCCAAGGACGGCACCCACTATCTGCAATACAGCTCACCGCTGCCGGGTAACGCCAAGGTGCTGGTGCCGAAACTCGGCTACACCGAATACCTGCCGAAGTGGGACATGGCGGTCGGCACCTCGGTCAACCTCGACGGCATCGAAGCGCAAGTGGCGCAGGTCGAGGCGCAAGTGCAGGAGCGCGTGCAAGGCGTGGTGCTGAGCATCGTCGGCGTTGCGGTGCTGGTGCTGTTGGTGATCGCGGCAGCGGGCATGCTGCTGGCCAACACCATTCTGCGCCCGCTGACCCTGATGAAAGCCAACCTCGACGACATCGCGGCGGGCGAGGGCGACCTGACCCGGCGCCTGAACATCACCAGCCAGGACGAACTCGGCGAACTGGCCGGCTCGTTCAATCGTTTCGTCGACAAGATCCACGGCCTGGTGCGGCAGATCACCGAGATGACCACGCAACTGACCGGTCTGGTCACCCAGGTCTCGGAACAGGCGCAGCGTTCCGATCAGGCCATGGAGCGTCAACGCCACGAAACCGATCAGGTCGCCACGGCGATCAACGAAATGTCCGCCGCCGCCCAGGAAGTCGCCAAGAGCGCACAGAACGCCGCCGTCGCCGCTCAGCAGACCGACGAAGAAGGCCAGAGCGCCAAGCGCGTGGTCGCGGGCAGCATCAAACAGATTCATGCGCTGGTCGACGACATCCGCAACAGCGGCGTGTCGCTGGACAGCCTGCAGCAGGACGTCAGTTCGATCGTCGGCGTGCTTGGGGTGATCCGTTCGATTGCCGAGCAGACCAACCTGCTGGCGCTCAACGCCGCGATCGAAGCGGCGCGCGCCGGTGAGGCCGGGCGCGGGTTTGCGGTGGTTGCGGACGAAGTACGCGCGCTGGCCAGCCGCACGCAGATCAGCACCCAGGAAATCCAGGGCATGATCGACCGCTTGCAGGCCGGCACGCAGCAGGCGGTCGAAGCGATGCGCCGTTCCAGCGAGGCCGGCGACGGCACTTCGCAGCAAGCCAATCAGGCTGGCGCATCGCTGGACGCCATGGCGCAGTTGATCGCGACGATCAACTCGATGAACGCGCAGATCGCCAGCGCAGCGGAAGAGCAGACGGCGGTGGCCGAAGAGATCAACCGCAGCGTGCATCAGATTGCCGTGGCGGTGGACAGCGTCGCCGATGAAACGCAACTGGGCGCGCAAACGTCGCGCAGTCTGGCGGAGCTGGGGCAGCGGTTGGGCAAGCTGGTCGGGCAGTTCCGTATCTGATGGCCTGAAAAGCCCCTCACCCTAGCCCTCTCCCAGAGGGAGAGGGAACCGATTGGGGAATATTGCGGGATTACGCCGACCTGAAAGTCCTGCTTTGAATCCATAATCGACGCGGTTTTTCAGGGCGATGCAGTAGGTGGGACACCTCGGTCGGTTCCCTCTCCCTCAGGGAGAGGGCTAGGGTGAGGGGGCTCTTGATCTTCAGGCTCTGTCCCAATAGGGAATCTCGCCAAAGCACTCGACAAAAAAATCAATCACCGTCCTCACCTTCACCGACAACCGTCGGCTCCCCGGCCACAGCACCGCGATCTGCTGCGGTTCCAGGCTGTTCGACACCTGATACTCCCTCAGCACCGGCACCAGCGTGCCCTCGCGCACCGCTTCGCCAATCAGCCACGACGGAAACATCACCAGCCCGAGGCCTTGCTGAGCGGCCTGGGTCAGGGTGTCGGCGTGGTTGCCGGTGATCGGGCCTCTGACCGTGTATGGCGTCCAGTCCTCGCCGTCGCGGCGGAAAAACCAACGCTGCTGACCGGCCGCGCCTTTATAGGCCAGGCACTGATGTTGCGCGAGTTCGTCCGGGTGCTGCGGCGTGCCGTGGCGTTTGAGGTAGGCCGGGCTGGCGGCGACCTGAAAACGGTGCGGCGCCACAATGCGTGCCTGCATGCTCGAATCGTGCAGCGCGCCGATGCGAAACAGCAGGTCGGCGCCTTCCTGTAGCGGGTCGACGTAATGGTCGGTTTGCTGGATATCCAGTTGCAGCTTCGGATAGCGCGCGCAGAGCTCGCCCAGCCAGGGCGTCAGATGGCGTTGGCCAAACACCACTGGCGCGTTGATGCGCACCAGTCCGGTGGGTTCGCTTTGCTGTTCCTGCAACGCCTGTTCGGCCTCTTCCAATTGCACCAGCAGTAACCGCGCATGGTGGCCGAGCGTGCGCCCGGCTTCGGTCGGGGTGACGGCGCGGGTGTGGCGGTAGAGCAATTGCTGGTTAAGCGCCTGTTCCATTAACTGGATCTGCCGCGAAATGGAGGAGGGCGCGACCCCTTCCCGGCGGGCGACTTCGGAAAAACTGCCGTGGTCGAGGACCGCCACAAACAGCCTTAACGCTTTGAACCCGAGTTCGTTGAGCCCGTGCATGCCATGTCTCGCTGTGCGTGATGCGCAAAAGTGTTGTCCGGATGCTCCCATTTATCGCACAGCGGCGCCAGCCGATAATCCGCGCCATTGTTTTTGAGCGTGGAAGGTTATGTATGCAGACGTTGAATGAAGGGGTGGTTGCTGCACCGCTAAAAAGATCGGTGTTGCGTCTGCTGTTGCTGCCGCTGGTGATTCTCGCTGGTATGGGCTTGTCGGTCGAGGCTGGTTTGCTCGGGCCGCTGGGTGAGCAGGTCGGGCATTTGTGGGCGACGTTGAGCATCTTCGGCGTGGGTTCGGCAATTCTGTTTTTGCTCTTGCTGTTCGCCGGCCCACAGAAAGGTCCGGCGCTGACCCAGTTGCCGCGCTGGCAGTTGATCGGCGGTTTTCTCGGGCCGATCTACGTGGTGGTGTTGACGCTGGCGACGCCGCATATCGGCATTGCCATGACGATGATCGCGATTTTGTCCGGTCAGGTCGGCAAGAGTGTGCTGATCGACCATTTCGGCTGGTTCGGCGCGACGCGCAAGAAGGTCAACGGCGAGCGCTGGCTGGCGTTGGGCTTGATTGTGGTGGCTTTGGTTCTGATTGCGCGGGGGTGAGTGATGGGTCTGGTGATTTTGTTGGTGGTGGTGGTATTGGCCGGTGCGGTGTTGAGTGTGCAGGCCGCGATCAATGGGCGTCTGGGTGAAACGGTGGGGGTGCTGCGTAGCAGTTTGCTGACCTTTGCGGTGGGCGCGGTGGTGACCGGGTTGTTGATTCTGTTTTTCGAGCCGGCGCAGGCGGTGAGTCTGCTTGAGGTGCCGAAGTGGCAGTTGACCGGGGCGCTGTTTGGTGTGGTGTACATGATGGTGATGGTGGGTGCGGTGCCGGTGGTCGGGACGGCTGTGGCGACGGTGGCGGTGATTGTCGGGCAGTTGGGGATGGGGATGTTGATCGACAATTTTGGCTGGTTGGGGAATCCGGCGATCGGCTTGTCTCCGAGTCGGATGTTGGCGATGGTGTGTCTGGCGGTGGCTTTGGTGTTTATGTATCGGAGCAGTTTGCGTTCTGAGTGATTGGATTTGAGTACATATCCGTTGCCGCGGTTGTTGCTGATTACGGTTCCGCTCTTACAGCGGGTCACTTTTTCAGACGCCAAAAAGTAACCAAAAGGCTTGGCCCCGGCGTTCGGCCCGCTCGCTGGGGCTCGGGGTTCCTTCGCTGCGGGACCGATCCTGGCGCAGCGGCTCCGGTTTGCTTCGCTGCACCTACACTCGCTGTGTTTGGCTGCGCCAAACCGTCGCTGCGCTCCCACGCCCGGATCGATCCCTCCACTCAGCCTGCCGATGGGGCCGGCACGGCAAGATCAAGGGCGGTACTCGAGCTTGCGCTCATTGTGTTGAGTGGTCAGGAGCGGGTGGTGTCTGGCTTTGGTTTTGTGCCGGGATTCGCCCCTCACCCCAGCCCTCTCCCGAGGGAGAGGGAGCCGACCGAGTTGTTTCGCGTTATACAGCGAACTGAAAGACCTTATCGATTATGGATTCGGTGACGCACGATCAGGTCGGTGTACTTTTGAAGCACTCCCCAATCAGTCCCCTCTCCCTTTGGGAGAGGGCTAGGGTGAGGGGCTTTTGATGTCATGTGCAGGTCTGTGCAGCGCGATGTCGTTCTGGTGGGAGCGAGCCTGCTCGCGAAAGCCATCTCTGCGTCGCCCAATCTCTCAACAGTTGGTCAGCCTGCAACACCACCTTCTACACTGTCCCTTACGGCTTACCACTCAAGCCTCAGACAACCACTACGCAAGGAGTCTGTCCCATGTCCGATAAAAAATGCGACTGCCCGGGCTGCAACTGCACGATCAAAGAAGGCGAACATTCCTACGCTGTACACGGTAAACACTATTGCTGCGAGGCTTGCGCTCATCACCACAAACACGGTGAAGAATGTGCGATGAAGGGCTGCGGTTGCGCTCATCCGAAATAAGCGCGGCAAAAAAAAGTGGAGCCTAATCAGGCTCCACTTCCATTTTCAGACTGTCGTCTTCCTGTCGTTCAAAGTGCCTCACCGTGCCTTGCAGTGTTCGCCCTTCGACCTTGACCACCACAACCTTGGCTTGGTGGAGGTCTTCCGGTACCGGTGCCTGGACGCACAAGGTGAAGCGGTAAGGGTCATCCGCGACCGTTTCCAGTGCGACTGCGCAATTCACCGTTTTGGTGATCTGGCCGAAGAAGGTGGTCAGGCCGTAGTCCAGTCGGGCCGTGTGATAAGTGTCGGTCATCGGTCGATTCCCCCTGTCGATTGCCAAGCCTGCGGTGGAGGCGGTGGGGTCAGTTGGTCTGGCGCCAGGTGACGTTTTCCAGGCCGAATTTTTCTGCCATCGGTTTGCTGGTCTTTTGCACTTTCTCGCGGCCGAAGCGCGGGATGCGACCCACGCCCGCGTCGCAGCTTGCCCAATGCCAGGCTTCGGCGTTGTCCATTTTGTCCGAGCGGATAATGAACGACTTGGGGGTGCCATGCAGTGTGTAGTCGATGACGTAAAGTTTTGCGTTGTTCATAAAGCCCGAATTCCTCCCTGTGGTATTAAACGGATCGCGCTGTGCCGGGAAAATTCATTCGGATTGTCCGACGGTATCTATCGTTGGCGAGGGCGCGGCGTGCTGGTTACCATGGCGGCTTCGCCAACCCCCTGTGAACGCTCGCCATGGCCCTCGCCGCGCCCCCTGATCTGACCGACACCGATGTCCCCGTGCAACCGCTGGCGCGAACCTATCCGCGTGGTTTGTTCATCGAGCCGCACGAGCATGTCTGGGGGCAGTTGCTGTATGCGATGAGCGGGGTGATGTGGGTCGAAACCCCGCACGAAGCGCTGGTGGTGCCGCCGCAGCGGGCGGTGTGGTTGCCGCCGGGGGTGCCGCACGGGATTCGGGTGGTGTCGGATTTGCAGATGCGCAATATCTACCTGCGCCCGGCGCTGGCGGCGACGCTGGATGCGACGGTGCAGGTGATCGAGGTCGGTGGTTTGCTGCGAGAGTTGATCGTCGGGCTGGTGGCGCAGGGCGATGCCGGCGAGGCTGAGTATTACGATGCGCTGGTCGGGCTGGCATTGCTGGAACTGCGCCGGGCCAGGCGTTCGCAGTTGAAGATTCCACTGCCGGACGAGTCCGACCGGCGTTTGATGAATCTGTGTCAGGCCGTGATGGCCGCGCCGTCGCTGGAGATCCCGTTCGAGCAGCATGCAGAAAACGCCGGGGCCAGCGTGCGCACGCTGGCGCGGTTGTTCAAGGACAGCCTCGGCATGGGCTTCGCCGAATGGCGGCGCCAGGTGCAGTTGGCGACGGCGGTGGCGGCGTTGATTCAAGGCGTGGCGGTGAGCGTCATTGCTCGCGAACTGGGTTATTCACCGAGCAGCTTCAGCGACATGTTTCGCCGGGAACTTGGCGTAGCGCCTTCGCAATTCTCGGCAACTTGAACAGATCCATGTGGGAGCGAGCCTGCTCGCGAAAGCTTTGCACCAGGCAATGAAGTGCTGACTGGAAGACCGCATTCGCGAGCAGGCTCGCTCCCACACGGTTCTATGGCGGCTGCAGAAGGTTTGTCCGAAATTCAGAAGTCCTTGGCCGATACCGCTCCGCCCGTTTCCCTAGACTCTGCCCATCACTTATCGCGGCGGAGTTCCTTTCATGAACTACCTCATTTCTCTGGCCATCGGCCTGGGCGTCGGCCTGCTCTACGGCGCGCTCGATTTCCGTTCTCCCGCCCCACCGGCCATCGCGCTGGTCGGTCTGCTCGGCATGTTGGCCGGTGAGCAGTTGTGGCCGCTGGGCCGGCAACTGGTCGCTGGCTGGTTGTCCTGAATTTCCCTTTTTCTTTTCGGTGGATGTGCCCATGAAAGCGTTGCAATTCGATCAGACCGGCGACCTGTCTTCCCTGCGTTTCGTCGACGTTCCGACCCCGGTGCCCGGCGCCGATGAAGTGCTGGTGCAGATCAAGGCTGCCGGGCTCAATCCCAGCGATGTGAAAAACGTCCTCGGGCGTTTTCCCTACACCACGCTGCCACGGGTTCCGGGGCGGGATTTTGCCGGGGTGGTGGTCGAGGGGCCGCAAGCGTTGATCGGTCAGGAAGTCTGGGGTACCGGGCGCGAGCTGGGCTTCTTCGCCGACGGCGCCCATGCGCAATTCGTCAAACTTCCGGCGAGCGGCGTGGCGCACAAACCGGTGCATCTGAGTTTCGCCCAAGCGGCCAGCTTGGGCGTGCCGTACACCACGGCGTGGGATGCGCTGGAACGCAGCCTGGTCAGCGCCGATACGCGTTTGCTGGTGATCGGCGGCGGGGCAGTGGCAACTGCGGCTTTGGCCCTGGCAAAAGTGCGCGGCGCGCAATTGCTGGCGGCGGCGCGCCGGCCCGAGCAGGTAGCCGATCTGCAGCAGCAGGGCTATCAGACGATTCAACTGGATAAGCCTGAAGAGCTGGGTGCGCAGGTCAACGCGGTGTATCGCGGTGGCGCCGATGTGATCTTCGACACCACCGGCTTCTGGCTGCCCGCTTCGGTGGCGGCACTGGCGACCTTCGGTCGCATCGCCATCATCGCCGCACCGGTCGACGGCCACGTGCAATTGCCGGCGCTGGCGCTGTATCGCAAGGGCGGTTCGGTGGTCGGGATCAACTCGTTGTTGTACGGCGTTGAGGCGTGCGCGGCGATGCTCGAGCAGTTCGGGCGCTTCTTCGATGAGGATCGCTTGCCGCTGCCGCAGGGCTTGGTGGAGGTGCCGCTGTCTGAAGGGCCGGCGCGCTATGCTGAGGTCAATCAAGGTGGTGGCGACAAGATCATCTTGCTGCCCTGATTCACGCAAATCCCTGTGGGAGCGAGCCTGCTCGCGATGACGGTAGATCAGTTAAACCGTCGGCGACTGACACACCGTTTTCGCGAGCAGGCTCGCTCCCACAGGGGAAAGGCATAGGATTCGGGATCATTTCCGTAGGATCCCGGCCGCTTCTCTGTGGGCTACGTCCTTTTCGCTCGCAGGCCGGCAAAACAGGGAAAGGTCTGACTTCACCCATTGCAGTGCACCGTTGCACAGTCCCGTCTTTCAATCAGACACAGGGACAGGTGGATGCGCATCGCTGGCAGGCCCGTTGTTTTCACTCTCGAGATAGAAGGCGTTGCCCACGATCTTCAAGTGTTCGGCTTTCGCACCCGGGAAGTGCTCAACCAGACCTATGAACTGGATCTCGAGCTGGTCAGCGAGCGGCCCGATCTGGATCTCGAAGGCTTGCTGCATCGGCCGGCCTTTCTCTGTTTCGGTGCCGACGGTAGCGGCATGCACGGGCTGGTCTATCGGGTCGGTCAAGGTAATTGCGGTGTTCGGCTGAGCCGTTACCAGATCACCCTGGCGCCACATCTTGCCTACCTCGCGCATCGGCGCAACCAGCGGATTTTTCAGAACCTGAGCGTGCCGCAGATCATCGCCAATGTGCTGGGCGATCACGGCATGCAGGCCGATGCCTGGCATTTTCAGCTCAGCGCCGAGTACCCGGCGCGGGTGTATTGCGTGCAATACCAGGAATCCGATCTGCACTTCATCCAGAGGCTGTGCGAAGAGGAGGGTCTGCACTTTCACTTCCGTCACCGCCGTGAGGCGCACCTGTTGGTGTTCGGCGACGATCAAACGGCGTTCCTCAAACACGACGTGACGACGCGCTATTTGCAGGGCAACGGCCTGGTTGCCGATGCGCCGGTTATCGACCAGTTCACTGTGCGCCTGGAGCCACGCTCCAACATCGTCGAGCGCCGCGATTATCACTTCGAAAAGCCCGCAGTGCAGTTGGACGCCAAGGTCAGTGCAGCGCGGGTTCCGCTGCTGGAAGATTATGAGTTTCCCGGGCAGTTCACCCACCGCGAGCGCGGCAAGCACCTCAGCCAGCGTGCGCTGGAGCGCCATGGTGCCGACTATCGTCTGGCTAACGGGCGCAGCAATCAGGCGCTGATGCGCGGCGGCAGTTTCATGTCCATGGCGGATTACTCGCGCGCCGACTGCAACGATTTATGGTTGCTGACCGAGGTCGAGCACATCGGCAAACAGCCGCAAGTGCTCGAGGAAGCGTTCACCGAGCAGGCTGACGCAGATGGTTTCAGTCAGGGCTATCGCAACCATTTCGTCGCGACACCGTGGGACGTGGTGTTTCGCCCGCAGCTCAAGCATGTCAAACCGCGCGTCAGTGGCAGTCAGTTGGCGGTGGTGACCGGCCCGCCCGGCGAAGAAATCTACAGCGATGCCTACGGCCGCGTGAAAGTGCAAATGCTCTGGGATCGCGACGGCCAGCGTGATGAACAGTCAAGTTGCTGGCTGCGCGTGGCCACTGCCTGGGCACATGACCGCTACGGCAGCGTGCAGATTCCTCGCGTCGGTATGGAAGTGCTGGTGGGCTTCACCGATGGCGATCCGGACAAACCGCATGTGCTCGCCTGCCTGCCCAACGCCGAAACCCCGGTGCCACTGGACCTGCCGGCGCAACAGACGCGTAGCATCTGGCGCAGCCAGAGCAGTCCCGGTGGCGGTGGTTACAACGAACTGCGCATCGAGGACCGGCAAGGCGCGGAAGAAATCTCCATCAGGGCGCAGCGCGACTTGGTGCAGCACGTGCTCAACGACTTGCGTGTGCAGATCGACAACCTGCACAGCCAAGTGATTGGCGGCGTTTCCAGCCTTGAGTTGCGCGACGAAGAACATCACCTGACCCACGGCAATCGCCTGACTGAACTCAAGCAGGACGATCATCTGTGGGTGCAGGGCGAGCAGCATGTGCGGGTCGCCAGCCAGCGCGTCAGTGCCGCGCAGCAGCTGCATTTCGGCGCGGGCGAGCAGGTGGTTTTCAACAGCGGCCTGCAGATCACTCTGGCTGCTGGCGGGCATTGGCTGACGGTCGGCGCCGCCGGCATTTTCAGCAGTGTGCCGGTGGTGCAGGGCGGGGCGCCGACGGTGTGTCTGCCAGCGGAACCCTTGCTGCCGGGGGCCGCGCCGTTGCTCAAGGCGACGTTCGATGCCGTGCAGCAACGGCATGCGCTGCTGACCACGCGGACCTCGCGTTGCCTGATTTGCGAGGCGGCCCAGGCATGAGCCTTTTGACGGATTGGCCTGAAGGTTTGCCGTGGGCTGAGCAGCAGGCGTTTGTGCTGCTCGACGGTGCGACGATCGCGGATTTGCCGGCGCAACTGCGAAGGCTCGACCCCGCCGCCAACGCTTTTGCGCTGTACGACCAGCCACCGTTTTCGGCCCTGCGTGACGTCTCGCCGCTGCTGGTGGCGCTCGCTGACGCTGACGATCCGGTGGCGCGGTTTTATCGCCAGCACGCCCAACAGGAATGGGGCGTGCTGTTGTTCAGCGCCGCGCCGGCGCATGAAATCGTCGCGCACTTGCGTCAGTTGCTGATCGTCGAGTTGCCGGTCGGCTCGCCGGTGTTGTTGCGGCTGGCGGATGCCGCCGTGGCGCAGGCGCTGTTTGCCAGCGGCGATGCGAGTCTGTTCGGGCCGCTGGGGTGCGTGGTCACGGCGGATGGCGCGCGGCAAGTCTGGCACTGTCAGCGACCTCGCCAAGGGCAGGGTGGGGCGTTGGTGGCGCCGTATCGGCTGAGTGCCGAGCAGGATGTCGCGTTGGATCGGGTGGATCGGCGGCGGGTGTTGCTCGACATCGATACGCACCTGCTCAAGCACTTTCCTGACTTTCATGTCGGGGACACGGCAGTTGAACGCTGGCAATTGTTGGAACGCATCCACGCCCATGCCAGCGAGCTTGCCTTGAGCAGCCCGTCCGAGATTCTGCTGTACGCCAACGTGGTGGCATGGCTGGACGATGCAGCGTGCAGTCGGCACCCGCAGATCCATCAGCTGATGCACACACCTTCGCTGCAATCCCCCGGCGAGCGCGTTGCGATTGCCGCTGCAATGGCCTTTCGATGGGCCTCTGAGAGACATCAATCATGAATCACCCCGCCATCCTCGATGCGTTAGCCGCCTCGAAAGCGCCCATTGGTGCGCCAGCCGCCTGCCCCTTGCGCAACACCCACGTGCAACTGCTGCCCCTCGCGTACGGCCTTGTCGAAAAACCCTTCGACCCCAGCACCGAATTCACGCTGCCGTACACCCTGACCACGCGCCCCATGGGCATCCGCCGCCTGCGCGATGGCTGGCTGTACATCGTCGACAGTCTCAACGGTGAGCTGTACGAATATCGCGTGCTGGAAGGTGTCATCTGCGCATTGCTGCATCGCGGCAAAAGCGTCAGCGAGGATCAGCGCAGCGCCATCGAAGAACGTCCGGCGTTGATCTTTTCGCGCAAAAGCACCCTTTACGTGACCTTCGCCGATGTGCAGTTGAGCGCGGCGAAGTGCCGACAGGTGCTGGACAGTGCGGAGGAGCGCGAGCACTTCATGCAGGCGGTCGATCTTGGTCCTGTGCATTGTCTGATCGGCGGCGAGCATTTGCTCACCGTGGCCCAGGCGAAACAGTGGCTGGCGGAAGTGGCCTGCACAGCGAAACCGCTGGCCGAGGCCGACGCCACGCGGATGCCGACGGTGCAGGTCAGCGACGCGCCGGAGCACGAACGCGAACCTTATTTGTGGGAAAACCCGCGACGTTTTCGCGAGGCGCATATCGGCGAATTTCTTGGCCGGGTGCGCGGGCCTTATCAGGACGACACGCTGTTTCTGCTGGTCAACGACGACCTCGGCGTGATGCGCGATCTGGCTGATTATCAGGACATGGTGGTCGGCTGGATCGAGCAGTGGAGCAACACCGACAACAACGAGCGCGACTATCTGCTGGCCAGTTACATCGAGTCGCTGAGCCAGCTCGGCGCTCAGGATTTCGACACCCTGGCCAAGGCCAGCGACGATCCGCGCGCCCAGGCATTGTTCGCTGAACTGGAGCAATTGCCCGAGCCGGATCGGGAAAATACCCGGCAGGCGCTGCTCGAGTATTTGAACAAGGGGGGTGAGGTCGAGCCAGTTGCAGTCGAAGCCACGCCTGAGTTGCAACAGCTTCGCGAAAAGGCACTGGACGAGTCACTGGCGCTGAACCGTTTCGACGGCGTCGCCCCGGATTTCACCGCACATGCTCGCGTCACCGCCGAGGCGGACCGACGCTTTTATACCCGCGAATATTTTGTTGAAGTCGCCCCGGCCGACTTCGTCGAGCGTCACCTGAGCACACTGGTTGACCTCGGCAAAGATCAGAGCCGGCGCATGAAAGACGTGCTCGACGGCCCGCTGCTCAGCGGCAAGCGCGGCATCAATGACCTGATCGACCGCCCGGCCATGGACGAGGTGCTGAACAATCATCGCGACAACCTCGGACGCTGGAATCGCCTGCTCGAACGCATCACCGCCGACCGCGCGCAATTGCTGTGCGCCGGGCGTTTCCATCGCTCGGCGTGGTATTTCGACGGGCAAGTGCAGATCGATCAGGCGCTCGCCAGCGAATACGCCTGCCTCAAGGACATCGGCCGCAGCGACGCGGCCAATGAGCAAATGCTCGGTTACCTCGAGCAACACCCGCAACTGACCCGCCCGCTGTTCTACACCTTGCCGCTGCGCTTGCAGACCGAACAGGCCGGGCAATATTCAACGCTGTTCAACGCCGGCATGGCGATGTTCAACAACCTGCCGGACTGGCTGGCCAAATTGCAGAGCATCGAGCAGCCACAGCTTCCAGCCCTCGACGATCTGCCGGCACACAGCCGCGTCCTCGCCGATGCCGTGCAAGACACCTACAGCCCGGCGCTGAACCTCGGCCTGAGCCGGGCGCTGGAAGGCTTCGATCTTGCCGGCGAGAAAATCCCCGACCTCGACGAACTGTTCCAGCGCCTGCCCAAAGCCCTGCGCCTGCGCGTCTTCGACGCCGCGCGAACCAGCGGCGTGACCTTCACCGTGTCCACCCCGGCGGAGCAAGCGGCGCTGCAAGCCACGATCAAGGAAGTGCTGCGCGAACGCGACTACCTGAAAACCCTCAACCGCGAACGCAACCAGCTCACCCACAATAAAAACCGCCAAGGCCACAAAACCGCCCGGGCGATGGAATTGCAGGAAGAAATCGTCCGCGTGCGCACGCAACTGGCCTTGTTCGAAGGCCGCCTTGCGGCAGCGCTAAGCCCGATTGACGAACTGCCGGATCGCTCGGCACGGCTGTATGGCGCCACCCCGGCGAAAGCGGGCGTGACGGTGGTGTTTCCGCCGGCGCAGCACGGGGAATTGCGAGGGTTGCTGGAGAATATTCGCGCGGGGGTGGCGGGGGTTTCGAAGGCGAGTCTGGTGCGGACGGAGGGGATGGGGTTGTTGGTGGTGTTGGTGCAGGTGGTGAATTTGGTGGGGGTTTATCGAGAGGTGATGAAGCAGACGAGGGACAGGAAGAAACGGGCGGATTTTGTTGCTGCCGTAATCGCGACAGGCGCAGCCGGATTTACCGCTGCGCAAGGGCTTGCCGATACGGCGCTCAAGGCTCGAAGCGCGAGTCTTATTGCCAGCATGCAGGTTGAAGCGCTGCGACAGGTTCATGTGCAGATGGGGAAGTTGCATGTTGGGTTGGGGGCGTTTACTTATGTTCTGGGTTTGAGAACTTCGTTTGCCAGCTTCAGAATTAGCGATCGAAAGTGGCAAGATGCAATTCGTAGTGGCACTCAATTTGAGCAGAAAGCGGCTGCGGTGGCGACGTTGGGCGCCGCAGGTATAGTTGCAACTAACGGATATGGGGCGAGCAACACTTTTCACGCTTCTTTTAAAGTGTTGACTGCAGCGAACAGTTCGGCACGCGCAGCGGCGTGGGCTGCCGCTGGCACACGTCTTTCTACTGTATTTTTTCGCTTCAATCTCGCCGGTGCGTTGTTCACCGTGCTGGAATTCGTCGGAACGTGGCTATTCCATCGCTACAACCTCTCTGCCCACGATAAGTGGTTGAAAGTCACGCCCTGGAGCCGTGATGAAGAGATGCGCGGTGACCACTCCCTGGATGACTATCAAAATTATCTGGCGTTTTTGATACACGCTCCTTACGCCCAATCAGGACCTGATCCCAGTGACACCTGGCTGAAGACTTTATTATTTGGCGCCAAACCCAGTGATATTCATTTGGTTCTGCCGAGGCTGGCGCTAAACGATCTTCTGCCGCCGTTAAACGGTAAACCGAGTCGACGCTTGGGAATCGGTGCCCATCGACTTGTTGCACCGCTGCATGGTCGCGGTGTGCCGCAAGTGCGCAAGGAAGTCATCAGTGAGGAGATATTGAGCAGTCTGCGAATCGTGAAGTCATCACCAGATGGTTTGGTGCTTTGTCTTCAGTACCCCATCCGTCCCGATTCTGACTATACGCCTGCAAAAGAAACGCTCGAACTTGCCATATGTATCCAGACCGTCAATGGCAAAGGTGGGGCGGAGTCAAGAACGCGCGTGATTCATATTGACCCTCTGGATAGCGGTCATTTTGCTGTAGTAACTCCCGGCTCAATTAAAGACAACCCTCCGGTTTTGCTGGTAGAAACTCAATACCTCGAATGGGCTGACCATGCTGAATAATCGCAGTAATCCTCCTTCCAGTTCGGAATATGAGGGGGTTAAAAAAGCGGGCGATATTGAGCCGTTCCCAAGCGGGAAGATTACCTATCTCGCACCGTTGCCATTACCTACATCAATGCCGCCTTACGGACCTCATATCGGAGCGTTCAATGACGGATACATGGACTTTGGTCTCGGCTCACTGGAGGTATTCCCATGGCAGCTAATTCTCGGCGCGACGACCGCAGGAACTTTTATGGTTCTCGTTTTGATTCCTTTATTTACGGGCTTGCTAGGGATTCTTTTTGGCTATGGAAACGAGGCGATTTGGGAATCAATGGTTGGTGTATTCGAAGTGGCGTTGGAAAATGAATTAATTTGCGGTCCCTTGATCTTGCTCATCGGTATTGGTGTCTGGCATCACCACCACAAAAAACGTCTCTCCCTCATCCCAACCCGCTTCAACCGTCAACGCCGCGAAGTCTGCTTCATGCCCGAAGGCGCCACCGAGCCGGTCTTTGTCCCGTGGGAGTCGCTCAGCGCCTGGATCATCGAAGCCAAGGGTGCCACCCAGTTCGGCATCCATCGCCAATACGGCATGGGCATCGGTTTCTACCAAGGTGAAACCCTCATAAGCCAGGAATTCCAATGCGCCGGCCTGGAGCTCGCGATCAGCCATTGGGAAGCAATTCGCGGTTACATGGAGTACGAAGTCAACGACCTCAAATCAATTCAGGATTTGCAGGATCTGCAAGGCCCGGACGACCCACCCCACGAAGGCCTGCACACTTTTCGTAACGCCCGGGCGCGGATGCATCAGCAGATCCGTGAAGGCCGCCGCTCGCGGTTGTCGGGATTTTTTTGGTACCTGTATCACGTCATGACTTTATGGACGATTCCCAATCGTCTGGTCGAATGGGAAGTGCGCCGTCTGGAAAGAATCGGCAAGCAGGCGTTGCCGGAAGTTATGCGCGCCTGGTCCGAGCCGCTGCCGAAAGAGCAATGGGCCAAGCCCAGTGAAGAGTTGTTGCGACTAAGCGAACAAGTGCGGCGGATGCACAAGCGCCAGCCGCATCGGCCGATTACGCAGATTTTTGCTGAGGTTTGCAGGCGGGGCTGACTGGGCGGTGCAGGCAGGTTCGATAGCTTTCGCGAGCGGGCTCGCTCCCACAGGAGACCACGCTACAAATGTGGGAGCGAGCCTGCTCGCGAAGGGGCCGCTCGGTCAGCACAAAAATCTGCGCTCTCGCGCTCTGCTAGAATCCGCCCCATTCATTGCCAGAGACTCTCCCATGAGCGAGCCGATTCGTCTGACCCAATACAGCCATGGCGCCGGTTGTGGCTGCAAGATTTCCCCGCAGGTGCTGGAAGTGATCCTCGCCGGCAGCGGCGCACAGAACCTTGATCCAAAACTCTGGGTCGGCAACGCCTCGCGCGATGACGCGGCGGTGTATGCGATCGATGCCGAGCGCGGGGTGGTGTCGACCACCGATTTCTTCATGCCGATTGTCGATGACCCGTTCGACTTCGGCCGCATCGCCGCAACCAATGCGATCAGCGATATCTATGCGATGGGCGGCGATCCGTTGATGGCGATCGCGATCCTCGGCTGGCCGGTGAATGTGCTGGCGCCGGAAGTGGCGCGGGAAGTGATTCGTGGCGGTCGCTCGGTGTGCGACGCGGCGGGTATTCCACTGGCGGGGGGGCATTCGATCGATGCGCCGGAGCCGATCTTCGGCCTCGCCGTCACCGGGCTTGTGGAAAAGCGCCACATGAAACGCAACGACACCGCTACCGCCGGTTGCCTGTTGTACCTGACCAAACCGTTGGGCATCGGCATCCTCACCACCGCCGAAAAGAAGGGCAAGTTGCGCGCCGCCGACGTCGGTGTCGCCCGCGACTGGATGTGCACCCTGAACAAGCCTGGCAGCCGTTTCGGCAAACTCGCCGGCGTCACCGCGATGACTGACGTCACCGGTTTCGGCCTGCTCGGGCATCTGGTGGAAATGGCCGATGGCAGCCAGTTGACCGCGCGCATCGCCTACGACCGCGTGCCGCGTCTGGACAGCGTCGAGTACTACCTCGATCAGGGCTGCGTGCCGGGCGGTACGCTGCGCAACTTCGACAGCTATTCGAGCAAGGTTGGCCGCGTGCAGGAGTTGCACAAACGCGTGCTGTGCGATCCGCAGACCAGCGGCGGTCTGCTGATTGCGGTCACGCCTGAAGGCAATGACGAGTTCCTCGGCGTCGCCGCCGAACTGGGTCTGAACCTTGCGCCGATCGGCGAACTGATTGAGCGACAGACGAACGCGGTCGAGGTGATTTGATGCTCCGCGACTGCACCGACTACCGCGATATTTTCCTCAACGACCGGCCAATGATGGATGCCCGCGCGCCGGTCGAGTTTCACAAAGGCGCGTTCCCCGGCGTGGTCAATCTGCCGCTGATGAATGATCTGGAACGGCAGAAGATCGGCACCTGCTACAAGCAGCATGGCCAGCAGGCGGCGATCGAGCTGGGCCATCAAATGGTGTCCGGCGCAGTCAAGGCCGAGCGCATCCAGGCCTGGGCCGACTTCGCCCGGGCTCATCCCGATGGTTATCTGTACTGTTTTCGCGGCGGTCTGCGCTCGCAGATCACCCAGCAGTGGCTGCGCGACGAGGCCGGCATCGACTATCCGCGTGTCGGCGGCGGCTACAAGGCGATGCGCAGCTTTTTGATCGACACCCTTGAGCAGGCCATCGCGCAGTGTGATTTTGTTTTGCTCGGCGGCATGACCGGCACCGGCAAGACCGAAGTGCTGGTGCAGTTGCGCAACGGTGTCGATCTGGAAGGCCACGCCAACCATCGCGGCTCCAGTTTCGGCAAACGCGCTACCGGGCAGCCGTCGAACATCGATTTCGAGAATCGCCTGGCGATCGACTTCCTGAAGAAACGCGATGCCGGGATCGAGCAGTTTGTGCTCGAAGACGAGAGCCGTGTGGTCGGCAGTTGCGCCTTGCCGCTGCCGCTGTATCAGGGCATGCAGCAGTACCCGATGGTCTGGCTGGAGGATCGTTTCGAGCACCGTGTCGAGCGGATCCTGCGTGATTACGTCATCGATCTGTCGGCGGAGTTTGCTTCGCTGCACGGCGAAAACGGTTTTGCCTTGTTTTCCGAACGTCTGCTGGAAAGCCTCAACAACGTACAGAAACGCCTCGGCGGTGAGCGCCATTCGCGGATGCTGGTGTTGATGGAGCAGGCGCTGGCCGAGCAGGGCCGCAGCGGCGCGGTGGACCTGCATCGCGGCTGGATCGAGGGTTTGCTGCGTGAGTATTACGACCCGATGTATGTCTTCCAGCGCGAGAAGAAGGGCGGGCGGATCGAGTTTGCCGGGGAGCGTCAGGCGGTGATCGAGTATTTGCGTGCGAGGGTGAGTCAGAAGGCTTGAGGTGCAAGCAACTGGCCTCTTCGCGAGCAGGCTCGCTCCCACAGTTGAAATGCGTTCCCCTGTGGGAGCGAGCCTGCTCGCGAAGACGCAAGATCGGGCGATACAAAACTCAGGTCGGGCAAGTGTCCTTGCCGTTATCCAGCCCCTGTTTGTAGACATGGCTCTGCAAACTGGCCTTGCCGTTGTGCCACTTCAGGGTCAGCACATACAGCGAATCGAAGTCATCGCCGGCCCAGTCATCGGTGATCTTCTGTCGCTCGCCCACTGCGTTGCCGGCGACCTTGTTGATCAGATCCGGCAGATAACCGTGGGACCAGGCGGTGTAGATCGTCGAGTTGTGATACTTCTCGTCCAGCAGCTCGCGGGCCAGATCGCTGGTGTCGTTGGCAGAGAATTCGATGTTCACCGGCAGGCCGAGCTTGATCGCGGCCGGGCTGATGGTCATCAGCGGACGAATGTAGCTGTAGGAATTATCCAGCTCGCCTTCCTCGACGTTGCGCGTCGGGTTGGCGGCGAATACGTAATCGGCCTTGCCGAATTTTTCCGGCAGCAGCGTCGACAGGTCGATGGCGCGGTTCAGGCCCTGGCAGTTGAGCTGGCCGAGGCCGCCTTCGGGTTTTTCCGCATGGCGCAGGAACACCAGCGTCTGTGTGCCGTCCGCCGGTTGGGCGCGGCTTTCGCTGGATTCGAGGGACAGAAAAAGCGCGCTGACTGCCAGCAGGGAGGGCAGGGCCACGTACGCGCGATGTTTGAAACGTTTGGCGAAACTCATCAGGTTCGTCATCAATTCGAGGGTTCTTCAGCAAAATCGGTTAAGGCTGACAAACCTTGGCACCGCGGGCTCCCAGCACCGGGTGTTTCCCTGTCATAAACAGCTTCCTCTGCGAGAAAGGCATAACTCAGAGTCCTGTAATGCCCGTTTGGTTCGATCCGGGCCAGTGTGCAGCACTCTAACGGCAACCTTTGCGGGCATGCAGGCAGGTTAGCGACAGGATGTTACGGTTCGTGTAGGCGCAGCGGCAGGCCTACTTTATGATCGGTTTTCAATTTGTGACTGGATGCTTCCAATGACCGATCTGTCTGCATTCCCGATTACTCAGAAATGGCCGGCGCAGTACCCGGACTGGATTCAGCTCTACTCCCTGCCGACCCCCAACGGCGTCAAAGTGTCGATCATGCTCGAAGAGATCGGCCTGCCGTACGAGCCGCACCGCGTCGGTTTCGACACCAACGACCAGACCTCGGCGGAATTTCTCTCGCTGAACCCGAACAACAAGATCCCGGCGATCCTCGACCCGCATGGCCCGGAAGATAAACCCCTGCCGTTGTTCGAATCCGGCGCGATCCTGATTTATCTGGCCGACAAGAGCGGCCAGCTGCTCGCTCAGGAAGGCGCGCTGCGCTACGAGACCATCCAATGGCTGATGTGGCAGATGGGCGGCATTGGCCCGATGTTCGGCCAGCTCGGTTTCTTCAACAAATTCGCCGGCAAGGATTACGAGGACAAGCGTCCACGCGATCGGTATGTCGAGGAGAGCAAACGCCTGCTGAATGTGCTCAACACTCGCCTCGAAGGTCGTGACTGGATCATGGGCGAGCGCTACACCATCGCCGACATCGCCACGTTCCCGTGGGTGCGCAATCTTCTCGGGTTTTATGTGGCCGGGGATCTGGTCGGCATTCAGAATTTCCCCAATGTCACCCGAGTGCTGGAGCGGTTTCTAGCTCGCCCGGCCGTCATTCGTGGCCTGACCATCCCGTCCTGACTCACCGCGTTCCCCCTGTAGGAGCTGCCGAAGGCTGCGATCTTTTGACTTTGATCCTAAAAAACAAGATCAAGAGATCGCAGCCTTCGGCAGCTCCTACAAGGATTATTGCACCTGCGGTAACGCTCTCTTGATCGATCCAGGTTTGTCCCGCACCCGCCGCAAGGCATAAGCTTCGCCCCCTACGACTTTCGTCTCATCCGCTGTTTTCAGGAAAGGCCCCATGTCCAGTCAGTTCCCCGAAGCACGTCCCCGCCGTCTGCGCCGCAATGCGAGCCTGCGCAGTCTGTTCCAGGAAACCGAGTTCAGCCTGAACGATCTGGTCCTGCCAATCTTCGTCGAGGAAGACATCGACGACTTCGTGCCGATCACCAGCATGCCCGGCGTGCAGCGCATCCCCGAGCGTAAACTGGCCAGTGAAATCGAGCGCTATGCCCGTGCCGGGATCAAGTCGGTGATGACCTTTGGCGTGTCCCATCATCTCGATGCCAACGGCAGCGACACCTGGCGCGAAGACGGTCTGGTGTCGCGCATGTCGCGCATTGCCAAGGACGCCGTGCCGGAAATGATCGTGATGTCCGACACCTGCTTCTGCGAATACACCGATCACGGCCATTGCGGCGTGATGCACAACCACGAGGTCGACAATGACCAGACCCTGATCAACCTCGGCAAGCAAGCCGTAGCGGCCGCCCGCGCCGGGGCTGACGTGATTGCGCCGTCGGCGGCGATGGACGGCCAGGTGCGCGCGATTCGCCAGGCGCTCGACGCTGCCGGCTTCACGCAGATTCCGATCATGGCCTACTCGACCAAATTCGCTTCGGCACTCTACGGCCCGTTCCGCGAGGCCGGCGGCAGCGCGCTCAAGGGCGACCGCAAAAGCTATCAGATGAACCCGATGAACCGCCGCGAAGCCCTGCGCGAATCGCTGCTCGATGAACAGGAAGGCGCCGATGCGCTGATGGTCAAACCGGCCGGCGCCTACCTCGACATCATCCGCGACATCCGCCAGGCCTCGAACCTGCCACTGGCGGCGTATCAGGTCAGCGGCGAGTACGCGATGATCAAGTTCGGCGCCCAGGCTGGGGCGATCGATGAGGATCGCGTGGTCCGCGAAAGCCTTGGCGCAATCAAGCGTGCGGGGGCGGATCTGATCTTCACTTACTTTGCGATGGATCTGGCGTTGGCGGGGATCTGAGAAAGGAATCGCAACTTGCAGCATTGCCTGTATGGAATGGTTGCTCCTTGTAGGCAGAGGCGTCAGGTTGCGATCGTCTCCATGATTCGATTTTTATCAGAAAAGAGCTTTGCTGAGTTTGACACCTAGCGACGCAGTGACATACAGCGTTGAAGCACCAATTTTGTGTTCGACTGGATCGAAATCAGCTTTGATTACTCCACTGAAACGAGTTTTATTTTCAGAAATCGTTAGATGCAAGATTGATTGATTGGGCGATGCGTACGTCCAACCTGCATGATTTGCAAAGTAGAATGCGGCGTACTGGTAGTAGGTCGAAGGTATTTCATATGTTCCATCTTCCAGATCGCTGAAAATTTGAAATATAAAAGACCTGTCGTTGGCCTCCGTTCTCCCTCGGAACTCATATTTTACCCGCTGGGTTGAACGCAACTCGATCAAAGCAGCATTTAAAGGTTGGTGGTCGGCGACTTCGAACAGTGCGTTTAATGTTCCAGTGACCTCTATGTCTTGCACTTGGTCTGCGGTGGACAGTTCCATCTTGATTGCTCCTTGAAAACGGTGAGCAATGATTAGAGATGGCGCTGCGCAATGCGTCCACTGTCAGAGTTGACAGGTGTTCAGGTCTTTCCGACGAATGGCTGGCCAACAAAGTGTGAAGGTCACTGAAAAGGCCGGATGCCGTGATCGAGGAAGTAGCGTTCGATCACCTTCGGATCGGCGCTGCCATCGGCAATCGCCACATAGGTATCCGGCCGCAACAGATAAAATCCGTTGCGCCCCAATCCCGCCGTTTCAAACGCCGGGCGCCAGTCGAAGACGTGCAGCGGCAAGTGGTGTTCGGCGCACCAGGCGATCATCTCGTCGCTGGTGTCGCCGTACACATGCACCTGCCAGCACGGCTGCCGTAGCGGCTCGAAATTATCTCCTTCGCCATCATGCGCCCACGGCAAGCGGTCGCCGCCGTGCACGTGGCCGGCTTCACCCTGGCTCAGTGGCATGCCGCGATAGTTGAGGGTGACTTGCGAGACCGTGCGAAACAGGAATTCGCGGCTGGCTTCGAACCCGGCCATTTTCGGCAGCAGAAACGGCGCCACACGCATCCGTAGCAGATCGGCCATGCGACCCTGCGCGGTGACGAAACTGAAGACCTTGTCGGTGGTGGAGACCAGTCGGCGAGCGAAGGCGATGCGCTCGGTTTCGTAGGTGTCGAGCAGTTTCGGTTCGGCACCACCGCTGAGCACGGCGGCGAGCTTCCAGGCCAGATTGATTGCATCGCCAATGCCCGTGTTCATGCCCTGGCCACCGGCCGGACTGTGTACATGGGCGGCATCGCCGAGCAGAAACGCCCGGCCGTTGCGAAAGTGCTCGGCCACGCGGTGATGCACGCGGTAGGTGGAGAACCAGTGCACGTCTTCGATATGCACTTTCAGGTGTTCGATGGCGCGGCTGCTGACGTCGGCAAATTGCAGGGTTTCGGCACGCTCGGCGCGTTCGTCACGCACCGTGCCGATCAGTCGCGCGCGGCCTTCGCCGGCCAGTGGAAACACCGCGAGAAAATCCGCTTGGTCCAGGTCCAGATGCAACTCGCCATTGAGCGCCGGGCCGCTGGCCGTGATATCGGCGACGTAGAAAATCTGCTGATAGGTGCCGCCGGGGAAGTCGGTGTCGAGGGCTTTGCGCACCACCGAACGGGCGCCGTCGCAACCGGCCAGATAGCAGGCCTGACAAACTTCCCGCCGGCCATCGGGCAGGCGCAGGTGGGCGGTGAGGGTGTCGCCGGTTTCCTCGAAGCTGTCCAGTGCGGTATTGCGCTCCACACTGACGCCGTAATCTTCGAGGCGTTCGAGCAACAGCCGTTCGTGCTCGTCCTGCGGGAAAATCTCGACAAACGCGTAGGGCGTCAGGCCTTCGCCGATGCGCTTGAGGGGCAACTGCGCGACCGGTTTGCCGTTGACCCAGAAGTTCGCCGCCGCGACCTGATGGCCGCGACGCACGATGGTGTCGGCGAGGTCGAGTTGGCGATACAGCTCAAGGGTGCGTGCCTGCACGGCCAGAGCACGGGAAGTGGTGCCTGGCGCCGCGGTCTTGTCGATGATGCGCACGCGCACGCCGAGTTTGCTCAGCCACAGCGCCAGGACCAGACCGGTCGGGCCGGCGCCGATGATCAGCACGTCGCTGCGGTTCATGGGGCTGTCCTCCTGTGGCTGTGCAGCAAGTATGGATCAGGTCGCCAGTTCCGGCCTCTTCGCGAGCAGGCTCGCTCCCACAGGGGACGCATTCCAGTGTGGGAGCGAGCCTGCTCGCGAAGCGTCCGGTCAAGCACCACAAAAACCAGAAAGGCCCCGCAACCGTGAAGCTGCGGGGCCTTTTCTGCGACGCGATGACGCTTAGAAGTCGATCGTCCCCGACAACTTCGCCACTCGCGGTTCGCCCTGGGTCAGGTAGCCGCCCTGAGCCGATTCCCAGTACTTCTTGTTCGCCAGGTTCTCGACGCCGAACCGTACGGTCACGTCCTTCTCCGACACCTTGAACGCATAGCGCGCGCCGGCATCGAAGCGGTTCCACGTCGGCAGGCTGAGGTTGTTCGCTGCGTCGGCGTATTGTCCGCCGGTGCGCAGCATCCGCGCATTCAGCGCAACGCCTTGCAGGCCCGGCACGTCCCAATCCACGCCAGCGTTGAACTGGAAGGTCGGCACGCCGATGGCGTGGTTACCGTCGTTGGCGCCGTTGAGGGTGTTCTTCAGTTCGGTGTCCATCAGGGTCAGGCCGCTGATCAGGCGCAGGCCGTCGATCGGCTCGCCGAACACGTTCATCTCCACGCCTTTGTTGATCTGCTCGCCTTCGCGCACGTAGGTGCAAGTGGTGGCGCTGTTGATTTCGCAGTAGCCGTCGCTTGGCTGTTCGATGCGGTAAACACCGAGGCTCGCACCGTAGGTGCCCATGTCGACTTTCACGCCCAGTTCGGTCTGCTTGGAGCGTTTCGGTGCGTAGACCTCGTTGCCGTTGGTGACGCGGAAACCGCCGGAGCTGGTCGGCGAAGTCGGCCCTTGGGCCAGGCCTTCGATATGGTTAGCGTAGAACGACACATGCTCCCACGGCTTGAACACGATGCCGTACACCGGCGTGGTGATCGATTCGTCGTAGCTCGACGAACGCGGGCCGCTGCCGTAGCTGGCGTAGCTGTAACCCTGCACCACCAGTTGCTGACGACGCAGACCGGCGGTGACCAGCAGGCGATCGTCGAAGAACCCGAGGGTGTCGGAAATCGCCACGCTGCGGTTGAAGGTCTTGCCGACGATGCCCGGATCGTTGAGATCGCCGCCAGAGAAGTTGCCGACCGGTGCCGGCGGGGTGATCGGGTGATAGATGTTGTTGGAGTAACGGGTCAGGTCGAAGTCATAAGCGCTGCGCTGCTCGGCCCAAATCCCGGTCAGGCCGAAATTCAGCTTGTGGCTGACTGGCCCGGTGTTGAATTTGCCGTTGAGGCCGGCCATGACGCTGGTGTTGTCCTCATCGTGGGGGACGAACGAGCCGGTGGTGAACGAGGCGCCGCTGTTGCCGACCAGCGTGGTCGAGTTATAGCGCCCGACTTCACGGGTGTGCTTGGCGCCACCGGCGGCGTAAGCGGTCCAGTTGTCGTTGAGGTCGTACTCGGCGCGGAGCATGCCGAAGGTGTCTTCGATGTCGGTGTAACCCCATTTCGGCGCGTAGTTGGTGTCCGCCGATGGCGCGTCCGGGATGTGCGTGGCGGTGCCGAGGTTGACCGAGCTGCGGCCACCGTTAACGCGTTCCTTCTGATAGGCAAAGTCACCGGAAACCCGCAGCGCGTCGCCGCGATAATCCAGGCCGATGGCGAACAGTTTCGAGCGCTGGTTCTCGTGATCGATGCCGGTGTCGCCTTCGCGCTGCGACAGGTTGACCCGCGCGCCGAAGCGGTTGTCTTCACCGAAACGCTGGCCGATATCGAAGTGATGACCGATGCGGCCTTCGCTGTTGATATCGGTGGTGTAACGGCGCAGCGGCACATCGCCGGCGCGCTTGGGTTGCAGGTTGACGCCGCCGCCGATGCCGGAGCCGGTCGGCGTTACGCCGTTGATGAAAGCGTTGGGGCCTTTGAACACTTCCACGCGCTCCAGCGCATCGGTGGAAATGATCTGCCGGGGCAACACGCCGTACAGGCCGTTATAGGAAATGTCGTCGCCATTGAGCGGCAGCCCGCGAATCATGAAGACCTGCGCCTGGTTGGAGAAGCCCGAGGCCTGGCGCACGGAAGAATCGTTGAGCAGCACGTCGGCGACGTTTTCCGCCTGCTGATCCTGGATCAATTGCTCGGTGTAGGACGCTGCGCTGAACGGCACGTCCATCATGTCCTGATTGCCGAGCACGCCCAACTGGCCGCCGCGCGCAACCTGACCGCCAGCGTAGACCGGGGGCAGGGCGTTGGGTGTCGGGGCTTGGGCATTGACGTTGACGTCGTCGAGCACCAGCTCTTTGCTGTTTTGTTCAGCGGCGTGGGCGGTAACGGTCAGGGAGCACAGCAGGGCAAGCAAAGTCGGGCGAAATGGAGCGCCGAGTCGAGCTGAAGCGGGCATGTCGGATCCTGGAGGCGAGCGGCCAAAGAAAAATAAGGGCGGCGCGGAACTCCTTGCGCTAATGCGACTCCAGGCGCGAATGATAGGGTTTCGCAGTAACGTTTTGCAATCAGTTTGTCATCAGCGTGTAGGAGCTGCCGAAGGCTGCGATCTTTTGATTTTGATCTTGATCTGATCTGCAAAAAGCAAGATCAAAAGATCGCAGCCTGCGGCAGCTCCTACGGGGGTTGTGTATGGTGTTGTGGCTAATTTGATTGGATGGAGCAACATGCGATTACTCATTACTCTCGGCGCGGTGCTACTGCTCGCCGGTTGCGCCAGCCAGCGCAGCAACGAACCGGCGCCGCGTCCGCCGGCTGAAGTGAAGGCGGAAATCGTTCGGCTGTTGCCGGCAAAAACCGCCGACCGTCAGGGCTGGGCCACGGACATCTACGCTGCGTTTGCCGCACAAGGCATCAATACCACCACGCAGAATCTGTGTTCGGTACTGGCCGTGGCCGAGCAGGAATCGACTTTCCAGGCTGACCCGACGGTGCCCGGCCTGGGCAAGATTGCCCGCGACGAAATCGACCGCCGCGCCGCCAAGGTGCACATCCCCAGCCTGCTGGTCAGCGGCGCTCTGCAAGTGCGCTCGCCCAACGGCAAGAGCTACAGCGAGCGTCTGAATGCGGCGCGCAGTGAAAAGGAACTGAGCGCGATTTTCGACGACTTCATCGGCATGGTGCCGATGGGCCGCACGCTGTTCGGCGGCTTCAACCCGGTGCACACCGGCGGGCCGATGCAGGTCAGCATCGAATTCGCCGAGGAGCACGCCAAGGATTACCCGTACCCGGTGGACGGCACGATTCGTCGTGAAGTGTTCAGCCGGCGCGGCGGCATGTATTTCGGAATCGCCCATTTGCTCGGTTACCCGGTGAATTACCGCGAGCCGTTGTATCGTTTCGCCGATTTCAACGCCGGCTGGTACGCCAGTCGCAATGCCGCGTTTCAGAATGCGGTCAGCCGCGCGTCCGGCATCCCCCTGACCCTGGACGGCGACCTGATTCGCTACGACTCGATCATGCCCGGCAGTACCGAACTGGCGGTGCGCACCCTCGGCAAGTCGCTGGGCATGCGCAACCCGACGATTCGCGATCAACTGGAGAAGGGCAAAACCCTGGAATTCGAAGAGACCAGACTCTATCAGCGCGTGTTCGAACTGGCGGAGCGGGCCGAAGGCAAGGCGTTACCGCGCGCGGTATTGCCGGGGATTGTGCTGCAGAGTCCGAAGATCACTCGCAAACTCACCACAGCCTGGTTCGCCAAACGCGTGGACGAGCGTTACAAGCGCTGCATGGCCAAGGCCGGATAAAACACGCAGACATAAAAAACCCGGCTGCGGGAGCCGGGTTTCTCTGCGGTGTTACGCTTGCAGTGATGCATCAGGCAACACGGCGTTCGATCAGACGATCCGAACCACCTTCGGCAACACGGCGTTCGATCAGACGATCCGAACCACCTTCGGCAACACGGCGTTCGATCAGACGATCCGAACCACCTTCGGCAACACGGCGCTCGATCAGACGATCCGAACCACCTTCGGCAACGCGGCGTTCGATCAGACGATCCGAGCCACCTTCGGCAACGCGGCGTTCGATCAGACGATCCGAACCACCTTCAGCAACACGGCGTTCGATCAGACGATCCGAACCACCTTCGGCAACGCGGCGTTCAATCAGACGATCCGAACCACCTTCGGCAACGCGGCGTTCGATCAGACGATCCGAACCGCCTTCAGCCAGACGGCTTTCGATCAGTTTGTCCGAGCCGCCTTCGGCGATCATGGTGTGCGCCGGGGTGGCAGCGAAAGCGTTAACTGCGAAAACCGAGAAAGCGATGCTGAGAAGAGTCTGGCGTTTCATGATGGTGTGCTCCGGGGTGTTGTTGGTTGGTATGGAGCTGATGTTACGCCCGGAATTTTTTATGAGAACTTCATTGCCGTGATGGTGAACATCGACGTCGATGATGGTTGCGGACAACCGCGTAGCAGAGCCTCAGAGCACCTTCACCGCACGCCCGATCGCCTGAATCGGCCCGGTCGGTTTGCCGATCGGTGAGCCATTGGCGCCTTCCAGCGTCAGCTCAAACAGCTGGTTCGGTTGCAGCGGCGGCAACTTGTCCAGCGGCACCGACAACGCTTGCCCCGGTTTGACCAGTCCCAATGACACCGGTCCCGACCAGCCGTCAGCCTTGGTCCAGAACTCCAGCGCCTTGTCCGCCGGCACCTCGACCACGCCCAGTGGAATCAACTGGATCTCCCGCGCATTGCTCGCCTGAATCACCCAACCCGGCGCCTTGTCCTGCGGCGCCACCAGCACCACCAGATAACTCGGTTTCGGCGCAGTCTGGGTCAGTAGCATCGCGCCCAGAATCAGCGTCGCAGCCAGGCCCGCCGCACTCAAACCGCGCCACAGCGGCAGCAGGTTCCACCAGGAAGCGAGAGGTTTTCTCACCGTCAGCCGTTCGAGACTGCGCTCGATACGTGGCCATAACTGCGCCGAGGGTTGCTGAGGTTCGGCCAGATCGGTCAGCTCCAGCAGACGTCGCTCCCATGCGTCGACTGCCGCGCGCAACTCAGGATCGTTCGGCAGCCGCCGTTGCACCTCGATGCGCTGTTCGAACGACAAGGTGCCGAGCACGTATTCGCCGGCCAGTTCATCCCGTTCCTGCGCTGATTCGCCGGTCATCCCATGCACTCCCGCAAAGCATTGAGGCTGCGCTTGATCCACGCTTTGACCGTGCCCAGCGGCGTGTCGAGGCGCGCGGAAATCTGCGCGTGGCTATAACCGTCGACGTAGGCATGGAGGATGCAGCTGCGCCGCTGCGGTTCCAGTTGTTCGAGGCAGCGATGAATGCGCGCCGAGTGAACATCGACCGCCTCATCAGACGCCGCTGTCTCATGTTCTTCGCTGAACGGCGTTTCCCGACTTTGCTTGCGCAACTGATTCAAGGCCAGGTGCCGGGTCACGCTGAACATCCAGCCCCGCGCCGAGCCGCGCGCCGGGTCGAACCCGGCCGCGCCGTGCCAGATCTTGATGAATGCCTCATGCACAATGTCCTCCGCCAGCGCCGTATCGCGCACCAGCCGCTTGGCCACGCCGAGCAGGCGCGGGCCTTCCTGCACATACAAATCGCGCAAAGCCGCGCGCTCGCCCCGGGCACAGGCGGCGAGGCGGGCTTCATAATCGAAAACGGATTCGGGTAAAGGCATGGGGTGCAATCTAGCTCACATTTCCCAAACATCCAGATGCATTGTTCCCAGTGGGAGCGAGCCTGCTCGCGAATGCGGTGGGTCAGAAAGTAATAAGGCGACTGACACTCCGTCTTCACGAGTAGGCTCGCTCCCACAGGATTGTGCACTGCTTCCGGATATCAGTTCGCCGCCCAGAAAATATAATCCGCCTGGTACTTCACCACTTCCTGCTTGCCCTTGTTCGCCATGTTGCACTCACTGCCCGGCGCGACGCCGCCCTTGAGCGCGACACGCTGGATATAGCTGACCCCGGTCATCGCGCCTTTGCCCTCGGCGGGATTGGCCTTGACCAGTTGATAAGGCAGGTTGCCCGGGCTCGACGGTGCCACGGCGAGTTGCGTGCCGGTGACTTTCGAACCGTCCTTGGCTTGCCACGTCGCTGGCGGGCCGAAATAGGTGCCGACCTGTTTGCCGCTGCGATCATCGAGCACCGCTTTCGGGCCGACAAAGGTCCATTCGGTCTGCCCGGCCATATTGGGTTTGTCGCGGCATTCGTAGGTGATCTCGCCAACCCCGGTGGTTTCCAGGGCAATCTTGTGCCCGTCCGGCACCTTGATCGCGTCGGGATAACTGCTCTGGGCGAAGGTGGTCGCGGTGAAGGCGAGCAAACCGGTGAAGCCAATCAGCTGGGTGATGTTCATCCGATGATTCTCCGAAAAGGGTAGGGCGCTTACAGCACCAGAGTGGGCTGTTACAGGGACTACCCGTGACGGAGGCGATTGGATGCAGTGCCGGAAAAATAAATTTCAAACACCACCGATCAAACCTGTGGGAGCGAGCCTGCTCGCGAAAGCGTCGGGTCAGCCAGCACTTATGTGACTGATGCACCGCATTCGCGAGCAGGCTCGCTCCCACAGGGTTCTCTGTACGGCTTGAGGCCCGAGGCTTTCAGTAACTCTTGGGTATACGGATGTTGCGGCGCAGCGAAGATCTCCCGCGACGATCCTTGTTCAACCACCTTGCCATCCTTGATCACCATCAAGTCATGCGCCAGTGCATGCACCACCGCCAGATCATGGCTGATGAACAGGTACGTCAGCCCATGCCTGATCTGCAACTGGCGCAACAACTCCACCACTTGCTTCTGCACCGTGCGATCCAGCGCCGACGTCGGTTCGTCGAGCAGAATCAGCGCCGGTTCCAGCACCAGTGCGCGGGCGATGGAGATGCGCTGGCGCTGGCCGCCGGAAAATTCGTGGGGATAACGATGGCGGCTTTGCGGATCGAGGCCGACTTCCTCCAGCACGCGAATCACCGCTGCCTCGCGCTCGGCCTCGCTGCCGATGCCGTGGGTCAGCAAGCCTTCGGCAATGATCTGCTGCACCGACATGCGTGGGCTGAGGCTGCCGAACGGGTCCTGAAACACCACCTGAATCTGCCGGCGCAACGGGCGCATCAGACGCTGATTGAGCAGGCTCAACTGCTTGTTGCCGAAACGGATATTGCCCTCTGATTCGACCAGTCGCAGGATCGCCTGACCCAGCGTCGACTTGCCCGACCCCGATTCGCCGACAATCCCCAGGGTCTTGCCGCGTTGCAGGGTGAAACTGACGCCGTCCACCGCTTTGATGTAATCCTGCTGGCGGCTGAAGAGTTTTTTCGGCAGGGCAAACCACACCTTCAAATCATCGACTTCCAGCAGGTTGTGCTCGTACTCACTGGGCACTGGCGCGCCGCTCGGTTCCGCTTCGATCAACAACCGGCTATAGGGGTGTTGCGGCGCTTGGAACAGCGTCTCGCAATCGGCCTGTTCAACGATCACACCCTGACGCATTACGCACACGCGCTGAGCGATCCGGCGTACCAGATTGAGGTCGTGGCTGATCAGCAACAGCGACATGCCCAGGCGCTGCTGCAACTCGATCAGCAGTTCAAGAATCTTCTGCTGTACGGTCACGTCCAGCGCCGTGGTCGGTTCATCGGCAATCAACAGTTCCGGCTCGTTGGCCAGCGCCATGGCGATCATTACCCGTTGGCGCTGACCACCGGAAAGCTGATGCGGATAGGCTTTGAGTCGCTGCAACGGCTGGCGAATACCCACCAGTTCCAGCAGCTCCAGCGTCCGCGCGCGGGCGGCGCGGCCCTTGAGGCCCTTGTGGATTTCCAGCACTTCGCTGATCTGTTTTTCCACCGTGTGCAACGGGTTCAGCGAAGTCATCGGCTCCTGGAAAATCATCGCAATGCGATTGCCGCGCAGACCACGCATCTGCTGTTCGCTGGCGTGCAGCAAATCCACGCCGTTGTAGCGAATCGCGCCGCTGCTGCTGACGTTCTTGCCCGGCAACAAACGCAGAATCGAATGCGCCGTCACTGACTTGCCCGAGCCGGACTCGCCGACCAGCGCCAGACACTCGCCACGGCGAATATCGAGGTTCACACCGTGCACCACTTCTTGCCCTGCGAAGGCGACGCGCAGGTCGCGGATCTCGATTAAATGGTCTTGCATGTCAGCTCCTCGGATCAAAGGCATCTCGGCACGCTTCACCGATGAAAACCAACAAAGACAGGATCAGCGCCAAGGCAAAAAACGCCGTCAGCCCCAGCCACGGTGCCTGCAGATTGCGTTTGGCCTGGCCGATCAGTTCACCCAGCGATGCGGTGCCTGCGGGCATGCCGAAGCCGAGGAAATCCAGCGCGGTCAGGGTGGCGATGGCGCCGGTGAGAATGAACGGCAGGTAGGTGAGGGTGGAGGTCATGGCGTTGGGCAGAATGTGCCGGCGCATCAGTTCGCTGTCGGTCAGGCCCAGCGCGCGCGCGGCTTTCACGTATTCGAGATTGCGCCCCCGCAGGAACTCGGCGCGCACCACGTCGACCAGCGCCAGCCAGGAAAACAGCGCCATGATCCCCAGCAGCCACCAGAAACTCGGCGAGACGAAGCCGGACAGAATGATCAGCAGATACAGCACCGGCAGCCCCGACCAGATTTCCAGAACGCGCTGCCCGAGCAAGTCGACCCAGCCGCCGTAGTAGCCCTGCAAGGCCCCGGCGAGAATGCCGATCAACGCGCTGATCGCGGTGAGGATCAGCGCGAACAGAATCGAGATCCGCGTGCCGAAAATCACCCGCGCCAGAACATCACGAGCCTGATCGTCGGTGCCCAGCCAATTGCTCGATGACGGCGGGCTGGGCGCCGGTTCGGTGAGGTCGTAGTTGACCGTGTCGTAACTGAACGGGATCGGCGGAAACAGCATCCAGCCGCCCTGATCCTCGATCAGCTTGTGCACGTAACTGCTGGCGTAATCCGGCTGAAACGGCAGCTCGCCGCCGAAATCGGTTTCCAGATAATCGCTGAGGATCGGAAAGTAGAAGGCGTCGTGGTAGCGGATCACCAGCGGCTTGTCATTGGCGATCAGCTCGCCACCGAGGCAGATCAGGCACAGGCCGATAAACAGCCACAGCGACCAGCGCCCACGGCGGTTGGCCTTGAATTGCGCGACGCGGCGCTGGCCCAGAGGCGACAGTGTGAACATCAGGCAGTCCTCGCCGAGAAATCGATGCGCGGGTCGAGCAGGGTGTAGCAGAGGTCGCCGATCAGCTTGATCAGCAGGCCGAACAGGGTGAACAGAAACAGCGCGCCGAACACCACCGGATAGTCACGCGACACCGCCGCTTCGTAGCTCATGCGCCCGAGGCCGTCGAGGTTGAAGATGGTTTCGATCAGCAGGGAACCGGCGAAAAACACTTCGATCAGTGCCGACGGCACGCCGGCCACCACCAGCAGCATGGCGTTGCGAAACACGTGGCCGTACAGCACGCGCCGCTCGGTCAGGCCCTTGGCTCGTGCGGTGATCACGTACTGCCGGCTGATCTCGTTGAGAAAGCTGTTTTTGGTCAGGATCGTCAGCGTGGCGAAGCCGCCGATCACCAGCGCCGTGACCGGCAGTACGAGGTGCCAGAGGTAGTCGCCGACCTTGCCCAATGTGCTGAGGCTGTCGAAGTTGTCCGACACCAGCCCCTGCACCGGAAACCAGTTGACGTAGCTGCCCCCGGCGAACACCACGATCAACAGAATGGCGAAGAGAAACGCCGGCATCGCGTAGCCGACGATGATCGCCGTGCTGCTCCAGACATCGAAGGCGCTGCCGTTCTTGATTGCCTTGCGAATGCCCAGCGGGATTGAAATCACGTAGGTGATCAGCGTCGCCCACAAGCCCAGCGACAGCGACACCGGCAGCTTCTGCACGATCAGGTCGGTGACCTTGGCGCCGCGAAAGAAACTGTTGCCCAGATCCAGTTGTGCGTAGTTTTTCAGCAGCAGCCACAGGCGTTCGTGCAGCGGTTTGTCGAAGCCGTAATGGTGTTTGATTTCCTCGATCAGCGCCGGGTCCAGCCCACGGCTGCTGCGCCCGGCACCGCCGACCGCCGCGACTTCGCCGCCACCGCCCATGCTGTGCCCGCCAAAGCCTTGCAGGCGAGCGATGGCTTGTTCCACCGGGCCACCGGGTGCGGCCTGCACGATAAGAAAATTCACCACCAGAATGCACAACAGCGTGGGGATGATCAGCAGCAAACGGCGACTCAGATAACGCAGCATGTCACTGGCCTCCCGCAAGCTGAGCGCTCATTTGCTGAGTCGTCAGCGGCCTGGCCGAGACTTCCCACCAGGTGTTGAGACCTTCGTCATACGAAGGTTGCACGGCGGGTATGCCGAAGCGGTTCTGATACACCGTCGGCGTGCCTTTGGAGTAGTAGTTGGGAATCATGTAGTAACCCCATTGCAGCACCCGGTCGAGGGCGCGGGCGTAATGCACCATGGCTTCGCGGTTGTTGGCCTGGACCAGCCCGTCAATCAGTTGATCGATTGCCGGATCGGCCAGCACCATCGCGTTCGAGCTGCCGACTTGCGTGGCACTTTGCGAGCCGTACAGGCTGTACAACTCGCGGCCCGGGGACACGATCGGATCGCCACTGCGCGGGAAAGCGCAGACGATCATGTCGTAATCGCGGGCGTTGAGACGGTTGATGTATTGCGCCGAATCGATGCGGCGCAGATTGAGCGTGATGCCGATCTGCGCGAGGGTGCGTTTGAACGGCAGCAGCATGCGATCGAAGCCGCCCTGGCCATCGAGAAAGGTGAATTCCAGCGGCTCGCCGGCGGCGTTGACCAGACGATTGTTTTTCGCCGTCCAACCGGCTTCGGCGAGCAGCTTCAGCGCTTGCAGTTGCTTGTCGCGGATGTAGCCGCTGCCATCGGTTTTCGGCGCTTCATAGACCGTGGTGAACACCTCGTCAGGGACCTTGCCGCGCAGCGGTTCGAGGATCTTCAATTCCTCGGCATCGGGCAGGGCGCTGGCGGCCATTTCACTCTTGGGCCAGAAGCTGTTCTGACGCACGTAGAAGCCGCGCATCATCTGTTTGTTGGTCCACTCGAAATCCCAGAGCAGGCTGATCGCCTGACGCACGCGGCGATCCTTGAAGAACGGGTTCTGCAGGTTGAACACGAAGCCCTGAGCGGCGGTGGGTTTGTCCGGGGCGAGGATCGACTGTTGCAAACGACCGTCGCGCAATGCCGGGCTGTCATAGCCGACCACATAACCGGACGAGGAGAACTCGCGGTTGTAGTC
Source organism: Pseudomonas sp. Irchel 3F6 (assembly GCF_900187595.1). Taxonomy (NCBI): domain Bacteria; kingdom Pseudomonadati; phylum Pseudomonadota; class Gammaproteobacteria; order Pseudomonadales; family Pseudomonadaceae; genus Pseudomonas; species Pseudomonas sp. Irchel 3F6. The sequence continues at coordinate 306,751 of NZ_FYDP01000008.1, read as the reverse complement.
GAACGCGCCGGCCTGCAACAGCTGGCGGGCGACGTCGGTGTCGCCGTAGAAATTCACCGTCAGGCTGTCGAAGTTGTACATGCCGCGACTGACCGGCAGGTCCTTGCCCCACCAGTCCGGGTCACGCTGGAAACTGATGCTGCGCCCGGCGTCGACCTTGCTCACCCGGTACGGGCCGCTGCCCAGCGGTGGCTCGAAGCCGCCGCCGTTGGCGAAGTCGCGGGTTTTCCACCAGTGCTCGGGCAGCACGCGCAGCGTCGCCAGATCCAGCGCGAGGGTGCGATTGAGGTTGTTCTTGAAGGTGAAACGGACCTGCCGTGGACCTTCGACCAGCACGTCCTGCACGTCGGCGTATTGCTGGCGGTAACTCAGGCTGCCCTTGGTCATCAGCAGGTTGAAGGTGTAGCGCACGTCTTCGGCGGTGATCGGCGTGCCGTCGGCAAAGCGTGCCTTGGGGTTGAGGGTGAAGCGCACCCACAAACCTTCGGGATCGCGCTCGATCTGCTGCGCGACCAGAGCGTAAACCGTGTAGGGCTCGTCCAGCGATCGGAACGCCAGCGGCGCGTAGACCCAATCATTGACCTGCACCACCGAAATGCCCTGATCGGCATACGGCGTGATGTAGTTGTACTGACCGATCTCCATCGACGCACGGCTGAGCGAACCGCCCTTGGGCGCGTCAGGGTTAACAAAATCGAAATGCTTGAAGCCGGCCGGATAGTTCGGCGCTTCGCCGTACACCGTCAGCGCATAACTGCCGCCGGCCAGCGCCGAAGTGCCGAAGCACAGCAGCGCACTGCCGAGCAGCAGGCCAGCCATGTTGCGCAAAAAACTCATGAAGTCACCCTTGAAATCCCTGAAGGAACCCGGACCCCCGGTGGGAGCGAGCCCTTGTGGCGAGGGGATTTATCCCCGATCGGCTGCGCAGCAGTCGCAAGATCAATGCATGCGGTACTTCTGATGCTCCGCGTTGGCAGGTCTTGGGGGCGCTTCGCACCCCATCGGGGATAAATCCCCTCACCACAAAGGTTCGCTCCCACAGGGGGAAACGTTTTATTTGGGGTTAGAAGTGGTAAGTCATGCGCGCAAACAATGTCCGGCCCAGCGGGTCGGTGTAGCGCGGGTCATAGCCGCTCTGGAAGTTGTAGGCCTGGTTGGAGAACGGCGGGTTGCGGTCGAAAACGTTCTTCATTCCGGCATCAACGTCGAGCACTTTGTTGAAGGTGTAACCGGCCGACAGATCCCACACCGAATACGACGCCACCCGCGCGTGCGTCTCGCGGTCGTAATCGTTGTAACCGGTGGTGAAGCGGTTGGTCAGCGCTGCTCGCGCCGCACCCAGGCTCCAGCTGCCGGTGAGGTTGTGCTTCCAGCGCGCGATCACGCCGTCACCCTGAAAGTCGCCGACCTTGTCGGTGAACGGGCCTTTGATGGTGCTCTGGAAGTCGTACTCGTCGACATAGGTGCCTTGCAGGCCGAGGCCGAACTGACCGTACGGCGTGTTCGGGAAGCGATAGTCGAGCGACACATCGACACCGTTGGTCTCGACGATGCCGAGGTTGGCGTTGCCGGTGACGATGTAGTTGAGCGTGCCGTCGGCGTTGCGCACGAAGCGGTCCGGGTAGGAGCCAGCCTGATCGAACACGGTGGATTCCGGGAACGGCTGGATCTGGTTGGAGATGTGAATCCACCAGAAATCCAGACCCACTGACAGATTGCTGATCGGCTGGTAGACGAAGCCCAACGTCACGTTGCGCGCCTTCTCCGGGGCCAGATCTTCGTTGCCACCGATCTGGTTGAGGAACTGCTGACCGCAATCGCGGCCGCCGTTGCCGCCCGGTTGCACCACGCCGCCGGTACACAGCACCGGATCGTTGTAGAAACCCTGGGTGAAGGTGATGCTGCGCGGCGAATACAGTTCATACAGCGACGGCGCGCGGAAACCTTCGCTGTAGGCGCCACGCACCACCAGCTCTTTCAACGGCTGATAACGGAACGAGTATTTCGGGTTGGTGGTGCTGCCGAAGTCGCTGTATTTGTCGTGGCGCACAGCGGCGGACAATTCAAGGCTGTCGAGCACCGGCACGTTGAGTTCGGCATAGGCGGCCTTGACGCTGCGGTCGCCCTCGACGCTGCCGGCCGGGTCGATGCCGAGGCTCTGGATGTCGCCGGCGAACGACTCGAAGTCCTGATGGAATTTCTCCTTGCGGTACTCGCCGCCCAGCGCCAGACCGGACGGACCTGCGCCGAACCAGTCGCCGATTTCACGGCTGACGCGACCATCGAACCCGGCCACGCGACCCACGGCTGTGGAGTAGGCGCCGTGGTACGCGGCGGCATCGATGTACTGCTGGCCGGCAGCGGTCTGCGGGCCGAACGGGTTGAGCAAACCGCTGGCCAGCCCGTCAATCATCGCCTGATCGCTGACATAGCCACTGGTGACGCTGGAGACGATTTTGTTCTGGTTGTACGAGGCGCCGACGTTGTAATCCCAGCCGCCAACCAGACCATCGAAGCTCAGCAGAAAGCGCTGGCTGGTGTTCTGGTCTTTCGATTCACGCGGGCCGGCGGCAGTCTCGCGCCAGTTGACGTCGACTGGCTGCGTCGGGTCGAGGGCGAAATCGGTGGGCGCCGGGGTGATGCCGTTGCCGGGGTAGTAGGGCGACGAAGCGTCAAGGCTCAGACCGGTCAGTGGCGCCGGGCCGACGGCGACGGCGTTGTTGTTGCGCGACCAGAAATATTCAAGGTTGGCGTTGTGATCATCGCCGAGCTTGGCAGTGGTCTTGCCGAAGAACGAGGTCTTCTCGGTCTGTGGCACCAGATCGATGTATTCACGGGTGCTGAAGCGGCACAAGCCGTCGCGGGCGATCAGGTTGGGGCCGTTGCAATTGCTGTTGGCCAACGGGTTGGTGGCGTTGCCGTTCTGGCTGTAGTTGCCGGGGAACGCGGTGCCGGAAGTCTGATCGAGACCGCGACCGGGCGCATAGTCGGTGGCGAAGGAGCGGTCGTTGGCGTCGAGGTTCTGCTGCTTGTTGTAGTTGAACACGCCGAGGACGTTGAAGCGGTCTTCTTCCAGATCGCCGTAGCCCCAACTGGCGCTCATGTCTTTGGTCGCGCCGCCACCGCTGTGGGTCGGCGTTTCGCCGCCCAGGGTCAGGGCGCCATCGGTGAGAGATTTTTTGGTGATGAAGTTGATCACACCGCCGATGGCGTCGGTGCCGTACAGGGCCGAGGCGCCGTCGCGCAGCACTTCCACGCGCTCGATGGCGGCGAACGGGATCATGTTCAGGTCCACCGCTCCGCCGGCCGAGTTGGTCCCCGACAGGGCGTTGTTGGCCAGGCGTCGACCATTGAGCAGCACCAGCGTCTTGTTCGCGCCGATGCCGCGCATGTCGGCAAACGACGCACCGCCCGTTGCCGCGCCGACAGAGCCGGCGCTGTTGTTGATCGACTGGCTGCCGGTGATGCGCTGCACCAGTTCGGCGGTGGTGGTCACGCCCTGTTTGCGCAGCTCGTCAGCCTTGAGGATGGTGATCGGCACCGCCGTTTCCGCATCGACCCGGCGAATCGCCGAACCGGTCACTTCGACCCGTTGCAGTTGCGTGGTCGGCGCCGCCACGACAGCAGCTGCCGGCGTGGCACTGTTGTCGTCCTCGGCCGCTTGCACGGTTCCGGCGCCCATCCCCATGGCCACCAGATACAGCGGAACAAAACGGTGGCGAGACATCGTTGCCACCAAAGGTTTGAGCGTGAAGCGTGGAGTGTTCATCAGCATGGTTGTTTCCGATTTTCAGACGTTATCGAATTGGCCTTGTGAGCCGCTCATTGCTCCGCTTCCGGTGATACCGCGCGCGGAAAACCACTTTCTTCAAGCAAGCCGATCCCCTCCGAAGACGCGGGGCGTTTTTTCGGTCGGCCGGGTGCGACGGGATTTCTTTCAGCGGCGCCGGGCGGGTGTTTCAACACCCATCCGGCACCGCACTCAGTGGGTGGTCATCACCGAAATCTTGCTGATGCCGGAGCGCTCGATCGATGCCATCGCCTTGGCCACCTGGCCGTAATTGACGGCGGCATCGGCCTGCAACTGCACGCGCACGTCGGCGTCCTTGGCCTTGACCTCCTTTAGATTGGCCTCGAGGGATTCCGGGGCCAGTTCGGTCTTGGCCAGATAGAACTTGCCGTTCTGATCGACGCTGACCACCACCGGGTCTTTCTTTTCGGCAGGGGCGACGGCGTCGGTTTTCGGCAGGTTGACCTTGATCGCGTTGGTCATTAGCGGCGCGGTGACAATGAACACCACCAGCAGCACGAGCATCACGTCGACCAGCGGCGTGACGTTCATTTCGCTGAGCACTTCATCGCTGTCTTGGGTAGAAAAGGACATCAGCTGGCCTCCCGCACGGCGTTGGTGCTTTTGCTGGCGATGGCCTGGCGGCTGATGGAAAACGCACTGCGCGAGGCGAGGGCGTCGAAGTCGTGGGCGAAGTCGTCCATGTCCGCCGAGGCGAGTTTCAGCCGACGCAGGAAGAAGTTGTAGATCAGCACCGCCGGCACCGCGACGGCGATGCCCACGCCAGTGGCGATCAGCGCGTGGCCGATAGGCCCGGCGACCGCTTCAAGGCTGGCCGAGCCGGTTTCGCCGATGCTTTGCAGGGCTTCCATGATTCCCCACACGGTGCCGAACAGGCCAATGAACGGCGCGGTGCTGCCGATACTGGCGAGAATCGCCTGGCCGTTTTCCAGCGAGCGACGTTCTTTCTGGATCTGCTGGCGCAGGTTGCGTTCCAGGCGGTCGGAGCGGTTGATGGTGTGCGCCAGTTGCTGCGTGGTGCGCGGCGAATCTTCCACCAGCAGGGCTTCGAAACCACTGCTGGCGATGCGCGCCAGCGAGCCCGGATACTGGCTGGCGTGTTCGGCGGCGGTGAGCAGGTCCGGCGCGCTCCAGAAGGCTTTGGCGAACTGTTTGTTCTGCGCTTTCTGACGCAAGTACTGGGCCGACTTGACCAGCAGGATCGCCCAACTGACCACGGAAAACAGCACCAGACCCCAGAGCACACCGGGGACAATCATCGAAGACAGTGAATCGTTCATGGCTACACCTCGCTTGCGTTAATCAGTAATGAATCGGTTGCGCCGTCATTGCGGCAATTTGAAATCGATGGTCTGGGTGGCGAAGCCGTCGATCGGCGTGTCACCGCGCTTGGCCGGAATGAACTTCCAGTTCTTCACCGCCGCGACGGCCGCCTCATCCAGTTGCGGTTTGCCGCTGGACTTGGTCACCGTCACCGCACCGGCACGGCCGTTAGCGAGCACCTGAATGCGCAGCACCACGCTGCCTTCCCAGTTGCGGCGCAGCGCCAGCGACGGGTATTCCGGCGGCGGGTTGCCAAGGCTGGCCAGGCCGGAAATCGCCGCCGACTCCTTGACCGGAGCGGGCGCAGCAGGTGGTGCCGGTGGTGCGCTCGGTGTCGTCGGCGCCGCAGGTGCGGCAGGTTGCGCCGGGGCTGGCGGCGCTTTCGGTGGCTCGACTTTCTTCACCGGTTTGGGTTTCTCGACCGGTTTTGGTTTTTCGATTGGCTTGGGCTTCTCCACCGGTTTGGGCGGCGGCTTGACCGCGTCCTCGTCTTCCACCGGCTGCTCGGGTTCCGGCGGCGGTGGAGGCGGGGGCGGCGGTGGTGGTTCCGGTGTCGATGGGGCCGGAGGCGTCGGGCTGGTCAGCTCGACGGTCATTTCCGGAATTTCCGGCGGCGTCGGCAGTGGCTCCGGCCGCGCCTGATGGAAGAACCACCACGCGCCGCCGTGTATCAGCGCCGACACGGCGATCAGCAAGAGCATCTGTGGTTTGTTCAACCCGCCGGGTCGTGACGTATTGGCTGTAAACGCCGGCCTGCCCGTTGCCGGCGGGACCGGTGCTTGCCGCAACGGCCCCGGCAGGGTTCTGTGCTTTACCGCATCGTTCATTAAAGCTCCCTCGGGTCAGATGAAGGGCAATAAGGTGCCGTCCGAACATATGGCTGATGTTCGAGTGAGTGGGTGCAACTTTCTTCAAGGTGTACGCGAGCCGATAGTTGGACTATCTGTTTAAACGGCCTCGAACAAACTTAATGGCTTAGTAGCATCTATATCGATTGTTCATTATCCATTCCGTGGCTTGTTGTTGTGCGGAGACGTGAGCTGTCTCAGGTTTGTTACAGTTTGCAACAGGTGTGCCAGATGTTGCTGAAACCGGTTGAACGCATATCTTCGGTGTTACTGATGTCGCATTTATATAAGTTTCAAATTCGCATACGGTTTATTCAGCGCGAAGCGGTTCTCAAGTCCTCGCAGAAGGGCTTTTTCCAGAGCGAGTCAGAGGGAACGCTGTATCACGCCAATCGACGGGATAGAGCGGCTGCTCGGTGATCAGGCTTAGCACCTATCGGTGCGTAGCGAATCGATTTGGTGCAGGTCAGTCATTCAGCGGCTCACGGGACAAGTTCCTTATTTTGATTCTGGAGTATTGGTAACTGCATCACATTTGGGCGTGCGCTTTTGGTGCAGCTTCAATGACGGGTAGTCATTGTTCGAGAATCTTGTTGTTGTGCCTTTTATTAATTGCCGTATTTAAAAAATAAATAACACTCGGCGCCCGGCGATCGCTCGATCGCCAGGCACGCAAAGTGTGCATTGGGTTTCAGGTAATAAAGGAGAAGCGCGCCAGGCTGAATAGGTTCGGCTGAACTTGGGGCTGGATTTGCGAGTAAGTCGGGTATGTCGTACGGCGGAGCATTTGAAGATTCACGGGTGAACTCCTTGTTGCCAGCTCGGACAGGCGAACTTTTGGTTCGCTGTCGCACCTTACAAGAACGCGGATAGCGTTCGATGAATGCTCTTGGTGCGGGATGGGCACCGCCAGCGCTGATTGGCGAAGGTTGATTTCGCAAGTCGGCAGTGCATGGGAAAAGCGTGCCAATCACGACACATTTGCAGAATTTTCTACGTCATGCCAGCCAGCCATCTACCCTGTGCAAAGGCCTTATTGGGGGAACGGTCATGTACCAGCTCTACGGGCACAAGAATTCCGGCGCGGCTGCCATCGAGGCGGCACTGGAGTTGTGCCAGATCGCCTATCGCTTCATTGATACCGAAGCCAGCGCCGAGGCCGACGAAGCGCTGGGCAAACTCAATCCGCTGAAACAGATACCGACCCTGCAACTGCCGGACGGCAGCGCCATGACCGAAAGTGCGGCGATCCTGATTCACTTGGGCCTGACGTTTCCCAAGTCCGGCCTGCTGCCGAGCAAGGCTGCCGATCGTGATCAGGCGATTCGCGGCCTCGCCTATATCGTCAGCAATTGCTACGCAGCGGTCGGCATCATCGATTACCCCGAGCGCTGGTTGAGCACGCCCGACGAGAGCGCACGGCAAAACCTGATCGCCGGCACCCGCCAGCGCCTGCACTTCAGTTGGGAGGTGTTTGCCGATCAGTTTTCCGGGGAGCTGTATCTGGATGATGAAACGCCCGGCGCACTGGATGTGCTGGCGGCCGTGGTGAGCCGCTGGGCCGGCAGCCGCGAACACCTGCGCCAGACCCGCCCGGGCTTTTATGCATGGCTGCAAAGGATCGACCGGCACCCGGTGCTGGCACCGGTGTTTGAGCGGCATTGGCCGTCTCAAGGCTGACCGATACATGAATGTGGGAGCGAGCCTGCTCGCGAAAGCGGTCTGTCAGTCAAAGATGTATCGACTGACCTGGCGCATTCGCGAGCAGGCTCGCTCCCACAAGGGGATCACGGCGGTGGGCTCAGTCGCCGCGAATGTACTGCTCCAGCTGTTTGATCAGTTCGGCCTGTTCCGCAATCGCCTCTTTCACCAGGTCGCCGATCGACAACAGGCCGATCAACTGGCCGTCCTCGACCACCGGCAAGTGGCGCAGGCGTTTGTCCGACATGATGCCAAGGCAGGTGTCGACGGTTTGTCGGGTATCCACGGTGATCACGTCCTTGACCATGATGTCGCGCACTGGCGTGCCCACCGAAGAGCGTCCGTGCAGTACCAGTTTGCGTGCGTAATCGCGCTCGCTGATGATGCCGACCACTTTGTCGTCTTCGACCACCAGCAAGGCGCCGACGTTTTTCTCGGCCATCTTCATCAGCGCTTCGAGCACCATGTGATCGGGTTTGATCTGGTGCACTTCCTGATTTTTCTGATCTTTGAGCTTGAGCAGTTGGGCGACGGTCTTCATGGCGGTTACTCAGGTGTTGTCGTTGTTCATCAAGCATCGTAGACGCAGCTGCGCAGAGCAAGGTGGCAAAGCGGCAGTTAGCGTGCAAAAAACGCCATTTGCCGGAAAAAACATCTTTGTATCGGTGAATGAAGCATCTGTGGCTAGGGGATTTATCTGTAACAAGGGGGATTATCTGTGGCAGAGGATTTATCTGTGGCAATAAGATTTATCTGTGGTGATGGGATTTATCTGTGGCGAGGGGATTTATCCCCGCTGGCCTGCGCAGCAGCCCCTTTCATTAAAAGCGGGGCCGCTTCGCGGCCAGCGGGGATAAATCCCCTCGCCACAAATGCTGCGTAGAATGGCGTTCTGATTGAAACGTTGAGGTCGCAGTGGTGGATTTACAGCAGGGCTTCGTCCTGACCCGGCATTGGCGCGATACGCCGGCCGGCACCGAAGTCGAGTTCTGGCTGGCAACGGACGCCGGGCCGCGCCGCGTGCGTCTGGCGCCTCAGCCATCGGTGGCGTTTATTCCCGCCGCCCAGCGGGAAGCGGCCGAGCGTCTGCTGCACGATGAAAAGAATGTAGAGCTGCGACCGTTGGCGCTGCTGGATTTTCAGCATCGTCCGGTGCTCGGTCTGTATTGCCAGCAGCACGGCCAGTTGATGCGCCTCGAAACCGCGCTCAACCGCGCCGGCGTCGACGTCTTTGAAGCCGACGTGCGCCCCCCGGAACGCTATCTGATGGAGCGCTTCATCACCGCGCCGGTGCTGTTCGGCGGCACGCCTGATGCTGACGGCGTGCTGATCAACGCCCAACTGAAACCCGACCCCATTTACCGGCCGAAACTGCGCTTGGTCTCACTCGACATCGAGACCACCGAAAACGGCGAGCTGTATTCCATCGCGCTGGAAGGCTGTGGCGAGCGCCAGGTGTACATGCTCGGCGCGCCGAATGGCGATGCCAGCATTGTCGATTTCGACCTCGAATACTGCGATTCGCGCACGCTCATTCTCAAGAAGCTCAACGACTGGTTCGCCCGCCACGACCCCGACGCGATCATTGGCTGGAACGTCGTGCAGTTCGATTTGCGCATCCTCCATGAACACGCGCGGCGTCTTGGCGTGCCGCTGAAGATCGGTCGTGGCGGCGAAGAAATGCAGTGGCGCGAGCACGGCAGCCGCAATCACTACTTCGCCTCGGCAGCGGGGCGGCTGATCATCGATGGCATCGAGTCGTTGCGTTCGGCGACCTGGAGTTTTCCTTCGTTCAGCCTGGAAAACGTCGCGCAGACCCTGCTCGGCGAAGGCAAGGCGATCAACAACCCATACCAGCGCATGGACGAGATCAACCGCATGTTCGCCGAGGACAAGCCTGCTCTGGCCAAATACAACCTCAAGGACTGCGAACTGGTCACGCGGATCTTCGCCAAGACCGAACTGCTGACGTTCCTGCTTGAGCGCGCCAGCGTTACCGGTTTGCCGGCCGACCGCAGCGGCGGTTCGGTCGCCGCGTTCACCCATTTGTACATGCCGTTGATGCACCGCCAGGGCTTCGTTGCACCCAATCTGGGCACCAATCCACCCCAGGCCAGCCCCGGCGGTTTCGTTATGGATTCACGGCCGGGTCTGTACGAGTCGGTGTTGGTCCTCGATTACAAAAGCCTCTACCCGTCGATCATTCGCACCTTTCTGATCGACCCGGTGGGCTTGATCGAGGGCCTGCAACACCCGGACGACGCTGACTCGGTAGCGGGTTTTCGTGGCGCACGCTTCTCGCGCAGCCGGCATTGTCTGCCGTCCATCGTGGCGCGAGTGGCCGAAGGGCGCGAAACCGCCAAGCGCGAACACAACGCGCCGCTGTCCCAAGCGCTGAAGATCATCATGAACGCCTTCTACGGCGTGCTCGGCTCCAGTGGTTGCCGTTTTTTCGATACCCGGCTGGCCTCGTCGATCACTTTGCGCGGCCACGAAATCATGCTGCGCACCCGCCAGTTGATCGAAGAACAGGGCCACGCGGTCATTTACGGCGACACCGATTCAACCTTCGTCTGGCTGCGCAGTCTGCACGGCCAGGAAGAAACAGCGCAGATCGGCCATGCGCTGGTCAAGCACGTCAACGATTGGTGGCGCGCGCATGTGCGCGAGGAATACGGGCTGGAAAGCGCGCTGGAATTGCAGTTCGAGATTCACTACAAGCGCTTTCTGATGCCGACGATTCGCGGCGCCGAGGAGGGCAGCAAGAAGCGCTACGCCGGCCTCGTTACCCGCGCCGATGGCAGCGAAGAAATGGTCTACAAGGGCCTGGAGACCGTGCGCACCGACTGGTCGCTGCTGGCCCGGCAATTTCAGCAGGAGCTGTATGAGCGGATTTTCCAGCGCAAGCCGTATCAGGATTACGTGCGCGACTACGTGCGCAAGACGCTCGCTGGCGAGTTCGACGATCGGCTGATCTACCGCAAGCGCCTGCGCCGCACCCTCGACGACTACGAACGCAATGTGCCGCCGCACGTCCGCGCGGCGCGGCTGGCCGACGAATACAATGCCGAGCACGGGCGGCCACGGCAATATCAGAACGGCGGCTGGATCAGCTACGTCATCACCCTGGCCGGCCCGGAGCCGCTGGAGGTACGCCGCGCCGCCATCGACTACGACCACTACATCACCCGCCAATTGCAACCGGTAGCGGATGCGATTCTGCCGTTTGTCGACGACGACTTCTCAACCCTGATCGGTGGGCAACTGGGCCTGTTTTGAGTCGAGCAATTGCAGCGTCCATTCATCGAGAATGCCGTGGAAGTACCGCTCCAGTGCCTGATGGAACAGGCTGTCCTCGGCGCTGAACTGGGCGAACAGAGTCATCGAAGAATGAAATTTCAGGTCATCGGGATGGCCGAAAATGTCTGCAATCGAGCGCTGCGGCACATTCAGCACCAGTTGCGTGCAGGTGCGCAGCCGCGCCCCGAGCAGCTCGTGGGCCAGATAGGCCTGGGCTTCCTCGGCTGAACCAATGGCAAAGCGCCGGGCCATCTCGCTGCCGCCCAACCCGGCGAACTGCGGGAAGACGAACCACATCCAGTGGCTGCGCTTGCGGCCCGTCTCGAGTTCACGCTGGACCCGTTCGAACACCGCGTCCTGAGCCTGGACAAAACGTTGCAGGTTGTACGGGTCGTGCAGATCTGTGCTTCTCATGGCGAAGCCCTCGCAGTCGGCAGCTCAGACCATGGCCAGTCGCTGCTTGCGTTGTGGCGCCGGAAACACCTTGTCCAGCGCCGCCAGATCCCCGGCGTCCAGTTGCAACTGCGCCGCCTCGGCATTGAGTTGCACATGCTCCGGGCGCACAGCCTTGGGAATCGCAATCACGCCGTCATGGCGCAGGAGCCACGCCAGCGAAACCTGCGCCGGGGTGGCGTTGTGACGGCTGGCAATGTCTTGCAGGACCGGCTCGGCGAGCATCGCGCCGCCCTGGCCGATCGGACAGTACGCCATCAACGGCAGGCGCTGATGCTGGCACCACGGCAGCAGATCGAATTCGATGCCGCGCTCCTCGAGGTTGTACAGCACCTGATTGGTGGCGCAGGCCGAGCTGGAGAGTTCTTCGAGGTCGTCGACATCGAAATTCGACACGCCCCAACGGCCGATCTTGCCGTCCTCGCGCAGGCGTTCGAAGGCTTCGACGGTTTCCTCCAGCGGATACTGACCGCGCCAGTGCAGCAGATACAGATCGATGTAGTCGGTGCCGAGCCGACGCAAACTGCGCTCGCAGGCTTGCGGGATGCCCTCGCGGCTGGCGTTGTGCGGGTAGACCTTGCTGACCAGAAAGACTTGATCGCGCAGACCGGCGATGGCTTCGCCGACCACCGTTTCGGCACCGCCCTCGGCGTACATCTCGGCGGTGTCGATCAGGGTCATGCCGAGCTCGATGCCCGTGCGCAGCGCCGCCACTTCACGGCTGTGCGCCGAACGATCTTCGCCCATGCGCCAGGTGCCCTGACCAATCACGGGAACCTGTACGCCGGCCAATTCAAGAGTACGCATCCAAACCTCCTGCCTTAAAGAGTCGATATCTTTAGTGGGCAGCAGGATAGAGCAAGGGTTCCCGGAAGGAAGGAGGAGTCAAGGATGAAACCGGTCAATCGTGGCGAGGGGATCTGGTGGCGAGGGGATTTGTGGCGAGGGGATTCATCCCCGCTGGGCTGCGAAGCAGCCCCAAAAACCTGCAATAGAACGCTGTCTGGTACAGCGCGTGTTGCAGGATCGGGGCTGCTTCGCATCCCAACGGGGATGAATCCCCTCGCCACAGGGGGAGCATGGCAGGTTACTTGGTGGAGAACTTCAGGATCACGCTGTGGGCGTAAGTCTGCCCCGGATCAAGCCGCGTGCTCGGGAAGTCTGGCTGGTTCGGCGAATCCGGGTAGTGCTGGGTCTCGAGGGTGAACGCGCCCCAGTGTGGATAGACCTTGCCGCCCTTGCCCTTGACCGTGCCGTCGAGGAAGTTGCTGGTGTAGAACTGCACGCCCGGCTCGCTGGTGAACAGTTGCAGGACCCTTCCGGATTGCGGGTCGCTGACTTCGGTGGCGAGCTTGCTGACATCGCCCTTGGTGTCCAGCGCCCAGTTGAAATCGAAGCCGCCCTGTTTCGGCTCGGCGAATTTCAGCTGCGGATGATCAGCCTTGATGTGCGTGCCGATTGCCGTCGGTTTGCTGAAGTCCATCGGCGTGCCGGCGACAGCCGCCAGCTCCCCGGTCGGGATCAGTTTGGCGGTGACCGGCGTGTAATGGCTGGAGTTGATCATGGCGACTTGCTTGAGAATATCGCCATTGCCGGCACCGGCCAGGTTGAAGTAGCTATGGTTGGTCAGGTTGAGCACGGTCGGCTTGTCGGTGCTGGCCTTGTAGTCGATGCGCAGCTCGTTGTTGTCGGTCAGGCGATAGGTGACTTCGGTGGTCAGATTGCCTGGGAAGCCCATCTCGCCGTCGGCCGAGAGGTAGGTCAGGGTTACGCCAACCGAATCCTTGTCCTTGGTTTCTTTGGCCTTCCAGACTTTCTTGTCGAAACCTTCGGGGCCGCCGTGCAGGGCGTTGGATTTGTCGTTCTGCGGCACTTGATAACGCTTGCCATCAAGTTCGAAAGCACCTTCGGCCAAACGATTGCCGAAGCGGCCGATGGTCGCGCCGAAGTACGCGGTGCCTTTCTGATAGCCCTGCACATCGTCAAAACCCAACACGATGTCGTCGAACTTGCCGTGCTTGTCGGCGACTTTCAGCGCTTGCAGGGTCGCGCCGTAGGTGATCACGGTGGCCTGCATGCCGTGGCTGTTGCGCAGGATGTACTGTTCGACAGGCGTGCCGTCATTGGTTTTGCCGAAGGCTTTGTGTTCGGCGGTCAGGCCCGCCGCGTTGGCGGAAAGGGTAGCGATCATCAGGGACAGTCCGAGGCCGGAGAGCAGGTGACGGGATTGAAGCATGGTTGACCTTCCTTTTTGTTGTTGTTTTCGTATTGACCGTAGGAGCTGCCGAAGGCTGCTCCTATATGTCACTAGTCATGCTATTTGAGTCGAGAAAGAAGATTTATAGCGGATTTACCGCTGTTGGCAAATATAAAGTCCGACTAATTGACATGGCGAAAAGCACCGAAGGTCGGCTCACCGCCCGGGCACTGCACTTTTTCGTAATCGGCGGCTCTATGCATGGCCAGGATGCGGTGACTCCCGCCGCACAGGAATGTGCCTGTCCGAGATTTCATGCCGAGTGTTTTTGCCCTGATCACCGTCGCTCACCGCCGCCCGTGCCTGCTGCTGGCCTGCCTGTTGTCGCTGTTGCTCAGCGGCTGCAGCCACCAGAACGGCAATGGATTTTTCAATCAGATACGTGAAGGGCAGCCGCAGGAATTTCTGCAGACCAGCGTCGACCGCATGGCCACCCTGGCGATGCGCGACAACCTCGACAGCCTTTACCGGCTGATGGGCAAGCTCTACCTGCGCAACCCGGAAGAACTGCGCAAATCCGGTTTCCTCACCGTCAACGCCGCCGTGAAACAGGTGCGTCTCGCTGTCGAGCAACAGCAGCCATTGCCCGTGCTGGGCGGGCGCAAGGATCTGGCGGCACTGAGCTATGCGATGAGTCCGGAATTCCTCGGCGACCGCGTCGGCGCCTTCATCTATGCAATCGGCAGCATGCTGGTCACCGCTCACGGCAATCGCACCGAGTTCTACATGACCGACGCGATCAATCCGACGTTCGTGCACAACGCCGCGCGTAACATCGAAAAAGCCATGTGGATTTTGTCGCAACGGCAGAACAAGGAAGGCCAGCCGTTGCTGTTCTCCAACGAAATCTCGGAGGAGGGCAGCAACCTCAGCTTCGCCACCGAATTCAGCAAAATCGTCGCACGCCTCGACCTGCTCACGCAGATGCTCGATGAGCGCTATCGCAGGATCGGACTGAATTACGCGCAGAGCCTGCTGTTTCTGAATTTCCTGCCGGTGCAGTGAGCACGGCAGGTTTTCTGTAGCGCAAAGATCCACTGTGGGAGCGAGCCTGCTCGCGAAAGCGTTGCATCATTCAACTCATCGGTCGGCTGACACCCCCTTCGCGAGCAGGCTCGCTCCCACAGGCATCTGCGGTAAATTCGATATGGCATAACCATAGACCGCATCGATATATGTGGTTATAAGAAAAATCGCTATGCTGCGGGCCAGATTTTCCTGTCGTTTTCTGGACGTTTGAATGGAATTGGCAAATTTCGGCCTTGTGATTGCCGGGCTGGTGGTGGGGTTTATCGTAGGCATGACCGGTGTCGGCGGCGGTTCGTTGATGACGCCGATTCTGCTGTGGTTCGGCATCAACCCGGCGACGGCGGTAGGTACCGACCTGCTGTACGCCGCGATCACCAAATCCAGCGGCGTCCTCGTTCACAAAAAAAACAAGAACATCGACTGGGCGATCACCGGCTGGCTGACCCTCGGCAGCGTGCCGGCCGTGGCCATGACCCTGTGGTTCCTCAGCACCCTGCACACCGCGCCGGACGCGATGAACGCCATCATCAAACAGGCGCTCGGCTTCGTCCTCTTCGCCACCGCCCTGGCAATCTTCTTCAAGAAACGCTTGCTCGAATTCGCCCACAAACGCGCCGGCGGCAACTACAACCCGAGCGGTTCGCGGCTTAACGTGATGACGGTGATCACCGGTCTGATCCTCGGCACCATGGTCGCCCTGACCTCGATCGGTGCCGGCGCACTGGGCACCGTCGCCTTGTTCATCCTTTACCCACTGCTGCCAACCCGGCGCCTGGTCGGCACCGAAATCGCCCACGCCGTACCCCTGACCCTCGTCGCCGGCCTCGGCCACGCAAGCATGGGCAACATGGATTGGGGCGTGCTGGGCTTCCTGCTGATGGGCTCGCTGCCCGGCATCTGGCTCGGCAGCCACCTGACCGGACGTATCTCCGACGAAGTCCTGCGCCCGTGCCTGGCGACGATGCTGGTGTTGATTGGTTACAAGTTGGCGTTCTGACTCAGCCTGGAGAAAACACTTCCTGTGCAGCGGCCGTAGGGAGGTGCCGATGATCGCTTACGTCATGTTGCGCAAAGTTCTCCCTGACCTAAGCTTCTGACAGGGCAATGCCTTTTTGCCAGACGCCGCCGGAACAATCGCCACGATGCGCAATCAGTAGTGCGTGGATATCAAAAGGAGATGCGCATGCTCATCAGGTCCCTGACCCTGACCCTCTTGCTGGCAATCGCCGGCCCCCTGTTAGCCGCCGACAGCGATTCACCCCTGGCCGGGGACGTGGGCCGCGCCCGTCCGCTGATCGTGATTGCGCAAAGCACCGTTGATCCGGTGTGGCTGAGCCTGAAAAAGTCACTCGAAGACCCGGCCAACAAAAAGGGCGTCACCGACCGCAACATCAAGGTCTACACCATCCTCAGCATGTCCGGCCAGCTCGACGGCAAGGACATGGGCCAGCAGGACACCATGGCCCTGCTGCGCTCGCTGAAGCTCGGCGCCGGCGCCTATCCAAAAGTGTTCCTGGTGGGCAAGGACGGCGAAACCAAGCTCTCCGCCTCGGGTGATGAAGCCAAGGCATTGAGCCTGGCGAAGATCTTCGAAACCATCGACGCCATGCCCATGGCCGAAAAAGAAGCCGCCGCTGCGGCCGCAGCGCAAACACCCGCCGCCACCGAGCCGGAACCGGCCAAAGGCGCGAAGGGCAGCAAACCGGCCAAACCGAGCAAACCGCCGCAGATGCCGGATGATTGATTGCGCGTTGCGTGAGTGAAGCAAAATCCCTGTGGGAGCTGGCAAACCAGCTCCCACATTTTTTTGTGAAGTGCACAGTTCAAATGTGGCAGCGAGCCTGCTCGCGATAGCGGTTTTTCAGGCGCTGAAAGGTGACTGATCGAGCGCATTCGCGAGCAGGCTCGCTCCCACAAGTCATCTGCTGATCGAAAGTTGTTGCAGCCTGCGACACCTCCAACGTTAACCGAGTGAAAACCCGATCCTGTAGGAGCCGCAGAAGGCTCGGGCTGCGATCTTTTGCTCTTAATCCGCCAACGCCGCGAAAACCGTGTGCGCAATCTTCACCCGTTCGACGTTCGGGTAATTCTTGTTGGCCAGAATCACGATGCCCATGTCCCGCGACGGCACGAACGCTACATACTCACCAAAGCCCCGCGTAGAACCGCTTTTGTTGAACAGCACATTGGCCGGCTCAGCTTGCGGTGGGGTCAGCCACTCGACTTTGTGAGGTTCCATGGCCATGGGGGTCGAGTTGCCGTTTTGCTGTTTTTCCAGGCTGATCGGGTAGGCGTAGCGCTCCCAGCCCAGGCCTTGGGTCATGTCGCCGACGCGGTAATAACCGACGTGGGTGTTGGCGATGGCTTGGTGCAGATCAGGCGCAAGGCTGGCCGGTTTCAGTTGTGCCTGGACGTAACGCAGCAGGTCGGCGGCGCTGGTTTTGATGCCGTAGGCCTCGGCGTCAAGGGCGCCGGGGCTGACGCGCACGGGTTGGTCGGCGCTGTCGTAGCCTTGGGCGTAAAGCTTCGACTGCGCTGGCGGCACGCTGAGGAAGGTGTGCTGCAAACCGAGTTTCGGCAGCAGGGTTTGCGTCATTGCCTGCTCGAACGGTTGGCCGAGGCTTTTCGCCGTCAGGTAGCCGAACAGGCCCAGGCTCGGGTTGGAATACAGGCGATGGCTGCCGGCGGGAAATTGCGGTTTCCACTGCTGGTAATAGCCGAGCATCTTGTCGGAAGAATCCGCCTCGGCAGGAAATTGCAACGGCAGACCGCCAGCACTGTAGGTGCCCAGTTGCAGCACGCTGATGTTGTCGAAGGCGCTGCCCTTGAGCTCCGGCCAGAGCTGGCTGGCCTTGCTCGACAGGTCAAGTTTGCCTGTGGCCTGGGCGTAACCGGCGAGGGTGGCGGTGAAGGTTTTACTCACCGAGCCGACTTCGAAGAGGGTGTTTTCACTGACTTTTTGCCCGGTGTCTTTGGCAGCGACTCCGTAATTAAAGTAATGCGCCTGGCCATTCAGCGTGATCGCTACGGTCAGCCCCGGGATGTTGTTTTGCTGCATCACCGGGGTGACGGCTTGGCTGACCAGTGCCTGCAATTGCGCATCCGTCGGCGTTGCGGCATGACAGGCAACGCTGCCGAAGAACAGTGCGAAAGCGCTGTGGGAAAAGACCTTGCTCGGTTTGAAGGAACACATGAGTGAATCACTCTCCATGAGTGTCGTTTGTTGTATCCCGCTACACTGCGGGTGATTTTTTCATCGGGCGGCTGATCAGCGCGGTTAATTTAGGCACTTTGCCGACCTTCGACAAACGATGAAAACTCGCACGAACCCTTAGAAAAATTTGGGACAACCCATGATTCGACCGCAACTGCCGCTCAACGCTCTGCGCGCGTTTGAAGCCTCGGCACGTCATCTGAGCTTCACCCGCGCCGCCGTCGAACTGTGCGTAACGCAGGCAGCGGTCAGCCATCAGGTCAAAAGCCTGGAAGCGCAGCTCAACCTGACCCTGTTCAAACGCCTGCCCCGTGGGCTGATGCTGACCAGTGAAGGCGAAACCTTGCTGCCGGTGCTCAGCACCTCATTCGACCACATTGCGCAGATGCTCGAGCGTCTGGCTGGTGGGCAGTATCGCGACATGTTGACGGTCGGCGCGGTGGGCACGTTTGCGGTGGGTTGGCTGTTGCCGAGACTGGCGGATTTTCGCGGGAAATATCCGCTGATCGATTTACGCCTCTCGACGAATAACAACCGGGTCGATGTGGCGGCGGAAGGGCTGGATTACGCGATTCGTTTCGGCGCTGGCGCCTGGCATGGCATCGAGGCGACACGCTTGCTCGATGCACCGTTGTCGGTGTTATGCGTGCCGGAGATTGCTCGGCAACTGCACGCGCCGGCGGACCTGTTGCAGCAGACCTTGCTGCGTTCCTATCGCACTGATGAATGGCCGCAGTGGTTTCAGGCGGCGGGCCTGGCGACCCAGGCTGCGCCACCGCAAAGCATCGTCTTCGACTCTTCACTGGCGATGATGGAAACGGCGTTGCAGGGCGGCGGCGTGGCGTTGGCGCCGCCACTGATGTTCGCCCGGCAACTGGCGGCTGATGCGATTTGCCAGCCGTTTGCAATCGAGATAACCACCGGCAGCTACTGGCTGACGCGGTTGCAGTCGCGAGCGGAAACGGCGGCGATGAACGCGTTCAAGGCGTGGTTACTGCAAGTTTCTGCCTGACACAACCCCCCCCCTTGTGGGAGCGAGCCTGCTCGCGAAAGCGGTGCATCAGCGACAGCACTATCGACTGACCTGACGCCTTCGCGAGCAGGCTCGCTCCCACAATTGAAATCAGCGGCGCCTGCTGGATCACCGCACCAGACACGGCCGCTTGTTATCGAATTTCCACCCCGGAATCAGGAACTGCATCGCCACGCTGTCATCCCGCGCGCCGAGGCCCATGCCTTTGTACAGTTCGTGGGCCTTGGCCACTTGATCCATGTCCAGTTCCACGCCCAGTCCCGGTTTCTGCGGCACCTGCACGCAGCCGTCGACAATTTGCAGCGGTGCCTTGGTCAGGCGCTGACCGTCCTGCCAGATCCAGTGGGTGTCGATGGCCGTGATCTCGCCGGGTGCGGCGGCGGCGACGTGGGTGAACATGGCCAGGGAAATATCGAAGTGGTTGTTGGAATGCGAGCCCCAGGTCAGGCCCCATTCGTGGCACATCTGCGCGACCCGCACCGAACCCTGCATGGTCCAGAAGTGCGGGTCGGCCAGCGGGATGTCCACTGACTGCAACTGAATCGCGTGGCCCATTTCACGCCAATCGGTGGCGATCATGTTGGTCGCGGTTTTCAGCCCGGTGGCGCGACGGAATTCGGCCATGACTTCGCGACCGGAATAACCGTTTTCCGCGCCGCACGGATCTTCGGCGTAGGCGAGTACGTGGTGCTGATCGCGGCATAGACGAATCGCCTCTTTCAATGACCATGCACCGTTCGGATCGAGGGTGATCCGCGCGTCGGGGAAGCGCTCGGCCAGTGCTGTGACCGCTTCGATTTCGGCATCGCCGCTGAGCACGCCGCCCTTGAGTTTGAAATCCTTGAAGCCGTACTTGGCGTGCGCCGCCTCGGCCAGACGCACCACCGCTTCGGCGGTCAAGGCCTTCTCGTGGCGCACGCGGAACCAGTCGTTGTCGGCGTCTGGTTCGCTGCGATAGGCCAGATCGGTTTCGTGTTGATCGCCGACGTAGAACAGATAACCGAGCATCTTCACTTCGTCGCGTTGCTGACCTTCACCGAGCAGCGCCGCCACCGGCACGTCCAGATGCTGGCCGAGCAGGTCGAGGAGGGCGGCTTCCAGGCCGGTGACCGCGTGAATGGTGATGCGCAGGTCGAACGTCTGCAGACCACGGCCGCCGGCATCGCGGTCGGCGAAGGTCTGGCGCACCTGGTTGAGGATCTTCTGGTAGGTGCCGATGGGGCTGCCGACCACCAGATTGCGCGCGTCTTCCAGGGTCTGGCGAATGCGCTCGCCACCGGGCACTTCGCCGACGCCGGTGTGACCGGCGTTGTCCTTGAGGATGACGATGTTGCGGGTGAAAAACGGCCCGTGGGCGCCGCTCAGGTTGAGCAGCATGCCGTCGTGACCGGCCACCGGAATCACTTGCATGTCGGTGATGATCGGAGCTTTGGCGGTGTCGTGAGTAGTCATTATTGTTTTCCTTGTCGAGACGAAGTCAGGCGTGTTTCGGCGCGGCGTCGGCCACAGCCTTTTCAGCAGCGGGTTTCGGCGTGGTGCGCGCGGCGAAGACGATGATTGCGGCGATGATCGAGGTCGCGGCCAGACCATAGAGGCCGCCCTGAATCGAGCCGGTGTGTTGCTCAAGCAGGCCAAAAGTGGTCGGTGCGACGAAGCCGCCGAGGTTGCCGACCGAGTTGATCAGCGCGATCACTGCCGCCGCGATGCGTGCATCCAGATAAGCCTGGGGAATCGGCCAGAACAGTGACGAGGCGGATTTGAAGCCCAGCGCCGCAAAGCAGATCGCGACGAAGGCGAAGATCGGCCCGCCAGTGGTGGACATGAACATCCCCGCTGCGGCGATCAACAGGGCGGTGGCGACCCAAGCTTGTTGATGTTTCCACTTCGCCGACAGCGAGGCGAAGGCGTACATGCCGACGATCGACAGCAACCATGGAATCGAGTTGAACAGGCCGACCTGCACGTCGCTGAGTTCGCCCATCTTCTTGATGATGCTCGGCAGCCAGAAAGTCGCCGCATAAATGGTCAACTGAATGAAGAAGTAGATCAGGCAGAACAGAATGATCTGCCGGTCCTTGAGCAGTTTGCCCAGCGACGGCCGGATCGGCGTCGCGGCTTCGCGGGCCTTTTGCTCGTCGTCGATGGCGCTGACCAACGCATCCTGTTCGGCGCGGCTCAGCCATTTCGCGTCGTGGGGTTTGGCGTCCAGCCAGAACCAGACAAACACGCACAGGCACACCGAGAACATCCCCTCGATGAAGTACATCCATTGCCAGCCGTGCATGCCCAGCCCATTGATCTGCAGGAGCAGACCGGACAGCGGGCCGGAGATCAGCGAGGCCACGGCAGAGCCGCTGAGGAAGATCGCGATCGCCTTGCCGCGCTCGACGCCGGGCAGCCAACGGGTGAAGTAATAAATCACCCCGGGAAAGAACCCGGCCTCGGCGACACCGAGCAGGAAACGCAGAATATAGAAGTGGGTTTCGTTCTGGATGAAGGCCATGCAGGCCGCGACTATGCCCCAGGTGAACATGATGCGGGTCAGCCAGATGCGTGCGCCGACTTTCTGCAAAAGCATGTTGGACGGCACTTCGAACAGCGCGTAACCGATGAAGAACAGCCCGGCGCCGAAGCCATAGGCGGCAGCACCAATGCCCAGATCGGTTTCCATATGCGTGCGGACGAAGCCGATGTTCACCCGGTCAATGTAATTGACGATGAACATGATCACGAAGAGCGGCAGGACGTGGCGTTTGACTTTGGAGATGGCTGAGGCGAGCGTCGGGTCGACGCTGTCCTGCATCCCGGAGATGGAGGTTTTCACTGATGTTTCTCCCACTGATTATTTTTATGCGGGTAGGGCTGGGTGCTGCGTTGTTGCTAGACATCATACAACTGTAATTTTTTGTCCTACAAGTGGGGAGGGCGATCAAATTCTTCTGATTGTTCGGTTTTTTATGCGAAAACAGGATTTAAGCTTGTATTTATTGATTGTTGCGCCAGTCGAGCGGAGCGCTTTTTTGAGATATGAATGGTGATGCGTGATGGCTGGCTATTGAAAATATTCGACGTAATTGAGTGTTGTCATACAAGTAGATGGCCTATCGACCGCTAAAATCCATCTCAACCGTCATCCCGCAGTGCTACGATCGGCAAGCCCCGATCACCGGAACCGATCATGCAAGAAGACCTCGACGCGCCCGCGCGCAAACGCACGCACAACCTCGCTCATGACCTGGTGGAAAAGCTCACCCAGAGCATCCTGCTCGGACAACTGTCGCCCGGTGACAAGCTGCCTTCGGAGAACTCCATCGTTCAGGAGCACGGCGTCAGCCGCACGGTGGTGCGCGAGGCGATTTCCAAGTTGCAGGCCTCGGGGCTGGTGGAGACGCGCCATGGCATCGGCACTTTCGTGATCGAGCGTGCAGCGGAGCAGGGCCTGCGCCTGAACGTCGATACGGCGCTCGGCGTGCGCAGCATTCTCGAATTGCGCATGGGCCTGGAGACGCAAGCGGCGGCGCTGGCGGCGCAGCGGCGCAGTGAGCAGCAGGTCCAGCAGATGCGTCAGGCGCTGGATGACTATCAACGGCTGCTGGCCAACAACGACAGCTGCGTGGAGGCCGATCGGCGTTTCCATCTGCTGATCGCCGAGGCCACCGGTAATGCTTGTTTTAGCGAAATCATGCAGCACCTGGGCAGTGCGATGATCCCGCGCAATCGCCTGAATGCTGCCGAGCGTGGCGCGGCGGATCTGAGCAAGCTCGGCCACTTGGCCAATCTGGAACACGAGGCGATTCTGAACGCGATCAAACGTCAGGACGCCGATGCCGCCCGTGCCGCGATGTGGCTGCACCTGACCAACAGTCGTGATCGCTTTATCGCCCAAGGCTGATGCCGCTGGTCTGATCTATCGCACGCCGTCAACGGTCGCGCTTCCAAACAATACGCCCCGGATAATCCGGGCCAGTATTGTGAGGTGCAGCATGGCTGATGACTCGCTTGTTCCCGGTGGCATGGCGCCCACCGAGCAGACCCGCCCCGTATCCGGCACTGACGAGCCGACCCTGAGCGATCACGACGCCCCGCCGGGCATGGACCCTGGCCGCGACCCATTGAGCGATGCCGACCGGCCGGATGACTGGAAGGATCCGCCGGATGACGACAATGTACCGTCGGCAGACGAGCCGACGCCGTTGTCGGATGATTTGCGCTGAGGTCTGGATTATTCATTGAGTGGGCCGGCCTCTTCGCGAGCAGGCTCGCTCCCACAGTGGATGACACAAACTCCCTGTGGGAGCGAGCCTGCTCGCGAAGACGGCATCGGCTTCGCAGCAAATTACGGCCATGCTGCGAGTGCCAGACAAGATCGCCAGTCAACCAACACGCAAATCCCGCATCAACAACCCAAAGCGCAAATCCACCGCGTCCGGAATCGGCACGTACACCGTATGCCCGTCCCCCGGCGCCACTTCGATCGCTTGGCCGCTGACACTCTGCAATTCATGCAGATCAAAATGGAAATTGCCCTTGGGCGTCATCAGTTCCAGATGATCGCCCACGGCAAAACGATTCTTCACTTTCACTTCGGCCAGGCGATCCCGGCGCTCGCCGGTCAGCTCGCCAACGAACTGCTGCCGCTCCGACACCGAACTGCCGTGCTGATAATTCTGATATTCGTCGTGCACATGCCGGCGCAGAAAACCTTCGGTGTAGCCGCGCTGGGCCAGCGATTCCAGATCCAGCATCAGGCTGCGATCGAACTCGCGCCCGGCCACGGCATCATCGATCGCCCGGCGATATACCTGGGTGGTGCGCGCGCAGTAAAAGTGCGATTTGGTCCGGCCTTCGATTTTCAAGGAGTGCACGCCCATGCGCGTCAGCCGTTCGACATGCTGCACCGCGCGCAGGTCCTTGGCGTTCATGATGTAGGTGCCGTGTTCGTCTTCGAACGCCGGCATCAATTCGTCGGGGCGATTGGCTTCCTGGAGCAGGAAGACTTGATCGGTCGGTGCGCCGAGACCCAGCGTCGGCTCGGGTTCAAAGGTCTGGACGATCTCGCCGAGCTGGTTTTCCGTCGCTTCTTGCGCCGTGTACTTCCAGCGGCAGGCGTTGGTGCAGGTGCCCTGATTGGCATCGCGCTTGTTCATGTAACCGGAAAGCAGGCAGCGCCCGGAATAGGCCATGCACAGCGCGCCATGCACGAACACCTCCAGCTCCATGTCCGGCACCTGTTCGCGGATTTCACCGATTTCTTCGAGGGACAGTTCGCGCGACAGAATGATCCGGCTCAGTCCCTGTTGCTGCCAGAACTCGACGCTCGCCCAATTCACCGTGTTGGCCTGCACCGACAGGTGAATCGGCATCTGCGCAAAGTGCTGGCGCACCAGCATGATCAGGCCCGGGTCGGACATGATCAGCGCATCCGGTGCCATCTCGATCACTGGCGCCAGATCCTTGAGAAACGTCTTCAGCTTGGCGTTGTGCGGGGCGATGTTGACCACCACGTAGAAGCGCTTGCCCTGCGCCTGCGCCTCACGGATGCCCAGCGCCAGGTTGGCATGATCGAACTCGTTGTTGCGCACCCGCAGGCTGTAGCGCGGCTGGCCAGCGTAGACCGCATCGGCGCCGTAGGCGAAGGCGTAGCGCATGTTTTTCAGGGTGCCGGCGGGGGCGAGAAGCTCGGGGGCGATGAGAGTCTGCATTTGGATGTCGGTCGCAAAAGCCGCGCAGGGTAGGGCAGCTGTTGCGAGGGTTCATTGATCTGGATCTATGCTCCATGAATAAACATGGCACTCGCGCGCTCGGCGGCTGACTAAGTGGGGCGGGCGTGCGTGACGCCTGACTGACATGGACCGGATATGAACGAAAAGAGTCTGCAATTCAAATCCCTGACAGTGCTGCTGGTGCTGGTCACGGTGGCCTTTATCTGGATTCTGTTGCCGTTCTACGGCGCGGTATTCTGGGCTGTCATCCTCGGCATTCTGTTTGCGCCGGTACAGCGCAGGTTGCAGCAGAAGTTCGGCTGGCAACGCAACGTGACGTCGCTGTGCACCTTGAGCCTGTGCCTGGTGGTCGCGATTCTGCCGGTGATCATCGTCAGCATCCTGCTGGTGCAGGAAGGGGCGACTGTCTACAAGAACATCGAAAGTGGCGAGCTGGACATCGCTGCGTATCTGGCGCAGTTCAAGCACAGCCTGCCGCCTTACTTTCAGCACTTGCTCGACCGCTTTGGCATGGGCGAACTCGACAGCCTGCGCGAGAAGATCGTCAAAGCGGCGATGCAGGGCAGCCAGGCGCTGGCGACTCAGGCGTTCAGTTTCGGTCAGGGCACGTTCGAATTCGTGGTGAGCTTTTTCATCATGCTCTATCTGTTGTTTTTCTTTCTGCGTGACGGCCCCGAGCTGGCGCGCAAGATGCGAACCGCCGTGCCGCTGGAAGAAAACCACAAGCGCCGCCTGCAACTGAAGTTCAACCGCGTGGTGCGCGCCACGGTCAAGGGCAACGTGGTGGTGGCCGTGACCCAAGGCGCGCTGGGCGGGCTGATTTTCTGGTTTCTCGACATTCCCAGCGCATTGCTCTGGGCGGTACTGATGGCGTTTCTGTCGCTGTTGCCAGCGGTGGGCGCGGGGATTGTCTGGGCGCCGGTGGCGGTGTACTTCCTGCTCAGCGGCATGATCTGGCAGGGCGTGGTGCTGGGCTTGTTCGGCGTATTCGTGATCGGCCTGGTCGACAACGTGCTGCGCCCGATTCTGGTAGGCAAGGATACGAAAATGCCCGATTACCTGATTCTGGTCTCGACCCTCGGCGGCCTCGCGGTATTCGGCCTCAACGGCTTTGTGATCGGGCCGCTGATTGCCGCATTGTTCCTGTCGAGCTGGGCGCTGTTCGTCGAGACCAAGCCCAAGGTGCAACTGCCCTAAGCATGAAATGTGCTGCTGGCGACCTGTTGCGACAAAGCCTGCGCCGCTGGTAACGAGGTGAGCGGGCCGCTGATCGGCTCGCCATCGCGCACCAGATACCAGCAAGCGAGCAAACCGGATGCACGCAGCGAAGCGGGAACTGCGCTGCCGATGACCGACATGATTTGAACCTGTGCCATGGGAAAACCTCCATCAAACTGATGGGGCTACCTTAGGGATTTGCCGGCACGACGGACAATCAACGCTTTCGATAGTGGTCATTGATGCCAGTGAGGTCTGGCGTCATTCGACCACTTGATCGAGCATGTGCATGACTTCGCGCTCATTGAGCAGGCCCTTGTGCACGAGGTTTTCGGCGAGCAGGGACAGCAGCTTGGCGCAGCGATGGCCTTCCAGGTGCTTGAGCTCGGTGAGCGCGCTGTACACCTTGCTCGAGGTGCACAGACCGACGATGCGGTGCGGGTTTTGTGTGGGCATACAGTCGTCCTTGTTGTTATCGATCTGTTGTTTACGGACGGATTCAGATTGCGGTTCCGTCATGACAAAGCGGTGACCGTTTGATGAAAAAAATCTCTACGGTCGATTCCATCATGCCGACTTTAGCTGCTCAAACTGTTCTCACAGCGACCCTGGCGAGATTTTTTCAGACGTTGGCCGACCAGCGGTCATAAAAAAGCCCCGCTTGAAAACGGGGCTCTGTGTTGCGCTTACCAGCGTGGACCGCCGTAGTAGCCATGCGGGCCGCCGTAGTAGCCGTGGGGGCGACCGTAATAACCACGAGGCGGGCCGTAATAGACGGGGGCCGGCTGCACGTAGACCGGTTGCTGCACATACACCGGCGCCGGCTGGTAATAGACCGGCGGTGGCGGTTGCTGCACGTAGACCGGTTGCGGCTGTACATAAACCGGCTGCTGCTGCACGTACACCGGCCGATCCTGGTTGATCAGTGCCGAGCCGATGATGGCCGAGCCGACGATCGCGCCAAACACTGCAGGGCCCTGCCAGCCATGGCCACCACCCGCTTCAGCCTGGCCGGTGACGGCAAGTGCGCCAATCAACAAAGCCATGATGGGAAGTTTACGAATCATGATAAGTCCTCGGTTCTTCGACCCGGCGCCGCGGCCTGAGTCAGGCCCACAGTTGTCGCGGGGATACAGCTAAGACAGCAAATTTGCGAAATTCAGCACAGCCGCTGGGTAAATTTTGTGTAAGGTCTGTACCGGCTTCTTTACCCGGCTACGCGGCGCCACAAACAAGCCCAAATGATGATTCAGAACCCGGTGGGCTGGCCAATCCCGTCCATCCGAAAGTGCGTTTGAAGGAGAAGATTCATGCAGATGAACCCGAACAAAGACACCCAATTGTGCATGTCCCTGTCGGGGCGGCCGGGGAATTTCGGTCTGCGTTTTCACAACCATTTGTATGAACAGCTGGGCCTGAACTTCTACTACAAGGCGTTCAGCAGCCAGGACCTGACCGGCGCGGTCGGTGGCATCCGGGCGCTGGGCATTCGTGGCTGCGGCGTGTCGATGCCGTTCAAGGAAGCCTGCATTGCGCTGGTCGATGAGCTGGATGCGTCGGCGGCGGCGATCCAGTCGATCAACACCATCGTCAACACTGGTGGCCACCTCAAGGCCTACAACACCGATT
Organism: Pseudomonas sp. Irchel 3F6; assembly: GCF_900187595.1. Lineage (NCBI taxonomy): Bacteria > Pseudomonadati > Pseudomonadota > Gammaproteobacteria > Pseudomonadales > Pseudomonadaceae > Pseudomonas > Pseudomonas sp. Irchel 3F6. Next base: position 279,212 of record NZ_FYDP01000008.1, on the reverse strand, counting down.
ACATCGCCGTCGCGCAATTGCTGGAGAGCCACGCGGTGCCGAAGGATTCCACCTTCGCTCTGCGTGGCAGCGGCGGCATGGCCAAAGCGGTGGCCAGCGCCCTGCGCGATGGTGGCTACAAGAACGGTTTGATTGTCGCCCGTAACGAGCGGGCCGGCCGCGCCCTGGCGGATTCGCTGGGTTATCGCTGGCAGGCCGAGCTGGGTGACGAGCGCCCTCAGATGCTGATCAATGTCACCCCGGTAGGCATGGACGGCGGGCCGGAGGCGGGGCAACTGGCGTTCGATCCTGAAGTGATCAAAGCGGCTGAGACTGTATTCGACGTGGTGGCGATCCCTTCGGAGACGCCGCTGATTGTGCGGGCGCGGGCCGAGGGCAAGCGAGTGATTACCGGGCTTGAGGTGATTGCGATTCAGGCGCTGGAGCAGTTTGTCCTGTACACCGGGGTGCGGCCGAATGAGGCTCAGTTTGCGGCGGCGGTGGATTTTGCGCGTAGCTGATTGATCTTTTAGTGGCTGGGCTGGCCTCTTCGCGAGCAGGCTCGCTCCCACAGGTTGAGCTGGAATGCGATTGAATGTGGGAGCGAGCCTGCTCGCGAAGGCCGCGCTGCGGTTCTGGATCACTATCTATAATCCTCGCCAGCACGCACAGATGTGCCCACCACAAAAACCCTAACCGAGGCCGCCCATGCATCCGCCCATCCTCAATCTCAACGAGGTCGAACTCGAAGCCCTTCCCGAAGCCCTGGCCCCTGAAGGCGAAACCGCCGGGCGTTATCAGCAGCGTTTCGCGCGGATCGGCCAGCAACTCGGTGCGCAGAAACTCGGTTATCGCCTCTATGCGCTGCCAGCAGGCATGCGCGGCAGTCCATTCCACAGCCATCGGGTCAATGAGGAGATGTTCTACGTGGTGGCCGGGGAGGGCGAGGTGCGCTTGGGAGGCGAGCGTTTTCCGATCCGCGCCGGTGATGTGATCGCCTGCCCACCGGGCGGACCCGAGAAGGCGCATCAGATCATCAATACCAGCGCGGATGAGCTGCGTTATCTGGCGATCAGCACTCAGCAGCAGCCGGAGATCTGCGAGTATCCGGATTCGAACAAGTATGCGGTGATGGATAATTTCACGGTGGATGCCGAGGGCAAGGCCTCGGGCTTTGTCGCTGTCGCGCGGCAGGTGGATGGGGTGGATTATTGGGATGGGGAGTGATGCGGGCTGCTGAATATCGCGCACACCCTGTGGGAGCGAGCCTGCTCGCGAAGGCGGCGGGTCATCCAAGATCGTGGTGACTGACACTACGCTTTCGCGAGCAGGCTCGCTCCCACAGAGGTTCTGTTGCGATTATTCGAGGCGGGCCAGGCGTTCTTCCAGTGCGGCGATCCGCGCTTCCAGTTCTTCGATACGCTCCAGGGAAACACCAGCGCTCGAGCGCTCCCCAGGATTTTGCCGCGCCGCCAATATCGCCTCGATATCCGCCGGATCGCCCAAGGCGTGGGTGTAGCGATCCTCACGCTGCCCGGCCTGACGCGGAATCAATACCGCCAGACCGCGTGCGATCAGCCGTTCAAGCTGATGAACCACCTGCTCGGCGTCCTCGAACTCGTGCATGCGTCCGCTGCGGGTCAGCAGTTCGTTGACGGTCTGCGGGCCGCGCAGAAACATCAAGCCAGTCAGAATCACCTGTGCCGGCACCAGTTCCAGCGCCTTGTCGACCTTGTGCTCCCAGCGGTCGGCGCGGCTGCCCATCACCAGCCGGGTGAAACCTCGACCTTCCAGCGCCCGCAGGCTCTGCCCGACCTGACCCTGATTGAGGTTCATCACCGGCTCGCGACTGGTTTTCTGATTGCAGGCCAGCACCAGCGCGTTGAGGGTCAGCGGATAGGTTTCCGGGCTGGTGGCCTGTTTTTCGATCAGCGCACCGAGAATGCGGATTTCCGTGGCATTTAACCGTGGCTGTTCGGAGGTGGATTCTTGTTCGTTGCTCATCGCGCGTTCCCTCTGCAGTCGAAGCCGCCTAGCCTAATCCTTGCCAAACAAAAGGCAAGCCGTGTGCTCATCAAGCATGGCTATAATCGCCACCACGTATTACCCAGCCATCACATGAGACTGCCATGACCATTTCACTGTACGCCGCATCCGTCCCGGTTTTTCAACAAATGCTCAACGCCCTGAGCGATGTGCTGAAAAAGGCCGAAGCCCACGCCAGCGCGAAAAACATCGACCAGAGCGTCTTCCTGCAAGCGCGTCTGTACCCGGACATGTTCCCGCTGGTGCGTCAGGTGCAGATCGCCGTGGATTTCGCCAAAGGCGTGTCGGCGCGTCTGGCCGAAGTCGAACTGCCGAAGTACGACGACACTGAAACTACCTTTGCCGAACTGCAAGCGCTGATCACCAAGGTTCTGGCCTTCATTGGCGAGATCAAGCCAGAGCAGATCGACGGCAAGGAAGGCATCGAAATCGTGACCCGTCCGGGCACGCCGAAAGAGAAGCGCTTCAGTGGTCAGGCGTATCTGCTGACTTACGGCCTGCCGCAGTTCTTCTTCCACGTTACCACCACCTACGCGCTGCTGCGTCATAACGGCGTTGAAGTGGGCAAGCGCGATTACATGGGCGCGTTCTAAACACCCGGATACGAAAAAGCCCGCCAAGGTTCGCGCCTTGGCGGGCTTTTGTTTTTCTGTGGGAGCGAGCCTGCTCGCGAATGCAGCGTATCAGGCGATATTAATGCTGAATGTCTCGCCCCTTTCGCGAGCAGGCTCGCTCCCACAAGGTAAGGCGGTTACGCCGTACGCTGAGCCTTCTCTTCCTCGCCCAGGCAAGCCGCCGCTGTAAACAGCACGTCAGTCGACGAGTTCAGCGCGGTCTCCGCCGAATCCTGCAGCACGCCAATAATGAAGCCCACCGCCACGACCTGCATGGCAATCTCGCTCGGGATGCCGAACAGGCTGCACGCCAGCGGAATCAGCAGCAGCGAACCACCGGCCACGCCCGAGGCACCACAGGCGCAAATGGCTGCGACGACGCTGAGCAGGATTGCGGTCGGAATGTCCACTGCGATGCCTAAAGTGTGCACCGCCGCCAGGGTCAGCACGGTAATGGTGATCGCCGCACCGGCCATGTTGATGGTCGCGCCGAGCGGGATCGATACCGAGTAGGTGTCTTCGTGCAGGCCCAGGCGCTTGCTCAATTCCAGATTGACCGGAATGTTCGCCGCCGAGCTGCGGGTGAAGAACGCGGTAATGCCGCTTTCACGCAGGCACATCAGGGTCAGCGGGTACGGATTGCGGCGCAGCTTCCAGAACACGATCAGCGGGTTCATCACCAGCGCGACGAACAGCATGCAGCCCAGCAGCACCGCCAGCAGGTGCGCGTAGCCGAGCAGCGCGCCGAAACCGGAGGTGGCCAGTGTCGACGCGACCAGGCCGAAGATGCCCAGCGGCGCGAAGCGAATGACCACACGGACGATCACGGTGACGCCGTTGGACAAGTCACCCAGCACCTCGCGGGTGGTGTCGCCGGCATGCCGGATGGCAATGCCCATACCGATCGCCCAGGCCAGAATGCCGATGAAGTTGGCATTCATCAGCGCGCTGACCGGGTTGTCGACGACGCTCAGCAACAGGCTTTGCAGCACCTCACTGATGCCGCCGGGCGCAGTGACCGCAACGTTTTCCGTCGAAAGCACCAGATTCGACGGAAAGCTCATGCTGGCAACCACGGCCACCACCGCTGCGGCGAAAGTGCCCAGCAGGTAGAGGAACAGGATCGGCCGGATGTGGGTTTCCTGGCCGTGCTTGTGGTTGGCGATCGAGGCCATCACCAGCACGAACACCAGAATCGGCGCCACGGCTTTCAACGCCGAGACAAACACCTTGCCGATGAACGCGGTGGACTTCGCCAGCTCCGGTGCAATCAGGGCCAGGGCAATACCGGCGATCAGACCAATGACGATCTGGCTGACCAGACTCAGGCGTTTCAGGCGTTGCAGTAACGAAGGGGATGAAGCGGTCATAGCGGCATCTCTGTTTTTTATAGGGTGCGAAGCGTCGTGGGCAGTCACGAAACGCCTGTCGAAGTGACATCAACGCCGCCAAACGGCACGTTGAACGGCTGTACGATTTTCAGGGCGCGGACTTTATCACAGCCTAGGCGTGAACCTTCAGGCCTGTGACGATCTGCCACCGGATCGGCCCGGCAGATCGGCAGTTTTGGGCAACTCAGTGCGGACGCAGTCTGTTAAGCTTCGCCATCCTCATTTTCAAGTTCTGCCAGCGGGCCTCCGGGTCATCGCTGGTGTCGTCGTTTTGCTGGAGTTGCGCATGCTGTTGCCTATTCTTCTGTTGTCCGCCGCCGGGTTCACGGTGCTGACCACGGAATTCGTCATTGTCGGCCTGTTGCCGGCGATCGCCCGAGACCTCGAAGTCAGCATCCCGCAAGCCGGGCTGCTGGTGACCTTGTTCGCCTTTACCGTGGCGCTGTTCGGCCCGTTTCTGACCGCGTATTTCGCCCGATTCGAACGGCGCAAACTGTTCATCAGCATTCTGATCATGTTCGGTCTGGCCAATACCGTTGCAGCGTTGGCGCCGAATATCTGGGTGATGGCCATCGCGCGTCTGATTCCGGCGTTGGGTTTGCCGGTGTTCTGGGCCTTGGCCAGTGAGACGGCGGTGGACATCGTCGGCCCGGATTTCGCCGGCCGCGCCATCGCCAAGATCGGCTTCGGTATTGTCTGCGCCACGGTGTTCGGCATTCCGGTCGGTACGTTGATTTCCGATGCGTTCGGCTGGCGCAGTGCATTCGGCATTCTCGCGTTGATCGCGTTTGCCAAAGCCTTGCTGCTGTTTGTCTATCTGCCGAAAACCAGTCTGCACCAGCATCAGGTCAGCTTCCGTTCGCAGTTCAAGATCCTGCGCAGTCCGCTGATGATCGGCCATATCTTGTTGTCGATTCTGGTGTTCAGCGGCATGTTCACCGCTTACACCTACCTTGCCGACATCCTCGAACGTCTCGCCGGTTTCAACGGCACCGTGGTCGGCTGGTGCCTGATGGCCTTCGGCGCAGTCGGGCTGGTTGGTAACTCGCTCGGTGGGCGAGCGGTGGATCGGCATCCGCTGGGGGCGTCGGTGTTGTTCTGTGCGTTCATGATCGCCGGTATGGTTTCGCTGGTGCCGAACATTCATTCGCCAGTCGGCCTGGCGGTGGCGATGGGCATTTGGGGCGTGACCCAAGCGGCGCTGTTCCTGGTCAGCCATGTGCGCCTGATGAAAGCCGCGCCGGAAGCGCCGGCCTTCGCCGCGTCGCTGAACATCGCCGGGGCCAATCTCGGCATCGGCTTGGGCGCGATGGTCGGCGGCCGGGTGATCGACAGTGCCGGGCTGGGCTTTCTCGGCTTTGCCGCTGCCGGCTTCATTTTGCTGTCGGTGTTCCTCGCCATGGTGCTGATGACGCTGAAGCCGCGTGAAGTCTGCGCTTCATAACCCGGTAAACAGCTCGCGTCGGGCGCCCTCGGTAATCGCTACGATGCCAGGGTGCTTGACCTTGCGCTCCACCGAGATGGCATAGAACGACTCGCTCACGGCGTCGGTCTGGCCGATCAACTCGACGCCGTACTGGCGCTTCACTTCCTCGGCAATCACGCTCGGGCCAATAAAGATCCCGCTGCCGGATTGGCCGAAGGCCTGCATCAAAGCACTGTCATCGAATTCGCCGACAATCTGCGGCTGGATCTGCTGTTCGGCGAACCAGCGCTGCAAACGGCTGCGCACCACGGTTTCCGCGCCGGGAATCAGCAACGGTGCGCCGTGCAGGCTGCGCGGGAAATCCTGGCCATACTGCGCGGCAAGTTCGGCGGTGGCGAAGAAGCTGATCCCGCACTCACCGAGCTTCTGGCTGTAGCCTTTGATGTCCAGATGCGAAGGCATCGGGCTGTCGGAAATCACCAGATCCAGACGCTGGATGGCCAGATCAGCGAGCAGACGTTCGAGTTTGTCTTCGCGACAGGTGATGCGCAGCGGCTCGCTCAATTCCATGGTCGGCGCGATCAGGCGATAAACAATGGATTTGGGCACCACGTCGGCCACGCCGACGCGAAAGAGGATCTGCTGCTCGTTGGGCTGCGCTCGCAGCATCAGCTCCAGCTCGCCGCCCAGTTGAAACATCTGCTCGGCGTAGGGCAGGGCCTGGCGCCCGGCTTCCGTGAGCTCCAACTGGCGGCCAACCCGGCGAAACAATTCCACGCCATAGGTTTGTTCGAGCAGTGAAATCTGTCCGCTGATCGTCTGTGGCGTCAGGTTCAGCTGCTCGCACGCCCGGACGATGCTGCCGGTTTTGGCTACAACCCAGAAGTAATGCAGTTGTCGGTAATTGAGCATAGTGATGGCCACTTCGTGAAAACCGAAGTATAGCCGCTAAAAATACGAATTTTCCTGAAGTGTTCATCTCCCTAGAATGCCCAGCCATCGACGGCCGGTGTGTGCGCCTGTCTGTTCATTCGAAGGAAACCTTATGAAATACACATTTCCCGCAGTGATGTTTGCGTCTTTACTGGTTCTGGCCGGTTGTGATCAGGCGGAAAAAAGCGCCCAACAACTGATGGGCGCGGCGGCTGAAACCGCCAAACAAGCAATCGACGACACCCATAAAGCCGCTGAGCAAGCGCTCAGCGATGCCACTGGTGGTTTGATCGAGAAAAAAGAAACACCGGAAAAACAAGCGGAAGAATCCGAATCTTCCTCCAAGACCATCTAAACCGTCTTACACAGAGTCAGGACTGACCCATGGAATATCTGTTAGAACTCGCCGCCAGCCCCACCGCTTGGGTTGCTTTGGCCACACTGGTGGTAATGGAAATCGTGCTCGGCATCGATAACCTGATCTTTATTTCGATCCTGACCAACAAATTGCCCGAACAGCATCGGCAGAAGGCGCGTCGTATCGGTATCGGCATGGCCCTGATTCTGCGTCTGGCCCTGTTGAGCACCATCGCGTTCATCGTGCAGTTGACCGAGCCTGTGATCGAAATCCTTGGCCAGGCGTTCTCCTGGAAGGACATGATCCTGATCGCCGGTGGCCTGTTCCTGGTGTGGAAGGCCACGACCGAGATCCATCACAGCATGGACCCGTCGCCGGAAGACCCGAAGACCGCGACTTCGACCGTAACCCTGGGTTTTGCCGCGGCCATCGGTCAGATCCTGATGCTCGACATGGTGTTCTCGATCGACAGCATCATTACCGCTGTCGGCATGACCGAACACTTGCCGATCATGATCATCGCGGTGGTGGTGTCGGTGCTGGTGATGCTGCTGGCGGCTGATCCGCTGGCCAAGTTCATCAACGACAACCCGACCGTGGTCATGCTGGCGCTGGGCTTCCTGATCATGATCGGCATGACGCTGATCGCCGAAGGCTTCGGCGCCCATGTTCCGAAAGGTTATGTGTACGCGGCCATGGCGTTCTCGGCCGGTATCGAAGTGTTGAACATGCTGTCGCGCCGGGCGAAGCAGAAGAAGGTTGTTCAGCAGGCGTAATCGCTGAGAACACAAAAAACCGCCTGGGCTGTTGAGCTCAGGCGGTTTTTTTTCGCTTTGATGTTGGGGGTGTGGTTTAGAGCTTGCCCCTCATCGGAACGCCGCCCGCCCAGCCCTCTCCCGAGGGAGAGGGGGCCGGTCAGTTCCCTCTCCCTCCGGGAGAGGGCCAGGGTGAGGGGCTCTTGATCTTCAATGCGCAGCAGCGTGCCGCACTGGATGCTTCTCTGTTTTCTCAACCGGCATCGTCTGCACCGGATGATGCCGCCGCGAAATCCGCAGCACACCCCACAACATGGCAGTCGCCACGGCCAGCCAGCCGGCTATCAACATCACGATGGTCATGGTCAGGCTCATTGGTGCCTCCTCTTCGCCCTGCGTCGGGCGCTCGCTTTTCGCAATTCGCTCTATTTCAGTGACAGTCTAGTCAATGGGGTGTTTCAAGCTATTGACCAAAGGTCGTTAGTGACCAATCAGTTTGCTCTATGCAATCGCCCGCTCTGCGGTTTAAGGCTATACCGCAGGCGGGTGCGGCTCTATGATCGCTGGCGTTGCCGGAACACGATGACCGGCGTCTGGAAGAGAGTGACGATGGTTCAGGTATTTTCTCGAGTGCGCGGAGCGTTGCTTGCCGGCGCTTGCGCGGTGGTGCTGAGCGGATGTGCGGGCAACGTAGCGCTAGAAGTCAAACGCTTGCCAGAGCGGGTTGAACTCAGTGGCACCTTCTATCGTGGCGAAGCCAACCAGAGTGGGCCGCAGGTGCTCGCCAGTCTGCTGTCGCAACAAGGCATCGTCATCACCCCGGGCCTTCTGGAAAAACCGCTGCACTTGCCGGGGGCTGAGGACAAGCTTCAGCAAAACATGCAGAACCTTGCCCGCGAATATGGCCTGGTGGTTTATCCGCTCGACAGCCAGCTGCCAGCCTTGCTGACCCAGGTCGCGGCGGGCTACCCGGTCATGGTACGTTTCAGCGAAGGTTCGGCATTCTGGGCCGAGCCGCGTTACGCGATCCTGTCCGGCTACGACCGCAACAAACAGAAGGTCCTGCTGCGCGCCGGCATGAATCGTCGGCAGTTGATGGATTTCGGCAGCTTTCAAGCAGCGCTCGAAAAGGCCGGTGGCTGGGCGATCCTGATTCAGAAACCGTCGCAGATCCCGGCAGCCGTCGACCGCTCCCGTTGGCTGAAAGCCGCCGATGAACTGGCGCAGGCCGGTGAAGAAAACGCTGCGGCGCAGGCGCGAAAGGCTCTGGCGGCGCAATAAACCTCCGTTCGTCATCTGCCGGGCACGACTGCGCCGGGCCGGCCTCTGAAGATTAATGCCCGTGCTTCGCGGGTGAATCAAGGAGGCAACATGGCAGATTCCCAAACCCCGAAAGGCCCACACTCGTCCGAACATTCCTCGGGCGATGATCTGGGCTTCGATCCGGATTCGCCGGACCTCGAGGATCCGCAAGTTGATCCGGTCGGTCCGGCTAAGGCCCCGCAGGATGTCGAGCCCGGTGAAGATCCGAAGAAACCGGCCAAGCCCTATGATCCGTTAGCCGATCTGAAACCTTGATGTGAGGTGCGTATGAGTACCGATTCAAGCTTCGATGACCACAAACCTGACAGCGTACCGACCATGCCGGAGCCGGAGGTTGATCCGGTGCTGGACCCGGACAGCCCGATGCGCGACCCGATGGCGCGGCCAAATGTGCTGACGCCGGACGTTTCGCCAGAGCCGAGCTCGGGCGATGGCATCCCCGATGACGACAAGATGCCGCTGCCCAACGACTGACGCGCAGACGAAAAAAAGCCCCGAACATTCGGGGCTTTTTCATGATTGCTGGGTCTACTTCGCCGCCTCGACCACGCCGCTCTGACGGCTCTTGAGGTTCTTGTCGGCTTTGTATTGCTGTGCCACGGCAGGCACGTTGGCGCTGCGCCCGGTTTCCACCCAGCTGCGGATACGGCTGGCGTCGGCAAAATGCGTGTATTTGCCAAACGCATCGAGAATCACCAGGGCGACCGGACGGTTGCCCATCTTCGTCACCAGCACCAGGCAATGGCCGGCCGGGTTGGTAAAACCGGTCTTGGTAATCTTGATGTCCCAATCGGCCTTATTGACCAAGTGGTCGGTATTGCGGAAGCCCAAGGTGTAGTTGGGCTTGCGGAACGCCACGGTCTTTTCCTTGGTGGTGGTCAGTTGCACCAGAAGCGGTTGCTTGTGCGCGGCCACCAGCAATTTGCTCAGGTCGCGGGCGGTGGAAACGTTGCGCTCTGACAGCCCGGTCGGCTCGACAAAGTGCGTGCTGGTCATGCCCAGCGCCTTGGCCTTGGCGTTCATTGCCGCAATAAAAGCAGCGTAGCCACCCGGATAGTGGTGCGCGAGGCTGGCGGCGGCGCGGTTTTCCGAAGACATCAAGGCGATCAGCAGCATCTCGCGGCGCGGCAGCTCACTCTTGAGTTTGACCCGGGAGAACACACCCTTCATTTCCGGGGTGTTCCTGATATCGACATCGATCCATTCGTCCATGTTCTGTCGAGCTTCTACCACGACCAGGCCAGTCATCAGCTTGCTGACGGAAGCGATCGGCACGATCACGTCAGGGTTGCTGGAATAAATGACTTTGTTGGTCTGCATATCCATGAGCAGGGCGCTGCCAGACGCGATCTTCAATGTCGAAGCGTCACGTGGAGCAGCGGTGGTTTCCGCAGCGTTGATCGTTGGCGTGATGAATGTGCCTGTAACAGCAAACAACAGGCTCAGAATCGAGAGACGAATTTTCACGCGGGCGAACTCTAAAAGGTTGGATATACCGTTAGTTTGTAACGGGTTATTTCTCAAAACCGGCGCATTTTAGGAGTATGGCTGAAGAACTGTCGATGGTTGTTTGTAAGACCTGAAAATCTCGTGAAAAGGCCTGTAAAAAGAGCGGTTTCCGGCGAACGGTTGAAGTTTTTTCTCAGGCAAGAAAAACCCCGCACGAGGCGGGGTTCTGATGCGGCGTAAAAACCCGGTCAGACGTGCAGGGTTTCTGCGGCGTAGAGCGTGTTTTCCAGCAGGCAGGCGCGGGTCATCGGGCCAACGCCGCCCGGTACCGGGGTGATCCAGCCGGCGCGGGGCAGGGCGGTTTCGTAAACGACATCACCGACCAGTTTGCCGTCGTCCTGACGGTTGATGCCGACGTCGATCACGATCGCGCCTTCCTTGATCCACTCGCCCTTGACCAGGCCCGGCTTGCCGGCGGCAACGACCACCAGATCAGCGCGGCCGACGTGGCCCGCCAGATCCTTGGTGAAGCGGTGAGTCACAGTGACGGTGCAGCCGGCCAGCAGCAATTCCATGGCCATCGGGCGACCGACGATATTGGAGGCGCCCACGACTACCGCGTCCATCCCGTAAAGATCAGCGCCAGTGCTTTCCAGCAAGGTCATGATGCCTTTCGGGGTGCAGGGGCGCAGCAGCGGAATACGCTGGGCCAGGCGACCGACGTTGTACGGGTGGAAGCCGTCGACGTCTTTGTCCGGGCGGATGCGTTCCAGCAGCTTGGACGCGTCGAGGTGTTCGGGCAGAGGCAACTGCAGGAGAACGCCGTCGATAGCCGGATCGTCGTTGAGGCGATCGATCAGATCGGTCAGGGCGTCCTGAGTGGTGTCGGAGGGCAGGTCGTAGGCTTGAGAGAGGAAGCCAACCTCTTCACAGTCTTTACGCTTGTGCGAGACATAAACCTGAGAGGCAGGATCGCTGCCGACCAGGATCACCGCGAGGCCGGGCGTGCGCAGGCCTTGCTGGCGACGCTCGGCAACTCGTTGGGCGATCTGCTGGCGCAGGCTGGCGGCGATCGATTTGCCGTCGATTAGTTGTGCAGTCATTGCGCGTGATTAACCATCGAGAGGGGAAAAAATGAGAACGCATTCTCGCATGTCGAGCGGTGAGGGCAAAGGCGCTTGGTCAGCAAATTCCTCTAACTCCTTTAATTAAATGAATTTTTTTCAAAAAGGATTTGACGACCTTTGGAGCCCTCTATACTATTCGTCGCACTTGTCGGGCACAGCCTAGCACTGGTTAAGAAGGTGAAGCGGAATCAAGGTTCTGCGACGCTGGAAAGCACTTAGTTTGTAGTCCTTTAAGAGTACAGATTAACAAGGCGCCCGTAGCTCAGCTGGATAGAGCATCCGCCTTCTAAGCGGATGGTCGCAGGTTCGAGTCCTGCCGGGTGCGCCATTAGGCAGCTTTGGCACAAGTAACGCGATATGGTGGGCGTAGCTCAGTTGGTAGAGCACGGGATTGTGACTCCCGTTGTCGTGGGTTCGATCCCCATCGTCCACCCCATATTTCGAAAGGCGCCAGATTTAACGGTCTGGCGCCTTTGCTTTAAAAGCTTCATCCGCGGATGTGGTGGAATTGGTAGACACACTGGATTTAGGTTCCAGCGCCGCGAGGCGTAAGAGTTCGAGTCTCTTCATCCGCACCAAATAAAGCTTCACCTGTGCCTAGGGCCTGATGAAGTTTCGACAAAGAAGTTGTTTGGCTTTTTTGTTACGCAATATGGTGGGCGTAGCTCAGTTGGTAGAGCACGGGATTGTGACTCCCGTTGTCGTGGGTTCGATCCCCATCGTCCACCCCATATTTCGAAAGGCGCCAGATTTAACAGTCTGGCGCCTTTTTTGTTTTAGCGGTTTCGAAATCCGGCCATGGCCGATTTCGAGGCGCAGGGCAGGGCACTTCATCGCTTTTAAAGGATCGGATGACGCTGAACTGCTCGTCGTTCCGGTTTTGCCGGAACGCCTGTCGGGGCCTATCTGGTAGTTGCTTCTATATATAGAAGCGTTGTTGCAGAGCCCTGACGTGATCGCTTGTATTCGCCAGTGGAGTGCACGGCATTCGTGCGGCGCTCCCTATAAATTGCCTGCTGTTTTTTTACCCGTTTCCAGTAGGGTGACTTCTTGAGTTTGACCCACTAGAATGCATGCCCTTGATTCTGGGGTCGGAAACGGCCGGCTAACGTCTGTGCAACGAGGAATATCCATGCAAGTTTCTGTTGAAAATACTACTGCTCTCGAGCGCCGCATGAGCGTCACCGTGCCGGCAGAGCGCATCGAGACTCAGGTCAACAAGCGTCTGCAGCAGACTGCCCAAAAGGCCAAAATTGCTGGCTTCCGTCCAGGCAAAGTGCCAATGAGCGAAATCAAGCGCCGTTTCGGTGCTGATGCGCGTCAGGAAGCGGTAGGCGACGTCATCCAGTCTTCCTTCTACGAAGCTGTGGTCGAGCAGAAGCTCAACCCTGCCGGTTCGCCTTCGATCGAGCCAAAGTCGCTCGAAGCGGGCAAGGATCTGGAATACGTTGCTGTATTCGAAGTCTTCCCTGAGTTCACCGTTGCTGGCTTCGAAGGCATCACCGTTGAGCGTCTGAGCGCTGAAGTGGCTGACGCTGATCTGGACAAGATGCTCGACATCCTGCGCAAGCAGAACACCCGTTTCGAAGTGGCCGACCGCGCTGCTCAGAACGAAGACCAGCTGAACATCGATTTCGTTGGCAAGGTTGACGGCGAAGTGTTCGCTGGCGGCTCCGCCAAGGGCACTCAGCTGGTACTGGGTTCCGGCCGTATGATCCCGGGCTTCGAAGAAGGCCTGGTTGGCGCTAAAGCCGGCGAAGAACGCGTTCTGAACCTGACCTTCCCTGAGGACTATCAGAACCTGGATCTGGCTGGCAAAACCGCCGAGTTCACCGTGACCGTCAACACTGTGTCCGAGCCTAAGCTGCCTGAGCTGAACGAAGAGTTCTTCGCTCAATTCGGCATCAAGGAAAGCGGCATCGACGGCTTCCGCACCGAAGTTCGCAAGAACATGGAGCGTGAACTGCGTCAGGCAATCAAATCCAAGGTCAAGAATCAGGTAATGGACGGTCTGCTGGCCACCAACCCGATCGAAGTGCCAAAGGCTCTGCTATCCAACGAAGTTGACCGTCTGCGCGTGCAGGCTGTTCAGCAGTTCGGCGGCAACATCAAGCCAGACCAACTGCCGGCCGAGCTGTTCGAAGAGCAAGCCAAGCGCCGCGTCGTGCTGGGCCTGATCGTTGCTGAAGTAGTCAAGCAGTTCGATCTGAAGCCTGATGAAGCTCGCGTTCGCGAAATGATTCAGGAAATGGCTTCCGCTTACCAGGAGCCAGAGCAGGTCGTGTCGTGGTACTACAAAAACGAGCAGCAACTGAACGAAGTGCGTTCGGTTGTGCTGGAAGAACAAGTTGTGGATACTGTTCTGCAGAAAGCTAGTGTGACCGACAAATCGGTCTCCTACGAAGAAGCAGTCAAGCCGGTAGAAGCTCCAGCAGCCGACTGATTGATTTTGCGTTAGAAGTGCACACCATAAGCCAGCTCTCGAGCTGGCTTATGCGTATTCAAGACATAACTATTTGGGAGCGACTGCAGAGCATGTTCCGTAATTCTTATATTCAGCAGAACTCTGATATCCAGGCCGCCGGCGGCCTGGTCCCGATGGTTGTCGAGCAGTCCGCTCGTGGCGAACGTGCCTACGACATCTACTCGCGCCTGCTCAAGGAGCGAGTGATCTTTCTGGTGGGCCCGGTAGAGGACTACATGGCCAACCTGATCTGTGCGCAACTGCTGTTCCTTGAAGCGGAAAACCCGGACAAGGACATCCATCTGTACATCAACTCGCCGGGCGGTTCGGTGACTGCCGGCATGTCGATCTACGACACCATGCAGTTCATCAAGCCGAACGTATCGACCACCTGCATCGGTCAGGCCTGCAGCATGGGCGCATTTCTGCTCACCGCAGGTGCTCCGGGCAAGCGTTTCTGCCTGCCGAACTCGCGCGTGATGATTCACCAGCCACTGGGCGGTTTCCAGGGCCAGGCGTCGGACATCGAAATCCACGCCAAGGAAATCCTCTTCATCCGCGAGCGTCTGAACATGCTGATGGCCAAGCACAGCGGCCGTACTCTGGAAGAAATCGAGCGCGATACCAATCGCGACAACTTCATGAGTGCTGAAGCTGCGAAGGAATACGGCCTGATCGACGAAGTGATCAACCAGCGTCCAGCTTAATATAAGCAGCGCAAAACAGGCCTGATCGGCATGTCCGATCAGCGGCGGGCTTGAAAAAGCCCGCAATAGCCTTCATCTTGTGTTGCAAGCCTATCGGATTTGGATCGAACGAATGACTGACACCCGCAACGGCGAGGACAACGGCAAGCTGCTCTATTGCTCCTTCTGTGGCAAAAGCCAGCATGAAGTGCGCAAATTGATTGCCGGCCCCTCGGTCTTTATCTGCGACGAGTGCGTCGACCTGTGCAATGACATCATCCGCGAGGAGGTGCAGGAAGCACAGGCCGAAAGCAGCGCGCATAAATTGCCTTCGCCTAAAGAAATCAGCGGCATCCTTGACCAGTACGTCATTGGTCAGGAGCGTGCGAAAAAGGTTTTGGCCGTAGCGGTGTACAACCACTACAAGCGCCTGAACCAGCGTGACAAAAAGGCTGACGACGTCGAACTCGGCAAGAGCAACATTCTGCTGATCGGCCCGACAGGCTCCGGTAAAACCCTGCTGGCCGAAACACTGGCCCGCTTGCTGAACGTTCCGTTCACCATCGCTGACGCAACTACCCTCACCGAGGCCGGTTACGTGGGTGAAGATGTCGAGAACATCATTCAGAAGCTGCTGCAGAAGTGCGATTACGACGTAGAGAAAGCCCAGATGGGCATTGTCTACATCGACGAAATCGACAAGATTTCCCGCAAGTCCGACAACCCGTCGATCACCCGTGATGTTTCCGGTGAAGGCGTGCAGCAGGCCTTGCTCAAGTTGATCGAAGGCACGGTCGCTTCGGTACCGCCGCAAGGTGGCCGCAAGCATCCGCAGCAGGAATTCCTGCAGGTCGACACCCGTAACATCCTGTTCATCTGCGGTGGTGCGTTCTCCGGCCTGGAAAAGGTCATTCAGAACCGTTCCACCAAAGGCGGCATCGGCTTCAACGCCGAAGTGCGCAGCAAGGAAGAAGGCAAGAAGGTCGGTGAATCCCTGCGTGAAGTCGAGCCTGACGATCTGGTCAAGTTCGGTCTGATCCCGGAATTCGTCGGTCGTCTGCCGGTCCTGGCGACACTGGACGAGCTCGACGAGGCTGCGCTGATGCAAATCCTCACCGAGCCGAAAAATGCTCTGACCAAACAGTATGCCAAGCTGTTCGAGATGGAAGGCGTGGATCTGGAATTCCGTTCCGACGCGCTGAAATCGGTCGCCAAGCGTGCCCTGGAACGTAAAACCGGTGCCCGTGGCCTGCGTTCGATTCTCGAAGGTGTGCTGCTCGACACGATGTATGAGATCCCCTCGCAGTCCGAGGTGAGCAAAGTCGTGATCGATGAAAGCGTCATCGAAGGCAAGTCCAAGCCACTGTATATCTACGAAAACAGTGAGCCGACGGCCAAGGCAGCGCCGGACGCGTAAGCGTTCACAGCGCCGCAACAAAGAAGGGGCCTTCGGGCCTCTTTTTTTTTAAGTCGTTTTTTACCTCCGCTTTGCGCTTGTTTTTTTTCGAGGCAGCCCCCATCTTGGTTTCAAGCTTAATTCCATCTGATTACGGCCATACGGCCGCCGTAGAGGCGAAATCATGAAGACAACCATCGAATTGCCTCTCCTGCCATTGCGTGATGTCGTGGTTTATCCGCACATGGTTATCCCGCTGTTCGTGGGGCGCGAGAAATCCATCGAAGCCCTCGAGGCAGCGATGACGGGTGACAAGCAGATTCTGCTGCTGGCCCAGCGAAACCCGGCTGACGATGATCCCGGTGAAGACGCTCTCTATCGCGTAGGTACAATTGCCACGGTTCTGCAGCTGCTGAAGCTGCCTGACGGCACCGTCAAGGTTCTGGTCGAAGGCGAGCAGCGTGGTACTGTCGAGCGCTTCAGCGAAGTCGATGGCCACTGCCGCGCCGAAGTTTCTCTGATCGAAGAAGTCGACGCCGCCGAGCGCGAGTCGGAAGTCTTCGTGCGCACGCTGCTGTCGCAGTTCGAACAATACGTCCAGCTGGGCAAGAAGGTTCCGGCTGAAGTCCTGTCGTCGCTCAACAGCATCGATGAGCCCGGTCGTCTGGTCGACACCATGGCCGCGCACATGGCGCTGAAAATCGAGCAGAAGCAGGAAATCCTCGAGATCATCGATCTGTCGGCCCGTGTCGAGCACGTGCTGGCGCTGCTGGATGCCGAAATCGACCTGCTGCAGGTTGAAAAGCGCATTCGCGGTCGCGTCAAAAAGCAGATGGAGCGCAGCCAGCGCGAGTACTATCTGAATGAGCAGATGAAGGCCATTCAGAAAGAACTCGGTGACGGCGACGAAGGCCACAACGAAATCGAAGAGCTGAAAAAGCGCATCGATGCTGCCGGCTTGCCGAAAGACGCGCTAGCCAAGGCCACCGCTGAGCTGAACAAGCTCAAGCAGATGTCGCCGATGTCGGCTGAAGCCACTGTGGTGCGTTCCTACATCGACTGGCTGGTGCAGGTGCCGTGGAAGGCGCAGAGCAAAGTACGCCTCGACCTGGCCCGTGCAGAAGACATTCTCGACGCCGATCACTACGGCCTCGAAGAGGTCAAGGAGCGCATCCTTGAATACCTCGCCGTGCAGAAGCGCGTGAAGAAAATCCGTGGCCCGGTGTTGTGCCTGGTTGGTCCTCCAGGTGTGGGTAAAACCTCGCTGGCGGAATCGATTGCCCACGCCACCAATCGCAAATTCGTACGTATGGCCTTGGGCGGCGTGCGTGACGAAGCGGAAATTCGTGGTCACCGCCGGACTTACATCGGTTCGATGCCGGGTAGATTGATTCAAAAGATGACAAAAGTGGGCGTACGCAACCCGCTGTTCCTGCTCGATGAAATCGACAAAATGGGCAGCGATATGCGTGGCGATCCGGCTTCGGCGTTGCTGGAAGTGCTTGATCCCGAGCAAAATCACAACTTCAACGATCACTATCTGGAAGTCGATTACGACCTCTCTGATGTGATGTTCCTGTGCACCTCGAACTCGATGAATATCCCGCCAGCGCTGCTGGACCGGATGGAAGTCATCCGTCTGCCGGGTTACACCGAAGACGAGAAGATCAACATCGCTGTGAAATACCTCTCGCCGAAACAGATCGCCGCCAATGGTCTGAAGAAGGGCGAGCTGGAATTCGATGAGGAAGCGATCCGCGACATCATCCGTTATTACACCCGTGAAGCGGGCGTGCGGGGGCTCGAGCGACAGATCGCCAAGGTCTGCCGCAAGGCAGTCAAAGAGCATGCGCTGGAAAAACGCTTCTCGGTAAAAGTGACAGCTGACCTGCTCGAGCATTTCCTCGGCGTGCGCAAGTTCCGCTACGGCCTGGCCGAGCAGCAGGATCAGGTGGGGCAGGTGACTGGCCTGGCGTGGACTCAGGTTGGCGGTGAATTGCTGACCATCGAAGCCGCAGTGATTCCGGGTAAAGGTCAACTGATCAAGACCGGTTCGCTCGGTGATGTGATGGTCGAATCGATCACTGCCGCACAGACCGTTGTGCGCAGCCGCGCCAAGAGCCTGGGCATCCCGCTCGACTTCCACGAGAAGCGCGACACGCACATTCACATGCCGGAAGGCGCGACGCCGAAAGACGGCCCAAGTGCTGGCGTCGGTATGTGCACGGCGTTGGTTTCGGCATTGACCGGTATTCCGGTGCGCGCCGATGTCGCCATGACCGGTGAGATCACTCTGCGTGGGCAAGTGCTGGCAATTGGCGGTTTGAAAGAAAAACTGCTGGCGGCTCACCGCGGCGGAATCAAGATTGTGATTATTCCGGAAGAAAACGTCCGCGATCTGAAGGAGATTCCTGACAATATCAAGCAGGATCTGCAGATCAAGCCGGTTAAATGGATTGACGAGGTCCTGCAAATTGCGCTGCAATACGCGCCGGAGCCCTTGCCGGATGTGGCTCCGGAGATAGTTGCCAAGGACGAAAAACGCGAGTCTGATGCCAAGGAAAGAATTAGCACGCATTAATACGTTTTAGCCTGGGGGGCTTTCCTTGACAGCATTTTAGAGCCCTTGTTATAAAGCGGCTCTTAAGTGTCTGTAGGCCATTCAGCACTCGTTTTTGCTTTCACCAAAAAACTTAGAAACATCTCAAAATAGATATAAGGGGACTTAGAGTGAACAAGTCGGAACTGATTGATGCTATCGCTGCATCCGCTGATATCCCGAAAGCTGCTGCTGGCCGTGCGCTGGACGCTGTAATCGAATCCGTCACTGGCGCTCTGAAGGCTGGCGACTCCGTTGTTCTGGTTGGTTTCGGTACTTTCTCCGTGACTGACCGTCCGGCTCGTACCGGTCGCAACCCGCAAACTGGCAAGTCTCTGGAAATCCCGGCTGCCAAGAAGCCAGGTTTCAAAGCCGGTAAAGCGCTGAAAGAAGCTGTTAACTGAGTTTCCAGGTTTTTACCCATCCGGGTCGGGGTCAAGCCTGACTTGGCAGCGGAGCGGTAGAGCAGGTGGCTGGAACAGGCACCTGTAACGCCGGGATCGAGGGTTCGAGCCCTGTCCGCTCCGCCAGTTACGAGAAGGCGCATCCTCGGATGCGCCTTTCTTCTATCCGGATTCTACCCACGCTCCACGGTTGCCTAAATTGAAGTTCAACCGTTTCTGGGGGACGCATGCTGCAAAATATCAGGGACAATTCACAAGGCTGGATTGCCAAGACCATTATCGGGGTCATCGTTGCACTGATGGCCCTGACCGGTTTCGATGCCATTTTCCAGGCCACGACTCACAAGAACGAGGCGGCCAAGGTCAACGGTGACGAAATCAGCCAGAACGAGCTGAGCCAGGCCGTTGATATGCAACGCCGTCAGCTGATGCAACAACTGGGCAAGGACTTCGATGCGTCCTTGCTCGACGAAAAAATGCTCCGCGAATCGGCGCTCAAAGGCCTGATCGACCGCAAGTTGCTGCTGCAAGGCGCCGAACAGGCGAAGTTCTCGTTCTCCGAAGCCGCGCTGGATCAAGTGATCCTGCAGACGCCTGAATTCCAGGTCGACGGCAAGTTCAGCTCCGAGCGCTTCGACCAGGTGATCCGTCAACTGGGCTACAGCCGCATGCAGTTCCGTCAGATGCTGGCTCAGGAAATGCTTATCGGCCAGTTGCGCGCTGGTGTTGCCGGCAGCGGTTTCGTCACCGACGCCGAAGTGCTGGCTTTTGCCCGTCTGGAAAAACAGACCCGTGATTTCGCCACTCTTAACGTCAAGGCCGACCCGGCTGCGGTCAAGCTGACCGATGACGAGGTCAAGGCTTACTACGACGAGCACGCCAAGGAATTCATGACGCCGGATCAGGTGATCGTCGATTACGTCGAGCTGAAGAAATCGTCGTTCTTCGATCAGGTTGCGGTCAAGGATGAAGATCTTGAGGCGGCTTACCAGAAAGAGATCGCCAACCTGTCGGAACAGCGTCGTGCCGCGCACATCCTCATCGAAGTGAACGACAAGACTACCGAAGCGCAGGCAAAGGCGAAGATCGACGAAGTCCAGGCGCGTCTGGCCAAGGGCGAGAAGTTCGAAGCGTTGGCCAAGGAATTCTCGCAGGATCCGGGTTCCGCCAACAATGGTGGTGACCTTGGTTATGCCGGTCCTGGCGTTTACGACCCGGCTTTCGAAAAAGCGCTGTACTCCTTGTCGAAAGACCAGGTGTCCGAGCCCATTCGTACCGACTTCGGTTATCACCTGATCAAGCTGTTGGGCGTGGAAGCGCCTGAAGTGCCGACCCTGGCCAGCCTGAAAGACAAGCTGACCCGCGAGCTGAAAGCCGCTCAGGTCGAGCAGCGTTTCGTTGAGGCGACCAAGCAACTGGAAGACTCGGCGTTCGAAGCTTCTGACCTGGCGCAGCCAGCAGCAGATCTGAAACTGACTGTGCACACTTCCAAGCCGTTCGGCCGTGAAGGTGGCGAAGGTGTTGCAGCCAACCGTGCCGTGGTCACTGCCGCGTTCAGTCCGGAAGTGATTGATGAAGGTGCCAACAGCACCGCCATCGAGCTGGACCCGGAAACCGTGATCGTGCTGCGCGCCAAGGAGCATCTCAAGCCTGCGCAATTGCCACTGGAAAGCGTGAGCGCGGCGATCCGCACTCAGTTGACCAAGGAGCATGCCAGTGCCGAGGCCAAGACCCGTGCCGAGAAGCTGATCGCTGATCTGCGCGACGGCAAGGCGCCGCTGGACAAGGCCATTGACGGTCAGAACTGGAAGATCACCGAAGCGGCCACCCGTGGTCAGGAAGGGGTTGATCCGGCTGTGCTGCAGGCACTGTTCCGTATGCCGAAGCCGGCTGCCAAGGACAAGCCGACGTTCTCCAGCGTTACCTTGCCGGATGGCAGCCTGATGGTGGTGCGCCTCAACGGTGTTAACGAAGCTGCTGCGCCTACTGATGAAGAGAAGGCGCAATATCGTCGCTTCCTGGCTTCCCGTGAAGGGCAGCAGGACTTTGCGGCGTATCGCAAGCAACTGGAAGCTGAGGCGAAGATCGAGCGGTTCTGATCTTTTGACTGACGTTTGAAGGAGCCCCGGCCTGATGGTCGGGGCTTTTTTGTTTTTGGTGGCTTGGCGGCCTTTGGGCCGGCCATGCTCTGGGTGGTTTGGGTGAATATCCGTTTCTTCGGGTGCGGCGGCTGGTGGTTTCGCCCTTACGGCGAGGCATTTTTTCCAGACGCCGAAAAAGTACCCAAATAGGCTTGCTCCTACGTTCGGCCCTCGCAGGCTCGGGTTCCTTCGCTGCGGGATAGATCCGGGCGCAGCGGCTCCGGTTTGCTTCGCTGCACCTCCTTCCGCTGTGTCTGGCTGCGTCAGACGGTCGCTGCGCTCCCACGCCCGGATCAATCCCTCCGCTCAGCCTTCCGACGTCGCCGGTGGATCAAAAGCAGGATCAGAAGCACTCGAGCTTGCGCTCATTGTTGAGTGGGGCGGCTTTGCCGCGGGCAGCTGCGCTGCTTTGCTTTTGCTTTTGTGGGAGCGAGCCTGCTCGCGAAGGCGGCTTGGCAGCCTACCTGATCTTGAGTTTTTACCTTTCTTTTGCTTTAGAACACGCCGGTCGGTTCTGGGGTGTTATGGCCGTCGAGCCGACAAGCCATGGCGAAATTGCGCGCGTTGATCGATCATTTGTCCACGCGGCTTTTTCCTGACGGCCATGACCGGTAAAGTTGTAACCGATTCTTGACACTATTCCATGCGCCATGGGGCAACGATCTGTTGCACAATACGCCCCGGACTGTTTTCCCTCAGGATGTTCAATGTTGATTTCCACTCCCATGCGTGTTGTCGGGCTGGCGCTGTTATTGACTGCGGTGGCCGGTTGTTCGAAGGACAAGCCGATCTATGAGCATGAGAACTTCGATGACTCCGGCACCTTTTCGCGCAATTACCCGGTAACCGACACCGCCAGTTGCGAAGCGGCCCGGCGCGCGTTGCTCAGTCAGGGCTACATCATTACCAGCAGTGATCCGAAGCTGGTCAGCGGGCACAAGAGCTTCCAGCAGACCGGCGAGACGCACCTCGAGATCAGCTTCAACGTGGTCTGCGCCGAAGATGGCAGCGCCGGGCATCATGCGACGGTGTTCGCCAACGCCTTGCAGGACCGTTATGCGCTGAAGAAGACCAACAACTCGGCCAGCCTCGGGGTTGGTGTGTTGGGCTCGGTGTCGATGCCGATCGGCTCCTCGGACGACTCGATGGTCAAGGTCGCCAGTGAGACGGTCATTGCGCAGAAGTTCTACGGGCGTTTCTTCACGCTGGTGGAGCAGTTCCTGCCCGCCGATGCGAAGAAAGCTGCACACATCGAAGAAAAGCCGAAAACCGATCTTGGTGTGCCAGAACCAAAAGCGGCACCTGCACCTGCGCCTCTGGCGCCGACACCTGCAGCGGAACCGGTCCCCGTGCCGGCTGCGGAAACTGCACCGGCCCCGGTTGAAACCGCGCCAGTGAGTTCCGAACCGATGGTGCCCCCAGCGGAGTCGACGCCGATTACGCCTGCGCCAGCGCCCGTGGAAGAGCCAGCGCCGGCCAGCGAAACCATCACTCCGCCGACCAACCCGGATATTCCGCCACCATCCGAGCCGATTCCGGCGATGCCGGCTTCGGGCCAATAAGAAACCAAGCGAAACCCTGTGGGAGCGAGCCTGCTCGCGAAGCGGTGTATCAGTCGACAGATGATTAGACTGACACACCGCTTCGCGAGCAGGCTCGCTCCCACAGTGGTTTTCGGGTTGGCTTAAAATCTGGTAACACACCTGCGGCATCATCGCCGCGATAAATCCCCAACCACCTGCTACGTTTTATTCATGAAGGCAGCGTTTCACTTTTCCTTCACACGGGCACTTTATGCTCGGGGCACAGGTCGATTGATCAGGCCATTTTCATAGCGAGCAGTTGGGGGATTCATACGATGGATGAGTATCAGGAAGAACTGCTCGAATACCAGGCCTTTGAACTGGATCAACCAGAGCCGGCTGACGACGCGACGGAACTCTGAGCTTCAGGCTCCCGAGCGGTAATTTCGTCGGGATTCGCCGGGCGTCTGCCCGCTCCAGCGCTTGAATGCGCGCTGGAAGGCTTCAGCTGAGGCGAAGCCCAGCAGGTAGGCGATTTCGCCGAATGCCAGTTCGGTGTCGCGGATGTAGGTCATCGCCAGGTCGCGGCGTGTGTCATTGAGGATCGCGCGAAATTGCGTGCCTTCCTCAGTGAGCTTGCGCCGCAAGGTCCAGGTCGGCAGTTTCAGGCGTGCCGCGACTTCTTCTAGATCCGGCTCGCGGCCGCCATTGAGCAGCGGGCCGAGCAATTGGGTGATGCGCTCGCGCAAACTGCGGGTGCGGGTCAGTTGTTCCAGCTCCCGCTCGCACAATTGCAGCAGATGTCGCCAGGTGCTCGGGCAGTGTTCAGGGTTGCGCAGGGCGAGGCTGCTCAGGCTCAGGCGCAGTTGGTTGCGCTCGGCGCTGAACTGGATCGGGCATTCACCGAGCATTGTGTAGGCGTCGCGGTAATCCGGCGCTTCGAATTCGATTTCGATTCGCTCGGCGCGTAACGTTTCGCCGCACAGGCTCGACAACTGATGCAGCCAGCCAGCGAGGATCGAGTCGACCACGAAGCGGTTATAGGTGTTGTACGGGCTGATCGAGTAGAAGCGCAGCCACGCACCGTTGGCGTCTTCGTGGAAACTGGACTGCCCGCGATAGTTCGAGCCGTAAAGCGGCTCGAAGCGCGTCAGGCAGCGGGCCGCTTCACGCACGGTGGGTGCTTGCGCCGCAGTGATGCCGGCCAGACCGGCCTGATTCAAGCGGATCATCCGGCCCATGCGCAGGCCCAGAGCCGGGTCGCCGGTGAGTTGAATCGCCGCATGGCCGAGGCGCATGTAACGCGGGATCGACAAGCGCGCCCCGGCCTCGGCCAGTCGCGCGGCATCAAGGCCATATTGTTCAAGCAGAGGCAGCGGATCGACGTCGTGGCTGCGCACGGCATCGGCCAGACTATGGACGACGCCCACTGACAGATCCCCGAGGCGCATCGGCTGTGGCTTCATGGTTTACAGCCAGACGTTCAGCAAGCGCGCACCACGGGCCTCGCCATCGGCGAACTGCTGGCCGTTGCTGCTGAGGAAGCTTGTGCCGGTACTCGACTTATCCCAGAACTGCCCGCGCATGAACACACTGACGCCGGCAATCGCGCGGCTGCTCGGTGGTTGTGCGGTGAGGGTCAGTCGGTGCCAGGCCTGACCTTCACTGAGGTCGCCGGGCTTGAGGCTGACCGAGCCCGGCGTGCTCGAGCCCTTGTAGCCACGCCATGGCTTGTCCCAGGCGCCTTGGCCAATAACCTGCGCCGGCACCGCCACCAGTTGCGCGCCTTGCTCATCGAGGGTGCGGTAGTTGGCGGGATACCAGCTGTCACTGCCGATCAGGATGCCCAAGCGTCCGGCCGGTGTGTCGACGACCTGGATGGCGTGTTTGTCTTCGGCCTGAATCACACCTTGCTGATCAAAGATCGGATGCATCTGCCGCTGCGGCTGGCCCAACGGTACGCCGTTGCGACCAAACACCACGCTGCTGTTGAACAGGGCGCCGCTGCCGGGCTTGAGCCGGCCGTCGCGGATGCTTGGCTCCGGCAGCACGATGGAGCCGGCCACCAGGGTGACCTGGAACTCCTTGGCCAGACCGCCGAACAGCGCCTGGTAATCCTTGGCCATGGCCTTCGCTTTCATCCGCAGATAAGCGTCATCCAGGCGTTGCTCGCCCTTGGCCCGCAGCCAGGCACGGGCAAACAGCAGTGGATTGCTCGCCGCCAGCCAGTTCATTGCCTCCGCCAGCGTTGGCGCCTGATACAACTCGTCTTTCTCGCCGCTGACCATCAGCCAGGTGCCGACGTGCTCGGGCAACACCACCACGGTTTTTTCGTTGAGCAAGCCCTGATCGCGCGCCTGCTGCAGATACGCCGCGAGTTTGCGGTGCAGGCGTGCGGAGCTTTGGTAATCGGTGGGGAACAGTTCGGGCTGGATGCCGAGCAGATTGCCACGGTCGCCGGGCGTGCCCTGATTGACGGCGAGCTTGATGCGCAGGTCCGACAGGTAATGTCCCGCCGGCCGGTCTGCCGCCCACATGGCGTAGGTGGTCAGGGCGGCAACGAGGGCCATGGAGAAAAACAGATACAGAAGTTTGCGCATGAAAACCAACAACAGCCGGGTACAGGATGTGCCGACTAGGGTAGGGCCCATGGCCCGGGTTGCCAAGGGGCGCTGCGCATTTGGATCAATAACTTGTCAGTTACGGTCATTGAGTGACAGCGGTGCGACTCTTAGTCTGTCGAACATGACTGACGGGGGACGCAGAGCTCCCGCAATTTTTCCGTGATCGCTCGTTGTGGAGTTACCGATGACCGCCGCTCATTACCCGCATCTGCTGGCCCCGCTGGACCTGGGATTCACCACGCTGCGCAACCGCACCCTGATGGGCTCGATGCACACTGGCCTTGAAGAAAAGCCGGGTGGCTTCGAACGCATGGCGGCGTACTTCGCCGAACGTGCCCGTGGCGGTGTCGGCCTGATGGTCACCGGCGGCATCGGCCCGAATGACGAGGGCGGCGTGTATTCCGGCGCGGCCAAGCTCACTACCGAGGAAGAGGCGCTCAAGCACCGCATCGTCACTCGCGCGGTGCACGAGGCGGGCGGCAAGATCTGCATGCAGATTCTTCACGCCGGGCGTTACGCCTACAGCCCGAAACAAGTAGCACCGAGCGCGATTCAGGCGCCGATCAACCCGTTCAAGCCCAAAGAGCTGGACGAAGAGGGCATCGAAAAACAGATCAGCGATTTCGTCACCTGCTCGGTATTGGCGCAAACCGCCGAATACGACGGCGTCGAGATCATGGGCTCGGAAGGTTACTTCATTAACCAGTTCCTCGCCGCGCACACCAACCACCGCACTGACCGCTGGGGTGGCAGCTACGAAAACCGCATGCGCCTGCCGGTAGAAATTGTCCGTCGTGTGCGCGAAGCGGTCGGGCCGAATTTCATCATCATCTTCCGCCTGTCGATGCTCGATCTGGTCGAAGGTGGCAGCACCTGGGATGAAATCGTCATGCTGGCCAAAGCCATCGAGCAGGCCGGTGCGACCATCATCAACACTGGTATCGGCTGGCACGAAGCGCGGATTCCGACCATCGCCACCAAGGTTCCGCGTGCAGCGTTCAGCAAGGTTACGGCCAAGTTGCGCGGCTCGGTGAGCATCCCGCTGATCACCACCAACCGCATCAATACCCCGGAAATTGCCGAGCAGATTCTTGCCGAGGGGGATGCCGACATGGTCTCCATGGCCCGACCATTCCTCGCCGATCCGGACTTCGTCAACAAAGCCGCCGAAGGCCGCGCCGACGAAATCAACACCTGCATCGGCTGCAACCAGGCGTGCCTCGACCACACCTTTGGCGGCAAGCTCACCAGTTGCCTGGTCAACCCGCGCGCCTGCCACGAAACCGAACTCAATTACCTGCCGGTGCAGCAGATCAAGAAAATCGCCGTGGTCGGTGCCGGCCCTGCCGGCTTGTCTGCCGCCACCGTGGCCGCCGAGCGCGGTCATCAGGTGACGTTGTTCGATTCGGCCAGTGAGATCGGTGGCCAGTTCAACATTGCCAAGCGCGTGCCGGGCAAGGAGGAATTTTTCGAAACCCTGCGCTACTTCAACCGCAAGCTGCAAACCACCAATGTCGAGGTGTGCCTGAACACCCGCGTCGACGTGGCCAAGTTGGTTGAAGGCGGCTACGACGAAATCATTCTCGCCACCGGTATCGCCCCGCGCGTGCCGGCGATTCCGGGCATCGAAAATGCCAAGGTGCTGAGTTATCTGGATGTGATCCTCGAGCGCAAACCGGTCGGCAAGCGTGTCGCGGTGATTGGTGCGGGCGGGATCGGTTTCGATGTCTCGGAATTTCTCGTTCATCAAGGCGTAGCCACCAGTCTGGATCGCGCGGCGTTCTGGAAAGAGTGGGGCATCGACACGCAACTGGAGGCCCGTGGTGGTGTGGCGGGAATCAAAGCGGCACCGCATGCGCCGGCCCGTGAGGTGTTCCTGTTGCAGCGCAAGAAAACCAAGGTTGGCGACGGTCTGGGCAAAACCACCGGCTGGATTCATCGCACCGGTCTGAAGAACAAACAGGTGCAAATGCTCAACAGCGTCGAATACCTGAGCATTGATGACCAAGGCTTGCACATTCGCATCGGCGAATCCGGCGAGCCGCAACTGCTGGCGGTGGACAACATCGTGATCTGCGCGGGGCAGGATCCGTTGCGTGAGTTGCACGATGGTCTGGTTGAAGCCGGGCAGAACGTACACTTGATCGGCGGCGCGGATGTGGCGGCGGAGCTGGATGCCAAGCGCGCGATCAATCAGGGTTCGCGGCTGGCGGCTGAGTTGTAAACACATTCTGTAGGAGCTGCCGAAGGCTGCGATCTGTTGATCCTGATTTCAAAAGCAAGATCAAAAGATCGCAGCCTGCGGCAGCTCCTACTAGTATGTGGTCTTTTCCAGATTGTGCAGTGCCCATGCTTTTGCCTCCCCCCAACTGGCTACCCCCGGCCCCTCTCGAACCGCTCTATCTGGACTGGCTTGCAGTTGCCGGCATAGAGGTCGCGATCCTGCGCCTGGACCGCATCGACCCGCTGATCAGCGGCAACAAGTGGTTCAAACTCGTCGAACACCTCAAAGCCGCCGAGCGTGCCGGCGCCGAGGGTATCATCAGCCTCGGCGGTGCACATTCCAATCACCTGCACGCGCTGGCGGCGGCGGGCAAACGGCTGGGTTTCAAAACCGTGGGACTGCTGCGCGGGCACCCGCAGGACACGCCGACAGTGCGGGATCTGCAAGCGTTCGGCATGCAGTTGCATTGGCTGGGTTACGCCGGCTATCGCGCGCGGCACGAAGCGGGATTCTGGACGCCATGGCAAGCGCAATATCCGACGCTGCGTGCAGTGCCCGAGGGCGGTGGTGGACTGGCCGGCGCACTGGGTTGCGCAGCGATCAGGCAGCAAGCCGAAGAGCAATTGGCCAAGCTGGGCTGGGATGATTTCGACGCCTGGTGGCTGGCCTGTGGCACCGGCACGACACTGGCCGGGCTGGCGCTCGCCGAGCAAGGCAAGCGCGCGGTGTACGGTGCTCTGGCGGTACCGGATGATCACGGCGTAGCGCCGAACATCGAGTCGATCCTCGCGCCCGCCACCGAGCATGCGGCGGGCTATCAACTGATCGACGCCAGCCGTGGTGGTTTCGCCAAAGTTGACGAGGCGTTGCTGACCTTCATCGATCAGACCGAGCAAACCAGCGGCATCCCTTTGGAACCGCTGTACACCGGCAAGGCCTTGCTGGCGCTCAAGCAGCATGTCGAAGCAGGCGAATTTGCCATCGGCACGCGTCTGATCTTTATCCACACGGGGGGCTTGCAGGGGCGACGCGGATTTGCAATGACATAGCCGATGGACGCGATCAGTACATGCCAGCGTTTCGGCGTAATGATATTTGCAACACACAAAAGTCTTATTTGTACGGTTTATTATTTCTGCTTATTTAAAGTTGTTGGTGTGCGTTGAACTGTGGGCGTAACTCTATGTTGCTTATATCTTGTAGGTTCTTTTGGTTTGAATAGTTTGTTGTGCGTGATTATTGTTGGTTCGGCTCTTTAGTTTGTTATTAAAGATCATAATTATATTTGTAAATTTGAGTGTGAATATGAAAAGTCCGATCTCCAAGCCTCGCCCCACTACCACTACACCAAAGCCAGTGGCGCCAACCAAACCCGTAGCACCGACCAAACCCGTAGCACCGACCAAACCAGTGGCACCAACCAAGCCAGTAGCACCAACCAAACCGGTAGCGCCGACCAAGCCGGTAGCGCCAACCAAGCCAGTAGCACCAACCAAACCGGTAGCGCCGACCAAGCCAGTGGCACCAACCAAACCGGTAGCGCCGACCAAGCCAGTGGCGCCAACCAAGCCAGTAGCACCGACCAAACCAGTGGCGCCAACCAAACCGGTAGCCCCAACCAAACCAGTTGCGCCGACCGCACCAGTAGCGCCGGTCGATACCAAGCGTCCGCCAATGCCATGGCCGACCCTTAACATCAACATCGATCCGGTGGCCTTGATTACGCTGATTCAAACACTCGGTGCGACCGTCAATGTCGATGGTTCGACCACACTGCCTGACGGTAGCGTGGTTGACGTTGATAAGACTTCGATCAAGCGTCCCGACGGCATCATTCAATATGACGACGGCCGGGTAGAGTATCCGGACGGGCGAATCGTATGGTCTGATAATACCGTTGAATATCCGGATGGCCGTATTGTCTGGGAAGATGGTACTGAACAATTGCCTGACGGAAGCGTTAAACATCCCGATGGTAGTGCGTACGACGCAGAGGGCAACCTTGTTTCAGAGTAAGTAATAACCGGGCAATATATTTATTTAAGACAGTGCAAAAAAACACCGCTGATTGTCATGGATCAGCGGTGTTCCGGTTATCGGCCTCAGGCGTTTTGCGGCATCTCACCGTTGGCCAGACGCTTGTTGATGTCGGCGATCACTTCCGGCAGATCGCTGATGGTGTCGATCATGTAATGCGGCCGCGAACTTGCGAACAGCGCGTGGATGCGCTGGCGCTCGCTGGCCAGTTCATCGCTGCCCAGCGCGCGGAAACCCTCATAATCCAGACCCAGCGCGTTGCCCGAGCAAATCAGCGCAACCGTCCACATGCCGGCCCGGCGACCTTCGAGAATGCCCGGCACGGTGTCGTCGATCTTCACGCACGCTGCAACATCGTCGATGCCCAGAGCGATCACGTTGGCCAACGCTTGCGCCGGCCATGGACGACCGTTTGGCACTTCGTCGGTGGCGACCACGTGGTCGGCGACGTAGCCGTTGCTGGCGGCGAGTTCGACGACTTTGTCCATGACCGCTTTCGGGTAACCGGAGCAGGAACCGATCTTGATGCCTTGTGCGCGCAGTTGGGCGATGGCGTCCAGCGCGCCGGGAATCAGTGCCGAGTGCTCGGCGATTTTCTCGATCTGCAACGGCATGAAGCGGTTGTAGATAGCGGTGACGTCATCGTCGGTCGGCGTGCGACCGAATACCTTGCGATAACGCTCCGCCACTTGCGGCTGATCACAGAGGGTGCGGATGTGATCCCACTTGCCCATGCCCATCGGCCCACGGGCTTCTTCAATCGACACCTGCACATCGAACTCGGCGAAGGCTTCGACGAAGATCTGCGTCGGCGCGAACGAGCCGAAATCGACCACGGTACCGGCCCAGTCGAGGATCGCGGCTTGCAGCTTGCTTGGATTGGTGTAGTTCATGGCGATGAATTCCTGAGTTGTAATGCAGTTCAAATGTGGGAGCGAGCCTGCTCGCGAAAGCGGTCTGACAGCGCATGTGTCGCCTGGGACGACGCTTTCGCGAGCAGGCTCGCTCCCACAGGGGATTTTTGGTGGGGCTCAGATATCGAGCACTTCCATCTCGCGCAGCACTTCACCCACTGCTGCTACGGCCTGGCGCATTTCGTCCGGGGTGACGTGGCCGATGCAGCCGACGCGGAAAGTTTCGACCTGGGTCAGTTTGCCGGGGTAGAGGATGTAACCCTTGGCCTTGACCCGCTCATAGAAGTCCTTGAACTGGTAGCGCGGATCCTGCGGGGCATGGAAAGTGGCGATGATCGGCGCCTGAATCGCCGCCGGCAGGAAGCTGCGCAAGCCGAGCTTGTTCATCTCTTCCATCAGCGCCTGACAGTTGGCGGCATAACGCGCATGCCGCGCCGGCAGACCACCTTCTTCGCGGTATTGCAGCAACGCTTCGTGCAGCGCCGCGACCACATGGGTGGGCGGGGTGAAGCGCCATTGCCCGGTTTTCATCATGTAGGCGTGCTGGTCGTACAGGTCCATCGCCAGCGAGTGCGAGTTGCCAGCCGCGGCGGCCAGCGATTCCTTGCGGGCGAAGACAAAACCCATACCCGGTACGCCTTCCAGGCATTTGCCGGAGGCGGCGATCAGCGCGTCGAACGGTACTTTTTGCGCATCCACCGGCAACGCGCCGAATGAGCTCATGGCGTCGATGATCAGACGTTTGCCGTGTTGCGCGACGACCTCGGCGATTTCTGCCAGCGGATTGAGAATGCCGGTGCTGGTTTCGCAGTGGATCAGCGCCACGTGGGTGATGTCAGCGTCGGCGCGCAGCAAACGGTCGACGTCGGCGGCGGTAGTCGGTTCGTCTTCCGCGGTTTCGAAGGTGCTGAACGAGCGCCCAAGCACATCGCAGATCTTCGCCAGCCGTTTGCCGTAAGCGCCGTTGATCAGCACGAGGATTTTGCCATCACGCGGTACCAGCGTGCCGATCGCCGCTTCGACGGCGAAGGTGCCGCTGCCCTGTAACGGTACGCAATGGTGGCTGGCGGCGCCGTTGAGGATGGCCAGCAATTGCTCGCACAGGCTGGCGGTCAGCTGGTTGAAGCGGTCATCCCACGAACCCCAGTCGACCATCATGGCCTGGCGGGTGCGGGCCGAAGTGGTCAACGGGCCGGGAGTGAGCAGAATCGGTGCGGCGGTACTCATTCGTGTGTCCTCGCGAAAACGCTGTGGGATGAAGCTACGGGGCCTACGTTGCAATTCGCCGCTGCATCAATCAAATTGTTTGTTGTTATGCCAGCCATCAGTGAGGGTTATCCATGAATCTGTTTCAGCTGCGCGCCTTCGATTCCGTGGCCCGCGAAGGCAGCTTCACCCGCGCGGCTGCGCGGTTGTTCATCAGCCAGCCGGCGGTTACCGGGCACATCAAGGCGCTGGAAGAGCACTACCAGATCACCTTGCTGCGGCGTACCGCGCGACGGGTGGAACTGACCGAGGAGGGCACCAAACTGGCGGCGATCACCCGCGCCATGTTCGGTCTGGCGGAAGAAGCGCAGACGCTGCTCGAGGCCAATCGGCAATTGTTGACCGGGCGTCTGGAGGTGGCGGCGGATGGGCCGCACATGGTCATGCCGATGCTGGCGAGCCTGCGCGCACGCTATCCGGGCATCACGGTCAACCTGCGTCTGGGCAACGCGCAGGAAACCCTGGCGGCGCTGTTGTCGGAACACGCCGATGTCGCGGTGCTGACCGAGGTCGAGCCGCGCAAGGGCCTGCATCTGCAAGCGCTGAGCGAATCGCGGATCTGCGCGCTGGTGCCGGCAGGGCATCGCTGGGCGAATCGCTCCGCTGACGTGAAACTCAAGGAGCTGGACCAAGTGATCATGGTCCTGCGCGAGCCGAGTTCGATTACCCGGCGCACGTTTGACCAGGCGTGTGCGCAGGCCTCGATTCAGCCGCGGGTGTTGCTGGAGCTGGACAGTCGCGAGGCGGTGACCGAAGCGGTCGCGGCCGAGTTGGGGGTCGGTGTGGTGTCATCGGTGGAGGTCAGTCATGACCCGCGCGTGGTGGCGATCCCGATCGCCGGGGAAGGGCTGGTGAACCGGCACATGATTGGCTGCATGGAGCGCCGGCGCGAGTTGCGCTTGATTCAGGCGTTTTTTGATCTGGCGCCAGACTGAAAACCGAGGCGACTTTTTCGCGAGCAGGCTCGCTCCCACACTACAGAGCGCGGTCCCATGTGGGAGCGAGCCTGCTCGCGAAGGGGCCAGTGCTGCTTACACAAGGCTCTCGCGAACCATATCGAGAAACGTCGCCACCACCCGCCGCGAACTCTGTTCGCGCAAGCACACCAGGGTTTCGGTCAGGCGCCTCGTGCAGTCGGTGATCGGCAACGCGCAGACCCGTGAGTCGGCGCCGAACTCCGCCGCTGAAACCACACCAACCCCGATCCCCACCACCACGGCTTCGCGCGCCGCTTCCCGACCTTCAACCTGAATCGCCGGGCGGATGCGCAAACCTGCGCGGGCCATTTCCTCTTCCAGGGTCTGCCGGGTCACCGAACCGGTCTCACGCAGCACCAGTGGCGTGTCATCCAGATCGGCCAGACAGATCGATTCGCGCTCGGCCCACGGATGATTGCGCGAAACGAACGCCACCATCGGATCGTTGCGCAACGGCACACACAGCAAGCGTTCATCGGTTACGTCGCGGCCGAGCAGCGCCAGATCGGCCTGATAGTTGAACAGGCGAAACAGCGATTCATCGGTATTGCCGGTTTCGATTTTCACGCTGATGCCCGGGTAGCGCTCGCAGAACCGTGCGATCTGCGGCAACACGTGGATCGGCGCGTCCACCGCGAGAATCAGGCTGCCGGTCTGCAGGGCCTGGGATTCCTGCAGCAATTCCTGCGCTTCGGCTTCGATCACGAACAGGCGCTGGGTGATCGCCAGCAGGCGCTCGCCGAGATCGGTCAGGCGTACGGAACGTTTATTGCGGTGAAACAGCAGCACGCCGAAGCGTTCTTCGAGTTTGCGCACCTGGTCGGAAATCGCCGGTTGCGTCAGATAAAGCCGCTCGGCGGCGCGGGTGAAGCTGCCATGGACGGCCACCGCGTGGAACGCTTTGAGTTGGGCGTGAGAGACAGACATGGTGGCTCCAGTAACAAGCTCGGCTTATGTGTGAAATACGATAAATCGATTTTATTTATTAAACAGTAATTGCTTTGATCGGCTCACGCCATCGCTGACTGCTCGGTCGAACAGCAGCGCTGGCCCATGAGCCTGTGCGTGCAACAGCAGACTCATCTGACCGTTATCGCCGAAGGGAAGGGGCGGTATCGCAGTGCTCAACAATAAAAAACACAGGCGTTTTTCTTAATCGATTCTGCCGGCACACTCACACCCTGAGGTCAGAACCACCATGAACAAGCACATCGGCACCCTGGCGCGTTGGCGCGTGCAGATCTTCGCTATTACCTGGCTCGCGTACGCCGCGTTCTACTTCACCCGCAAAGCATTTTCGGTGGCCAAACTGGGCATCGCCGAAGACCCTGATTTCACCCTCGACAAAATGGCCATGGCCAACCTCGACGCGATCTATCTGGCGGCGTATGCCCTCGGACAGTTCACCTGGGGCATGCTCGCCGATCGCTTTGGCCCGCGAGTCGTAGTGCTTGGCGGTTTGCTGATATCCGCCGCTGCGGCGCTGGTGATGGGCAGTTTCGCTACATTGCCGATCTTCGCCACGTGCATGTTGATTCAAGGTCTGGCGCAGTCCACTGGCTGGTCGGGGCTGTGTAAAAACCTTGGCAGCTTCTTCCCGTCAGAGCAGCGCGGGCGCGTGCTCGGCTTGTGGAGTTCCTGTTACGCGTTTGGTGGTCTGGTCGCCTCGCCGTTCGCCGGCTGGTGGGCCTACACGCTGGTCGGCACCTGGCACGCGGCATTCATTTCCAGCGCGGCGGTGGTCGCGGTGGTGGCCGTGCTGTTCTTTATCTTCCAGCGCAACAAACCGGAAGACGTCGGCTTGCCGGCGGTGGAGCCCGAGCCGGAACTGACCGCCGAGGAAACCGCAGCCAACAGCAAACTCAGCGTGTGGGAGCCGTTGAAGGAAATCCTGCGCAACCGTACGGTGCTGGTGCTGGGCCTGGCGTATTTCCTGCTGAAACCGGCGCGTTACGCGATTCTGTTGTGGGGGCCAGTGATTGTTTTCGAGCAGATGCCCAGTGTCGGCAAGGTTGGCGCGGCGATCATTCCCACCGCGTTTGAACTGGCCGGATTGCTCGGGCCGATCATGATCGGCCTGGCCTCGGACAAACTCTTCGGCGCCCGACGCATGCCGGCCTGCGTGCTGAGTCTGCTGGCGCTAACCGTGACGCTGGCGTTGTTCATGGCTGCGCTGAACACCGGCAGCGTGTTGTTGGTCGTCGCGTTGCTGTTCGTCATGGGCCTGACGTTGTACGGCCCGGACTCGATGATCAGCGGCGCGGCCGCCATCGATTTCGGCAAGGCCAAGGCCGGTGCCACCGCCGCCGGTTTCGTCAACGGCTGCGGCTCCGTTGGCGCAGTGCTCGGCGGTTTGCTGCCGGGCTACTTCGACTCGGTGACGGTGTTCATCGTCTTCGCCGGATGCGCGCTGTTCTCGGCGCTGGTGCTGATTCCGCACTGGAACAGTCGGCCGGTCGGCGTGATGGAGCCGCGCGCAACGATCCCCAACTGCCCGCTGAGCGTCAAACCGCTGCGTTCCTGAAACCCTTCGCCCCGTGGCCTGCTGCGCGGTGCGCGGCAGGCTGCGTCGTGGCTTTCTGACTGGAGATTTCCCATGCGACCGTTCTGGCTCGAGCAAGCCTTGCAGGCCGACCCATCCGAGCAGTGTCCACCGCTGCAAGGCGAGGTGCGCACCGATGTGTGCATCGTTGGCGGCGGCTACACCGGATTGTGGACGGCGATCATGCTCAAGCAGCAAAACCCCGAGCTGGAGGTGCTGCTGATCGAGGCGGACATCTGCGGCGCTGGCGCCAGTGGCCGCAATGGCGGCTGTGCGCTGTCGTGGTCGGCGAAATATTTCACCCTGGAACGCTTGTTCGGCGTCGACGAGGCGGTGCGTCTGGTCAAGGAATCCGAGCGCAGCATCCATGCGATCGGCGAGTTCTGCGAGCAGTACGGCGTCGATGCCGACTACCGCCTCGACGGCACGCTGTACACCGCGACCAATCGCGCCCAGGTCGGCGCAACTGACGCGGTGATCGCGGCGCTGGAGCGTAACGGCATCAACTCGTTCAGCCAGCGACCGCTCGCCGATGTGCAGCGCATGGCTGGTTCGTCAAAACATCTGGAAGGCTGGTTTTCCCCGGCGGCTGCCAGCGTGCAACCGGGCAAACTGGTGCGCGGCCTGCGCCGGGTGGCGCTGCAATCGGGCGTGAAGATCCATGAAGGCACGGCGATGACCGGGCTGGAAGAGGGCCGCCCGGCACGCATCCACACGCCCGGCGGCAAGGTCATCGCCGACCGGGTGGTGCTGGCGATGAATGCGTGGATGGCCCGCGCGTTTCCTCAGTTCGAGCGCAGTGTGGCGATCGTTTCCAGTGACATGCTGATCACCGAACCGCGCCCGGACCTGTTGCAGCAAATCGGTTTGACCAGCGGCGTCAGCGTCCTCGATTCGCGGATTTTCGTGCATTACTACCACAACACCCCGGACGGCCGGATCATGCTCGGCAAGGGCGGCAACACCTTCGCCTATGGCGGGCGGATGCTGCCGGTGTTCGATCAGCCGTCGCCTTATGCCGGCTTGCTCAAGCGCAGTCTCGCGGATTTTTTCCCGGCGTTCGCCGAGGTCAAAATCGACGCGACGTGGAACGGCCCGTCGGATCGTTCGGTGACCGGCTTACCGTTTTTCGGCCAGATGAGCGGGGCGGGCAATGTGTTTTACGGCTTCGGTTATTCCGGCAGCGGCGTCGGCCCGTGTCACATGGGCGGGCAGATTCTCGCCGCGCTGGTGCAAGGCCTGGATAACCCGTGGACCCGCTCGCCGCTGGTCAACGGGCCGCTGGGTTATTTCCCGCCGGAACCCATCCGCTACCTCGGCTCGTTGATGGTGCGCAACGCCATCCGCCGCAAGGAGCGCGCCGAAGATCACGGGCACCGGCCTCGGCATCTGGACGTGCGCCTGGCCAAGTTCGCGGCGGCGGCGGGCAAGGCGGACAAAAGCTGAGGCGCCGATCAATGCTCGGCGCGGTGGCTCAGCCAGTCGAGCAACAGGCTGTCGCGCACGGGCTCTGATTCGCGCTCCGGCGGCTGGCGTGCGTGGCTGAGGCACAGGATCGGTCGGTCCGGATCGCTGTCGAGGAAACTCACCCACACTTCAATGCCAGCACGCGGTAATTGATCGATGGCGACAGGGCCGCTGAGCCGGCTCATGGCGATCGGCAGCCACAGGGCGTCGCTGGCGGATTTATCCGCAGACGGCCACAGGCTTACAGCGAGGCAGCCGTTTTCGTCCACTTGCGCAGGTTGCCCAGGCGCACCCGCCACTTTCGCCAAGTGATAACCGGCAATATTCGGGCGAGCTTGTTTGAGTGGCGGACGGAAGTCGGTCGACCAGGGCTGCGCAGTGAAGTCGTTGTGATAACGCTGAACGCTTGGCGCCGGATCAAGGATCGAAGGGTGCTGCCCGTGGTGGCGCACCGCGCTGATCAGCCATTGTTCGTTGAAATGATGAATCGGGTGGTCGGCCACAAGCAGCAGTCGTCCACTGAGCAAATCGCTGCAATCACTGCGCCCGTGAATGGAGCGCAACTGGCAGCGTTGGCGTTGCAGATGACGTCGGCTGCGTTGTTCGGCGTGCAGACGTTCCGGCGATCGCGCGGGCATCGGCAACTCGGTCGAGACCTCGTTGGCGGCTTCGGCATTGCCGGTTGGCTGACCGCGATTGCGCACCGCATGCAGCATCGGTACAGGCGCCGCGCGATGCTGTTGATAGAGCGCGCTGACGCAGGGCGACGGTGGTTGCTCATCAGCACTGAAAGGGATTTCGACCGGTTCCTGCGGCAGGCTCAGGCTGTCGTCAGCGAACACCACGACATGTCCGTCCGGCCCGTGTTCGAAGTGATAGTGGATGCCTTCTTCTTCGCATAGCCGCTGCACCAGTGCCAGATCGCTTTCTTCGTACTGAATGCAAAACGCCCTTGCCGGGTAGTGACCGACGCTCATTTCAATGCGGTAGCTGTGCGCTGGCAGGGCATGTTCTTCGAGCAGTTGTTGAATGATCTGCGGCACACTCAGGTGAGTAAACACGCGGCGCTTATGCGTTTGCGCCAGTTGTTGCAGATACGGCACCAGAATCAGTCGATAGCCGACCCGATGCGTCCCGCGATGTTCGCAGCTGGCGCTGGAAATGACGCCGTGGAATCCGTGCTGCTCACTGAGCCGCAAAAAGGCTGGCCTGTGCAGGAAGGATCCCGGGACGATGGCCGGGGCCAGTCCGAGCAGTTCGATGTCGAAACGGTAAGGCTGGTTCAGCGCTTCCTCGCCGCGAAAACGCACCACCGGCAGGCGCAATCCGCTGTCGGTCAGCGTAAGGGTGAAGGGACTTTCCTTGTCATTGAGCATTCGAGCAGGCCCTGTCAGGCGATACGGGGTTTCAAGGGTACGAAACCGTCGGGCTGAATGGTCATGTCAAAGGCGCTTTTCAGAATCCCCCTACATGCTTTGGTGAAGATGTCGATTCCGTCGGCTGTTTTTTTGGTCGATTGCCGACTTTAGGCCGTATAAACTTGCCGCCACGCGTCGGCCAATAGATGTCTCGGCGCCACAGATCAAGAGAGTGAGTAATGGGCGCACAGTGGAAGGTTAAACACAAAGAAGCGGCAGCCAACGCCAAAGGGAAGATCTTCGGCAAACTGGTGAAAGAAATCACCATTGCTGCGCGCAACGGTGCCGATACCGCCACCAACGCACACCTGCGTCTGGTGGTCGAACAGGCGAAAAAAGCCTCGATGCCAAAAGAAACCCTCGATCGCGCGATCAAGAAAGGCGCCGGTCTGCTGGGTGAAACCGTGCAATACCATCGCGTGACCTACGAAGGCTTCGCGCCGCATCAGGTGCCGCTGATCGTCGAATGCGTCACCGACAACATCAACCGCACCGTCGCGGAAATTCGTGTGGCGTTCCGCAAGGGCCAGTTGGGCGCTTCGGGTTCGGTGGCGTGGATGTTCAACCACGTCGGCATGATCGAAGCCTCGCCGGACAGCCCGGAAGCCGATCCGGAAATGGCTGCGATCGAAGCCGGTGCCCAGGATTTCGAGCCGGGTGAAGAGGGCGCGACGTTGTTCCTCACCGACCCGACCGACCTCGACGCTGTGCAGAAAGCCCTGCCCGAACAAGGTTTCACCGTGCTCTCGGCCAAGCTCGGCTACCAGCCGAAGAACCCGGTCAGCGGCTTGAGCGACGAGCAGATGGCTGAAGTCGAAGCGTTCCTCGAAGGCCTCGACAACCATGATGACGTGCAGGACATGTTCGTCGGTCTGGCTGGCTGATCTGTCGCGCCAGTAATGACCTCTTCGCGAGCAGGCGCGCTCCCACATTTGAAATACATTCCATTGTGGGAGCGAGCCTGCTCGCGAATGACTGCGCAGCGGTCAAAGATTCTCCAGCACCTCGATGACTTCACTGAAACCCGGCCGCCCCAGCACATCGGCCTGACAGCAACGTCGTTCCAGCGCCTGCAGTTGCGCGCGCCGCTCCGTACTCAATCCTGAGTCGACACGCCCCAGCAATTCCCCCAACAACACACCGAACGCACGGACTTCCAGGCGCTGCAATGCGCGCGTCTGCACATCATCGCCGGTGGCATGAAACGACGCCGCGCCGAAATCCCCCAGCAGACAATCGCCGCGATCGTTCAACAGAATGTTGTGGCCATACAGATCGCCGTGGGTGATGCCTTGGCGGTGCAGGTGCTCGGCCGCTGAGGCGATGCCTTTGGCGACGTGCAGGGCGACCTCGGCGGGGAACCGGCAACCTTCGGCATAAACATCCCGCGAGCACGAGTCCAGGCTGGGCAAACCGGCGAGATTGCCGAAGCTCGGATCAATCAGTTGCATCACCAGCCCCTGCTGTTGATCGGGATGGCCGCTGATGCGCCCTTCGACGCGGATCAGGTTCGGGTGCAGGCCTGCGGTGATGCAGGCGTTCATCTCATGCAATGGCGAGCCGTCGCTGGTCATCTCGCCTTTGTACAGCTTCACCGCAACCGCTTGCGCCGTGCCATCGTCACGCTGCCAGACCGCCCGGGAAATCACCCCGGAAGCGCCTTCGCCCAGTTGCTGCTCCAGGCGCAGCGCCGACCAGTCGATCAGCGGCGTGGCCTCAAGGGCAGCGGCATCGGCTTCGGTCTCCAGCGGATTGCCGGCGTAGGCCAGCCAGGTCAGGCTCGGCAAGGTCAGCAACCACTGCGGCAGTTCGCTGAGTTGGTTGGCAGCGATGCGCAGCAATTCCAGCCGATGGCAGTGACGCAGGGAGTCTGGCAGCGATTGCAGGCGATTGCCGGCGAGCATGAGCTTCTGCAAAGCGCGGCGTTCACCCAGTTCTTTCGGCAGGTTCTCGATGCGGTTATCGGTGAGGATCAGCCAGCGCAGCTGCGGCGGCAGAGCGTCACCAGGGACATTGACGATGCGGTTGGCCTTGAAGCCGACCATGGTCAGCGCGGTGCACTGGCCGAGGCACGCCGGCAGTTCGCTGAACTGGTTGTCGGAGCAGAACAGCACGCGCAGGCGGGTCAGGCGATGCAGGTCATCGGGCAGGCTGGATAACGCATTGCCGCTGAGGTTGAGCACTTCCAGCGTGTCGGCCAGTTGGAATATTTCGCGGGGGAATTCGGTCAGCCCGCAGGACAGGTCGAGGCGGGTGATGCCTGACAGTTCGCCGGCGCGCAGTTGAGCAAGGGTGTGCATGTCTGGTTTCGCTA
This sequence comes from Pseudomonas sp. Irchel 3F6, assembly GCF_900187595.1. Lineage (NCBI taxonomy): Bacteria > Pseudomonadati > Pseudomonadota > Gammaproteobacteria > Pseudomonadales > Pseudomonadaceae > Pseudomonas > Pseudomonas sp. Irchel 3F6. The sequence goes on along the minus strand of NZ_FYDP01000008.1, from coordinate 238,815 downwards.
TTGATCGGTGGAGCGACGCGGGGACGCGGGAATGGGCGACATGATAGCGGTAAAGCGGACGCTGAAAGGATTTTGAGTTGTCCCGGGACCTTGTGGGAGCGAGCCTGCTCGCGAAAGCGGTGTATCAGTTAAATGAACTCTGACTGACATACCGCTTTCGCGAGCAGGCTCGCTCCCACAGGGCTCGCTCCCACAGGGTAGGGTGTCAGTTGGGAGCGTGGATTTCCTGCAATTGCCCCAACCGGCTGCGCGTGCGCGCCAGGTCGATGGCGTGACCTTCCAGGCTCTGGCCCAGCGGCAGTTGGCCGAGCAGGGTCAGGTGCTTGTCCTGATCGTAGAGCACGTCGATCAAATTGATGAAGCGCTGTTGCACGGCGATCGGACACTCGCCGAGCGGCGGCAGGTCATCGATGATCCACTGGTCGAAACGCTGGCACAGTTGCAGATAATCCATCACTGCCGTTGGCTGTTCACACAGGTCGTTGAAGGTGAACGCGACTCGCCGGCCTTGGCAAAAACGGGCCTGAAGCTGGCGCTTGCCAACCTCGAGGGCAAGGGCAGGCGCGTCGGCTGGTGGCAGGTCCAGGGCCTGGCGCTGGGCTGTTGTAGCCGGCCAGACGTAATGTCCTTGGGTAAACACTTGATGCGAATGCTGGCGGTTGAGCGTGCGGTAGTCGTGGTCGCCGCCGACTTCCATCACCTGCATGCGCGTGTTGATCAGCTCGATCACCGGTTTGAAGCGTGCGTGATACAGCGGGTTGGGCAGCAGGCCCTCGGGTGCATAGTTGGAGGTCACCAGCAGCATGATCCGCCGTTTGAACAGGGCCTTGAACAAACGCGTGATCAGCATCGCGTTGCCGATGTCGTGCACATGAAATTCGTCGAAACACAGCACCTGGCAATCTTCCAGCAACTCATCAAGGGTGATTTCCAGCGCGTCTTCCTGCAGGCGGTGACGGAACATGCCGTCGTGCAGCCGGGCAAAAAACTGATGGAAGTGCAGGCGACGTTTGCGCGGGATCGGCAGTGCCTGGAAAAAACCGTCGAGCAACCAGCTCTTGCCGCGCCCGACGGCTCCGTACAGGTACAGACTCGGCGGTGTGTGGCCGCTGTCGCCCAGCAGTACGCTGGCCTGCTGCGCCATGCAGTCGATGACGTGCTGCTGACTGCGGCTAAGGGTGTAGCCCTGGCTTTTGGCTTTGTCGCGGAAATAATCGCGGATGGTCGCGGCATGAGCATCGTGCCCGGCGCTGACGGGCAGGCTTTTGCCGAACAGGCGGCGCAACAACGGCCAGCGTTGGCTCAGTCGTGATCGTTTCGGCGTTCGGGCGGGCACGCGGGAAAGGCTCCTGTTTGATTGGGCGGGCTCCACCGGGAGCGCGGTGGCCCAAGTGTAACCAGAGCTCAGGCGTCGGCTCCATGAAATATGTGCACGGTCCCCTGTAGGAGCTGACGAGTGCAACGAGGCTGCGATCTTTTGATCTTGGTTGCCGCCAACAGATCGCAGCCTCGTTGCACTCATCAGCTCCTACCAGAGGCGGATTTCAGAACGGTGGCGATTGCTTGAGCAACTCTGCTGCCGGCGAGTCGGTCGGGCTGACCACCGCATAGTTGTAGCCCGGCCCTGACCAGTAATCGGCCTGCAGATCGCCATCGCTGCGCGAACCGCGCGGCAGCAGGGTGTTTTTCGGCCCCGGTGGACGCAGGTAGAAACTGACCTTGTGACCGCTGCGATCCTCATACATCACCATCGCTGCCGCGCCTTCATCGGTGCTGAGCAAACGCCCGCTGACTGGCTCGAATCCGGCAGCTTTCAAGTCCGGCAAGCGTCCGGCACCACTGAAGTAGCGGTCGAGCCAACGCTGCATGTCGCCGTCGCTGTCGACCTTGTAATCGGCGGGCAGTACGCCTTGCTGGGCGATCAGGCGATAGGCTTGCAACGCGTCAGTCATCGGCAATTGCGCAGGGCGCGCCAGGGTCATTTCCCGCGCCTGCCAGCCACTGAAACCGCCAATGCTCACGGCAATCAGCAACACCGCCGCGCTGGCCAGGTGCCGACGGGACTGCTGGCGACGGCGCTGGCGAATCATCATCGGGTCAAGCGCCGGATTGGCCGGTTGCTGCAACGCGCCACTCAGCGCTGCGCGCAATTGCTGGGCGTCGCGTTGCCAGGCGCGAACCTGCGCCGCTTCTTCAGGGTGGCTGGCCAGCCAGGTCTCGAGCACGCGCCGATCGGCGTCGCTGAGCTGGTGGTCGACGTAGGCGTGCAAATCACGTTCGCTGGGAGGCAGGCTGATCATTTGAGTATCCGCAAGGAAGGGCTGCTGATTTCGCCGTCGCTGAGTTGGCGCAAGGCCTGGCGGGCGCGGGACAGGCGCGACATCACGGTGCCGATCGGGGCGCCGAGGATCTCGGCGACCTCTTTATAGGACAGGCCTTCCACCGAGACCATCAGCAGCAAAGCGCGCTGTTCGGTGGGCAGGCGTTCGAAGGCTTGCAGGGTCGACTGGGCAATCACCGTGCGTTCCACAGACGGCTCGGCATCGTCGCGACCGGTGAAAAATTCCAGCATCCGCGCATAGCGCCGCGAACGACGGTGCGCATCGAGAAATTGCCGATAGAGGATCGCAAACAGCCAGGCGCGCACGTCGCCCTCAGCGCGTTTCTCGCCCCACGCCGAGAGTGCCCGCTCGAGGCTGGCCTGGACCAGATCGTCAGCGCTGCTGCTGTTGCGCGTCAACGACACGGCGAAGCGGCGCAATCTGGGAATGATTTCTCTCAACTGTTCGTCGAATTCGCTCATGAATGTCTGCTGGTCGCTACGCTGTGGACTAGGAAGACGCCCGTCAGCGCAGGTTATTCCCCGCGCGCAAAAATAAATACCGCACCGTGGAATAAACCCGGACGGGGTACGTCTTGCTGACTCTTTCCACTTGTGGCCGATGGCCTGGAGATATTCATGGTTGATCGCTCGTCCCCCAACGCTGCACCGCCCGGCAGGCCGCCGCGCCAGCCACTGAGCGCCGCGAGCCTGGTTTTTCGCCTGGGCGGCATTGCCGTGATTGTCGCTGCCGTGGCCGGGGCGTTTGCCTACGTGCATGGCAACCTTGACCCGCAACGATTGACGCCAAAAGCGTTGGTCGATGTGCTGGAAAAGAACAACGGCGTGCATCCCAGCTTTCGTCGCAATCACGCCAAGGGTGTCTGCGTGATTGGCCATTTCGAAAGCAGCGGCGAGGCGCGCGCGTTCTCCACGGCACAGGTGTTCAACCTGCCGCAGACACCGGTGGTGGGGCGTTTCGCCTTGCCGGCCGGCAATCCCTACGCGCCGGACAGCGCCGTACCGATCCGCAGCCTGGCGCTGCGCTTCACCCAGGCGAACGGTCAGCAATGGCGCACCGGGATGAACAGCATGCCGGTGTTTCCGGTGGGCACGCCCGAAGCGTTCTACCAATTGCAGCAGGCGCAGTCGCCGGATCCAGCCACCGGCAAGCCAGACCCGACGAAGGTGCCGGCGTTTTTTGCCGCACATCCGGAAGCCGTGCCGTTTCTGACGTGGGTGAAGACCGCCAAGCCTTCGGCCAGCTACGCCACCGAAACCTATAACAGCATCAATGCGTTCTATCTGGTCGATGGCAACGGTAAAAAACAGGCCGTACGCTGGAGCATGACGCCGCTGGCGCAGGACGCGGCGGGTGCCACGGCTCCTGAAGGCGCGGACTTTCTCGAGAAGGATCTGGTGCAACGCCTGGCCGCCGCACCCTTGCGCTTTCAGTTGAACATCACCCTGGCCAACGCCGGTGACCCGGTGAACGATGCCAGCAAGACCTGGCCCGCAGATCGCAAAGTGTTGAACGCCGGAACCCTGGTGCTGGTGAAGCCCCAGCCGCAACTCAGTGGCGAGTGCCGTGACATCAACTACGACCCGCTGGTGCTGCCGGCCGGGATTCAAGGATCGGAAGATCCACTGCTGGCCGCGCGTTCTGCCGGCTATGCCGATTCCTACCTGCGTCGCACCAGCGAAGTCAGCCAGTTGCCCGCCGCCAAACAGGAGGCTCGTCCATGAACAAGCAACCGACGCATTTCGTTTTGCTGGCGCGCCTGCTGCACTGGCTGATGGCGCTGATGATCATCGCCATGCTGTTTATCGGCGCGGGCATGGTCACTTCGGTGTCGTCTCGCCATGAATGGCTGATTCATCTGCACAAGCCGCTGGGCATCGCGATTCTGGCGCTGGTGATCGTGCGCCTGCTGGTGCGCTTCACCACGCGCCAACCGCCGCTGCCGGATGATCTGCCGGGCTGGCAGGTGCTCGCAGCCAAGGCTTCCCACGTCTTGTTGTATGCGTTGATGCTGGTGTTGCCGTTGCTCGGCTGGGCGATGATCAGTGCCTCGGGCGAGCCAGTGATGCTGACGTCGTCGCTGCATCTGCCGTCGATTGTGCCGGCCGATGCGCAACTGTTTGCGTTGCTGCGCAAGTCCCATGGCTATCTGGCGTATCTGCTGTTTCTGACAGTGCTGCTGCACCTGGCGGCGGCGCTGTTCCATGGCTGGGTGCGTCGTGACGAAGTGCTCGACAGCATGTTGCGCGGGCGCGATCGCGGCTGACCCTATAACGCAAAAGATCGCAGGCCGGCTGCGATCTTTTGTTGTTGCAGGGAAGGGGATCAGCGCAGGGTGTCGACCATGTCGGCGAGGGTGGTCAACACGTCTTTACCCAGTTGCTTGGAACGTTTGCCCGACCAGCCGGTGATCTTGTCCGGGTGGTCGTCGTGGTCCTTGAACGGCATCTCCAGGGTCAGCGACAGGCAGTCGTATTTCTGTCCGACGCTGTTGCAGGCCAGGGTCATGTTGGCCTGTCCCGGTTCGTCGCGGGTGTAGCCATAGGTGGTCTGGAAGTCTTTGGTGGTGTGCTTCAAGTGGCTGCGGAAATGCTCTTCAAGCTTTTCGATGCGCGGCGTAAAACCAGGATTGCCTTCACAGCCGGCGGTGAAAACGTGAGGTATGGTTTCGTCGCCGTGTACGTCGATAAACGCATCGACGCCATACTTTTGCATCTGCTGCTGAACGAATAGCACTTCCGGGCTGATGTCCTGGCTGGCGTTCCGCCAGGCCCGGTTCAAGTCCTGCCCCATGGCATTGGTGCGCAGGTGGCCGTGGAACGCGCCGTCCGGGTTCATGTTCGGCACCAGATAAAGATCGGCGCTGGCCAACAGTTTGTTCAATACCGGATCGTCCTGGCGCTCCAGACGCTCGATCACACCTTCCATGAACCATTCAGCCATGTGCTCGCCCGGATGCTGCTGGGCGATGATCCAGATCTTGCGCTGGCCTTCGGCACCGGTACCTTTGCGCAGCAGCTGAATGTCGCGGCCCTCGACACTTTTGCCGGTCGCCAGCAATTCGGTGCCAGCCTTGCTCAGCGCTTGCTCGATCAACCAATTGTGACGGCCGCGGCTGTAGGGTTCGAAGTAGGCGAACCAGGCGTGGGTCTGTTCGGCTTCGAGGCAGAAGCGCAGGCTGTCGCCTTCGAAGCTGGTAGGGATGCGGAACCAGTTGACGTGATCATACGACGCCACCGCTTGATAGCCCGGCCAGCCTTTGCTGTAGGTCGATTGGCTGGCGTTGACCAGGCGGAACCAGTGTTCCTGGTGCACATGCAGGCCGCTGGCCTTGAAGTGGAACCACTGAAAATGAGCGCTGCGGGTGTCCGGGCGGATGGCCAGGACGGGACTGAGCGGGTTGCTGATGTCGATGACTTGGATATTGCCGCTGTCGAAATTGGCGCTGATGTCGAACGAAGATTTGGCCACGGTCATGGTCGGTTCCTGATCAGGATTTTTATGACAGGTACTTTACACGCAGGCAGGGCTGAAACCGAGGGGAATCGCGGGTGTAGCGGGGGGCGTCTTCCGTGACGCGCCAGCAGCTTAGAGGCTATGCGATTGATTCTCAAGTGCTGATTGCCATTAGTTTCGCCCAATGTGGCTGGGCTCGGCTTGCCAATCGATATTCTTTTGATATTATCCGCGCCATCGAATTTGCAGCACCCAAAGACTTCATTAGCCTGAAGACACAAGCCCGAAAAACGGGCAAAAAAAGACCCGGCAAAAAGCCGGGTCAAAAACCGTGATTAGCCTGATGAGGAGATAGTCCAGAAGACCGACCTAAGGTCTCTGGTCCATCGACTGATCTCGCGACCAGCTGCTTGCAATAATAATCATTATCATTTGCAAGTCAAATGTTTTTATCTGCGCGATGGGAAAATTCTTTCCTGTCCGCCCGTACCTTGTCCGCCGTGACTTCGTCGTTGTCGATCGAATGGTCGACCATCGCCCGCGCCATATCCACCATGTGCACCACCGAAAAGGCCAGATCGCGACTGGTGCCTTGCAGGTTTTCTGCGGCCTTGAACGCGGTGGCGGCTGCACATCGCAACAAGTCCGAGGCGTGCACCAGTGCTTCCTCGCCGCTGAGATGGTTTTTGACATTGAAAAAACGTTCGTCCGTCTCGGATTTCGAAACAGTCGGTTTCAAGTAGTAGTCCAGCGCGCGCTGTGCGGCGGCATTGCCTTGAGGGGAGGTGAAGCTGGTGTCGATTTGCAGATCGGGCAGGTCTTTGCTGCTGATGTTCATCATGAAACGTCACTCCATGTTCGATTGAAAGTCCGTTCCTCTAGGATAGTACCGCCTGTATTTGTGACTAGGATTTAAATACTACAATATGTGTTTTGCCGGTCGAAGACGTCCGCGTAAGGTGCGGCACATGGATAAATGGATTGAGTTGGTCAAGGCCAAGATGAGTGAACTCAAAGTCACTCAAACAGAGCTCGGAGAGCGCGTCGGCATGTCCCAGGGCGGGATCGGTCATTGGCTGAACAAGCGTCGCGAACCCGGTGTTACCGAAATGAACCGCGTGCTCAAGGCGCTGGGAATGGACTTCCTCGAAGTCGTTCTGGTGATCCGCGAACCGCAGCCGACGCCGGAAGAGGAGATGCCGCTGGCGCAGAAGTACAACCCGTACTTCCGTTATCCGGTCTGCGATTGGCGTGCACCGTGCGAAGTGCGTGACACTGCGGCGAGCTATCCCGGAGCATCAGCGAAGCAGCGCTTCGAACTCACGGATTACCACGCTCGCGGCGGTGCGGCGTTCTGGCTGACAGTAATCGGGGATTCGATGACCGCGCCGAGCGGCCAGAGCGTTGCCGAGGGCATGCTGATTCTGGTCGATCCGGAGTTGGAGGCAGTGCCTGGCAAACTGGTGATCGCCCAGTGGCCGGACAGCGAAGAAGCGATTTTCCGCAAGCTCGACGAACAGGCCGGCCAGCGTTACCTGGTGCCGCTCAATCCGACCTGGCCGAAAACCCTGCTCACCGATGAATGCCGGATCATCGGCGTAGTGGTTCAGGCAACGGCGCGTTACTGAACGGATCGATCCTCGCGCAAGGCCAGGATCGATCCTTTTATTTCATCCCTCTTCCAGTTCAACCAAAGCGCTGCCTTCACTGACCATATCGCCTTCCCGGCAATACAGCGCTTTGATCACACCGGCCTGCGGCGCACGGATGCTGTGTTCCATCTTCATGGCTTCAAGCACTACCAGTTGCGCCCCGGCCTCAACCGACTGTCCCGTTTCGACCAACACACGCACGATGCTGCCGTTCATTGGCGCGGTCAGACCGCCCTGATGGCTGTGGCTGGCCTCGACGGCGCTGACCGGATCGAACGCTTCGATGCGCCGCAACTCGCCGTCCCATTCCAGATACAACACGCCAGCCTGACGAATCGCCCGTAACGTGCGGCGCACGCCGTCATGCTCGACAACCAGCGCTTCGCCCAGCAGTTTTGCATGGGCCGCAGTTCTCAAGGTCAGCGCGCGATCCTGTCCCTCGCAACTCAAATGCAAGGTGATTTGCGCCGGCAAACCTGCTCGCAATCCGCCACCTGAAGCCCACGGCGAAGCGGGATCATCCGCCCGAGCACGCTGCGGCAGACTCTGCGCAAACGCCTGCGCCGCCGCCTGCCAGAACTCATCGCTCAACGTGCCTGGTGCGGGCAGCAATTGCTCCTGATAGCGCGGAATGAACCCGGTATCCAGCTCTGCCGCCGCAAACGCCGGATGCGCGATGATCCGGCGCAGGAAATTGATGTTGGTCTTCAGCCCGCCAATCGCAAACTCGTCGAGCATGCTCAACAGACGCAAGCGCGCCTGTTCGCGATCTTCACCCCAAGCAATCAGCTTGCCGAGCATCGGGTCGTAGAAGGGCGATATCTCGTCACCTTCCTCAACGCCGCTGTCCACCCGCCGCCCCGCGCCCTGTGCCGATTCGCGATACAAGTCCAGCCGCCCGGTGGCCGGCAGGAAATCATTCGCCGGATCCTCGGCATACAAACGCACTTCGATCGCATGACCATTGAGCGGCACCTGCGCCTGAGTGATCGGCAGCGTTTCCCCACGGGCGACGCGAATCTGCCAGGCGACCAGATCAAGCCCGGTGATTGCTTCGGTCACCGGGTGCTCGACCTGCAGCCGCGTGTTCATCTCCATGAAGAAAAACTCGCCGCGCGCATCCAGCAAAAACTCCACGGTGCCGGCGCCGACATAACCGATCGCCTGCGCTGAACGCACGGCCGCTTCGCCCATTGCCCGGCGTAGCTCGGGCGTCAGGCCCGGCGCCGGGGCTTCTTCGACGACTTTCTGGTGACGACGCTGGATCGAGCAGTCGCGCTCGTTGAGATACAGGCAGTTGCCGTGCTGATCGGCGAACACCTGAATCTCCACATGACGTGGCTTGAGCAAATACTTTTCCACCAGCATCCGCGAGTCGCCAAACGACGATTGCGCTTCGCGCTGCGCCGAGGCGAGGGCTTCAGCCAGTTGGCTGACATCCTCGACGACTTTCATGCCTTTACCACCGCCGCCGGCCGTAGCCTTGAGCAGCACCGGATAACCGATGCGTTCGCAGGCTTCGCGGAAGGTTTCGAGGTCCTGCGCCTCGCCGTGATAGCCCGGCACCAAAGGCACACCGGCCTTTTCCATCAACGCTTTGGCGGCGGATTTGCTGCCCATCGCGTCGATGGCCGAGGCGGGCGGGCCGAGGAAGATCAGCCCGGCGGCTTCGATGGCGCGGGCGAATCCAGCGTTTTCCGAGAGAAAACCGTAGCCGGGATGAATCGCCTGGGCACCGCTGGCCTTGGCGGCGGCGATCAATTTATCGATTTGCAGATAACTCTCGGCAGCCTTGCTGCCGCCCAGATCGACGCGGATATCGGCTTCACGGCTGTGGCGCGCATCGCGGTCGGTGGCGCTGTGCACAGCGACGGTAGTCAGGCCCAAGGCCTTGGCGGTGCGCATGACCCGGCAGGCGATTTCGCCACGGTTGGCCACCAGCACAGTGGTAATCACAGGTGCGCTCATCAACGCGACTCCTTGGTGGGTGCGGCTTGCCAGTTCGGTGGGCGTTTTTGCAGGAAGGCGCGCAAGCCTTCCTGGCCTTCGGCGCTGACGCGAATCCGCGCGATGGCATTTTCCGTGTAGCGGCGCAGGGCCGGGGTCAGCGCGCCGTTGCCGACTTCGCGCAGCAAGTCCTTGCTGGCGCGCATCGCGGCGGGGCTGTTGAGCAACAGGTTGTCGATCCACTGTTCGACCTGTTGCTCCAGTTCAGCCGCAGGATAGCTTTCGGCGAGCAAGCCAATCTCCCGCGCCCGCTGCCCGTTGAAGCGCTCGGCAGTCAGCGCATAGCGCCGCGTCGCACGCTCACCGATCGCTTGCACCACGAACGGGCTGATTACCGCTGGGGCCAGACCGATGCGCACTTCCGACAGGCAGAACTGCGCGTCATCGGCGCCGATCGCCATGTCACAGCAACTGATCAAGCCCAGCGCGCCACCGAACGCCGCGCCCTGAACCACGGCCAGCGTGGGGATTTTCAGTTTGGCGAGGTTGTACATCAGCTCGGCCAGCTCGCGGGCGTCATCGAGGTTGGTGTGGTAATCGAGTTCCGCTGATTGCTGCATCCACGCCAGGTCGGCGCCGGCACTGAAATGCTTGCCATGCCCGCGCAGCAGCAGGAAACGCAGGCTCGAATCGCTGGCGACCTTGTCGAGAGCGAGGATCAGTTCGCGGATCATCTCGGCGTTGAAGGCGTTGTTTTTCTCGGCGCGGTTGAGCCATAACGTCGCGAAACCGCGTGGATCGGTTTGCAGTTCGAGGGTATTGAAGTCGCTCATATTCATCTGTCTCCACGGTTCTTGTGGGAGCGAGCCTGCTCGCGAAAGCGGGGTATCAGTCGATCTATCCGCTGCCTGACAGAGCGCATTCGCGAGCAGGCTCGCTCCCACAAAAAAACATCACATCCGGAACACGCCGAAGCGGCTCGGTTCGATTGGCGCGTTCAGCGACGCGGACAAGGCCAGGGCCAGTACATCGCGGGTCTGCGCCGGGTCGATGACGCCGTCATCCCATAGCCGCGCGCTGGAATAGTAGGGGTGACCCTGTTCTTCGTACTGATCAAGAATCGGCTGCTTGATCTCGGTCTCCTGCTCAGCGGTAAACGCCTGACCGCTGCGTTCGGCTTGTTCGCGTTTGACCTGCACCAGGACGCCTGCGGCCTGTTCGGCGCCCATCACGCCAATCCGCGCGTTCGGCCACATCCACAAGAAACGCGGATCGTAAGCGCGCCCGCACATGCCGTAGTTGCCGGCACCGAAGCTGCCGCCGATGATCACGGTGAATTTCGGCACCTTGGCGCAGGCCACCGCGGTCACCAGTTTCGCGCCGTGCTTGGCGATGCCGCCGGCCTCGTATTTCTGGCCGACCATGAAACCGGTGATGTTCTGCAGAAACAGCAGCGGGATGCCGCGCTGGCAGGCCAGTTCGATGAAGTGCGCGCCTTTCTGCGCAGCTTCGGCGAAGAGGATGCCGTTGTTCGCCAGAATCGCGATCGGATAGCCGTGCAAGTGAGCGAAACCGCAGACCAGCGTGGTGCCGAACAGCGCTTTGAATTCATCGAACACCGAGCCGTCGACCAGCCGCGCAATCACTTCGCGCACATCGAATGGCTGCTTGGCGTCAGCCGGAACCACGCCGTACAACTCGTCGCAGGCGTACAGCGGCGCAATCGGCTGGCGTTGCTGCACCTCGCCGAGCTTGCGCCAGTTGAGGTTGGCGACGCTGCGGCGGGCGAGGGCGAGGGCGTGTTCGTCGTTCTCGGCGTAATGGTCGGCCACGCCGGAGGTCTTGCAGTGCACATCGGCGCCGCCCAGATCTTCGGCACTGACCACTTCGCCGGTCGCGGCTTTCACCAGCGGCGGGCCGGCGAGGAAAATCGTCGCCTGGTTGCGCACCATGATCGCTTCGTCCGCCATCGCCGGCACATACGCGCCGCCTGCGGTGCACGAGCCCATGACCACGGCGATCTGCGGGATGCCCATGGCGCTCATGTTCGCCTGATTGAAGAAGATCCGCCCGAAATGCTCGCGATCCGGGAACACTTCGTCCTGACGCGGCAGGTTGGCACCACCGGAATCCACCAGATAAATGCACGGCAGGCGATTCTGCTGGGCGATGGTCTGCGCGCGCAGGTGTTTTTTCACGGTGAGCGGGTAATACGAGCCGCCTTTAACCGTCGCATCATTGGCGACGATCATGCACTCGACGCCTTCAACACGGCCGATACCGGCAATCACCCCGGCAGCCGGCACGTCTTCGCCGTAAACCGCATGGGCGGCGAGTTGGCTGATTTCGAGAAACGGCGAGCCGGGGTCGAGCAAGCGATTGATGCGCTCGCGCGGCAGCAATTTACCCCGCGAGGTGTGGCGTTCCTGCGCTTTGACACCGCCACCCTGCGCCACCTGGGCGAGGAGGGTGTGCAGCGCGTCGACCTGTTTGAGCATCGCCGCACTGTTGGCGGCGAACTCCGCTGAACGCGGGTTGAGCTGAGTGTGCAGAATCATGGGGGTTACTCCGTAAGCAGCTTCCAGCTACAAGCTGCAAGTTGGGGCAAGAGCGTGGTTCTCTTGCAGCTTGTCGCTTGCGGCTTGCAGCTGACGAAATTCATTTCGTCTCGTTGAACAATTCGCGGCCGATCAGCATGCGGCGGATCTCGCTGGTGCCGGCGCCGATTTCGTAGAGCTTGGCGTCGCGCAGCAGGCGGCCGGCGGGGAATTCGTTGATATAGCCATTGCCGCCGAGAATCTGGATCGCGTCGAGGGCCATTTGTGTGGCGCGTTCGGCGGTATAGAGGATCACCCCGGCAGCGTCCTTACGGGTGGTTTCGCCGCGCTCGCACGCCTGGGCCACCGCGTAGAGGTAGGCGCGACTGGCGTTGAGCTGGGTGTACATGTCGGCGACTTTGCCCTGGATCAGCTGGAATTCGCCGATGCTCTGGCCGAACTGCTTGCGGTCATGGATGTACGGCACGATCAGGTCCATGCACGACTGCATGATCCCGGTCGGGCCACCGGAAAGCACCACGCGTTCGTAATCGAGGCCGCTCATCAGCACTTTCACGCCACCGTTGAGCACGCCGAGGATGTTTTCCTCCGGTACTTCGACGTCATCGAAAAACAGCTCGCAGGTGTTGGAGCCACGCATGCCAAGCTTGTCGAACTTGTTGCTGCGGCTGAAGCCTTTCCAGTCACGCTCGACGATGAACGCAGTAATGCCGTGCGGGCCTTTTTCCAGATCGGTCTTGGCGTAGATTACGTAGGTATTGGCGTCAGGGCCGTTGGTGATCCAGGTTTTGCTGCCGTTGAGTACGAAGCGATCGCCGCGTTTGTCGGCGCGCAGTTTCATCGATACCACGTCGGAACCGGCGTTGGGCTCGCTCATCGCCAGAGCGCCGACGTGCTCGCCGCTGATCAGCTTCGGCAGGTATTTGGTTTTCTGTTCGTGGTTGCCGTTGCGGTTGATCTGGTTGACGCAAAGGTTGGAGTGCGCGCCATAGGACAACGCCACCGACGCCGAGCCACGGCTGATTTCTTCCATCGCCACCACATGCGCCAGATAACCCAGACCTGCGCCGCCGTACTCCTCTGGCACGGTGATGCCGAGCAGGCCCATGTCACCGAATTTGCGCCACATGTCGGCGGGGAACAGGTTGTCGTGGTCGATCTGCGCGGCGCGCGGGGCGATCTGATCGGCGACGAAGGACTGCACCTGATCGCGCAGCATGTCGATGGTTTCACCGAGGGCGAAATTCAGGGATGGATAGCTCATGAGGCACCTTTTGGCTTTTTTATCGGGTGGAGCGCACGACGAATCGGCGTTCAGCTTTACGTTAACGTAAAGCTTCCACAGTTCGACTGTCAATCGGCTTTACGTAAGCGTCAACTTGGGCGAGAGTAAGGACAGTTCAGGATCAGATATCGGTTTGTTTCTGGTGGGAGCGAGCCTGCTCGCGAAAGCGCTGTATCAGTCGCCCTCAAGGCTGAATGACGCAGCGTATTCGCGAGCAGGCTCGCTCCCACAGGGATTCAAAACCGGGAAAACCCACTAATAAAGACAATAGGGGTCGTCATGGATCTACCCAGTGCAAACCCGCAGCGCAGCTACACCCGTGGCTCTCAGGACAAAGCCCTGCTGGCGATGACCATCGGTCAGCGCTTCGATCAGACTGTCGCGCAATACCCGGACGGCGAGGCTTTGGTGGTGCGCCATCAACAGTTGCGTTACTCCTGGCGGCTACTGGCCGACGCGGTGGATGAGCAGGCCAGGGCCTTGCTCGCGCTGGGCTTGCAGACCGGAGATCGCCTCGGCATCTGGGCGCCGAATTGCGCGCAGTGGTGCATCACTCAGTTCGCCACGGCGAAGATCGGCGTGATCCTGGTCAACATCAATCCCGCCTACCGCAGCTCCGAACTCGAGTACGTGCTCAAGCAATCCGGCTGCCAGTGGCTGGTCTGTGCCGGAGCGTTCAAGACCTCGAATTACCACGAAATGCTCCAGGGCCTGGCGCCAGAATTGGCTGAGCACGCCATCGGTCAGCTGCGTAGCGAACGCCTGCCGGAGTTGCGCGGCGTGATCAGCCTCGATGCCAATCCGCCGCCCGGTTTTCTGCCGTGGTCGCAGCTCAGCGATCTGGCCGTCAGCGTCTCGCCCGATCAATTGCGCGAACGCAGCGCCAGTCTGCATTTCGATCAACCGGTGAACATCCAGTACACCTCCGGCACCACCGGTTTCCCCAAGGGCGCGACCCTCAGTCACTACAACATTCTCAACAACGGCTACATGGTCGGCGAAAGCCTCGGCCTGACGACTGCCGATCGTCTGGTGATTCCGGTGCCGCTGTATCACTGCTTCGGCATGGTCATGGGCAACCTCGGTTGCGTCACCCATGGCAGCACGATGATTTACCCCAACGACGCTTTCGATCCGGCGCTGACCCTGCAAGCGGTCTCCGAAGAAAAAGCCACGGCGCTGTACGGTGTGCCGACCATGTTCATCGCCATGCTCGATCAGCCGCAGCGGCAGACTTTCGACCTGTCGAGCCTGCGCACCGGGATCATGGCCGGCGCGACCTGTCCGATTGAGGTCATGCGCCGGGTCATAAAGGAAATGCACATGAGCGAAGTGCAGATCGCCTACGGCATGACCGAAACCAGTCCGGTGTCGCTGCAGACCGGGCCAGCGGATGAGCTGGAGTTGCGCGTCACCACCGTCGGCCGCACCCAGCCGCAACTGGAAAGCAAGATCATCGACACCGCTGGCAACGTGGTGCCCCGCAACACCATCGGCGAATTGTGCACGCGCGGCTACAGCGTGATGCTCGGCTACTGGAAGAATCCGCAGGCCACCGCCGAATCAATCGATGAGGCGGGGTGGATGCACACCGGCGACCTGGCGAGCATGAACGAGGAGGGTTATGTCAACATCGCCGGGCGTAACAAGGACATGATCATTCGTGGCGGCGAGAACGTTTATCCCCGTGAGCTGGAGGAATTCTTCTTCACCCATCCGGCGGTGGCGGACGTGCAGGTGATCGGTATTCCGTGCTCGCGCTACGGTGAGGAAATCGTCGCCTGGATCAAATTCCACCCCGGCCACAGCGCCTCGGAGCTGGAGCTGCAAGCCTGGTGCAAGGAACGCATCGCCCATTTCAAGACACCGCGTTACTTCAGATTCGTCGACGCGTTTCCGATGACGGTGACGGGCAAGATCCAGAAATTCAGGATGCGTGAGATCAGTATCGAGGAGCTGAAAATAACCGAGCGGTAACCTAAACCCTGTGGGAGCTGGCTTGCCAGCGATGGCGTCAGGTCAGCCAGCATCAATGTTGAATGTTCTACCGCAATCGCTGGCAAGCCAGCTCCCACAGGGATCGGGGGATTCAGGAATCACAGAAAGCACAAAGGGGAGCCGAAGCTCCCCTTTAATTTGTCGTTGCGTGCTCTTTTTATTATTGAGGGTCGGTCTGTTGTTGTTTTTGGCAACCGTGGCCCTGTACAGCTTTTGGCGACCCCCATCCGGGGTCAAGAGCAAACGTATTTTTTTGAGCGCTGATCTGCTTTCTCGTTTAACGATCCAACCGATTCGGGAGCTACCTGAAGGTAGTTTTATTGTTCTCTGCCCGGTTGCGGGTCACTCCTGAGAGCACCCTGAAAAGCACACCTTCTCCAAAAAAATCTGTTAGCTGCGTCTCTGCCGTGTTGTTCTTGTTATGTCAGAGTCGTTTCGTCTTGTTTTTATTGGTTTGCGGCTTTTTATTCTTGTTATGCCATAGAGATAGCAGGTGTCGTGCCAACTTTTAAAAAGCCTTACAAATCAGTGACTTAGGTTTTTCTGGCTTTTTCACTCCCGGGCAAAGCCAGACAATTTGTTTCCGTGTTACTCGCTTTTGCCCACTTCACTGATCCAGCGGTAACACCTCACTGCGCGCTGCGTGCCTTGGCCACTCGCGAACCGCTTGGACGACCGAGTACTGCACTGATCTGCTGGCCCGCAGCAATCAAGGCGTTCAGATCAATACCGGTCTCGATGCCCAGGCCATTGAGCAGGTACACCACGTCTTCGGTCGCAACGTTACCGCTCGCGCCTTTGGCGTACGGGCAGCCGCCGAGGCCGGCGATAGAGCTGTCGAACACTGCAATGCCTTCGAGCAGGCTGGCATAGATATTGGCCATGGCCTGGCCATAGGTGTCGTGGAAATGCCCGGCGAGTCTGTCCCGTGGCACCTGCGCCGAGACCACCTCGAACAGGCGCCGGGTCGCGCCCGCCGTGCCGGTGCCGATGGTGTCGCCCAGCGACACTTCGTAGCAGCCCATCGCGTACAGTTCGCGCGCGACCAGCGCCACTTGCTCCGGCGCAACCGTGCCTTCATACGGGCAGCCCAGCACACAGGAAACATAACCGCGCACGGTAACGCCGTGTTGTTTCGCGGCTTCCATGATCGGCGCAAACCGCGCCAGGCTCTCGCTGATCGAGCAATTGATGTTGCGCTGCGAGAACGCCTCGGAGGCGGCGGCGAACACCGCGACTTCCTTGACCCCGGCGGCTAGCGCGTCTTCAAAGCCGCGCAAGTTCGGCGCCAGCGCGCCGTAGGTCACGCCGGGCTTGCGCTGGATCTGCGCAAACACCTCGGCGGATCCGGCCATTTGCGGCACCCATTTCGGCGAGACGAAACTGCCGACTTCGATGTAGCCGAGCCCGGCGGCGCTCAGGGCATCGACCAGTTGCACTTTGTCAGCGACGCTGATCGGTTGGGCTTCGTTCTGCAGGCCATCGCGCGGGCCGACTTCGATCAGGCGTACTTGGGAGGGGAGGGACATGGGTGGGACCTGCCTGTTTTTTTAGTTCACGAAGAACCCTGTGGGAGCGAGCCTGCTCGCGAAAGCGGTGGATCAGTCACCGTTAATGTTGGATGACAGAATGCATTCGCGAGCAGGCTCGCTCCCACAGGGGCGCCAGTGTTGGCTAGACCGCCTGCTGGCTCTTGAGCGTCTGCTCCAACGCCTGTACGCAGCGCTCTTCGGCAGTGTCCAGCTCAAGCTTCATCTGTTCGATATCGAGCAACTGCTGTTCGAGCTGTTCGCGGCGTTCGCTGATTTTCGCCAGCATGCTGTTGAGCTGTTTGGTGTTACCACCGGAAGGGTCATAGAGCTCGATCAGCTCGCGGCATTCGGCCAGGGAAAAACCGATGCGCTTGCCGCGCAGGATCAGCTTCAGAGTGACCTTGTCGCGCGGCGAATAGATACGTTCCTGGCCACGACGCTCGGGGCTGAGCAGGCCTTGCTCTTCATAAAAGCGGATCGCCCGGGTGGTGATGTCCAGCTCGCGGGCGAGGTCGGAAATGCTGTAGGTCTGACTGCTCATGAAAGCGCTCGGAAAAGGGGCATGGCGCTAAGCTAATCGGTGGTTTACGTTTACGTCAAGCGGGATGGTTTTGGGGTGTCTGTACAGGCCTCTTCGCGAGCAGGCTCGCTCCCACATTCGACCGCGTTCCTTCAGATGAAATGCAATTCATTGTGGGAGCGAGCCTGCTCGCGAAGAACGATAACGCGGTAATAAGCCCTACACCTTCTCCAGCTTCTTCTCCTGCGCCGTCACCTGTTGGCACAACTCGATCATCTGCTCGCGCATCCAGCGGTTGGCCGGGTCCTGGTCGGTGCTCTCATGCCAATACAGGTGCGTTTCCACCGAGGGCACATCATTCACCGGCAAATTGAACGATTGCAGATCATGGCGGCGGGCGAAGCGTTCCGGCACGGTCATGACCATGTCGGTCTGCTGCATCACTTGCGAGGCCATCAGATAGTGCTGCGAGCGCAGGGCGATCTTGCGCTGGATGCCCATTTTGCCCAGCGCCAGATCGACATAGCCCAGCCCGCTGCGGCGGCTGGAAATATGGATGTGAGTCAGCGACAAATAGTCATCGAGGCTGAGTTTTTCCTTGCCCGCCATCGGATGGCCCTTGCGCATGGCGCAGACGTAACGATCGTCCATCAGCTTGACGTGGCGTACCTGCGGGTCGGTGTTGAGCGGCGCATCCACAGCGAAATCCAGACGCCCGGCTGCCAGTTCCTTGGTGGTTTCCCGGCGTTTGGACAGAAAGCTTTCGATGATCACCGTCGGCGCCAGGCGGCGCAGGCGCTGGAACAGGGGCGGCAGAATGATTGCCTCCGTCAGGTCGGTCATGCTGATGCGGTAAGTCTTGGCCGCCTGCGCCGGGTTGAAGATGCGGCTTTCCTGCACCGACACGCGCAGCAGCGACAGGGCGTTGCGCACCGGGCCGATGATGTTCTGCGCCATCGGCGTGGGCACCATGCCCTGAGCGGTACGCACGAAGAGCGGGTCGTTGAAGGTTTCGCGCAACCGCGCCAGGGCATTGGACACCGCCGGCTGGGTGATGCCGACAATCTGCCCGGCGCGGGTCAGGTTGGCTTCGGTGTAGATCGCGTCGAAGACGATGAAAAGGTTCAGGTCGACCTTGCTCAGATTCATAACGCGGCTTCTCTTGTTATTAAGTGCAAGTGTTTTGGGGCTGACGATCAGCGGATCATATATTGGTGATGAATGTTTATACACGCCGAGAATAGGCTAGGTAAATGATCAGCGCTGTTCTAGCATCGATTGCATGACTTGAACAACCTCTGCCCGAGAAGGTAACTACCCATGGATTTCGCTTATTCGCCCAAGGTTCAGGAACTGCGTGAGCGCGTGACTGCGTTCATGGACACTTACGTTTACCCGGCCGAAGCGGTTTTCGAACGCCAGGTCGCCGAGGGCGATCGCTGGCAGCCGACCGCAATCATGGAAGAGCTCAAGGCCAAGGCCAAGGCTGAAGGGCTGTGGAATTTGTTTCTGCCTGAGTCCGAGCTGGGCGCCGGCCTGAGTAACCTCGAATATGCGCCATTGGCGGAAATCATGGGCCGTTCCCTGCTGGGGCCGGAGCCGTTCAACTGCTCGGCGCCGGACACCGGCAACATGGAAGTGCTGGTGCGCTACGCCAACGAAGAGCAGAAACAGCGCTGGCTCGAGCCGCTGCTGCGCGGCGAGATCCGTTCGGCGTTCGCCATGACCGAGCCCGACGTGGCATCTTCCGACGCGACCAACATGGCCGCCCGGGCCGTGCGTGATGGCGATCAGTGGGTGATCAACGGCAAGAAATGGTGGACCTCCGGCGCCTGCGATCCGCGCTGCAAGATTCTGATCTTCATGGGCCTGAGCAACCCCGACGCGCCGCGTCACGCCCAGCATTCGATGATCCTCGTGCCGGTCGACACCCCCGGGGTGAAAATCGTCCGTCCGCTGCCGGTGTTCGGCTACGACGATGCACCGCACGGTCACGCCGAAGTGCTGTTCGACAACGTTCGCGTGCCGTACGAAAACGTCCTGCTCGGTGAAGGACGCGGCTTCGAAATCGCCCAGGGTCGCCTTGGCCCAGGCCGCATTCACCACTGCATGCGTTCGATCGGCATGGCCGAACGTGCGCTGGAACTGATGTGCAAACGCTCGGTGAGCCGCACCGCGTTCGGCAAACCGCTGGCGCGTCTGGGTGGCAACATCGACAAGATCGCCGACTCGCGGATGGAGATCGACATGGCGCGTCTGCTGACGTTGAAAGCGGCGTACATGATGGATACAGTCGGCAACAAAGTGGCGAAGAGCGAGATTGCGCAGATCAAAGTCGTCGCACCGAACGTGGCCCTGCGGGTGATCGACCGCGCTATCCAGATGCATGGCGGGGCAGGGGTGTCGAACGATTTCCCGCTGGCCTACATGTATGCGATGCAACGCACCCTGCGTCTGGCCGACGGCCCGGACGAAGTGCACCGCGCGGCGATTGGCAAGTTCGAGATCGGCAAGTATGTGCCGAAGGAGATGATGCGTAGCGGCCAGTAACACCGCGTCGCCTCATTCACATTCCCCCCAGTCTGATCGTTCCCACGCTCTGCGTGGGAATGCCGCCATGGACGCTCTGCGTCCACTGTGACGCGGAGCGTCACGGGATGCGTTCCCACGCGGAGCGTGGGAACGATCAGGCGTCAGGATCAATACACCCAAACCTCAACCCGCCGATTCTTGATCCGCCCTTCATCCGCGCTGTTGGTCGCCACCGGCATCAGCGCACCAAAGCCGCGTACTTCGCGCATGACCACACCGTTTTTGACCAGCTCGCGCCGCACCGCCATTGCTCGCAGCTTCGACAGTAGATCAGCCCGCGCCGGGTCATCCTTCAAATCACCAAACCCCACCAGCGTCACCGCCCGTTCGGTCTTGCCATGGCGCTTTATATAGTCGAGCACCCGCGCCAGATCCTGCCGCGCCTTGTTGTCCAGACTGGCGCTGCCCTCGGCAAAACGGAAATTCACTGTCAGACGCTGGGCATGCCGGCTGAGAGATTGATAACCCTCTGGCATCAGCGCATTCGGCGCCACGCTCATGGCCTGCACGGTCTGGCTGACAAAACCGCTGGTCGCGACGATCGCCTGTCCCTGTGGACTTTGCGCGAACGTTGCCAACGCCTGCGCCCACGGATTCTGGATGTCCGGCGGTAGATAAAAGAACAAGCGCCGCGACAGCGGATAGTCTTCGGTGGCGATCAGGCTGTTCAGCGGCAGCATCGCTTGCGACGCGCCGTCGGCAATCGCCACGGCTTTGGCTTGACGCACATAGGGCAAGCCGATGAAGCCGATACCTTGCGGATCGTTGCTGACTGCATCGGACAATTGCTCGCTGGATTCGAAACGTTTCGCCGCGCTGCTCAGACTTTTCCCACGCCGGCTCAGGACCAGTTCCTTGAAGGTGTCGTATGTTCCCGACTGATCATCCCGCGCATATAAATGAATGGCGCCGCCACGGCCACCGAGTTCTTCCCAGGTTTTCACTTCGCCGGCAAAAATCCGCGCCAGTTGCTCGGTGTTCAACTGCTGTAACGGATTGGAAGGGTTGAGGATGATCGCCAGACCGTCGATGGCGATGACTTGCTCGGCCGCCGGGCTTTTCAGATCGCCGAGGGTTTGCAGGGCAAGCAGTTCGCTGTCCTTGATCTCACGGGAAGAGGCGGCCAGATCGGCGCTGGCGTTTTTCAACGCAGCGAAACCGGTGCTGGAACCGTGAGCGGCAACTTCGATGATCACGCGTTGCCCTTGTGCGGTCTGGCCGACGATGCGTTGTTCGTTGGCGGTGTCCGGGGTTTCGCGGTGGATTTTCAGCAGGCCTTGTTCCTGCAACAGGCCTTCGACCAGCGCCGGACCCAGATCGGCACCGATGGTGTTGGAACCCTGAATGCGCAATGCCGGGCCGTTTTCGGGGATCGGCAGGGCGGCGGCGTAGATCGACAGCCAGCCACTCAACAGGAAAACGCAGAGAACACGCAGGGTCATGCCGGCACCGAATCAAGCCAAGGGGATTGCCGGGGAGATTAAGTCAGGCGCGTGACCGAAATATGACAGGGGATTACCTGTGGGAGCGAGCCTGCTCGCGAAGGCGGCGTGTCAGTCGAAAAATTCGTCGCTGATCCACCGCATTCGCGAGCAGGCTCGCTCCCACAATGAAAATTCCCTCAGGCCAGCTCAAGCCAGATCGGCGCATGGTCCGATGGCTTTTCCATGCCGCGCAGTTCGTAGTCCACGCCGGCGTCCTTGACCCGTGGCAGCAGGCCATGGGAAGCCAGAATTACATCGATGCGCAGGCCGCGTTTGGGCTCATCTTCAAAGCCACGGCTGCGGTAGTCGAACCAGCTGAACATGTCGCTCACGTCGGGATTGAGGTGACGGTAGCTGTCGGTCAGGCCCCAGTTTTTCAGGCGCGCCATCCACTCGCGCTCCTCCGGCAGGAAGCTGCATTTGCCGGTTTTCAGCCAGCGCTTCATGTTGTCCGGGCCGATGCCGATGTCGCAGTCTTCCGGGGAAATGTTCACATCGCCCATCACCACCAGTGGCTGTTCATTGTGGAACTGGCTTTCCAGCAGCGCTTGCAGATCGCTGTAGAAACGCTCTTTGGCAGGGAATTTGGTTGGGTGGTCGCGGCTTTCACCTTGTGGGAAATAGCCGTTCATGATCGTCACCGGCACGCCATTGGCATCAGCGAAAGTGCCCCAGATAAAGCGCCGCTGCGCGTCTTCTTCATCGGTGGCGAAGCCTTTATGGATGGCGATCGGCTCGTTGCGCGAGAGCAGGGCGACACCGTAATGACCCTTCTGGCCATGGAAATGCACGTGATAGCCGAGGGCGCGGATGTCATCGTGGGGGAACTGGTCGTCGTGGACCTTGGTTTCCTGCAGGCCGATCACGTCGGGCTGATGTTTTTCGATCAGCGCTGCCAGCTGATGCGGACGGGCACGCAGTCCGTTGATGTTGAAGGAAACAATCTTCATGGTCGGCAGTCCTGGCAAAAGGGCGATGCTAGCTGACATGGGGGAGATGGGCCAGTGTGGGAGAAATCAATTTCACCTGTGGGATTTGTAGCGCTTGTCCCGGCCCCATCGCTGGCAAGCCAGCTCCCACAGGTTTCTGTGGTGTATGTAAATGTTGTGAACGACGCAGACACTGTGGGAGCTGGCTTGCCAGCGATGAGGCCCGCCCCAGTCGATGAAGATCCGAGGCTGGTCTAACCTGTCAGGGGAACCACCACATCCGCCCAAGGTTCGTACCAACAAGCGCGCCAGCCTCCGAGCGCGCCCCCGGGGAGAATCACTGCAATGCCTGAAACCCAGACCGCCGTTGCCGACATCCATATGCTCGACCGCGGCTATTCGCGCGAAGCCCGCTCGTTGCTGTATCAGGCCTATCGCCACGAGCCGACCTTCGGCTACCTGTTCGAAGCCGAACGTCCCGGCTATGAACAACGCGTACGCGCCACGGTGCGCGAGCTGGTCAAACAGCATTTTCTTCAGGACCTGCCGGCGATCGGCCTGTTGGTCAACGATCGCTTGATCGGCATCGCCCTGATCGCACCGCCGCAACGGCGCCTGGGCGTTACCGAAAGCTGGGCATGGCGCTTGCGCATGGTACTCAGCACCGGTTTTCGCTGCACCCGGCGTTATCTGGAATACCACGATGCCGTTGCTGCATGCGTGCCGGGTGACTCGGTGCACATGCTGCCGTTGCTCGGCGTTCACCCGCAGTTTCAAGGCAAACACTACGGCGAACAGTTGCTCACTGCGGTGCACAACTGGTGCGCGGTCGATGAAACCTCGCAAGGGGTGGTGCTCGACACCGGCAACCCCCGCTACCTGGAATTCTATAAAAGGCAGGGTTATCAGGAGATCGGCGAGGTTGCCGTCGGGCCGGTGCGCGAACACGTATTTTTCCACGCCAATCCGCAGGTGTTACAAACAGCAACGGGATAATGATCGAACTTCTTCACAAATTACCTGTTCTATCAGGCTCCCGAGCCCGTGATAGCATCCGCGCCTATGAAGTTTCCACGAAGATTTACCAGCGGCGTGCTGATGCTGTTATCCAGCTGCGCGGCGCTGGCGCAAAGTGAATTGGATGTACGGATCAAGCCGTCCAACGATGAACTCAAGGCCAATATAGAAGGCTATATCGGCAGCCTCGGCGATCGCGACGAAGAAGCCTTGCTGCGTTTCAGTCGCGGCGCCGAAGAGCAGGCGCGCAAAGCGGCGCAGGCGCTGGGCTACTACCAGCCGCAGATCGACAGTGACATCAAGGGCGGAGAAAAACCGCGTCTGGTGTTGAACATCGATCCCGGCGAGCCGATTCGCCTGCGCAACGTCACCGTGCGCGTCGACGGCCCGGCGGCCTCGCTGAAATCCTTTCGCGTGCCGAAAAGCGACCTGCTCAAGTCCGGCGCCGTGCTCAACCATGGCCGTTACGAAGACGCCAAGCGCGTGATCCAGAATCAGGCCTCGCGCTTCGGTTACTTCAGCGGTCATTTCACCAGCCAGAAACTCATGGTCGATCCCCGCGCGGGCGTGGCCGACATCGAATTGATCTACGACAGCGGCCCGCGCTATGCGCTGGGCAAAGTCAGTTTCGAGGGCGACACGCCGTTCGACGAAGACCTGCTGCAACGCATGGTGCCGTTCAAGGCAGGCGAGCCTTACGATTCGGAACTGATCGCCGAACTCAATCGCGATCTGCAATCGAGCGGCTATTTCGAAGGCGTGCGCGTCGACGCGGCACCGACGGCAGCGCAGAACGATGTGATTCCGGTCGCCGTCAAACTCGACACGCGCAAGCCGCGCACCATGGGCCTGGGCCTCGGTTATTCGACCGACGTCGGGCCACGGATCAAGGCCAACTGGACGCGCCACTGGGTCAACCCGCAGGGCGACAGCTATGGCTGGGAGGCCGAGCTCTCGGCGCCCCGGCAGAACGTCGGGCTGTTCTACGACATCCCGCTCGACCCGCCATTGACCGACAAACTGCGCTGGGCCGGCGGCTATCAGTTCGAAGACATCGAAGGCTCCGACACCCTCAGCAAGCTGCTGACGTTCGGCCCGGAATGGCACAGCAAGTTGCCCAGCGGCTGGCAGCGGGTGATCTCGCTGAAATGGCAACGTGAAGAATACGAACTCGGCGACGACTCCGGCCTGAGCACGTTGCTCATGCCCGGCATCAGTTATTCCTACCTGAAAAGCGACAACCGCATCGACCCGCGTAACGGCTATCGCCTGAGCTTCGAAAGCAAAGTGGCCAAGGAAGGCCTCGGTTCGGACAACAACCTTTTATACGGCACCGCGCTGGTCAAGGGCCTGACCACGGTGTTCGACAGGCACCGCCTGCTCGGCCGCGTGCAGGTCGGCGGCAGCGCCACCAACGGCTACAACTCGATTCCGCCATCGCTGCGCTTTTTTGCCGGTGGCGATCAGAGTGTGCGCGGTTACGACTATCAGAGCCTGTCGCCGAAAAACTCTGACGGCGACCGCATCGGTGGCCGCTACATGATTGCCGGCAGCGTCGAGTATCAGTATTCGATCGCCGAGAAATGGCGGGTCGCGACCTTCGTCGACCAAGGCAACTCTTTCAACAAACTCGAACTGCCCGACCTCAAGACCGGGGTCGGTGTAGGTGTGCGCTGGGTCTCGCCGGTCGGGCCGATCCGCCTTGACCTGGCCCATGCGCTGGACGACGACGGCGGCATCCGGCTGCACTTTTCCATGGGGCCTGAGCTGTGAAGCGTGGTGTGAAAATAACGGCGCTGACGCTGTTGGCGCTGGTCGTGTTGATTGTCTTGAGCCTGGCCGCGCTACTTGGCACGCAGGCTGGCAGTCGGTGGGCGTTGGGCCTGGTGCCCGGCTTGAGCGTGGAGAATTTCCACGGTCGCCTCGCTGGGCAGTGGAGTGCCGATCACCTGGTGTGGCAGCAGGACACCAGCCGCGTCGAGCTGAACAAGGCAATCTTCGCCTGGTCGCCGCTGTGCCTGACGCGCATGACCTTGTGCATCGATCAGCTCAAGGCCGATCAGGTGATCCTGCAATTCCCGCCGAGCGAAGAAACCACCGAGAGCGGCCCGATCAAACTGCCGGACCTGCAATTGCCGTTGGCCATCGAATTGGGCGACGTCGAGGTCGGCAGCCTGTTGTTCAACGGCAGCGAACAGCTCAAGGGCTTGCAACTGGCGGCGCACTGGACCGCACAAGGCCTGCAGATCGACAGCGTGAAATTGCAGCGCGACGAGCTCAGCCTGAACCTGTCCGGCCTGCTGCAACCGAGCGGCAACTGGCCGCTGACGATTCAGGGCGATTTGACTTTGCCGTCTCCCGGCAGCGAGCCGTGGACGCTGGCGCTGAAAGTTGAAGGTGATCTGCTGAAAACCCTCAACCTGCACGCCGACAGCCGCGGCTACCTCGACGGCCAGTTGAACGGCGAGCTGCAAGCGCTGGCGGAAAACCTCCCGGCCAAGCTGCGCATCACCAGCGATGCGTTCAAGCCCAGCGCCGATCTGCCGGACACCCTGCAATTCAATCAGCTTGTGCTCACGGGCGAAGGCGACCTGAAAAACGGTTACCAACTGCTCGGCAACGCATCGTTGCCCGCCGAGAAATCACCGGTGGCGCTGCTGCTCAAGGGCAAGGTTGACGCCAACGGCGCGCAGATCGCCGGGCTCGACCTTAATGCCAACGACAAGCAAAGCCTCAAGCTCACCGGCAATGTCGACTGGAGCAAAGGCCTCAGCGCTCAGGCCAATATCAACTGGCAAGACTTCCCGTGGCACCGGCTCTATCCGGAAATCGACGAGCTGCAAGTGACGTTGCGCACCTTCACCGGCGAAGTGTCCTACACCGACGGCCAGTACCTCGGTAATTTCGACGCCGCGCTGGATGGCCCGGCGGGGGCGTTCACCTTGAGCAGTCCGTTCAGCGGCAGTCTGGAACAGATCGCTTTGCCGCAACTGGTCATGCAGGCCGGGCAGGGCAAGGCCGAAGGGCACGTGAATGTGCGCTTCGCCGACGGCATCGCCTGGGATACCGCGCTGGACCTGTCGGCGCTCAACCCGGCGTACTGGGTCGCCGAACTGCCGGGCACCCTGGCCGGGCCTTTGCAGAGCAAAGGCGAGATGAAGAATGATCAGCTCAGCCTCAGCGCCGACCTCGATCTCAAAGGCAAATTGCGCGGTCAGCCGGCGGTCCTGCAGGCCAAGGCTGACGGCGCGGGCGAGCGCTGGAACCTCAACGCTCTGCAGATCCGCCTCGGCGACAACAGCATCAACGGCAAGGGCAGCCTGCAGGACAAACTCGGCGGGCAGATCGACATCAAGCTGCCGCGTCTGGCCCAGCTCTGGCCGCAACTGCGCGGGCAGGTCAACGGCCAGATCAACGTCGCCGGTACGCTGAAGGCGCCACAGGGCAAGCTTGATCTGCAAGGTTCGCAACTGGCCTTCCAGGACAATCGCCTGCAAAGCCTCAACCTCGACGCCACGCTCGACAGCGCGCAACGAGCGAAGATCAATCTCAAAGGCAGCGGCATTCAGACCGGCGACACCTCGCTGGGCACCCTGACCGCCAGTGCTCAGGGCGATATCAAAAGCCAGAAACTCAACCTCGACCTGATCGGACCGAAGCTGAAACTGGCGCTGGGTCTGGACGGCAATCTCGACAAGGGCAACTGGCGCGGACGCTTGGCCAGTGGCGACATTCAGGCCGGTGGCCAGGACTGGAAGCTGCAAAGCCCGGCCAGACTGGAGCGCTTGGCGGACGGCCAGATCAATTTCGGCGCGCATTGCTGGCTGTCCGGCAATGCCAGCCTGTGTGGCGAAGATCAGCGCCTGATGCCCGAGCCTAAGCTGCGTTATCACCTCAAGCAATTCCCGATCGAAAGCCTTGCGCAATGGCTGCCCAAAGACTTCGCCTGGCAGGGCCGGCTCAACGCCGATCTGCAACTGGACCTGCCCGCCAGCGGCCCGAACGGCGTGGTCAGTGTCGACGCCAGCGGCGGCACCCTGCGCGTGCGCGACAAGGATCGCTGGCTGGATTTCCCCTACCAGACCCTCAAACTCAGCAGCAAGCTCACGCCCAAGCGCGTCGACACCGAGCTCAATTTTGTCGGCGGCAAACTCGGCGAATTGATGGTCCAGGCGCAGCTCAATCCGCTGCCGAAGAACAAACCGCTGAGCGGCTCGTTCCGCCTCTCTGGCCTCGACCTGTCGGTGGCGCGGCCGTTTGTACCGATGGTCGAGAAACTCACCGGCCGCCTCAACGGCAGTGGCACGATCTCCGGTGGTTTGCTCGCACCGCTGGTCAACGGCACCGTGCAGCTCAGCGATGGCGAAGTGTCCGGCGCCGAACTGCCGATGGAGCTGCAGAATCTGCAACTGACTGCGGCGATCGCCGGCGAGTCGATGCGCCTGGACGGAGGCTGGAACAGCGGCAAGACTGGCAAGGGCAGCCTCAACGGCAACGTCGCTTGGGGGCAGGCGCTGGTGGTCGATCTGGCGCTCAAGGGCACGCAATTG
This sequence comes from Pseudomonas sp. Irchel 3F6, assembly GCF_900187595.1. Lineage (NCBI taxonomy): Bacteria > Pseudomonadati > Pseudomonadota > Gammaproteobacteria > Pseudomonadales > Pseudomonadaceae > Pseudomonas > Pseudomonas sp. Irchel 3F6. Next base: position 210,953 of record NZ_FYDP01000008.1, on the reverse strand, counting down.
CCGGTCAGCGTCGAGCCCTACGCCAAACTGGAAATGGCCCCGGATCTGAAGATTTCCATGGCCGGCGATGAGCTGAAAGTTGCCGGCAAGGTGCTGGTGCCGAAAGGCGAAATCACCGTGCGCGAGCTGCCGCCATCGACGGTAAAAGTCTCCGACGACACGATCATCGTTGGCGCGCAGACCGAAGAGGGCAAACCACCGATCGCGATGAAAATGGACATCGACGTGATCGTCGGCCAGGACAAGCTGAGCTTTGCCGGTTTCGGCCTGACCGCCAATCTGCAAGGTCAGGTGCACATCGGCGACAACATGGACACCCGTGGCGAACTCTGGCTCAACGACGGCCGCTATCGCGCCTATGGCCAGCGCCTGACCGTGCGTCGCGCGCGTCTGTTGTTCGCCGGTCCCATCGACCAGCCGTATCTGGACATCGAAGCGATCCGCCAGACCGACGACGTCATCGCCGGCATTCGCCTGAGCGGCAGCGCCGAACAGCCGACCACGCAGATCTTCTCCGAACCGGCGATGAGTCAGGAACAGGCGCTGTCGTACCTGGTGCTGGGCCGTCCGCTGAGCACCAGCGGCGAAGACAACAATATGCTCGCGCAAGCCGCGCTGGGCCTGGGCCTGATGGGCAGCGCCGGGGTCACCAGTGGTCTGGCCAAGGATCTGGGCATTGAGGACTTCCAACTCGACACCCAAGGCAGCGGCAGCGACACCAGCGTCGTCGCCAGCGGCAACATCTCCGAAAAACTCAGCCTGCGCTACGGCGTCGGCGTCTTCGAACCGGCCAGCACCATCGCCTTGCGCTACAAGCTGAGCAAGAAGGTCTACGTCGAAGCGGCGAGCGGCGTGGCGAGTTCGCTGGATATTTTCTACAAGCGGGATTTCTAGAGCGCGTTCTCTCCAATGATCGTTCCCACGCTCTGCGTGGGAATGCCTCAAGGGACGCTCTGCGTCCCGGCTCTCAAAAAAAACGGACGCAGAGCGTCCCCGACTGCATTCCCACGCGGAGCGTGGGAACGATCCCGCGTGGCCGGTCAGTGATTAATTACAAAGCCCCCTAACTATTGCGTTGACATTCGCTGCCTAAGCAGTAACATCTCGACATACATTCACTGCCTAGGCAGTTATCAGGTCGACCCATGAAGCATTTCACTCCGGAAGAATTCAAACATTGCCACCTCGGCCTGTTGCTCGGTCGTGCCGCGTTGCTCAAGGACCGGATCATCGACACCCACATGGAACCCCACGGCATCACCGCCGCGCAGTTCAAGGTGTTGATCATCATGGCCCAGTTCGGCGTCGACACCCCGGCCGAGCTGTGCCGCCATCTGTCGCTGGACAGCGGGTCGATGACGCGCATGCTCGATCGCCTCGAGCAGAAGGCTTTTCTGCTTCGTCAGCGCAGCGAAGGCGACCGGCGTCAGGTGCAGTTGAAACTGACCGAGCAGGGCCAGCAACTGGCTGATCGCCTGCCGCACATCGGTGCCGATGCGATGAATGAGCTGGCCGGCGCGATCTCCCGCGAAGAGTTGAAAACCCTGGAATACATCCTGAAGAAAATCCTGCTGGCCGCCGGTGACCCGATCACCGTCCAGCGTTTGGGTGAACACAATGAACGCTAAAGTCATGCGCAGCAGCCTGACGCTGTTGCTGTCGGCGATGGTCCTCGCCGGTTGCGCCAATTACAGCGGCCTCGACACTGAAGGCCAACGCCTCGACGCGAAGAGCCTGAAGACCGCGCAGTCTCTCGACGGCGTCAGCCTGTCGCCGGCGGCGTGGCCGAAAAGCGATTGGTGGAGCAGCCTCGGTGATCCGCAGCTCGACGGCCTGATCCGCGAAGCCCTGCATGACAGCCCTGACATGCAGATCGCCGCAGCCCGCGCCCATCAGGCCAGTGCCGCCGCCTATGCCGCCGATGCCGAGCGCTATCCGACCCTCGACGCCAGCGCCGGCATCAGCCGTTCGCGGCTGGCTCGTGATCAGGATCCGCGCGGGCAGGGCGGGGCTTACGCGACGGTGCGCAATGTCAGCGCCGGCTTCAATTACAACTTCGATTTGTGGGGCGGCCAGCGCGATGCCTGGGAAGCCGCACTCGGCGAGGCTCGCGCTGCTGAAGTCGACCGTCAGGCCGCGCAGCTGACCCTCGCCGCTGACGTCGCTCGTGCTTACAGCGATCTCGGTCAGGCGCACATCGTTCACGACCTTGCCAGCGAAGACCTCAAGCGCACCCGGCAAATGCTCGACCTCAGTCAGCGCCGCTTGAGTTCGGGGATCGATAGCCAGTACCAGTTCCAGCAAACCCAGAGTCTGGAAGCCAGTTCTCAGGCCAGCCTGATCGACGCGGAAAAACGCCTGAACAGCGCGAAAATCGCCTTGGCGGTATTGCTCGGTAAAGGCCCGGATCGTGGCAACGAAATCGCTCGACCGAAAGTCCTGCAAGCCAGCGCCGTGGCGGTGCCGTCGGTGCTGCCGGCGGAACTGCTCGGCCGCCGCCCGGATCTGGTCGCGGCGCGCTGGCGTGTCGAGGCGGCGAGCAAAGACATCGATGCGGCGAAAACCCGCTTCTATCCCAACCTCAACCTGTCGGCCTCGGCCGGCGCCGAGTCGTTGCTGGGTGATGCGATGTTCGGTTCGGCCAGCCGCTTCTTCAACATCGCGCCGACCGTGTCGCTGCCGATTTTCGATGGCGGACGCCTGCGCGCCAACCTTGATGCCCGCGACGCCGATTACGATCTGGCGGTGGCGCAGTACAACAAAAGCCTGGTGAAAGCCCTTGGCGATGTCGGCGATACGATCAATCAGTTGCGCGATATCGGCCGGCAGATCGGCGCGCAGCAACATGCCACCGACATTGCTCAGGATTCTTACAACACCGTCGTCCCGCGTTACGGTTCCGGTATCGGCAACTACCTGGACGTGCTCAGCATCGAGCAGCAATTGCTCCAGGCCCAGCGTCAGCTGGCGACCCTCAATGCCGAGCAGATCGACCTGTCGATTCAACTGATGCAAGCGCTGGGCGGCGGCTTTCAGGGTGAAAACCTGAACGCAGCCAACGCCAGCCCCGCCTCGTCGCACCATTAATTCAAGGTATTTGTCATGGCCACTGCCGAAAACACCCAAGCTCAAGACAACACCCCGGACACCGGCAACCCGCGCAAACGCAAGATGATGCTGCTGGCCCTCGCCGTGGTCGTCCTGCTCGCCATTGCCGGCGTCTGGGCCTATCACGAGTTCATCGGGCGCTTTAACGAAAGCACCGACGATGCCTACGTCAATGGCAACGTCGTGGAGATCACGCCGCTGGTCACCGGCACCGTGGTCAGCATCGGCGCCGACGACGGTGATCTGGTCCATGAAGGCCAGGTGCTGGTCAACTTCGACCCCAACGATGCCGAAGTCGGCCTGCAAAGTGCCAAGGCCAAACTGGCGCGCACCGTGCGTCAGGTGCGCGGCTTGTACAGCAACGTCGACGGCATGAAAGCCCAGGTCAACGCGCAGCAGGCCGAAGTGCAGAAAGCCCAGGACAACTACAACCGCCGCAAAAATCTGGCTCAGGGCGGGGCGATTTCCCAGGAAGAACTGTCCCACGCCCGCGACGACCTGACCTCGGCGCAGAACGCTCTGGCCAACGCCAAACAGCAACTGAAAACCACCAGCGCACTGGTCGACGACACCGTGGTCTCGTCGCATCCGGACGTGATGTCGGCGGCTGCCGATCTGCGTCAGGCCTATCTGACCAATGCGCGCAGCACCTTGATTGCGCCGGTCACCGGTTACGTCGCCAAGCGCACCGTGCAACTGGGTCAACGCGTACAGCCGGGCACCGCGCTGATGGCGGTGATTCCGCTGGATCAGCTGTGGATCGACGCCAACTTCAAGGAAACCCAACTGCGCGACATGCGCATCGGCCAGCCTGTCGATATCGAGGCCGATATTTATGGCAGCGACGTGAAATACAGCGGCACCGTCGACAGCCTCGGTGCCGGTACGGGTAGCGCGTTTGCTCTGCTGCCGGCACAGAACGCCACCGGTAACTGGATCAAGATTGTTCAGCGTGTGCCGGTGCGTATCCACATCAACGCCGAAGAGCTGGCCAAGCACCCGCTGCGTGTCGGTCTGTCGACCAATGTCGAGGTCAATCTGCACGACCAGAGCGGCCCGGTGCTGGCCCAGCAACCGCCGCAAAAGGCCTCGTTCAGCACCAATGTGTATGACCGCCAACTGGCCGAAGCGGACGCGATGATTGCCCAGTTGATTCACGACAACAGCGCAGCAGCAGGCAAGACCGCACAGCGCTGAGAGCACACCGGATCAGAAGCAGGCTCTGTGGTGAGCGGTTATCTGTGGTGAGGGGATTTATCTGTGGCGAGGGGATTTATCCCCGCCGGACTGCGCAGCAGGCCCGTTTTTCCTGAGCCAAAAGAGGGGCCGCTTCGCGACCCAGCGGGGATAAATCCCCTCGCCACAAGGGCCTGTTACCACAGGGCCTGCTGTGTTCATCAGACCGCAGCGACCATCAGGTTTCATAGGATTCACAATGAGCAATAACGCTTCTTTCACGCCGCCCAGCCTGTTGCTCAGCACCATCGGCCTGTCGCTGGCGACGTTCATGCAAGTGCTCGACACGACCATCGCCAACGTGGCGCTGCCGACGATTTCCGGCAACCTCGGGGTGAGTTCGGAGCAGGGCACCTGGGTCATCACTTCGTTTGCCGTGAGCAATGCCATTGCGCTGCCGCTGACCGGTTGGCTCAGCCGCCGCTTCGGTGAGGTGAAGCTGTTTCTGTGGGCGACGATGCTGTTTGTGCTGGCGTCGTTTCTCTGCGGTATCTCCACTTCGATGCCTGAGCTGATCGGCTTTCGTGTGCTGCAAGGCCTGGTGGCCGGGCCGCTGTACCCGATGACGCAGACCCTGTTGATCGCGGTGTATCCGCCGGCGAAACGCGGGATGGCCCTGGCATTGCTGGCGATGGTCACGGTGGTCGCGCCGATTGCCGGGCCGATTCTCGGCGGCTGGATCACCGACAGTTACAGCTGGCCGTGGATCTTCTTCATCAACGTACCGATCGGCATCTTTGCGGTGATGGTGGTGCGTTCGCAACTGGCGAAACGGCCGGTGGTGACCAGTCGCCAGCCGATGGATTACGTCGGTCTGATCACGCTGATCATTGGCGTCGGCGCGTTGCAGGTGATCCTCGACAAGGGCAATGACCTGGACTGGTTCGAATCGAACTTCATCATCGTCGGCGCGGCGATTTCCGTGGTCGCCCTGGCGGTGTTCGTGATCTGGGAAATGACCGACCGCCATCCGGTGGTCAACCTGCGCCTGTTCGCCCATCGCAACTTCCGCATCGGTACGCTGGTGCTGGTCTTGGGTTACGCCGGGTTCTTCGGCATCAACCTGATCCTGCCGCAGTGGCTGCAAACACAAATGGGTTACACCGCGACCTGGGCGGGACTTGCCGTGGCGCCGATCGGGATTCTGCCGGTGTTGCTGTCGCCATTTGTCGGCAAATACGCGCACAAGTTCGACCTGCGTCTGCTCGCCGGCATTGCGTTTCTGGCGATTGGCCTGAGCTGTTTCATGCGCGCCGAGTTCACCAACGAGGTCGACTTCCAGCACATCGCTCTGGTGCAGTTATTCATGGGTATCGGTGTGGCGCTGTTCTTCATGCCGACCCTGAGTATTCTGATGTCGGACTTGCCGCCGAGCCAGATCGCTGATGGCGCAGGCCTGGCGACTTTCCTGCGGACACTGGGCGGCAGCTTTGCGGCGTCGTTGACCACCTGGATCTGGATTCGCCGGGCCGATCAGCATCATGCGTATATGAGCGAAAGCATCAGCACGTTTGAGCCTGCCACCCGCGAGACCTTGAATCAGTTGGGTGGAGCGAGCCAGTCGGCGTATGCGCAGATGGATCAGATCCTCACCAGCCAGGCGTACATGCTTTCGACCGTGGATTACTTCACGTTGCTGGGCTGGGGGTTCATGGGGTTGATTCTGATCGTGTGGCTGGCGAAGCCGCCGTTTGCCGCGAAGGCCGGGCCGGCAGCTTCGGGGCACTAGAATCAAGAGCCCCTCACCCTAACCCTCTCCCGGAGGGAGAGGGGACTGACCGCGGTGCATGTTCGAGGTACATCGACTTGCGATACCGAGTCGAACTCAGGTTTTGAACTGCATGCGATCAGCTCCCTTTCCCCCTCGCCCCCATGGGGGAGAGGGCTGGGGTGAGGGGGTAAAGCTCTTCAGCCGTGCGGCAATGCCAGCGGCGGGGCGAAATCGAATGGCGCCAAGGCATACCCGCTCTCATCCACCTGCAACGCCCAACCCTGACGATCCCAATCCCCCAGCACAATCCGCTTCGCCGCTTGTTCACCAAGCTGCAACTTGTGAATTGCCGGGCGATGGGTATGGCCGTGGATCAGGGTTTTCACGCCGAACTCCTGCATCACTCGCGGAATCTCTTCCGGAGTGACATCGACGATGTCATTGGCCTTCATCCGCGTCTGTGCGCGGCTTTCGCTGCGAAGCTTGCGCGCCAGTTTGTGGCGGCTGCTCAGCGGCAGGTGACGGAGGATGAACAGGGTGATCGGGTTACGCAGATAACGCCGCAGCTTCATATAGCCAACGTCGCGGGTACACAGGCTGTCGCCGTGCATCAGCAGCACCGGCTCGCCGTAGAACTGCACGACACTCGGGTCCTTCAGCAAGGTGCAGCCGGCCTGTTTGCAGAAGGCCTTGCCGAGCATGAAGTCGCGATTGCCGTGCATCAGGAATATGGCCGTGCCGCTGTCGCTCAAATCGCGCAGGGCCTGGCAGATGGAGCGCTGAAAGGGCGTCATGGCGTCGTCGCCAATCCACGCCTCGAAGAAGTCGCCGAGGATGTACAACGCACTCGCCGAGCGGGCGCGTCCGGCGAGCAAATCCAGAAACGCCCGGGTAATGTCCGGGCGCTCCTCTTCCAGATGCAAGTCTGAAATCAGCAATATCACGCTGCGATGATCTCGGCTTTCTCGATGATCACGTCGTCTGCGGGTACGTCCTGGTGGCCGGCCTTGGAAGTGGTCGACACGCCTTTGATCTTGTCGACAACGTCGGTGCCGGCGGTGACTTTACCGAATACCGCGTAGCCCCAGCCCTGCACGTTCTTGCCGCTGTGGTTGAGGAAGGTGTTGTCGGCGACGTTGATGAAGAACTGCGCCGAAGCCGAATGCGGCTCCATGGTGCGGGCCATGGCGACGGTGTATTTGTCGTTGGAGAGACCGTTGTCCGCTTCGTTCTGGATGCTTGGGCGCTTGTCTTTCTTTTCTTTCATGCCAGGCTCGAAACCGCCGCCCTGGATCATGAAGTTACCGATGACGCGGTGGAATACGGTGTTGGTGTAGTGACCGGCGTTGACGTACTCGATGAAGTTGGCAACGGTGATCGGCGCCTTTTCAGCGTTCAGTTCGATGACGATGTCGCCATGGTTGGTGGTCAGTTTGACTTGAGTCATGATCGCTACTCTTCTGAGGAATTCGTGGTTCTGGGACATTGAGCCCCACAACCGGTTCAGCCTGCTTCGGCCAAGGTGCGCAGTTTAGCGTGACAGGCGCGAATTTCGAGGCGGTTTTTCATTTCCCGGCGATTAAATGCATGCCTTTATCGGGGCTGCTCTGTCAGGCCCTTGACAGCATCGGCTATGATAGCGGCTTTGTTTTGTCTGGCCCCTCTTTGCGGCCGCGCACCTGTACGTCAAGGATCCTATGAGCAAGCCCACTGTCGACCCTACCTCGAATGCCAAGTCCGGCCCTGCCGTGCCGGTCAACTTCCTGCGGCCGATCATCCAGGCAGACCTGGACTCGGGCAAGCACACCCAGATCGTGACTCGCTTTCCGCCGGAGCCCAACGGCTACCTGCACATCGGCCACGCCAAGTCGATCTGCGTCAACTTCGGCCTGGCCCAGGAGTTCGGCGGCGTCACGCACCTGCGTTTCGACGACACCAACCCGGCCAAGGAAGATCAGGAATACATCGACGCCATCGAAAGCGACGTCAAATGGCTGGGCTTCGAATGGTCCGGTGAAGTGCGCTACGCCTCGCAGTATTTCGACCAGTTGCACGACTGGGCCGTCGAGCTGATCAAGGCCGGCAAGGCCTACGTCGACGACCTGACCCCGGAACAGGCCAAGGAATATCGTGGCAGCCTGACCGAGCCGGGCAAGAACAGCCCGTTCCGTGACCGTTCGGTTGAGGAAAACCTCGACCTGTTCGCGCGCATGAAGGCCGGTGACTTCCCTGACGGCGCGCGCGTGCTGCGGGCGAAGATCGACATGGCCTCGCCGAACATGAACCTGCGCGACCCGATCATGTATCGCATCCGCCACGCGCATCACCACCAGACCGGTGACAAGTGGTGCATCTACCCGAACTACGACTTCACCCATGGGCAGTCGGACGCCATCGAAGGCATCACCCATTCGATCTGCACCCTCGAGTTCGAAAGCCATCGTCCACTGTACGAGTGGTTCCTGGAGAACCTGCCGGTGCCGGCGAACCCGCGCCAGTACGAGTTCAGCCGCCTGAACCTGAACTACACGATTACCAGCAAGCGCAAGCTCAAGCAACTGGTTGACGAGAAGCACGTCAACGGCTGGGACGATCCGCGCATGTCCACGCTGTCGGGCTTCCGCCGCCGTGGCTACACGCCGAAATCGATCCGCAACTTCTGCGAAATGATCGGCACCAACCGGTCCGACGGCGTGGTCGATTTCGGCATGCTCGAATTCAGCATCCGTGACGACCTCGACCACAGCGCACCGCGCGCCATGTGCGTGCTGCGTCCGCTGAAAGTGGTCATCACCAACTACCCGGAAGGCCAGGTCGAAAACCTCGAACTGCCACGCCATCCGAAAGAAGACATGGGCGTGCGCGCGTTGCCATTCGCTCGGGAAATCTACATCGACCGTGAAGACTTCATGGAAGAGCCGCCGAAGGGCTACAAGCGCCTGGAACCGGCCGGTGAAGTGCGTCTGCGCGGCAGCTACGTGATCCGCGCCGACGAAGCGATCAAGGACGCCGACGGCAATATCGTCGAACTGCGCTGCTCGTACGACCCGGACACCCTCGGCAAGAACCCGGAAGGGCGTAAGGTCAAAGGCGTGATCCACTGGGTGCCGGCCGCCGCCAGCGTCGAGTGCGAAGTGCGTCTGTACGATCGCCTGTTCCGTTCGCCGAACCCGGAGAAGGCCGAAGACAGCGCCAGCTTCCTCGACAACATCAACCCTGACTCGCTGCAAGTGCTGACCGGTTGTCGCGCCGAGCCATCGCTCGGCAACGCACAGCCGGAAGACCGTTTCCAGTTCGAGCGCGAAGGCTATTTCGTCGCGGATCTGAAGGACTCGAAACCCGGTCAGCCGGTATTCAACCGTACCGTGACCCTGCGTGATTCGTGGGGCCAGTGAGTGAGTCAAGGAACTAACGTGCTAACGATCTACAACACGCTCACCAAGAGCAAAGAAGTCTTCAAGCCGCTGGATGGCAACAAGGTGCGCATGTACGTCTGCGGGATGACCGTGTACGACTACTGCCACCTCGGCCACGGCCGCAGCATGGTTGCGTTCGACCTGGTGACGCGCTGGCTGCGCTTCAGCGGTTATGACCTGACCTACGTGCGCAACATCACCGACATCGACGACAAGATCATCAATCGTGCGCGCGAGAACGGTGAATCGTTCGAAGCGCTGACCGAGCGCATGATCGCCGCGATGCACGAAGACGAAGCGCGCCTGAACATCCAGAAGCCGGACATGGAACCGCGCGCCACCGATCACATCGCCGGCATGCACGCGATGATCCAGACCCTGATCGACAAGGGCTACGCCTACGCGCCGGGCAATGGCGACGTGTACTACCGCGTCGCCAAGTTCATGGGCTACGGCAAGCTGTCGCGCAAGAAGATCGAAGATTTGCGCATCGGTGCACGCATCGAGGTCGACGAGTCGAAACAAGACCCGCTCGATTTCGTTTTGTGGAAAGCCGCCAAGCCGGGCGAGCCGAGCTGGGAATCGCCATGGGGCGCCGGGCGTCCGGGCTGGCACATCGAGTGCTCGGTGATGTCGACCTGCTGCCTCGGTGAGACTTTCGATATTCATGGCGGCGGCAGCGACCTGGAGTTCCCGCACCACGAAAACGAAATCGCCCAGAGCGAAGCGGCCACCGGCAAGACCTACGCCAACGCGTGGATGCATTGCGGCATGATTCGCATCAATGGCGAGAAGATGTCCAAGTCCTTGAACAACTTCTTCACCATCCGCGACGTGCTCGACAAGTACCACCCGGAAGTGGTGCGTTACCTGTTGGTCTCGAGCCACTACCGCAGCGCGATCAACTATTCGGAAGACAACCTCAAGGACGCCAAGGGCGCACTGGAGCGTTTCTACCATGCGCTGAAAGGCCTGCCGAGCGTGGCGCCGGCCGGTGGCGAGGCGTTCGTCGAGCGTTTCACCACGGTGATGAACGACGACTTCGGCACCCCTGAAGCGTGCGCTGTGCTGTTCGAGATGGTGCGCGAGATCAACCGTCTGCGCGAGAGCGATCTTGATGCAGCGGCGGGGCTGGCGGCACGTCTGAAAGAACTGGCGAGTGTGCTGGGTGTGTTGCAACTTGAGGCCGATGACTTCCTGCAGGCGGGCGCTGAAGGGCGTGTCGATGCGGCTGAGGTTGATGCGCTGATTGCGGCGCGTCTGGCGGCTCGGGCGAGTAAGGATTGGGCTGAGTCCGATCGTATCCGTGATCAGCTTACGGCGATGGGTGTCGTGCTGGAAGACGGCAAGGGTGGGACTACCTGGCGTCTGGCTGACTGAGGCCCAAAGCCCCTACCATGATCGTTCCCACGCTCTGCGTGGGAATGCCTCAACGGACGCTCCGCGTTCGGCTCTGTAGGGACGCGGAGCGTCCCGGGCTGCATTCCCACGCGGAGCGTGGGAACGATCGATGGAAACGCGATCCCTGTAGGAGCTGCCGAAGGCTGCGATCTTTTGATCTGGCTTTTAATTGCCAATCTGCCGCAACCGCTTGTAAAGCGTATTCCGGCTAACCCCCAACCGCCGCGCCAGATGCGAAATATTTCCCCCGGCCGCCTTCAACTCGCGATTCAACGCCTCAACATCATTCAAATCCAGCCCCAGCGGCGCCGCTGTTTCCACCGGCTCCATCTCCAGATCGACAAAAAAATCATCCGGCAAATGCTCAGGCCGCACTGGTTGTTCCTCGGCCATGGCCAGCGCCACCTGCATCACGCTGCTGACCTGACGCAAATTCCCCGGCCACGGATGCTTTTCAAACAGCTCCAACACCTCCGGGCTCAGCCCCGCCCATTGCGTCGGCTCGCGATGTTGCTCCCACAGCCGTTTGAACAGCGCCTGCTTGTCACTGCGTTCGCGTAACGGTGGCAGCTCCAGGGTCAGGCCGCCGATGCGGTAGTACAAGTCTTCGCGGAATCGGCCCAGTTGCACCTGCTCGCGCAACGAACGGTTGGTCGCGGAAATGATCCGCAGATCAACCGGGAACAACTCGCTGCTGCCCACCGGCTGCACGCAACGCTCTTGCAACACTCGCAACAAACGCGCCTGGGTCGGCAGCGGCATGTCACCGATCTCATCGAGAAACAGCGTGCCTTTGTCGGCCTTGCGGATCAGGCCGATGCTGCCTTTCTGGTTGGCCCCGGTGAACGCGCCTTTCTCGTAACCGAACAACTCGGACTCGACCAGTTCAGCGGGGATCGCTGCACAGTTCACCGCGATGAATGCCTGTTTTTGCCGGGAGCTGGCTTGGTGCAGGGCTTTGACGAACACTTCCTTGCCGACGCCGGTTTCACCGTGGATCAACAACGGAATGTCTTTTTCCAGCAAGCGCTCGGCCTGGCGCACGGCCTTTTCCACGCGGCTGTCGCCGAAATGCAGCGTATTGAGACTGATCGCACTGGCTGACGCAGGCTTGTCCTCGGCGACAAACACCCGCGCCTGCACCGGTGCCTGTTTCGGCCGTTTCAGCAAACACTGGAAACGGTTGCGTCCGGAGGTCTGCAGGGCAAACGGCAGACCCTCGGGCTGATTGATCAACTCCAGCAGCGACACCTTGAACAGGCTTTCAACGCTGACGCGCGACAAACGCACACCGAGCAAATTGTCGGCGCGGCGATTGGCCGACAGCACTTGACCGCTTTCATCGAAGATCAGCAACCCGGCCCACTGGCTGTCGAGGTTGTTCAACCCGGTGTTGAATGTCAGTTGAAAATGCTGGCCATGGAACAGGTTGAGGATCAGCCGGTTCTCCACGGTCTGGCTCATCATCTTGACCATGCCGAGGGTGTGCGAGGGCGGCAGGTAGCTGTCGCTGGAGACATCGAGCACGGCGATGACCTTGCGCTCGGCGTCGAAAATCGGCGCGGCGGAGCCGGTCATGAAGCGGTTGGCCTTGAGGAAGTGTTCATCGTGTTCGATGTGCACAGCCTGCTCACAGGCCAGTGCGGTGCCGATCGCGTTGGTGCCGCTGCTGCGCTCCATCCAGCTCGCCCCAGCCTGAAAGCCCCGGGCCAGATTTGGTTCGATAAAGCGCTGTGTGCCCCATGAGGTCAGCACCTGGCCCTGATTGTCGGCGAGCATGATCAGGCAGTTGGAATTGCTTAGAATGTTTTCGTAGTAGGGCAGGACTTCCTGATGCGTGGTCTGCACCAGCGAATGATGGCTGTCGAGCAGCCGCGCAATGCCGGCGGCGGGCAATTGATCGAAGGCCGGGGCGCTCTGGTGGTCGAGGCCGAACGCGCGGCAACGTTGCCAGGAGGTCTGGACGATCGCGTCGTGGGACAGCGGCGAAGCAGGTGCGGCCATGGGGCGAGCCTCTGAGTGCAGCGATTTTATTATTGTTATGAGCCCGATCTTCAAAACTACACAAATCCCCATGTGGGAGCGAGCCTGCTCGCGAAAGCGTCGGTTCAGTCAATGGATTCATTGAATGACACACCGCTTTCGCGAGCAGGCTCGCTCCCACAGGGATCCATTTTGCATTCAGGATTGGGCAAAAGCGTGCATAGAGTGTTGTTCACTATTGTTCATTGTCAATCACCCCGACTGTTCAAAAGTGTTCAGCTGTGAACGCCATTTCCTCGCGTAATCAACGATTTTCACGGCAAATCAACCACTTGCCATTTCTGGCACGAATGTCGCTCTGTTGCTCCGGTCGCTTGACTCCAAAAATAAAAAAGGCCGAGCCATGTCACTCACCCTGGAGCACGTCAGCCGTACCGTCGAGGGCCAGATCTGGATCGACGATGCGTGCCTGAAATTCGAACCCGGATCCTTCAACGTACTGCTCGGGCGCACCCTGTCCGGCAAGACCAGCCTCATGCGCCTGATGGCCGGCCTCGACAAGCCCGACAGCGGCCGCGTGCTGATGAACGGTGTCGACGTCACCCAGCGCCCGGTGCGGCTGCGCAACGTGTCGATGGTCTATCAGCAGTTCATCAATTACCCGACCATGACGGTGTTCGAGAACATCGCCTCGCCACTGCGTCAGGCCGGTATTTCGAAAGAGATCATCCACAGCAAGGTGCAGGAAACCGCACGCATGCTGCGCATCGAGAAGTTCTTGCAGCGCTATCCGCTGGAGCTCTCCGGTGGGCAGCAACAGCGCACGGCCATGGCCCGCGCGCTGGTCAAGGATGCTGAACTGATCCTCTTCGACGAGCCGTTGGTCAACCTCGACTACAAGCTGCGCGAAGAGCTGCGTCAGGAAATGCGCGAGCTGTTCAAGGCGCGCCACACCATCGCCATCTACGCCACCACCGAGCCTAACGAAGCGCTGGCCCTTGGCGGCACCACGACCATCCTGCACGAAGGCCGGGTGATTCAGAGCGGCCCGTCGACCGAGGTCTATCACCAGCCGCAGTCGGTGCTCGCCGCTGAATTGTTCTCCGAACCGCCGATCAACCTCATGCCGGGACGCATTGCCGGCAACGAAGTCAGCTTCGCCAATTTTGTGCACTTCCCGTTGAACGTCGATCTGCGCCCGGTGGGCGAGGGTGAGTTCCGCTTCGGCGTACGCCCGAGTCATATCTCGCTGGTGCCGAGCAACGATGACGATCTCGAGTTGGCCGTGACCGTCGAGGTCGCCGAAATCAGCGGTTCGGAAACCTTCCTGCATGTGCGCAACGAGCATTTCCTGCTGGTGCTGCACTTGCCGGGTGTTCATGAATACGACGTCGATGCGCCGATCCGCATCTATATCCCGACCCACAAACTGTTCGTTTTCGATGCGCAGGGCCGTCTGGTGCAAGCACCGGGCCGGCGTGTCGCGAGGGTTGCCTGATGGCCGAAATCCGTTTGCAGCACCTCGCCCACAGCTACAGCAAAACCCCGAGCGGCGCGGAGGATTATGCGATCCGCGAGATGGATCACGTCTGGGAGCAGGGCGGCGCCTACGCCTTGCTCGGCCCGTCCGGTTGCGGCAAGTCGACCTTGCTCAACATCATTTCCGGCCTGCTCAGCCCGTCCCAGGGCCACGTGTTGTTTGACGGCAAAGCGGTCAACGACCTCACGCCGGAGAAGCGCAACATCGCCCAGGTTTTCCAGTTTCCGGTGGTCTACGACACCATGACCGTGTTCGACAACCTCGCTTTCCCGCTGCGAAACCAGGGCATGGCCGAGGCGAAAGTGCACAGCAAGGTGCAGGAAATTGCCGAGGTGCTCGACCTGCAGAATCTGCTGAGCAAGAAGGCGCGCAATCTCACCGCCGACGAAAAGCAGAAAGTCTCCATGGGTCGTGGACTGGTGCGCGATGACGTCTCGGCAATCCTCTTCGATGAGCCGCTGACGGTGATCGACCCGCACCTGAAGTGGAAGCTGCGGCGCAAGCTCAAGCAGATCCACGAGCAGTTCAACATCACCATGGTCTACGTCACCCACGACCAACTTGAAGCCTCGACGTTCGCCGACAAGATCGCAGTGATGTACGGCGGCCAGATCGTCCAGTTCGGTACGCCACGGGAATTGTTCGAGCGGCCGAGCCACACCTTTGTCGGCTATTTCATCGGCAGCCCGGGGATGAATCTGATCGAGGTGCAGCCGCAGCCCGGGGGCGTCGGTTTCGCCTCGACGCACCTGCCGTTGTCCGACGCCTTGCAGCGCCATATCGAGCACGGCCAGTGGAAAAATCTCAAGGTCGGCATCCGCCCCGAGTTCATTCACGTGTGGGACGAGCCGTTTGACGACGCGATGCAGGCAAAAGTCGTACACGTCGAAGACCTCGGCACCTACAAGATCATGACTCTCAACCTCGACGGCGCGCCGTTGAAGGTGCGTCTGGCCGAAGACAAACCGGTGCCGCAGGGCACGGCTTACATCAGTTTCCCGGCGCAATGGCTGATGGTCTATGCCGACGAATTTCTCCTGGAAGTCAGCGACGAGGAGGCGCAGCCATGAACAAAGTGCAGAACAACAAGGCCTGGTGGCTGGTGTTGCCGGTGTTCCTGCTGGTGGCATTCAGTGCGGTGATCCCGATGATGACCGTGGTCAACTATTCGGTGCAGGACATCTTCGACCAGTCCAGCCGCTATTTCGTCGGTGCCGACTGGTACAAGCAAGTGCTGCTCGATCCGCGTCTGCACGACTCGCTGCTGCGCCAGTTCATCTATTCCGCCTGCGTGCTGCTGATTGAAATCCCGCTGGGTATCGCCGTCGCGTTGACCATGCCGACCAAGGGTCGCTGGTCCTCGGTGGTGCTGATCATTCTGGCGATACCGCTGCTGATTCCGTGGAACGTGGTCGGCACCATCTGGCAGATCTTCGGCCGCGCCGACATCGGGCTGCTCGGTTCCAGCCTCAACGCGATGGGCATCAGCTACAACTACGCGGCCAACACCATGGACGCCTGGGTGACGGTGCTGGTGATGGACGTCTGGCACTGGACTTCGCTGGTCGCGCTGTTGTGTTTCTCCGGCCTGCGGGCGATTCCCGACGTCTATTACCAGGCGGCGCGGATCGACCGCGCCTCGGCCTGGGCGGTGTTCCGCCACATTCAGTTGCCCAAGCTGAAGAGCGTGCTGCTGATCGCGGTGATGCTGCGCTTCATGGACAGTTTCATGATCTACACCGAGCCGTTCGTGCTCACCGGCGGCGGGCCGGGCAATGCCACGACCTTTTTGAGTCAGACGTTGACGCAGATGGCTGTAGGGCAATTCGACCTAGGTCCGGCAGCGGCGTTTTCGCTGGTGTACTTCCTGATCATCCTGTTGGTGTCGTGGCTGTTCTATACCGCCATGACGCACTCCGACGCCAACCGCTGAGGCCCGGCCATGAGCAAGAAAAAGCTTATTCCGTTGCTGGTCTACATCCTGTTCCTGCTGGTGCCGATCTACTGGCTGCTGAACATGTCGTTCAAGAGCAACACCGAAATCCTCGGCGGCCTGACGCTTTTCCCACAGGAATTCACGCTGGCGAACTACAAGGTGATCTTCACCGATCCGAGCTGGTACACCGGCTATCTCAACTCGCTGTACTACGTCAGCCTCAACACGGTGATTTCCCTGAGCGTGGCGTTACCGGCGGCCTATGCGTTTTCACGCTATCGTTTCCTCGGCGACAAACACCTGTTCTTCTGGCTGCTGACCAATCGCATGGCGCCGCCGGCGGTGTTTTTGCTGCCGTTCTTTCAGTTGTATTCGTCGATCGGCCTGTTCGACACGCACATCGCCGTGGCCTTGGCGCACTGCTTGTTCAACGTGCCGCTGGCGGTGTGGATTCTCGAAGGTTTCATGTCCGGCGTGCCCAAGGAGATCGACGAAACGGCCTACATCGACGGCTACAGTTTCCCTAAGTTCTTCGTGAAGATTTTCATCCCGTTGATCGGCTCCGGTATCGGCGTCACGGCGTTTTTCTGCTTCATGTTTTCCTGGGTCGAACTGTTGCTGGCGCGCACGCTGACCTCGGTTAACGCCAAGCCGATTGCGGCAGTGATGACGCGCACGGTGTCGGCATCGGGGATCGATTGGGGCGTGCTGGCAGCGGCGGGGGTGTTGACCATCCTGCCGGGCATGCTGGTGATCTGGTTTGTGCGCAACCACGTGGCCAAGGGCTTTGCCCTCGGTCGAGTCTGAGGAGTTGATGATGGAATGGATGAGCTGGACGACACCGACCGCCGCGTTCTTCATCGGCATCGGTCTGATTCTGGTGGGCATGACCACCTGGGAATTGCGCTCGCCGAGCATTCTGCGGCGCGGGTTTCTGCCGATTGCCACCACCCGTGGCGATCGCTTGTTTATCGGTCTTCTCGGCAGCGCCTACCTGCATTTGCTGGTAATCGGCGTCACCGACTGGAGCATCTGGGTGGCGTCCGCGTTGTCCCTGGTGTGGCTGTTGGCTGTGATGCGTTGGGGCTAGTCGAATCGTTCGGCAACGCGGCTCCACAACTTAAACAGGAGGTCTCTATGTTCGATAAAAACAATAAGCTGCGACATAGCATTTCATTGGCAGCCATGCTGGCACTCAGCGGTTTGAGCGCATCTGCCTGGGCCGACGCCTACGAAGATGCTGCGAAAAAATGGATCGGCAGCGAGTTCAAGCCCTCGACCCTGACGGCCGAACAGCAGCTTGAAGAATTGAAGTGGTTCATCAAGGCCGCCGAGCCGTTTCGTGGCATGGACATCAAGGTCGTTTCCGAAACCCTGACCACCCACGAATACGAGTCCAAGGTGCTGGCCAAGGCCTTCAGCGAAATCACCGGGATCAAACTCACCCACGACCTGCTGCAGGAAGGCGACGTGGTCGAGAAAATGCAGACGGTGATGCAGTCGGACAAGAACATCTATGACGGCTGGGTCAACGACTCCGACCTCATCGGCACGCACTTTCGCTACGGCAAGACCGAATCGATCACCGACCTGATGGCCAACGAGGGCAAAAACTTCACTTCGCCGACCCTCGACATCAAGGACTTCATCGGCATCTCCTTCACCACCGCGCCGGACGGCAAAATCTATCAACTGCCCGACCAGCAGTTCGCCAACCTGTACTGGTTCCGCGCCGACTGGTTCGAGCGCGCCGATCTGAAAGCCAAGTTCAAGGAAAAGTACGGCTACGAATTAGGCGTGCCGGTGAACTGGTCGGCCTATGAAGACATCGCCAAATTCTTCAGCGAAGACGTCAAGGAAATCGACGGCAAACGCGTCTACGGCCACATGGACTACGGCAAGAAAGACCCGTCGCTGGGCTGGCGTTTCACCGATGCCTGGTTCTCCATGGCCGGTGGCGGCGACAAGGGACTGCCGAACGGCTTGCCGGTGGACGAGTGGGGGATCCGCGTCGAGGACTGCCACCCGGTCGGCTCCAGCGTGACCCGTGGCGGCGACACCAACGGCCCGGCGGCCGTGTTTGCCACCACCAAATACGTCGACTGGCTGAAGAAATACGCGCCACCGGAAGCGGCCGGCATGACCTTCTCCGAGTCCGGCCCGGTGCCCTCGCAGGGCAACATCGCCCAGCAGATTTTCTGGTACACCGCGTTCACTGCCGACATGACCAAACCCGGCCTGCCGGTGGTCAACGCCGACGGCACGCCGAAATGGCGCATGGCGCCGTCGCCTAAAGGCCCGTATTGGGAAGAGGGTATGAAGCTCGGCTATCAGGATGTGGGGTCGTGGACATTCATGAAATCCACGCCTGAGAAACAGAAACTCGCGGCGTGGCTGTACGCGCAGTTCGTGACCTCGAAAACTGTTTCGCTGAAGAAAACCATCGTCGGTCTGACACCTATTCGCGAGTCGGACATCAACTCGCAGGCGATGACCGATCTGGCGCCGAAACTCGGTGGTCTGGTCGAGTTCTATCGCAGCCCGGCCCGCGTGCAATGGTCGCCGACTGGCACCAACGTGCCGGACTACCCGCGTCTGGCGCAACTGTGGTGGAGCCATATCGCCGAAGCCGCCAGCGGCGAGAAGACCCCACAACAAGCGCTCGATGGCCTGGCCAAGGATCAGGACCGCATCATGGAACGCCTCGAACGCTCCAAGGCCCAGGCCACTTGCGCGCCGAAGATGAACCCGGAACGCGATGCGCAATACTGGTTCGATCAACCGGGCGCACCGAAGCCGAAACTGGCTAACGAGAAGCCGAAGGGTGAAACGGTGAGCTATAGCGAACTGCTGAAGTCCTGGGCGGATGCGCGCAAGTGATGTCGGAAATGTAAGAAGCGAACGGCACCGGAAGGTGCCGTTTGCTTTTCTCCCCATTTATTTGAATCGACAGCGGTCTGGCTCCCTTGTGTTTCGTGGTGCGCGCATTTCGCACACCGCGAATTCCCATCGAAGAGTTGCGGGGGATTGCAATCAGCGTTTTACGTTGTTGGCAAATTGCTTGAGCAACGTAGTTTTCTTTCGGTCGTATACGTCTATCGAATACTGAGCAAGCTCAAAAGGGTGCGCCTCCATATCGACGGGGTAAACTTTCGTATCTTTCTCGGACCAGAGGAAATTATGGTCCTGTACATCCTGGTGATATAGGTCCTTTGCTTCCATTTCATTAAACATCTCCAAAAGTGCATTGGCGCCGCTTGCCGGAATGGAACCTTTCTTGATGTCGCCGAGGGGGATGCCATCGAGTTTTATCATCTTGAGGTAACTCTGATTGTCTTCAATAAGTGCCGTCGCCGAGCCTGCTCCATAGTAAGCATTGAAAACCTCGGCTTCGGTTTTTACATACCCCGGAATACTGTTTCGCTTGTCGGCTCCTCTGAACTTTTTGTAGACATGTTTTCCGTCGGCGCTTTCGTATATTTCTCCTTCGCCCCCGCCGCCTATAGCAGGGCGACCACCAATATCATCTGCAATCGACGTTGGCTTGTTCTTCAGCGAAGAATCGGTCAATTGCACTTTCTCCATCGACACTTCGATGGAGTGGCTTGCGCTCTTTACTTCTGGAGACAATGGTGGTGTATCAGGAAATCCAAATCTCGTGCTTTCGTTAATGACAGAGTTTGCTGAAAATGGCGTTATTGATTGCGGCGAAGGCGAAGATCCGATGGTCGCTTGAGTCGGGTACTCCTCATTGACGCCTTCACGAATTCGCCCATCAGTATCGAAGTAAGCCAACGGATTGCCTTTCACCATGCTGAACAGATTCAGACCATCAATCGCCCCGGACGGATCCGGATTCAACCATCGCTGCCAACCCGCCACGTAATACCTGAACCCGTAATAATAAAGCCCGGTCGCATCCCGCTCTTTGCCCGAATAGCGCAGCGTTTTATAGCTTGTCTCGATTTCGCTACGCCCGGCAAACCACGCGGTGGTGCCGAAAGGGTGGTATCGCTCCTGACTGATGAGCTTGCCCGTGGCGTCGAGTTCCAGGGTGCAGGAACCCAAATGGTCGTTGAGGCTGTAACGCGCTTGATCGTTGTCGATGCCTTGGGGCGGTTCGGATTCCCAGTGCAACACCTGCACGCTGCTGCGCCCGGCCTGGACACTGATCACCTGCAGTATTTCTCCCGTACCACTGTGGGTACGGATTTGCAGATTCGGCAGATAACGCACTTCGTTCATCAGCGTTTTAGCGTTGGTCTGCATCAGCCGCACTTTGCGCACGCGCATGCCGTCTGCGGCGTATCGGTATTGCTCGTTATCAGCCGAACGGTCTTCACGCAAAACCAGCCGGACTTCACGCAATCGGTTACGCAAGTCCCAGTTGAAAGTCTGTCCTGGTTGCAGGCCAAGCAGATTGCCATTGGCATCGAAGCCGTTGCGCAAATCTTCCTCGCCCGGGTCCATGCCATCGCGCACCGGCAAGCAGCGGTTACTGTGCTTGGCGGCGACCAGGCGGTGACCGTGGCCTTGTGGGCCGTCGTGGATCAATTTGAGCAAATTGCCACCGCAGTCATAGTGATAGGTCTGGGTGTAATTGGCGATCGCTGCAGGATCTGCCAGTGAAAACTTCGATGTCTGACCGGCCTCCCAACCCGTGGCCTCGATCAACTGATCGAGACTGTCATAACGGTAGCGGTTGACCGGTTCGATGCGCTGGTTGGCAAAGTATCGAATCGGGAGGGCGGCGTCTTCAATACTCAGCACGTTGCCTACCGGGTCGTAGACATAACGCAGGTCTTGCAGGATGTCATTGCCGCGCTGGCTTTGCAGGCTGATCAGCCTGCCATCCTCGGCGGCGTAGTCCAATGTGGTGATCACTCCGTTGTCAGCGGTTTCCCGAAGGGTATGTCCTTGGGCATCGTACTGGATGGCGCCGACCAGGGTTTTCGGCGCGATGCCCTTCAATTGCAGTCGAACGTCTCGCAACTGGCCGTCCAGGGTCTGGCTGAAAAGCTGTCGGTGTCCTCTGGCGTCGATTTGTTCGATGGTTTCCGAGAGCGGGTTGAAACGCGAGTAGCTCGTGGCGGCAGGCGCGTCTTCGAGCAATTTGTCACGCTCGCTGAGCGATACCGGCCAGTCAGGAGGGTCGAGTGAGCGCAGAAAGCGTCGAGACTGAGCGATGATTCCACCGGTCAATCCGAACTGTTCGAACAACTGCGTGCCGGCCGGATCATCGAGGCGGATGATCTGTCCGCACTGATTCCGCGTGGCAAATGTCGGATTGCTGCCGGCATAACCATATCGCTCCGTGCACAAAGGTTTTCCGTCATCGGCGTGTTCGAACACAGCCAGTGGTCGCAGCTGTTCGTCATACTCGATGCTGCGCACGCTACCCCGGCCATCCCAACCGTGCAGCGGTTGACGCGCCTCGCCCCACAGACTGACGTGCCATCCGGCATCGACGCTGAGCGTGATCAGCACCTGACCGGTCAGTGAGTAAACCGTCCTGAGATTGGCGGGGGCTGATGCGTCGGCGAACAATCGTGGATCGCGCTGCGCCACCCGTCGCCCGGCAACGTCATGCTGAACCGCGGTGATGCGCGCTTCAGATTCGCTGCCATCTTCGCGCCAGTAGGCAACCTGCCGCACCGGTAAGCCTCGGGCATCAGTGACGCTAAGATGCGGTGTCTGCGCATGCTTGCTCACCTTCCTGTCCACCAGTTGCGTCGCCGTTGTTCCGGTGGCGGGTCGAACAGGTCATTTTCGTCGAAGGCGACGTTACACCAGATCCAGTACCAGACTTCCCGGCGTAGGGGTTTGAGCGTCGGTGGATTGCCTTGCAGCATTTGCTTCGCCAGCACGGTTGCGGTCGGTCGGCCCACCGCGTCGTAGAACTGCTGGTCGTGAAAAGCATGCTTGCGCATCGAGCGATCATTGATGTAGCGCGGTTGATCGGCGAAGTAGGGCCGGTAAATCCGCACAGTCTGGCCTTTGTTGTTGTATTCCACTGGCTCGCTGACACGCCAGCGTCGCTGGGCCTGGGCGTCTATTGGTTTGCCATTGTCGTCGAGGACCAACTCACCGTTGTCATCGACCTGCCAGGCCACGCCCGGGGGGACCTCATGTTTGGTTTGCAGAGTGCGGCCGAAACCGTCCAGGCAAGCAATGCTGACTCGCACTTGCAGATCGGGATCAAGCGGATAGCGGTCGGCCACCAGAGAGACGGCATACACGGGCTCACGCTGTGCATTATCGATTTGCTGCTGGAGTTCGGTTTCATTCCGATCGGGATTTTCCACAGCGGCAAGGTACTGTCGGGCGCGATCGCAAATGTGTCCTTCGGGCAGAATGTAGCCTTGGCTTTTCGCCCAGTCCCACCACTCTTGGGAGCGTGAGGACGTGCGGGAGATGCAACCCATCCAACTGAACGTATCCCAGAAAGCGGCATGGGCGAAGTTGCCAATGGCTTGTTTCGGATCGGCGATGGCAATGGCCGGGTCGCGGTCTGCCGGCGGGACGTAGGTTTGCAGCGGGTCAAAACCCACCGCTTCTCCAAGTTCGGTGCCGTGGAAACTGCTCACCAGCGGCTCGCCGAAAGCGTTGTAGCGCGCTTCCTGCAGGTTGCGGTTGGCATCTTCAATGGCCGCAGGGAGGAAGGTGCGGTAGTCCACGTCGAGGCTGCGGGTAGTGCAGCCGTCCGGTAAGGTCACGGCGGTTGTCACACACCAATACGCGTCATAGGTAATCAGGGTTTCGCCGTGACTGCGGGTTTCACGATATTTCTGCACGTTATGAAAGCCGTCTAGCGTGTGGTAGGTGGGAAAACCTCTGTGCACTGACCACAGATAGTTCTTCGCATCGTCAGGATCATCGATCGGACCGTGGTCTTGCTCGGGCAGGAACAGCGGCATGATGTGGTAACCGACCTCCTGCGATTCGAGTTTCTCTTTCAGGTTGAAGGGTAATTGGCCATCCACCTCGAGTTTGTCATATGCGCTGAGGGCGACGGCGTCCAGTTCGGCCGTCTCCATGTAGGCGGGCAAACCCTCGAAAGTCGCGGCGCCCGGATCCAGCGTTGCACCGCTGCGAGGGTCGATGTAGCGCTGCAGCGTCAATGCAGACAACACTGCTTGCTGCGCCCATTCGCCATCCTCGCGGGCCATTAGCAAAATATGTTCATGGTGGATCGTTGCGGCACTCAGCGCCGCTTTTTCCAGCACCAGCGAATTGCTGCGCAAGCGGCAGGGCAATCCAAGGCGCCAGGCCTCGTCATTGGGCAAATGAATCGATTCTGACCGGAGCTGCGTCAGGTACCATTTTTGTTGCGCATCGTCATGAGCATCCTTCCACCAGTTCTGCTGATGCTCTTCAGTGAACGGCGGCGCATCGCTGCTGGTTTTGCGTCGCGCGTAGTTCACCGTGAAAGCATGCACCACACGGCCGTAGGGGTCCCATTCCAGATTCAACTGGTGCTGGCACATCGGATCGTCGGCAATTGCCGGTTCGTACTGATAACTGATGGATTCCGCGTCCAGGGGCAAGATCACTGCATAAGGCTGGTACTTGCCTTTGGGGCGCAGCACCCGTGCACCATAGCGATGTTCCTGGACCACATAGGGGACTGCGGTCGCCGCGTCGTCACCGGCGGCGAACACTTCCGAGCGCATTACTCGGCCGCTCAGGGTGCGGGCGATCTCTCGCGCAGTCTCCTCATCGGCTTCGGTGAAAGGTTGCGCGATGCGATCATTGAAGTGATAGAGCTGCAGCAGTGTGGGTTTGAGATCGACCGCATCACCGTCACGGCTGTAATAACCGGTTCTTGACGGGTCGATGGTTTCGCCTGTGTGAAACCAGGTCTTGCTGAGAATCGGCGCGGTGAACTCGGTTGCTGACGCTTCGGTGTCGCTTTGCAGCAGCAGGCGAAAACCACGGAATTCGCGCTCGAAACGGTCGTAATAACCGCCGCGATAGCTGAAGAGCTGTGTCAGTGTGTTGCCGGTGATCTCATCATGTTGGATTTGCTCGTGTACCAGGTGCATGGCCATTGGTAGACCGGACACTGGATTTTCAACACCGGCTGCCTGTTGCTCACGTTTTTCATCCAGCCATTCCTGCGCCGAACTGCGGTAATTCACGCTGGCGCTGCAACCCATGTTGTTGCAGCTTCTGTTGAGCAGATAGGGTTTGGCGTCGACGAAATCGTAACGCCAGTGTCTGGGCGACATGTGCGGCAATGTCACCACCAGGCTCGAGCAGCCCAGGCCTTGCAGATCTGCGCTGGTGACCTGCCAGAGCGCGTCATGGGCGAGGCCCTCAGGCCAGGGAAGATCAATGGATGTCTGGGCGAAACCGCTGCCGGCATGGTTCATGAAAATACGCAGGCGCTCGGCTTCCATGTAGATCAGGTCAGCCGCACCCGAGCCGTCGAGATCCGCCAGCAAGACCCGTGAGGCGTTGAATTCATCGTAGGCGAAGGGCAGGGTGCACAGCACAAAGCCTTTGCCGAAACGACCATGTCCCAAATTCGGCCAGCACTTGACTTCGTTATGACGGATCCGCACCAGATGTTGCTGACCGCTGCCGATGAGATCGGCGAATGCAACGATTTCGCTCGGTGTATTGCTCAGCACAGGCAGCTCATCATCATCGCCTGCGGCGGTTTTTTCCGCATGCGGCACGTCGACGGCCTCGGCGAAGCCAGCCGCGCGACGATTGGCATACAAACGCACGCTGCGCGGGCCGACCAGCGTCAGGTCGCTCAGGCCGTCACCCAACAAGTCGGCGATCTGCGCCATCGGGTGGGAAAATTCGCCGGGAAATGCATCGAAGGGCACGAACCCTGACCAGTTGCGATCTGGGTCGAGGGTGAAAAATCCGCACATGCCCGGCGCGGCGAGCACCCAGTCGAGCTTGCCGTCGCCGGTCAGATCGGTAAGCGACTGATGCACGGGTTTGCCGGCGTCGGACATCGGCACGCCTTCAAGAAGTTTCCACTCGCTGTACTCGACCTGATCGCTGCCGGTCTCTGCGCGCAACGGCTCGCGGTAATACCAGCCGTGGTCATAACGGCAGAGCACACCCGCCAGGCCCTCACCGTACAGGTCAACCAACTGATATTGATGACCATCGTCGAGGCCGGGCATGGCCGTGAATTCTTTCCAGCCCTGCGGCTGCGGGGCGAGGTCGAACGTGTTGTAGCTGAACTCCATTGGCGGTCGGCTTTCGATCTGGCCGAGGCCGTCATAGGCCTGCTGATGCGCCGCGCTCAGATGGCTGTAACCCAGTGGGCTGAGGCGATATTGCAGGAGCAGGCGTTGCACCAGAACCGGATGGTCACCCAACTCTTTGGGGAAGTGATGAAACATCAGCACTTGTCGACACAGGCGTCGGTTGCCCAGCTCGAAACCGTAGGCGTAGATCCAGTAAGGGTCGCTGCGCTCGGCCCATGGCTGTTGTTCTTCAAACGTTGGCACTTGTTCCAGATCGCTGCTGCGTTCGCCATAGTCGAACACCAGTTGAAAGTGCCACAACTGTTTTTCCCGGCTACCGCTGTCCCAGGCATACAGGTGCGCTGAGGCTTTTTCGTTGCCATAACACACGCGTTTGAGATAGCGCTGAGCGCGATAGTCGCGATACTGCGGAGCGACTGGCAGCTCGGTTTCCGCCTTGTATTCGTAGATGATGTGTTCGCCGCGGGTATTGAGGCTTTCGTCGATCATCCAGACGCCGACGCGCTGCGGGTCGGCAGGGTCGGCCCGGCGTGAATTGGCGGTGGTGCCATAGATATGCAGGCTGCCGTCGGCACCGTGAATCAGCCAGAAACCGGCTTTGTCGGTCTCGTTCGACCAATGTTCGATCAAGGCGAATGCACCCTCGACCCGTGGCCAGTGGCGAACGACGTCATACGCTGTCGTCAGGGGCAAGCCGTTGTATTGCTCAGTGGTGCGGAAGATCAATTCACCGGTGCTTTCATTGCGCTCGGGCAGCCATACATCACCGTCAGGCCCCACGACCTGGTCAGTGCCGTCATAAGTCGGCACGCCATTGACCGTGCGCAGGGTCACCGCGTCAACCGTCAACTGCCAGCCAATCCCGCAGGAACTGTTGCCCGTGCCACTGCTATAGCCCAGACCCAATGGCGGGGCAAAACCGCGTCCGGTGGAAATCGGCAACGACAGTTCCAGCGACGCAGTGCCTTTGGTACCCACGCCGGCCGATCCCTTGCCAATACTCTGGATGGCGCCGCCGCCCTTGGGCAGGCTCGGTGTGTTGATCTGCATTGTCGACTGTTGCGGCGGCGGCTGTTCGTTCATAGCGAACCGCCTTCGCATCTCGCGGTGTAGCACACATGCAGGATGATGTCGGGCAAGCGCTGGAGTATGTGCTCCTGACCCTTGGGAAACGTCAGGATCCAGCGTGAAATCGCGCCGGTGTATTCGAATGGCAGATAGCGTTCGTCCTGGAAGTTGAGCTGAAACATGCCGTTGTCTTCCAGCGAACTCGACAGGGCGATCTGTTGACTGGATCGCAGGTTTTCTTTGACGCTGCTGCCGATCGTGGGGGCCATTTCAACTTTGCTGTAGGTCTGTTTCAGCACCGCCCGAATATCTTGATAAGGCCCGAGCACGGCCGGTAGCGTCACGCTTATAGTCTTGATCCGGCGCAGGTAATGATTTTGCCCGGCGTAATCATCGTCGAACATTTGCTGAGTCAGTTCCAATTCACACGTGCCGTTGTCGATCAGCGATTGCTTGATCTGTGCCCACGGTTTATTGATGGTTGAACTCGGGTCCTTGCCGGTCAAATCCTTCAGTGACACGGTTTTCCTGATTTCCAGATCGCGGCGGTTGTGCTGCACGTACTGGCTGTACATCTGTTGCAGGCTCATCTTCAACTCTTCCCCGGCACCGAGGCCGCGGTACGTGGCATTCCACGCGCCGGGATGGACAAAGGTTCGGGTGAAATCGCCCATTTCGTATTGCCAGCAGGCCTCAGCGGCCTGGCATAGCGATTGTGCGTTGGTGAAGGCGGTATGGTAGAAACCGGCGAATTTGCTGTTGAGCCAGTCGTAGGTCTGCGATCGGCTGAAACGATTGCTGCTCAGCAGGAAATCGTGGGTGGCCTTGGCCTGGTTGAGTGCTGCTCGCGCCTGGCGCAGTTGCAGTTGCGTGGCTTTATGTTGTTCGTCGGAGACGGCAAGCTGGGCCTTGATTTGCTCGGCTTCGAGTTTTGCCTGGTCGCGGGCCTGGGTCCATTCCTGGGCGCGGCGCCGGTATTGTTCGATGCGATCCATGGTTTGGCTTGCGCCATACGCAACGTGTGAAAACGCTTGCATATGGGCCGCGAAGCCGTTGGCAGCACCTTCCAGGCGTGCGCCACCGGCCGCCATGCCAAATATGTTCGGTGCTACAGTCATTGCCTGGCCGATTCCGTGGGCAATCGTCGCTCCGGTCTGGCCGAGACTTCCCAGCAGGTAAGAAGCTCCCGCGCCGATTTCCAAGGTGCTGACACCGTCTTTCAGCAATTTCTCGTAATAACTCACTCGGTCCAGAATGGTGTCCTGACTCGCCAGCAACGCCTCCTTGTTTTTTTCATCAATCTTCTGGGCCTGAACCTGTATTTGCACCGCCATCTCCGCGAGGTTCCACGCCTGCTGCTGTTGCAGTTCCAGGTACTGCGCCTGCTCCTTGCGTTCGATCAGCGACAGTAGCGTGGCGCCGAACGCGATCACGCTGTCCACCGCGTTCTGCGCGAGTGCGAACATGAAACTGAAGCGACAATGGGGAATCTGCGGGTTCAACAAGCGGCTGAGTGCTGCCCCGGACAAGCCTTGGCCCCAAGCGGCGAGCAGTGCGCGCGGATCCAGCGGCGTGGCGAATAACGGCAGGTTCAGCGGAGCGCCGGCCATATCGAGGTTATGTCGCAGGTTAAACAAGCGGCTTTCGGCTCGATCCCAGTGCATGATCAGTTCGGGGTTGAAGGGCCGACGGAAATACTCAGTGTCCGCGCTCGCCAGTAGCGGGTCATGGCCGTCAGGCCGCAGACACAATAGTGGTGCAGGCTGCGAAGCCGGGGCCCTGCCGATACGCAAAGGTGGCTGTTGTTGCAGCTGCTGGTGCGCGCTGATCAGGCGCTGTTCGAATTGACGCAGTTGCACATTCTTCGACGAACTCAATTCGTCGAGCGTGAGCGGCAACCATTCGTCGATCTGGCGTACATCCGGGCGCGGTCCCAGCAGATCCATGATGTGGACGTAGCGCATCTTGGCTTCAGCCAGGCCGTCCGGCGTCAACTCTGCATACGCCAGATCAGCCTGGCGGCTTTCGATCTCGATAAACAGTTTCCACAGCGCCTTGCGAAAGTGCACCGGAAAACTCAAGGCAATCTGATGCGGATCGTCCGGGTACAGAATGGCCAGGCTGGGGTCGACCGGACCGGGCCATACCGGCTCTTCCAACGGTACGGCCTGCCAGTAACCGGGGTGTCCCGGGTCCGCGCTTTGTCGTGTCGGGTCAAACAGATACGCAAGCCACTGTTTCGCTTCGTCGTACTGCTGCTCTTCGTTCAAGCGGTAGGCCACCAGCCAGGGCAGGTTCAGGAACAGTTCCAGGAAATACAGGTAGTAAGCGCCCGAGAAATCCATGGCTTGCGATCCCTGACCGTCCGGGATAGGTGGTTCTGTGTGCTGGGTCTGGGTTTCCCAGCTCAGCAGAGGTTCCATGCCGCCTTCGGCAAGGTTGATCAGTTGCCGGGCGAAGGTGGTGTTCATGCGCACAGCGGCCCGACGTGATCCTTCGGGTTCCTGCCCGTCGCTCAACTCGATGCCGGAGCCGCTGAAGTCAATGAATTGCGCCTTGCCCAAAGAAGGGCTGTCCCCCAGAGACGGGTCGATCATGCTGTTGATGCTGGGCGCTATTTGCAAGTTTGAGGGAGGCACTTCTGCCCATTCAACGGTCAGCGCCTTGAGTGCTCCGCCAATCAGCGTGGTTGCCAAGGAGCCTGCGTGATAAACCAGAACACCATAGATCAGCGGGATTTTCAGTTCCTTTGGATCCTCAGGCCACTCCACTGGCCAGCCGTCGGGCTGGAGGGTGGATTGATCGACCGAAAACGAATAAGTCAGCGAGGAGTCCTTCGACAGGCTATTGACGATGGCTGTAGACGCCAGCTTGCGCATTGCGCTGAATGTTTCAGGCGGCTTTGTTGACAGAACATTCAGCGGGTGTGCGATGAAAAACTGGTAGCCCACGCTGCTGTTATAGCGCCCTGCTGAAGGATGAAGATCGATTTCATTGTGATCGGTGGTAGAACGCCAAAAGGACGTAAACAAAACCATGCTGGAGCCGATCAGTTCATAGAGCACCCTTCGATTTGCATGTTTACCTGCAAGGCACGCCGTTTCTCCTTGCTTGGTGGCGGGTACCGTAAATTCGGTCGGATTCCCGACAGGGTCGGCGATCAAGCTACGCAGCCGATCAGGGTAGCCCTTGAAACAGAATGCCGTATCTGCGACATCCATGAAGTCGGTACCAACAGGTTCAATGATGGAGCCTGGAAGTAGCGGAACTTCAAGGTGATTTTCCGAAGGATCGAACACCAGCGTAACTTTGATGAGCTCCTTGTTTTCGTCGTGTTTGTCGAAGACGGAAAGTTTGAAAATCAGGAGGTTGTTGAATCCTGCCGCCAGCCTTGCGGTCAACTCGATATTGGACGCCGCCCGGTTATAGACAAAGTCGACGTCTTTCACGCTGGTCTCGATTCGCGACTGCCACCCCTGATAATCCCAGGTGGTCTTTTCGCTATCCGGTGTCTGGTGCTCCACTGCACCAAACATTGGCGTGCCGGAGGGAAGCCAGTATTGGAAACGACCAGCGTTGCCATTGGCGAAAATATTGCCGATCAGCCTCACGTGGGCTTCGCCGTTCTTGAGGACCTCGACGGAGGGAGGTGAGGCCGGTCTGACCTCCGGCGCCATGCCGAATGACGGTGGCAGCGGTGTCACATTGAAGTTCTTGTCTATCTGTACCGTTCGCAGAAAATCATAGGTATCTGCATCGCCCGGAATCTCGGAAGGGACGCCCTGATAGTTCGAATACAGCATGAGCACCATCGACTCAGGTGACGTCGAGTGGTCATACACCGCAATGGTCTGGGTTTGCTCCGCAATTTCTTCCTGCGGTTTTTCGATCAGCGCTTTGGTCTGGCAGTAACTCTCGATGTAAACCCGCGGCGTGCTCCAGGTCTCGTCATATTTCTTGTAGCTGGCATATAGGCGGAACCTGGGATTGACCTTGACGCTCTGGTCGGCCTTGCCGTCAACGGGGGCCTGCATGGCGTCCGCATCCTGAAGCTCCAGCTCGGCCCAGATCACGAACAGACGATTGTTGAACCAGCACGGGCGAATGGTGTGTTCCAGCGCCTTTTCCGAAATGGGCACGTTGGCTTTTTGCCAATCCGACCAGGCATTGGGCAGCGGCTTGTCATATTTGACCGGGGTTTCGCCTGCTGCACTCGCGGGCGCTTTGACCGCGCGCTGCGACATGTCCAGTGAGCGCCAGTAATAAGCATTCTCGGCAGGGGATTTGCCGATGAAATAATAAGTACTGTTGGCAAAATCTTCCCCGTCAATGTAGCCATTGCAGATTTTCAGGTTGGCAATTTCTTCGAACCTGGCAAGGTAAGCCAGCACTGCGGTTTGTACTGTTTCGGGCTGAATCTGCGCCTGGTTGAGGTCATTCTCCAGTTGCTCGAAACTGGCGCTCTTGGTCAGGCGCAGGGTCGGGTCCAGATAGATGTCCGGGAACGTGCGCAACTGCTGGAGGGCGGGCCAGATCGAGTAGCGATTGAGGCCGTCGCGCCAGGTGCTGGTTTGCAAAGGCGTAAAGCTGTCATCGCTGTAACCGGGCTCCAGGTTCAGCATCATGCTGTTGATTTGCTGTTGGTAGCTGGCAATGGCGCAGGCCACCGGACTGGTCGGGACATCCTGGCTGACCAGTACATCCAGCAACCAGAATTCATAAAGGTCGTTGGCGGTCTTGATCGTTTGAGCCAGCCCTTGCTCGATCAGGTAGGGATCGCTGGGTATGGCTTCGTGCAGATAAAGGGCGAGCATCGCGTCACGCAGTGCTTCGTTAAGCGGCGCATCGAAGGCAGTCGTCATGATCGTTCCTCAACCATTGTCACGTGATGGGGCGGCGTTAGAGTGGGCGGCCATGACTCCCTCACCGACGGCTTTCCAGGCCAGCAGATCGCTTTGTTCGCCCAGCGCGGTGGCTTGCAATAGGGTTTTGGCGGCCAAGCCGCTGGCCTGACAAGCGGCCTGGCAACGACGGACCCAGTCGACTTGAGCCATCGAGGTGGCGCGTTTATCGGGGAGCGAGCTGGTCAGCTCGGCAACTTGCGCCTGCGGCCAGTTCAGCAAACGAGCAAGGGCAGCATCGGCCGTTTCGCTGGCGAGCTGGCGCAGGGCCTTGTTTTTCAATTGGGCCTTGGCTGGATTGGCGCAGCTGAAATAACTCAGGACATGGTCTTCGGACTGGCTCTGGCTGTGGAACCAATGACTGAAGCGTTCAAGCAGATAGAGATCGGAAAGCGAAGGCATGCTGTTACTGCCTTCCTCGTATGCCGCGCCACCCAGCCACGTCGGATTGATTGCAAACAGGCGCAGAGCGCTATTGCTCAAACGCAGCTCTCTGACGATCTCGGCGTGGCGAGCCACCCGTTGATAATCCTCGATCAACGCTTGGGGCAGCGGGGTCTTGAGTGCTTGCTGCAAAATGCTATAGGGCGTGGCCCACGCCCAGTGAATGACCGCCCGGCAGCAATCCGGCGCGAGTTTCGCGGTTTCCTGGAAAAGCCCTTCGAGCAACTGGGCCTGACGGTCATGCACATCGAGCAGGAACTTGACGAGTCTGTCTGCGCAAGCATCTTTGACAGGTTGGGCCAGCCCTAGACCTTTGAGCGCTTGCGCGACATCGGCCTGTAACCAGGCAACGGGTTCATCTGTCAGGGTCAGTGTGCGATCAAGGCCAGACAGCAGGCCGTCAGCAGTGATCAGCTTGTGTTCGATCAGCAACTGAAACCAGTTGATTTCTCCTCGCTTGCGTTTGCCATCCTCTTGCAGTGGCAGACCCAGCGCATTGACTTGCGCCTCGGTCGCCAGGCTGCGGCGCGTATCGCTCTGCAGCGTGGTCAGACGCGCCCGCAACTCATCGGGCAGGGGAGCTTGCTCAGCCAATCTGATCTGCTGATCATTTTCCTGCTCTTCGGGATTTGGCGGGGCATCGATGCCCAGGCGTTGCAAAACCTGCGTCACGGTCTGCTGACTGTCTTTGAGCCAGGCGAAGGCCCAATCCAGTTGCATCAGCACATCGAGGATGTCCGGATTCGCCTCCGCAGTCGTTGCACTCAAGCGGCCGCTGGCCAGTGCGGTTTTGTAAGACGAGCCTCCGAGAAGTCCCGCCAACGCCAGCAGTTCTTCGACCGAGTGACCGAACAACCGGGCTATCCGCGCCTGGCGGTACAACGAGGAAACGGTAGGCAAGTCACGCTTGAGCGCGCCCACGTGCTTTTCGGTCTGACGGGCAATCAACAGCAAAGAGTCTTCGGTGGGTTGCACACCGAGCCCGGCACAGAGTTGCAGCAGGGTTTTCTGCGTCGCGGCATCGAGGGTGGTCAAATCGATGGATGTTTGATCAAGAATCAGCGGTGTGTCGAACAGTTGCACATGGTTGAACACTTGATCGAACAACGGCACCGCGTCCTTGCCGCTGGCATAGGGGCTGAGGTCGTGCAGCAGCGCCGCGAACTCTTCAGGTTCGATGCTGTAGCGCTGGTTCAGGTAGCGATAGACGCCCAGCGCACGCAGGGTGTTTGCGTTGAGCTCCATGCCCAGGTTTGATTCGCCCTCGGCGCGGATGGCACTGCAGATCAACGTGTCGAGCCTGGCGAAAGGAATGCCGCTCCAGCGTTGCAGGCGGATCATCCGCTGAAGACGATCGAGACGATCAAGTGAGGTTTTGGTCAGACGCCATTGTGTGTTGTCACCCGACGCTATCCGCTCCAGTCCTATGGCGTGGTCTGACTCATCGCTCAGGTCTGTTTCCGCGCCCGGTTCCGGCGCGTTGTCGGACAGTTCAGCACCGGGACCGATGCCATTGACGTAGCAGGCACCGTAGTGATTTGGAAAAGACCCGGTCAGCAGGTCAATCCTGTTCGGGGTCGGCTGCAGGTATGGACAATTGGGCGACAATCGCACTGCAAAGCTGCGGCGGGCCACAAGTTGCTCGACCTGTTCAGCGGTGAGGCCAGTGTGCTGCATGAAGTCGGTCAACAGGGTCAATTGCTGCACAGGCGCATCGCTGGTGACTTCGACACCGTAGGCGCCTTTGAAAAAGTTCTTTTCTGTCGTCGTCAGGCGGTACTGGTCATCGAGCGTAAAGGCGAAGCGCTGTCTGGCCAGACGAACCGGTTGCTCCACGGTCCCGGTGGCGGTGATCAGATCGAATCTGGCTGTGTATTCCTGCTCGGTCGGCGTGGGAAGGGTGGCAGCCTGGAAATGCACAACGATGGGTTTATCTATCGCAGCGTGCAGACGATTTATCAGCCAGCCAGTCCCTGTGAGGTCCGGCACGTTAGAGCTCAGATCGATACTGGCAGGCACGGTCTTGTCGTCTTTACGAAAGGTCAGTGAGACAACGGTTTTGGAGCCGCCTTGATTCGTTGGTGCGTCCGCCAACGGAGTCGCGACCACGTCGTCGGGCTGCCCGGACAGGAGCAAGTAACATCTGCTTGGTGTGGTATGTGGCCGCAGGTAGGCAGTGAGAGGGTTTTGCCAGCCGTTGATGAGATTGCTGCGGGTCAGATAAAAATGGCTGAACACCGGGGGGGCGAGCTGCAATTGCTGTTGTTGCGGGCTCAACCCGCACAGCAACCGTTGTGCCTGTAGCGCCGGTTGCTGCAATTGCCCATAGTCATTGATTGCCACCTGTTTGATCGGTAGCAACAGACTGGCCCGGTAATTCAACTCGCCCAGACGCGGCTTATTATCAGCGAGCCCAAGCTGGCATTGGTGATGATAGAAGTTGTAGGGCAGTTCGAAGGGGTAGCTCCGTTCGGCCAGTACCTGATAGGTGGATTTGCTTTTGTCGGGAAGATTGCCATCCAGATAGGTGCGCAGATGACTTTCCAATACCTGCGTGACAATTTCCAGCATTGGCCTCGGTGTGAAGGTGCTCTCCTGGCTGATCAACAGGTCCTTGAGGTCAGGACGGCGTTGATCCATCAACAGCCGCTTGGGATCCTCACTGGTGGCTTCCAGTTGAAGGGAGAATCTCCGCAGTTCAGTCAGGTAGGCCACCGGACTATCGTTGGCGGCAATGGCTCCGACCTTGGTGAACTCGTCCCAGTTTTCATTGAACATGCGTTGATAGGTAGCGCCCAGCGAAACCAGCGAACTCACACCACTGCGTTGAGCCAGTTGCTGCAACGTGCCGGAAGAGGTCTGGTATTCCCGATACAGGCGCGAAATGAGCGCCGCATATTTCATCGCATTGTCGTAGGCCACATCGGCGTTCGCGTCGCTGTATAGGGCGAGCTGGCGAGCGAACGCTGCTTTGGATAAACGGACGATGTCGAAAACTGACGTGAAGCCCATTTGCTGCATGGCGGTGGGGAAGTCGCTGCGGTCTTTCTGTACCGAAACGTGTGGCTTTACCAGTCTCTGCAGCAACGAGTTGTTGTCAGCCATGACTGTGATTCTCCTACTTTCAAGAGTGGCATTGAGGCAATGCGCGGTTAGAGCAAACTAACGGTAAACAACAGGGACGTAACCTGTCAGACCTGACAGGTATTGCCGCATTGATTAGAACTAATTCGAATAAGACGGAATAATTTAAGGGCTTTATGTGCTGGCGGCTTCGGTTGTCTTGGTTTTCGGTTTCGTCCGTTTTGTCTTTGATATCTCTGTTTTTATAATGAGAAGTCATTTTGTTTTGTTCTGGTAATCGCTATTTATTATAAAAGCCTGTCAGGAATGACAGTGTGAATGAGCTCTGTAGTGAATTACTGTGAACTGAAGTTTCCTTTCCATATAAAGGCACGCTTCGCTCTGTTTTGATTGTTGTCTGGCGTTGTGCGTTTGTCTGATATGAACCTATTCATCCGAGAAGCCATAATGGAAAATGACGTCACTAAGAAAGAAGACAGTTCAATTACTCAGAGAGAGGCTGCCGAAGGAAGATATGTCAGGCTTATTTCAACAATTACAATGCATGTGAAATATCCGGATTTATTCCTTCCGTGGGAG
This sequence comes from Pseudomonas sp. Irchel 3F6, assembly GCF_900187595.1. Taxonomy (NCBI): domain Bacteria; kingdom Pseudomonadati; phylum Pseudomonadota; class Gammaproteobacteria; order Pseudomonadales; family Pseudomonadaceae; genus Pseudomonas; species Pseudomonas sp. Irchel 3F6. Next base: position 175,310 of record NZ_FYDP01000008.1, on the reverse strand, counting down.
GCATTTCTTACAGTTGAATGTTTTTGGAATCCTTCAGGTACTTTGTTTACTTGTCACGCGAAGCAGTACGCGGCCACCAATAATGGCAGGCGAAAGGGCAATGTCTACTTGAGTTTCAGCTCGTCAGGGAGGTGGCCTGAGACGGAACTGACGAACGATGATGCGATTCAGGATGGTCGATGGCATGCTATCAGTGGTGGAGGTTCCGTAACAGGTAACAAACATTCGGCCGAGATCAATTTCAAGTTTGTGTTTGATCATGAGCTTAGTGCTGACAAGTCGAAAGATACCTCGGTAACCATGAGTTTTGAAGTTGACTTTCGTCCTCCCATTTTCGTGCATCCTCATGTTGTACATTCGCCGCTGCCGCAAATAAGTGGAACAGGCTATCCAGGCGCCTTGGTTAAACTGTATGAGGTTGATCAACTTGAGTTGGTGATCGGAGCTGCAATTGTAGACAACCATGGCAGATGCACGACTCCCCTGACAAAGCCTTTGTCCATGACCGAGAGCTTTTCGATAACAGCCTTGCAGCTCTATGAGAATGTACCCTCTCGCTGGGCAGTCCATTCCTCTTTTGCGGTTCTTTTTGCGCCCCACATTCTTGGCACAACTGTTACTCCGGAACGTAAACTCAGCGTCCACGGCGGCGGTGGCTTGGCGGGCGCGAAACTTGAGCTCTGGCTTGAAGACAAGAGCAAGGGAATTCAGTTAGCCACGACTGTCTGGCAGGACGGCACCTGGTTGGCGCTCAGTGTTGAAGCGTGGCTTCCTGGCAAGCATCTGCTCACTGCAAAACAGGTGGCATCGGTCAGCGGACAGAGCTCTGACTGGTCAGATACCTACGTCGTCAACGTAAAACCGCCAACTCCACGGATTGAAGTTCCACCCGCATCCAGCTCGGTAAAACAGGCGCTGAAGATTATGAATGTCTGGCCCGAAAGGGCATCCGTGCAAATATTCACTGACAAAGACGAAATTGTCGTTGGCACTTTCGATCGCTTCACATGCACTTTTACACCGTCGGGACAGTGGGCGGTAGGCACCACAAGCCTCAGGGCGGTGCAGACAGTGGACGGAGCGACATCCGACCCGAGCAGTGCGGTATCCGTCAAGATTCGACCCTCGAGACCGGTCATCGAGCCTCCCGCCGTCCCGATTGCAGCCCGGCAGACGCTGAGTATCAAATTCGTTTCACCCGATGCTACCTTGCTGGAAATGTTCAACGAAGTTGGCGAAAGCGTGTCGGGTGAATTTACCGGAAGTGGTACGTCCCGTACCTTCACCCCGGCGCAGGACTGGTCTGTATCCAGCCAGGTCAAAATCGTACAGACCGTAGGCGGTGTCCGCTCCAATCCAAGCGCGCTGGTGCCTATAGTGGTGAAACTCTTCATTGCTCCGCCATCTGATCCGGCAGCCGCGAAAGAAAAGCTGGCCATCAGTTTTTTCCTGGCCAGCGATGACGACTTGCGAATGTACATACAGGGCGGCGGATTGGTTGAAGGCACCTTCCTGGAAAGCGGCTCCGTCCGGTACTTCACCCCGAAGGAGGAGTGGAAGCAGGGAAAAACCACGGTCAGCGTTCACCAGGTCGTGGGTGGCGTCGTCAATTGGAGCAATCTGGTTACCCTTGCGGTACAACCCTCTGAACTGTCGCTTGCCAATCCGCCAGGCTCCGTGAGCTCGGACCTACAACTGACGCTTTTGTCGGCCCCTCCATCTTCCTCGGGCAGTGTGTTGCAGATGCTTACCGAAGCAGGCGCACCGGTGACGGGCGAATTCACCACTGGAACCCCACGCAAGTTCAAACCCTCGCCGCGGTGGCCAGCGGGCTACAATGCGGTCATGGCCGTGCAGTTCGTCGACGGAGTGCCATCCGCACCAAGCAACGTTGTCAGGTTTTTGGTCATACCCGCCAAGCCGGAAATCGAGCCGCCACCAAAACCTGCCTTGCCGAGACAGCGACTGAACATTATCGGGGTCGACCCCGGCGCCGTTACCTTGCAAATGCTTACCGAGGACGGGGCGGCGATTGAAGGTGATTTCACGGGAGTCGACACGTCTCGTATCTTCACACCCGCTGAGGACTGGGCAGGCACGCGCAAAATCGTGGTCGTGCAGACTGTCGACGGTGGCACGTCGCAGCCAAGTATTGTTGTCACTGTTTACGCGCCTCCCCCGAAGCCCGAAATAGAACAACCACCCATCCCGGCAACATTGGATCAAGTGCTGAACATCAACAGGGGACGTTCATACGGTCCCGTCATCCTGCGAATGTACACGGCAGCGGGCATCAGGCTGGATGGCGAATTCAGCTACAGTACTCCCGCCACCTTCACGCCAAGATACGGGTGGCCACCGGGGAGGACCGAGGTCATGACAAAACAGGACATAAACGGCGTGGGTTCCGAGTTTAGCGATCCTGTTTTATTAGAGATCCTTCCCCGAAAGCCCTTCATCCAACCACCATACAACCCTGTCACTTCGAAGCACCAACTGAGCATTTCCAGCGTGTATGCCGGTGACGTGACCCTGCACATGTTCTACGAGGACGGCGAAACGGTGCCGGGTTATTTCAACGGCGATGGCGAATTCCGCACCTTCACGCCGGCCATTGACTGGACAGGAACCACCAAAGTCAATGTGGTACAGATCGTAGATGATGTACTTTCCCATCCAAGCGATCCGGTCACTGTTTCGGTAATAGAGAAGCCTCCCACACCCGTAATCACTCAGCCTTTACCCCACACCAGTCATCATGCCGATCTCAGGGTGCAAGGAACCTGCGTGGCTGGAGCGACGATCGCCGTGCAAGATGCCGCTGGCAACTTTCTGCAAGGCAACCTGACCTACAGTGGAACCACATGGTTTTTCGAGTACCTTTGGCGGCCCGGTTTCAACGATATGAAGGTGCGGCAGAGCGTAAATGGAGCAACGTCTGAGGCAACCGATGTCCTTGAGTTTTACATCAAGCCGGCGACGCCTGCTATCGAGCCGCCAAGCCACCCGGTCGCGCTGAAGCAATCTCTGAAAATCACCGGTGTAGCGTCAGGCGCCGTCAGCTTGCAAATGCTCACTGAGGCCAACAGACCGGTGGCTGGCAAATTCACCATCAGTGGGGCCAACCGCCACTTCACACCGGCGGCGGATTGGTCGTCCGGCGAAAACACCGTCTACGTCATCCAGACAGTAAACGGCGTGGACTCTGACCCCAGTGACTTGTGCACTTTCACCGTGGAAGGGGAGGACAGGCCCGACGCCCCTCAATTCCGGCAGCCACAGGCGGGAGGCATAACCTCAAGGTATCCCACCCTCAAGATCGCCGGCCTGCCAGGCGCGCTGCAAACCGTTCGTTTTGAGAACGGCGCGACGTTGCACGAAGAGACAGCGGGTGCAGACGGGATCCTGACATTCACAGTGGTGGAACCGTTGGATCCAGGCACCATTGTCCTTGAGGCTAAACAGGCCAGCGGTGGGACTGATTCGGATTGGAGCGCGCCGCATCGGTTTACGGTCAAGGCTGCCCCGTCAACTCCATCGATCGAAGCGCCACGGGCGAACTCCGAAACATCACGCTATCCGAGGATTCGAGGCACAGGAGCAACGGGAGGTGAGATTGTCCTGCGTCATGCGCTTGATCCCAAGGAAGAGTTTGCCATCGTCGACGGTTCAACCCGGTGGAATTGGACCGCAGAAAAAGCGTGGCCCCTCGGAGACTACGCCGTGCAGGCCCGGCAGACATTCGACGGCGACTGGTCCGACTGGACTGAGGCTCGCTCCTTCAAGGTCAGCGAATCGCGGTATGCCATTGGCGACGCTACACCCGCCATCGGTACACCGGTGGTGGGCACCGAGCAGAGCGTGCTGTTGCGAATCCAGGTCATCTCCGGTGTCAGCGGGGAGGTAGCGGCTGGCGTGGAGGTGAAGTGGCGCGTCAATGGCGAGGAGGAATTGCTGGCGACAACGCAGACCGATGTCAACGGCTGGACCAGTTATCGCTATACACCTGAGACAGTCGGCAAGCATGAAATTCTGGCGGACGTCACTCAGGATAACGCCGGTGTGATTTTGACCGAACTCTATGAAGTGAATGCCGTACTGGACGATGTCTGGGCGCAGGCAGCAGAGCTTTATCTGGACGTTGAGCGCGTCGACCCTGCAAGCGAACTCGTGCTGTTGAGAAAAAACCTGCCCTATAAGCTGGAGCTGAAGATTGCCGACGACAGTGTTTTGATTGGCTCTACCGTCACTTTGCAGAACTTCTGGGGCGCGAAGGAACGAGGCCTGACTTTCAACCCTGGTCTGGGCACGCCGCTGACAATAAACAAAGGATCGTCAATCCATTGGTATATTTCTACCGAAGAGGCGAACAGTGGTTTTTATGGTTTGAGTCTGGCCAGTTCGATACTGCCCGACTGGGAGCTGCCCGGGCGAGTGGAAGCGGGGGATTTGGCTGACGCCGTGAGGTTTGATCTGGATGGGTTGCCCCAGGTGTTCGGTGGTGCCCCGGCGTACCCCTGCCTTGGGGCCACGCATACATTGACTTTGCGACCCCAGGACAGCAGTTTTTTGCTCGGCCAGGACGTGGTTCTGGAGTTGAGTGCGCAAGCGGCCGATCTAGGCGTGACCTTGAGTCCGAGCATCCCGCAAACGCTCGGCGAGGACGGGGTGAGCTGGTTGCTGAACTGCGTCGACAGTACCAGTGCCGGCGATTTCGCAGTCTGGTTGAAGGTGCCGGCGCTGGAATTCAGTTCGCTGGAGTTGCCCATGTCGCTGGCGCATAACAGTGCTGAGGTATCTGAAAGATTCGGCCCTCAGCAAATGGGAGGTTCGGCCTCGTTCTGGAGATATGGCATTCGCGCGGTTTCCACTTTCACGGGGCTGCCGGCGGGGGGAGTGCCGGTGACCGTCGCGGTGACTGGCAAGCCAACCATGGAAAATGTTACTGCTCGCGATGGCTGGATATTTATCAGCTACTACGACGGAGAGTCTGCAAGCCTGACCATTCGTAACCGCTATGGAAAGTAGTGGCTGAGCAAGCGTCGACAAGGGGAGTGAGGCGCGGTACTCGTCGAGGGTAGTTTGCTGTGCAACAAATCCCGGACAAAAAAAACGGCACCTGCGAAGGTGCCGTTTTCATGTGTAGCCAGATCAGCCGAGCAATCAGCCCGCCAGACCAGCCTGCTGTACCAGCACCAGCAACGGCTGCGGGTACACACCCAGGAAGAATGCGACCAGGGCGATGGCCAGCAGCATCACGCCGCCTGCTTTCTGTTCCCAGTGCAGCTGGGCGTCGTGGCGACGCAGGTTTGGCTCGATCAGGTACAGGGTGACCATCACGCGCAGGTAGTAGAACACGCCGATGGCGCTGCCCAGTACCAGTGCGCCGACCAGCCACCACTGACGCGTTTCGACGCCGCTGGCGATGATGTAGAACTTGCCGATGAAGCCAGCGGTCAGCGGAATGCCGGCCAGGGACAGCATCATCACGGTGAGCACGGCGGTCAGATACGGACGGCGCCAGAACAGGCCGCGGTACTCGTACAGGGCGTCGGCGTCGCGGCCGTTGTACGGCGAGGACATCAGGGTGATCACGCCGAACGCGCCGAGGCTGGTGATGACATAAGTCACCAGATAGACGCCGATGGCTTCTACCGCCAGCCCCTTGCTCGCCACCAGTGCGATCAGCAGATAGCCGAAGTGCGCGATGGACGAGTAACCGAGCAGACGCTTGAGGTTGCTCTGGGTCAGGGCCAGCAGGTTACCGAACAGGATCGAGGCGACCGCGATAACGCTGAGCACATCGCTCAGCACACCACTGCTGGCAGCAGGGGAGAGCTGGAACAGACGCACCATCACCGCAAACACCGCGACCTTCGAAGCGGTGGCGAGGAACGCCGCCACTGGTGCCGGAGCACCTTCGTAGACGTCGGGCGTCCACAGGTGGAACGGTACCAGCGACAGCTTGAACGCCAGACCGATCAGCATCATGCCCAGGCCCAGTTGCGCCAGCGGGCTTGGCAGGCCGGTCGCGGCCAGGGCCTGACCGATGCCGACGAAGCTCAGCGAACCGGCGTCGGCGTAGAGCAGCGCCATACCGAACAGCAGGAACGCGGAACCGGCGGCCGACAGCACCATGTACTTGATGCCGGCTTCCAGCGAACGCTTGTTGAAAAAGGCGTAAGCGACCAGACCGTAGACCGGTACCGAGAGCAGTTCCAGACCGATGAACAACCCGGCCAGGTGCTGCGCGCTGACCAACACCAGACCACCGGCGGCGGCCATCAGGATCAGCAGGTACAGTTCTTCGCGGTTGCCCGGGTAACCCGAACCGCCATCACCCAGATAGGCGTGGGCGAGGGTGACGCAGGCGAGGGTGGCGACCAGGATCATCGCCATGTACAGACAGGCAAACGCGTCGATCTGCAGCAACGGGGTCACGGCCAGAGGCGCGACTTTCAACGCAGGCAGGATCGACAGCAGGGCCAGGTTCAGACCCGCCACCGAAATCAGGAAGGTCTGCGAGTGGTTGCGGCGCCAGGCGATTGCCAGCATCACCACGATAATGGTGAGGCTGGTGATCAACAGTGGCGCAAGCGCAATAAAGTGTTGAATCGTGAATTCCATAGCGCTCTTACCGGGCCGAAGCGAGTTGAGAGAAGGCGGTGCCGAGCCACTGCTGCACGCCATGCATGGTGGCGGCAGAGGTGTCGAGGAACGGTTGCGGGTAGACGCCGAGGTAAATCAGCAACACCGCCAGACCGAGCACCATGATCAGTTCGCGCGCGTCCATGCCGTGCAGCACCGCGTCGGATTTAGACGGGCCGAAGTAGGCACGGTGAATCATGATCAGCGAGTAGACCGAACCGAACACCAGACCGGAAGTGGCAATCGCCGTGACCCATGGAGCGCTGGCGAAGGAACCGATCAGGATCAGGAACTCGCCGACAAAGTTACCGGTGCCCGGCAAGCCCAGCGACGCCGCCGCGAAGAACAGGCTGATCGCCGGCAGGTAAGCGATACGCGACCACAGACCGCCCATCTCACGCATGTCACGCGTATGCAGACGCTCGTACAACTGACCGCTGAGGATAAACAGCGCCGCTGCCGACAGACCGTGCGCCAGCATCTGGATCACTGCACCTTGCAGCGCCAGTTGGCTGCCGGAGTAGATGCCGATCAACACGAAGCCCATGTGGGAAACGGAAGAGAAGGCAATCAGACGCTTGATGTCGGTTTGTGCGAACGCGAGGAACGCGCCGTAGAAGATCCCGATCAGACCGAGGGTCATGGCGATCGGCGCGAACTCCGCCGAAGCGTTCGGGAACAGCGGCAGGGCGAAACGCAGCAGACCGTAGGCCGCAGTTTTCAGCAGGATACCGGCGAGGTCGACGGAACCGGCTGTCGGTGCCTGGGCGTGAGCATCAGGCAGCCAGGAGTGGAACGGTACGACGGGCAGCTTGACCGCGAAGGCGATGAAGAAGCCGAGCATCAGAATGTACTCGGTGGTCATCGACATCTTGGTTTTCAACAGGTCGGCGTAGTTGAAGGTGATCACGCCGGTGTTGTTGAAGTTGACCAGCACCAGACCGAGGATCGCCACCAGCATGATCAGGCCGGACGCCTGCGTGAAGATGAAGAACTTGGTCGCTGCGTAGATCCGGGTTTTCTTGCCGTCCGAAGAACTGTGACCCCAGAGCGCGATGAGGAAGTACATCGGCACCAGCATCATTTCCCAGAAGAAGAAGAACATGAACAGGTCGAGGGCGAGGAATACGCCGACCACACCGCCCAGGATCCACATCAGGTTGAGGTGGAAGAAGCCAACGTGACGTTGAATCTCTTTCCACGAGCAGAGTACCGAGAGGATACCCAACAGACCGGTCAGCAGGATCATCAACAGCGACAGGCCGTCGAGGGCCAGGTGCACGTTGATGCCGAAACGCTGGATCCAGACATGCTTGAACTCAAGCGCCCAGGTCGGATCGGCGCCCGGCGCCGGTGCGAATGAATAGTCACCGTGGGCCCACAGCCAGAGGCCGAGCGCGAGTTCCAGGGTCATGGTCAACAGCGCAATCCAGCGCGGGAGGGTAGCGCCGAAGCGCTCACCCATCCAGCACAGCAGGCCGCCGATGAAGGGGATCAGGATTAGCCAAGGCAGAATCATGACGGGCTCGTTTCCTTTCGCAAATTCGCAAGGTTCATATCAGACCGCTACCAGCACGATGGCGCCGATCACCAGCACGGCACCAGCAGCCATCGAGGCGGCGTACCAACGCAGTTGACCGGTCTCGGTGCGGCTCAGGGCAGTGTGACCACCCTTGGCCATACGCGGGATCAGACCTATGGTCTGGTCGAGCGGGTCTTTGCGCAGTACATGGCTGATCGCAAGGTACGGCTTGACGAACAGTTTGTCGTAGATCCAGTCGAAGCCCCAGGCAGCGAACCACCAGGCCGAAAGGAAACGGCCGATGCCGCTGTTGGCGATCGCCGTGACGAAGCGACGCTTGCCAAGGAACAGCAGCGCTGCCAGCAGGATACCGGCCAGGGCGATGGCGCCCGAGGCGATTTCCAGACTGTGCTTGGCTTCGCCACCGGCATGCCCGACGCTTTGCGGCAGTACGCCGTGCAGCGGTGGCACGATCATCGCGCCGACGAAAGTCGACAGCACGATCAGCACCGACAATGGCAGCCAGTGGGCAATGCCGTGGCCGGCGTGGGCTTCGGTCTTGGCTTCACCGTGGAACGCGATGAAGATCAGGCGGAAGGTATACAGCGACGTCATGAACGCACCGACCAGACCTGCGTAAAGCAGACCCTGGTTACCGCTGGCGAACGCTTCCCAGAGGATTTCGTCCTTGGAGTAGAAGCCTGCGGTAACCAGTGGCAGAGCGGCCAGCGCGGCACCACCGACGATGAAGCTGGCGTAGGCCAGTGGCAGTTTCTTCCACAGACCGCCCATCTTGAAGATGTTCTGCTCGTGGTGGCAGGCAACGATCACCGCACCGGAAGCAAGGAACAGCAGGGCCTTGAAGAAGGCGTGAGTCATCAGGTGGAAGATCGCGCCTTCCCATGCGCCAACGCCCAGTGCCAGGAACATGTAGCCGATCTGGCTCATGGTCGAGTAGGCGAGGATACGTTTGATGTCGGTCTGTACCAGCGCGGCGAAACCGGCCAGTACCAGGGTCACGCCACCGACGATGCCGACGAGGTGCAGGATGTCCGGCGCCAAGGCAAACAGACCGTGGGTACGGGCGATCAGGTAGACACCGGCGGTCACCATGGTCGCGGCGTGGATCAGTGCCGAAACCGGGGTAGGGCCGGCCATCGCATCCGCGAGCCAGGTTTGCAGCGGCAGTTGCGCCGATTTACCGACAGCACCGCCGAGCAGCATCAGGGTTGCCAGAACGATCCAGAAGTCACCGACCTTGAAGTGCTCCGGCGCACGTACCAGCAGTTCCTGGACGTTCAGCGTGCCCAGTTGCTGGAACAGGATGAACAGGCCGATGGCCATGAACACGTCGCCGATGCGGGTGACGATGAACGCCTTGAGTGCCGCGTTACCGTTGTTGCGGTTGCTGTAGTAGAAACCGATCAACAGGTACGAGCACAGGCCCACGCCTTCCCAGCCGAAGTAGATGAACAGCAGGTTATCGCCGAGGATCAGGAACAGCATGCTGGCGATGAACAGGTTGGTGTACGAGAAGAAGCGCGAGTAACCGTCTTCGCCACGCATGTACCAGGACGCGAACAGGTGGATCAGGAAGCCGACGCCGACGACCACGCCGAGCATGGTCACCGACAGGCCATCCAGGTACAGCGCGAAGTTCGGCTGGAAACCTTCCACCGACATCCAGCGCCACAGCACCTGGGTGTACACGCCACCTTCCGGCGGCGCGACGTTGAATTGCCAGATCACGTAAGCGGTGACGATGGCCGACAGGCCGATCGAACCGACACCGATCAGCGCCGAGAGGTTTTCCGAGAAGCGGCCGCGCGAGAACGACAGCAACAGGAACCCGATCAGAGGGAATACGAAAGTCAGAAAGAGTAGGTTCATCCGCGCATCTCACTGGCAGCGTCGATATCGAGCGTGTGGAAGCGGCGATACAGTTGCAGCAGGATCGCCAGGCCAATACTGGCCTCGGCTGCGGCAAGGCTGATCACCAGGATGAACATGATCTGTCCATCCGGCTGCGCCCAGCGGGCGCCCGCAACGATGAAGGCCAGGGCAGAGGCGTTCATCATCACTTCCAGACTCATCAACACGAACAAGATGTTGCGGCGGACCATCAGGCCGACCAGACCAAGGCAGAACAGGATGCCGGCAACGGCTAAACCATGTTCGAGAGGGATAGCAGGCATGTCTTACTCCTTCGCCTCGTTACGGCCCAAATGGAACGCCGTGACGGCTGCGGCGAGCAGCAGCATCGAGGCGAGTTCGACCACCAGCAGGTACGGGCCGAACAGGCTGATGCCCACGGCTTTCGCGTCTACGGTGGTGTGGCCGATGGCCTGACCGCTCTGGTGAGCGAACAGCACATACAGCAGTTCGGCCAGCAGCAGCGCGGCAAGAATCACCGGTCCTGCCCAGATGCCGGGCTTGAGCCAGGTGCGTTCCTGCTGCACCGAGGCGGGACCGAGGTTGAGCATCATCACCACGAACACGAACAGCACCATGATGGCACCGGCGTAGGCGATCACTTCCAGCACACCGGCGAACGGCGCGCCGAGGGCGAAGAAGGTCATGGCCACGGCAATCAACGAGATGATCAGGTAGAGCAGGGCGTGCACAGGGTTGGTGTTGGTGACCACACGCAGCGTGGACACCACAGCAATACCCGATGCGAAATAGAAAGCGAATTCCATCGTTCTTCCTTAAGGCAGCAAGCTCTTCACGTTGATCGGTTCGGCTTCGTTCTGCGCAGCGCCTTTCGGCTTGCCAGCGATTGCCATACCTGCAACACGATAGAAGTTGTAATCAGGGTTTTTGCCGGGGCCGGAGATCAGCAGATCTTCTTTCTCGTACACCAGGTCCTGACGTTTGAACTCGGCCATCTCGAAATCCGGGGTCAGCTGGATCGCGGTGGTCGGGCAGGCTTCCTCGCAGAGACCGCAGAAAATGCAGCGCGAGAAGTTGATCCGGAAGAAGTCCGGGTACCAGCGACCGTCTTCGGTTTCAGCTTTCTGCAGCGAGATGCAACCCACCGGGCAGGCCACGGCGCACAGGTTGCAGGCTACGCAGCGTTCTTCGCCATCGGGGTCGCGGGTCAGGACGATGCGGCCACGGTAGCGCGGCGGCAGATAGACCTGCTCTTCGGGGTATTGCAGGGTGTCGCGTTTGCGAAAGCCATGGCCGAAGACCATGACCAGGCTGCGCAACTGGGTACCGGTACCCTTAACGATGTCGCCAATATATTTGAACATGGGTCAAATCCTCACTGAACCGCAACCGCAGGCGTGTTCAACAACACAACCGCAGCGGTCACCAGCAAATTGATCAGGGTCAGTGGCAGGCAGAATTTCCAGCTGAAATCCATCACCTGGTCATAACGCGGACGCGGGATGGAAGCGCGCAGCAGGATGAACAGCATGATGAAGAACGCGGTCTTCAGTGCGAACCAGACGAAGGACAGTTGCGGCAGGATGCCGAACGGACCGTGCCAGCCACCGAAGAACAGGGTGACCAGCAGCGCCGAGATCAGGATGATGCCGATGTATTCACCGACGAAGAACATGCCCCATTTCATACCGGCGTATTCAATGTGGTAACCGTCGGCCAGTTCCTGTTCCGCTTCCGGCTGGTCGAACGGGTGACGGTGAGTCACGGCGACGCCAGCGATGAAGAAGGTACAGAAGCCGAAGAACTGCGGAATGATGAACCACAGGTTCTGCGCCTGGTACTCGACGATGTCGCGCATGTTGAACGAGCCGACCTGCACCACGATGCCCATCAGGGCCAGGCCCATGAACACTTCGTAGGACACGGTCTGCGCCGAGGCACGCAAGCTGCCGAGCAGGGCGAACTTGTTGTTGCTCGACCAGCCGGCGAACAGCACCGCGTACACCGACAGACCGGCCATGGCGAAGAAGAACAGCAGGCCGATGTTCAGATCCGCCACGCCCCAGGTCGGGGTGATCGGGATGATCGCGAAGGCGATCAGCAGGGCGGACATGGCCACCACCGGCGCCAAAGTGAAGATCACCTTGTCGGCAAACGGCGGGGTCCAGTCTTCCTTGAAGAACATCTTCAGCATGTCGGCGGCGATCTGGAACATGCCGAACGGGCCAACGCGGTTCGGACCGTAACGGTCCTGCCACCAGCCCAGCAGGCGACGTTCGACAAAGCTGAGCAAGGCGCCCGCGACCACCACGGCCAGCAGGATCACGATGGCTTTGATGACCGTCAGGATCACATCGATCACTTCAGGGGTGAACCAGGTCATTGCGCTGCCTCCTGCAGACCGTCGACGGATACGCCGGCGAATGCCGGTGGAATGCCGGCGATGCCCGCAGGCAATGCCACCAGACCGGCGCCCAGTTCTTCATTGATGCGCAGCGGCAGACGCAGGGTCTGGCCGGCCACGTTCAGGCTCAGCAGGGCACCGTCGTTGACGCCGAGGCGATCCGCTTCGGATTTCGCCAGAGCCACGTACGGAGCCGGAATGCGCTCTTGCACCGGCGCGGCTTTCGAAGAATTTTCTTCGCTGCCGAACAGGTGGTAGAACGGCACGGCCTGCCAGGTGCCCGGCGCCGGATTGAATGCGCGCGGCGCAGCAGCGAACCAGTTCAGCGAGTCGCCAGTGCTTTCGATCAGGCGTGTGCCCGGGTCGCCAGCGCGCAGATGACCACCGACTTCGTCCTGGAACTTGTTCCAGGCTTGTGGCGAGTTCCAGCCCGGCGACCATGCGAATGGCACTTGTTGACGCGGTTCGGCGGAGCCCGAGTAACCTTCCATGGAGAAAGCGAACGCGGTGTCCTGGTCTTGCGGAGTGCGTGGTTCGTGAACGCTGATGTCGGCGCGCATTGCGGTGCGACCGGAGTAACGCAGCGGCTCACGGGCCAGTTTCAGACCCTTGATGCGGAAAGCAGCCGACGGTGCAGCATCAACGATGCGCGCCAGTTGCGCGGTGCTCGAGGCAACAGCAGCGGTGACGTGGTCGAGTTGCGTCCAGTCGATCGGCTGGTTCAGCAGGGTCGCGCGCAGGGCGTGCAGCCAGCGCCAGCCTTCGTGCACCAGAATGCTCGCGTCCATGTATTGCGGATCGAAAACCTGGAAGAAGCGCTGGGCGCGGCCTTCCTGGCTGACCAGCGTACCGTCGCCCTCGGCGAAGCTCGCCGCTGGCAGAACCAGGTGCGCGCGATCGGTGGTGGCGGTTTTCTGATGGTCGGCGACGATCACCACTTTCGCGGCGTTCAATGCGGCATCGACCTTGGCGTTGGCAGTGCGGGTGTACAGATCGTTTTCCAGCACGACGATCGCGTCGGCCTTGCCATCGATGACCGCTTGCAGCGCGTCGTCGACCGACTCGCCACCGAGCATGGCCAGGCCGAGGCTGTTGGCCTCCGGCACGATCAGGCTGATCGAACCGTTCTTCTCGCGCAGCTTCAGGGCTTTGGCGATGTTCGCGGCGGCTTCGATCAAGGCTTTGGAGCCCAGCGAAGTACCGGCGATGATCAGCGGACGCTTGGCGGCGAGCAGGGCATCGGCGATGCGCTGCGCCAGTTCCAGGGCTTCGGTGTCCAGACCTTCAACGGCCGGCGCGCTGGCATCCAGCGCGTGAGCCACGGCGAAACCGATGCGCGCCAGATCATCCGGAGCTGCGTGTACGCATTCTTCGGCAACGTCGTCGAGTTTGGTTTCGGCGAGGCTGGCGATAAACAGCGGGTTCAGCGCGTGCTGGCCGATGTTCTTCACCGCCGCGTCGAGCCAAGGCTGTACGCGCATGGCTTCGGCCATGTCTTCAGCCTTGCCCTTGACCGACTGACGCAGAGCCAGCGCCATACGCGCGGCGGTCTGGGTCAGGTCTTCGCCGAGGACGAAGATCGCGTCGTGGTCTTCGATGTCGCGCATGTTCGGCACTGGCAGCGGGCTGTCGTTCAGCACCTGCAGGACCAGACGAATGCGCTCCAGTTCGGAGGCTTCGATACCCGAATAGAAGTGCTCGGCACCGACCAGTTCGCGCAACGCGTAGTTGCTCTCAAGGCTGGCACGCGGCGAACCGATACCAACGATGTTGCGTCCGCGCAGCAGGTCGGCGGCTTTGTCCAGCGCAGCGTCGAGGCCGAGCTTGGTGCCGTCGGCCAGCAGCGGCTGACGTGGACGGTCGGTGCGGTTGACGTAGCCATAACCGAAACGGCCACGGTCGCAGAGGAAGTACTGGTTCACCGAACCGTTGAAACGGTTTTCGATGCGACGCAGTTCACCGTAACGCTCGCCCGGGGAGATGTTGCAACCGCTCGAGCAGCCATGGCAGATGCTCGGGGCGAACTGCATGTCCCACTTGCGGTTGTAGCGCTCGGAGTGAGTCTTGTCGGTGAACACGCCGGTCGGGCAGACCTCGGTGAGGTTGCCGGAGAACTCGCTCTCGAGGGTGCCGTCTTCAACGCGACCGAAGTACACGTTGTCGTGGGCGCCGAATACACCGAGGTCGGTACCGCCGGCGTAGTCCTTGTAGAAACGCACGCAGCGGTAGCAAGCAATGCAGCGGTTCATTTCGTGGGAAATGAACGGGCCGAGTTGCTGGTTCTGGTGGGTGCGTTTGCTGAAGCGATAACGGCGCTCGTTGTGGCCGGTCATCACTGTCATGTCTTGCAGGTGGCAGTGACCCCCTTCCTCGCACACCGGGCAGTCGTGCGGGTGGTTGGTCATCAGCCATTCGACAACACTGGCGCGGAACGCCTTGGATTCTTCATCGTCGATGGAGATCCAGGTGTTGTCGGTGGCCGGGGTCATGCAGGACATGACGATACGACCACGGGTGTCGTTCTCGTCGGTGTACTGCTTGACCGCGCACTGGCGGCAGGCCCCGACGCTACCAAGCGCGGGGTGCCAGCAGAAATATGGAATGTCGAGGCCCAGCGACAGACATGCCTGTAACAGGTTGTCTGCCCCGTCGACTTCGAGCGCTTTGCCGTCTACGTGGATAGTGGCCATGGTTCAAAGGTCTTCGTTGGCCCGGTGTCAGCGGGCGTGGCTAATGGAATCTTGTTATGCGTCCGAATCCAAACAGCCCCGGAGGGCGTCATCGGACGAAAGGCGAAGGGCGCGGACCCTTCGCCTTTTTAAGCGTTTACGCGCCGACTACGATCGGCCTTGCCAGAGGCGGGACGGCGGCGCTGACAGGCGCGATACCGGCTTCGAACTCTGGACGGAAGTATTTGATCGCGCTGCCCAGCGGCTCCACGGCACCCGGTGCGTGAGCACAGAAGGTCTTGCCCGGGCCGAGGAAACCGACCAGACCCAGCAGGGTCTCGATGTCGCCCGGCTGGCCCTTGCCCTGTTCGATGGCCATCAGGAGCTTGACGCTCCATGGCAGACCATCGCGGCACGGGGTGCAGAAACCGCAGGATTCGCGAGCGAAGAACTGCTCCATGTTGCGCAGCAGCGAGACCATGTTGACGCTGTCATCCACCGCCATCGCCAGACCGGTACCCATCCGGGTGCCGACCTTGGCGATACCGCCGGCATACATTTGTGCGTCGAGGTGCTCCGGCAGGAGGAAACCGGTACCGGCACCCCCTGGTTGCCAGGCCTTGAGCTTGAAGCCGTCGCGCATGCCGCCGGCGTAATCTTCGAACAGTTCACGACCGGTGACGCCGAATGGCAGTTCCCACAGGCCCGGGTTCTTGACCTTGCCGGAGAAGCCCATGAGCTTGGTGCCCATGTCTTCGGAGCCTTCGCGGGCCAACGATTTGTACCAGTCAACGCCGTCGGCAATGATCGCCGGCACGTTGCACAGGGTTTCGACGTTGTTCACGCAGGTCGGCTTGCCCCACACGCCGACGGCGGCAGGGAAGGGCGGCTTGGAGCGCGGGTTGGCGCGGCGGCCTTCGAGGGAGTTGATCAGTGCGGTTTCTTCACCGCAGATGTAACGCCCGGCGCCGGTGTGGACGAACAGCTCGAAATCGAAACCCGAACCGAGAATGTTCTTGCCCAGCAGGCCGGCCGCCTTGGCTTCTTCCACGGCGCGGTTGAGGTGCTTGGCGGCGGTGGTGTATTCGCCGCGCAGGAAGATGTAGCCACGGTAGGTTTTCAGCGCACGGGCACTGATCAGCATGCCTTCGATCAGCAGATGGGGCAGTTGCTCCATCAGCATGCGGTCTTTCCAGGTGTTCGGCTCCATTTCATCCGCGTTGCACAGCAGGTAGCGGATGTTGATGGATTCGTCCTTGGGCATCAGGCCCCACTTCACACCAGTGGGGAAGCCGGCACCGCCGCGGCCTTTGAGGCCAGCGTCTTTGACGGTCTGGACGATGGCGTCCTGATCCATCTCGGCGAAGGCTTTGCGCGCAGCGGCGTAACCGTTCTTGGCCTGGTACTCGTCGAGCCACACGGCTTCGCCGTCATCGCGCAGACGCCAGGTCAGCGGGTGCGTCTCGGCCGAGCGCTGGATGCGGTTGGCTGGACCAAAAGATGTCAGGGTCATACGTAGCCCTCGAGCAGTTTGGCCACGCCAGCAGGCTGCACGTCGCCAAAGGTGTCGTCGTCGATCATCAGCGCCGGTGCCTTGTCGCAGTTGCCGAGGCAGCAGACAGGCAGCAGGGTGAAACGACCGTCGGCGGTGGTCTGACCCAGGCCGATGCCCAGATTGGTCTGGATTTCGCTGACCACCGACTCGTGGCCGCCGATGTAGCAGACCATGCTGTCGCAGACGCGAATGATGTGGCGGCCGACCGGCTGACGGAAGATCTGGCTGTAGAACGTCGCCACGCCTTCAACGTCGCTGGCCGGGATGCCGAGGATCTCGCCGATCGCGTAGAGGGCGCCATCCGGCACCCAGCCGCGTTCTTTCTGGACGATCTTCAGGGCTTCGATCGACGCCGCGCGCGGGTCTTCGTAGTGATGCAGCTCGTGCTCGATGGCCGAGCGCTCGGTTTCACTCAAGGTGAAACGGTCTGTCTGGATAAGCGTGCTGTTCATGCTTAGCGGTCCACGTCGGCCATAACGAAGTCGATACTACCCAGGTACGCAATCAAGTCCGCGACCATGCTGCCTTTGATCACCGAAGGGATCTGCTGCAGGTGCGGGAAGCTCGGAGTACGGATCCGGGTACGGTAGCTCATGGTGCCGCCGTCGCTCGTCAGGTAATAACTGTTGATGCCCTTGGTCGCTTCGATCATCTGGAAGGATTCGTTGGCCGGCATGACCGGGCCCCACGAAACCTGCAGGAAGTGCGTGATCAGGGTTTCGATGTGCTGCAGCGTGCGTTCTTTCGGCGGCGGCGTGGTCAGCGGGTGATCCGCCTTGTACGGGCCTTCCGGCATGTTGCGCATGCATTGATCGATGATCTTGATGCTCTGGCGCATCTCTTCGACGCGGACCATGCAGCGGTCGTAGGCATCGCCATTGACGGCCAGCGGCACTTCGAATTCGAAGTTCTCGTAGCCCGAGTACGGACGCGCTTTGCGCAGGTCGAAATCGCAACCGGTCGACCGCAGGCCGGCACCGGTGACGCCCCATTCCAGGGCCTCTTTGGTGTTGTAGGCAGCGACGCCGACGGTACGACCCTTGAGGATGCTGTTCTGCAGGGCGGCCTTGGTGTATTCGTCCAGACGCTTGGGCATCCACTCGACGAAATCCTTGACCAGTTTTTCCCAGCCGCGCGGCAGGTCGTGGGCGACGCCACCGATGCGGTACCAGGCCGGGTGCAGACGGAAACCGGTGATCGCCTCGATCACCGTGTACGCCTTCTGGCGGTCGGTGAAAGTGAAGAACACCGGGGTCATGGCGCCGACGTCCTGGATGTAGGTACCGAGGAACAGCAGGTGGCTGGTGATCCGGAAGAACTCGGCCATCATGATGCGGATGACATCGACCTTCTGCGGCACTTTGATACCGGCGAGCTTCTCGACCGAAAGCACGTACGGCAGGTTGTTCATCACACCGCCGAGGTAGTCGATACGGTCGGTGTACGGAATGTAGCTGTGCCAGGACTGACGCTCGCCCATCTTCTCGGCGCCACGGTGGTGGTATCCGATGTCCGGGACGCAGTCGACGATCTCTTCACCGTCCAGCTGCAGGATGATGCGGAACGCACCGTGCGCCGAAGGGTGGTTCGGGCCGAGGTTGAGGAACATGTAGTCCTCGTTGGCACCGGAACGCTTCATGCCCCAGTCTTCCGGACGGAAACGCGCGGCTTCTTCCTCAAGCTGCTGCTTGGCGAGGTTGAGGCTGAACGGATCGAATTCGGTGGCGCGCGCCGGGAAGTCCTTGCGCAGCGGGTGACCTTCCCAGGTCGGCGGCATCATGATGCGCGACAGGTGCGGGTGGCCTTTGAAGTCGATGCCGAACATGTCCCAGACTTCGCGCTCGTACCAGTTGGCGTTGGGCCAGATGCTGGTGACGGAAGGCATGCTGAGGTCGCCTTCGGACAAGGCCACCTTGATCATCACGTCACTATTACGCTCCAGCGACATGAGGTGATAGAACACGGTGAAATCGGCGCCGGTTGGCAGCCCTTGACGCTTGGTGCGCAGACGCTCGTCCACGCCGTGCAGGTCATAGAGCATGACGTACGGCTTGGGCAGGTTGCGCAGGAAAGTCAGGACTTCAACCAGTCTGGCACGGGCCACCCACAGCACCGGCATGCCGGTGCGGGTTGCCTGCGCGGTGAACGCTTCGGCGCCAAAACGGTTGTTCAGTTCGACGACCACATCCTGGTCGTCTGCCTTGTAAGGCGGGATGTACAGAGCACTGCCTGTAGTCATGGTTATTTTTTCGCTTTCGGTCAACGTAAAGAATGAAGCCAGCTTCTCGTTACTTGGAACAGAACTGGATCAGACTTCGTCAGGGCTGCGCAGATTGGTGACTGCGATTCGCTGTTCGCGGCGCTGTTCCTTCTGCGATGGCATGTCGGCGCGATACACGCCTTGATCACCAACGACCCAGGAAAGCGGACGACGCTCCTGTCCAATCGATTCCTGCAACAGCATCAAGCCTTGCAGAAATGCTTCCGGACGGGGCGGGCAGCCAGGTACGTAGACGTCCACGGGCAAGAACTTGTCCACCCCTTGAACCACGGAGTAGATGTCGTACATGCCGCCGGAGTTGGCGCACGAACCCATGGAGATAACCCATTTCGGTTCGAGCATTTGCTCGTAGAGACGCTGAATGATCGGCGCCATCTTGATGAAGCAGGTACCGGCGATAACCATGAAGTCGGCCTGACGCGGCGAGGCCCGGATGACTTCGGCGCCAAAGCGCGCGATGTCGTGGGGCGCCGTGAAGGCGGTGGTCATTTCCACGTAGCAGCACGACAGGCCGAAGTTGTACGGCCACAGGGAGTTCTTACGTCCCCAGTTGACCGCGCCGCTCAGCACGTCTTCCAGCTTGCCCATGAAAATGTTTTTGTGGACTTGATCTTCTAACGGATCGGCAACGGTTTCCCGCTGGCCAATCGGATACTGCTCGTTAGGAGCATCGGGGTCGATCCTGGTGAGATTGTATTGCATTGCCAAAGCCTCATTGTTTCAGCTTCGCCTGCCGCTTGCGACGAGCTTCCGGAGCCCAGTCAAGGGCGCCCACTCGGAACAGGTAGACAAGACCTGCCAACAGAATTGCTATGAAAACGAGAGCTTCGACGAATCCGGTCCAGCCGCTTTCGCGGACGGACACAGACCATGCAAAGAGAAAGAGGGCTTCGATATCGAAGATCACGAAGAGCATCGCGACCAGATAGAATTTGGCTGAGAGCCGCAAGCGGGCGCCACCGGTAGGTAGCATGCCCGACTCGAACGGTTCGTTTTTGCTGCGACCCCAGGCTTTTGACCCGAGGAGGCTGGAGACGCCAAGCATGAAGGCACACAGGCCGACGACACCCAGAAGGAAAATGGCAAAGCCCCAGTTGTGGGCCATGAGTCCTGTCGCTTCGGGCATGCTGGTAATCCTTAACAGAGAGCAAAGGTCTCTGAGCTTGATAAAGAAATAAGGCAGTGACGATATGTCGCAGCAATCAATCGGGCTGATTTTATGGCTAAACACCCGGCAAGTAAAATTCCAAAGGCGAAATTATTTACCGGATTAAGGACATAGCGCCTCCTGAAGGCGCTGCGGCCCATGCGTTGCGGGCATTAGCCGGGTTTCCGTCAATTATGTTTTGTAGGCTTTGTAACGAACATAGTTGCTGCTAAATGATAATTGATATCGTTTGGAGTGGTTTTGTAACTGTTTAACGAGTGAGTGGCTGGGAAGTTGTCTTACTTGCGCATTACTGCAAGTAGCGAAGCCTACCGTTTTAGCGGAAATTTCTGACGCTTGTAGCGCTTCAGATCAATGTTCCATCTCTCGGCTGACGGTAGCCCTGTGGGAGCGAGCCTGCTCGCGAAAGCGGTGGATCAGCCTCCAGATGTGCAAGCTGACTTATCGCCTTCGCGAGCAGGCTCGCTCCCACAGGAAATTTATGGGGGCTTTGAGATTCCAACAGGCAAAAAAACGCCCCGATCCAGTCGGGGCGTCAGTCTTGCGGCTCTGCGGTTAGCTTTTTATTCGATCCGCAAAGGCCGTTTGCTCAGGTGAAGCCGAATCAGTGGAACTGTTCTTCTTCGGTCGAACCGGTCAGCGCGGTCACCGAGGACGAGCCGCCCTGGATCACGGTGGTCATGTCGTCGAAGTAGCCAGTGCCCACTTCCTGCTGGTGCGCAACGAAGGTGTAGCCCTTGGCGGCGTCAGCGAATTCCTGCTCTTGCAGCTTCACGTAGGCGGTCATGTCGTTGCGGGCGTAGTCGTGCGCCAGGTTGAACATGCTGTGCCACATGTTGTGAATGCCGGCCAGGGTGATGAACTGGTGCTTGTAGCCCATGGCGGACAATTCGCGCTGGAACTTGGCGATGGTCGCGTCGTCCAGGTTCTTCTTCCAGTTGAAGGAAGGCGAGCAGTTGTACGACAGCAGCTGGTCCGGGTATTCCTTTTTGATCGCTTCAGCGAAGCGACGGGCTTCTTCCAGATCCGGCTTGGCGGTTTCGCACCAGATCAGGTCGGCGTACGGTGCGTAAGCCAGGCCACGGGCGATCGCTTGATCCAGACCGGCACGCACCTTGTAGAAACCTTCCTGAGTACGCTCGCCGGTCACGAATGGCTGATCGTACGGGTCGCAGTCGGAAGTCAGCAGGTCAGCCGCGTTGGCGTCGGTGCGGGCCAGAATGATGGTCGGCGTGCCAGCGACGTCAGCGGCCAAACGGGCAGCGGTCAGCTTCTGCACGGCTTCCTGGGTTGGCACCAGAACCTTGCCGCCCATGTGGCCGCACTTCTTCACCGAAGCCAGTTGGTCTTCGAAGTGAACGCCGGCGGCGCCTGCTTCGATCATGCTTTTCATCAGCTCGTAGGCGTTGAGTACGCCGCCGAAGCCTGCTTCAGCGTCGGCCACGATTGGCGCGAAGTAGTCGATGTAGCCGTCATCGCCCGGGTTCTTGCCGGCTTTCCACTGGATCTGGTCAGCACGACGGAACGAGTTGTTGATGCGCTTGACCACGGTCGGTACCGAGTCAACCGGGTACAGCGACTGATCCGGGTACATCGATTCGGCGGAGTTGTTGTCCGCAGCCACCTGCCAGCCGGACAGGTAGATCGCCTGGATACCGGCCTTGACCTGCTGAACAGCCTGGCCGCCGGTCAGGGCGCCCATGCAGTTGACGAAATCTTTCTCTGGACGGAAGGACGGCTTGGCACCCTGGGTAACCAGGTTCCACAGCTTCTCGGCGCCCATCTTCGCGAAGGTGTGCTCAGGCTGAACCGAGCCACGCAGGCGGACCACGTCGGCAGCGGAGTAAGTGCGAGTCACGCCTTTCCAGCGCGGGTTCTCGGCCCAGTCTTTTTCGAGGGCTGCAATTTGCTGTTCGCGTGTCAGTGCCATGGAGATAAACCTCGTCGCGTCTTTTATGAAAAGTTGTTCTGCGGTGGAAAATTCCTGCGCTCGCTGACCAGAAGCTTAGGTGGTCAAGTCGGATTCGGCGGGGTAGGCGACGGGATGAACGATGGGCTCGAGGGGAAGTGAGCAGGTAGTGGCGCGGTGCGGGCGCATTCCGGCGTCGTGGGCCTTTATACGGTCTGCAGCGTGAAGCCGGGTTACCTAAATACGCTTCCGTCCCTCGGGACAACTTCGTTCCAGTCGGCAACCTCGTCAAACACACCTTGTGGGCGGTACAGACACGAAACGGTTCGCGGGATAGGTGCGAACGGCGCTTCGAAGGCCCTTGCCAGGGCCTCTGATTAGCGGGAGCGAGGCCATCATGCCTTCGCTTTTTGGCCTCGTCAAACGTTTTGTAGTGCTTTTTTTAAGGCACTACATCTTTCGTCTAATACGACTAATCAGTCAGTTTTCGGTGCTTTAGTCCAGTGTGTCGACTTTCACCCGCAAGGTCATGTCATCCCGGCCTTGAGTCGAGTAGCTGCGGGTCAGCCCCTGTTTGTCGGCCTGAGTCTGGCTGTTGACGCCCGCCAGAGTGATCCATTCGCCGAGGCGTCCGGTGACGGTTGTGTCGGTGCTTTGCACGTTCACTACATCGGGACGTTCCTGGCTCATGCGGTCACGGTTGGTACTGATCGCCAGATGAACGGTCTCGCCGGTGACGCTGGCGGTGACGTAGAAACCCTGGGTGACGTTGCGGTATTGGGTCTCGCTGCTGTAACCGCCGTAGGAGTCGCTCTGGGTGTTGGTGATCGGCACGCTTTGGCCAACCTGAATCAGCGCCGGAGTGCCTTCACTGGTCTGCACTTGCTGAACGCCGCCGTTGCGGCTGGTGGTGCTGCGGCTGATGATCCGGGTCTGGTTCGGCTGGGCGCCGTTGACCGAATAACCTTCGTCGCCGCGGCCATTGTTTTCGTTGGTGTCGACGGTGATCAGCAAGCGCTTCGGTGCGGTATCGAGTTGCGCCAGCAGATCTTTCAGTTCCTGTATCTTGCCCGGCTCGGCTTTGACGATCAGCTGATTGCCGTAAGCGCTGACCTGACCGTCCTGGCCGATGAAATCCTGCGCCACTGGCAACATATCAGCGCTGGTGTGGTATTTGAGGGGGACGATTTCTGTGGCTGCCAGCACCGAAAAACTGCAGCCGAGCAGCAGGGTGGTGAGCAGGGTGCGTAGGGACATGTCCGTTATCTCCGCGTTCGAAAGGCTTGATATTGCCAGTTTGTCGGCCCGGGGTGGGGCAAGTTGAATCGTAGACAGCAAAACGCCCCGGCATCCGAAAATGGCGGGGCGTTTTGTGGTGTGCTTGCGGCCATTGTGGCGAGGGGATTTATCCCCGCTCGGCTGCACAGCAGTCGCCGACCCAGCGCGCTCGATTTAACTGACTCACCGAGTTTTCTGGATTTGGGGCTGCTTCGCAGCCCAGCGGGGATAAATCCCCTCGCCACAGGGATCTAGAGGTCTCGGAATCAGGCCGAATGCCGAACCATGTCGACATGCGGAATGCCGGCCTCGAGAAACTCCTCGCTGACCAGGCTGAAGCCCAGGCGCTCATAGAACGCCGTGGCTTGCACCTGAGCGCTGAGCTTTTGTTGCGTCAAGCCGCGCGCTTCGGCTTCGGCGATGACCGCTTGCATCAGCGCGTCACCGACCTTCATTCCGCGCCAGTCTTTGAGTACCGAAACCCGGCCGATGTGGCCGTCGGGCAACAGCCGCGCCGTACCGATCGGGAAGTCGCCTTCGAACGCCAGAAAATGCACGGCGGTCGCGTCATCGGCGTCCCACTCAAGCTCGGGTGGCACCGATTGTTCGGCGATGAACACCGTTTCACGAATGCGCCGGATCTCGGCGATATCCTTCTGCCAGTCTGCGACACGAACGCGAATTTTATTCATCGGCGAACCCCAGGCTTCCTTGCTTGACCAGTTCGCAGAGCAGGCTGCGGCCGTCTTCATCGCTCAGCCATTCGCCGAGGTTGTCGGCGTGCAGCGCGTCAGCGGCGCAGATCAGCTTCAACAGTTCGCGCAGCTTGCCCGGCAGGTAACGGCTCTGTCCGCTGGCGAACAGCAGCAGATCGTCATCGACTTCCGACCAGGCCAGGCGCGCGCTCGGGTTGCGGATCAGCACGGCGCCGTCCTGCAGGGCGGCGAGGAAGTCTTCTTCTTCGACGTCTTCCGGGCCGACCACCAATTCGGGGTAGCGCGGCTCGGTCATGTACTGGCCGAACCAGGTCAGCAGCAGACGCTCGTCGCTCATGTGTTCGGCGAGCAGGCTTTTCAGACGATCCAGTGCATCGTGTTGAATCTGGTGCGGATCGACTGCCGGCTTGGCGTCGGCATCGGTGTAGCGCTCTTCGTCGGTCAGGAACTGGCTGAGGAAGTCGGTGAAGTGGGTCAGCACTTCAGCAGCGCTCGGCGCACGGAAGCCGACCGAGTAGGTCATGCAGTTGTCGACTGCGACGCCGCAATGGGCCAGACGCGGCGGCAGGTAGAGCATGTCGCCTGGCTCCAGCACCCATTCTTCGGTCTCGTGGAATTCAGCGAGGATGCGCAGGTCAGCGTGCTGCAGGAGCGGGCTCTCGGAATCGCACATCTGGCCGATTTTCCAGTTGCGCTTGCCATGGCCCTGCAGCAGGAACACATCGTAGTTGTCGAAATGCGGGCCGACGCTGCCACCCGGTGCGGCAAAGCTGATCATTACGTCATCGACGCGCCAGCTCGGCAGGAAGCGGAAGTTTTCCAGCAGTTCGCTGACTTCCGGCACGAACTGGTCAACCGCTTGCACCAGCAGTGTCCACTCTTTTTCTGGCAATTTGCTGAACTCGTCTTCGGCGAACGGGCCGCGACGCAGTTCCCATGGACGCTCGCCATGTTCGATCACCAGGCGCGATTCGACTTCTTCTTCCAGGGCCAGGCCGGCCAGTTCGTCGGCGTCGATCGGGCTTTCGAAGTCAGGAATCGCCTGACGAATCAGCAGCGGTTTTTTCTGCCAGTAGTCACGCAGGAATTCGCGTGCTGTGAGGCCGCCCAGAAGTTGAAGAGGAATATCGGAATTCATATGTAACCTATTGAAAAAAAGCACTTTTCAGACGGGAATAAAAACGCCCGGCGCGGCCGGGCGTCTCAAACGGGGCAAACGGTCGATCAGATGCGTTTGGCTTGTGCCACTGCGTTGCCGATGTAGTTGGCCGGGGTCAGTTGCTTGAGCTCGGCTTTGGCTTCGGCTGGCATGTCCAGACCATCGATGAAAGTCTGCAACGCTTCAGGGCTGATGCCCTTGCCGCGGGTCAGTTCTTTCAGCTTTTCGTACGGGTTTTCGATGTTGTAGCGACGCATCACGGTCTGGATCGGCTCAGCCAATACTTCCCAGCAAGCATCGAGGTCAGCGGCAATCTTCTGCTCGTTGAGCTCGAGTTTGCTGATGCCTTTGAGGCTGGCTTCGTAAGCGATCACGCTGTGGGCGAAGCCGACACCGAGGTTGCGCAGGACGGTGGAGTCGGTCAGGTCGCGCTGCCAGCGGGAGATCGGCAGCTTGCTCGCCAGGTGCTGGAACAATGCGTTGGCGATACCCAGGTTGCCTTCGGAGTTTTCGAAGTCGATCGGGTTGACCTTGTGCGGCATGGTCGACGAACCGATTTCACCAGCGATGGTGCGCTGCTTGAAATAACCCAGGGAAATGTAGCCCCAGATGTCGCGGTCGAAGTCGATCAGGATGGTGTTGAAGCGTGCGATCGCGTCGAACAGCTCGGCGATGTAGTCGTGCGGTTCGATCTGCGTAGTGTACGGGTTGAAGCCCAGACCCAGCTCGTCTTCGATGAAGGCGCGGGCGTTGGCTTCCCAGTCGATCTGCGGGTAGGCCGAGAGGTGTGCGTTGTAGTTGCCGACAGCGCCGTTGATCTTGCCCAGCAGCGGCACGGCAGCGACTTGAGCGATCTGACGCTCGAGACGGTAAACCACGTTGGCCAGTTCTTTACCCAGAGTAGTCGGCGAAGCCGGCTGGCCGTGGGTGCGCGACAGCATCGGCACGTCGGCGAAACGGATGGCCAGTTCGCGGATGGCGTTGGCGGTCTGGCGCATCAGCGGCAGCATCACGTCGTCACGGCCTTCGCGTAGCATCAGGGCGTGGGACAGGTTGTTGATGTCTTCGCTGGTGCAGGCAAAGTGGATGAATTCGCTGACCTTGGCCAGCTCCGGCAGCTTGGCCGCCTGCTCTTTGAGCAGGTATTCGATCGCTTTGACGTCGTGGTTGGTGGTGCGCTCGATCTCTTTGACGCGCTCGGCGTGCTCCAGCGAGAAGTTGTCAGCCAGTTCGTTGAGAACGGCGTTGGCCTCGGCGGAGAAGGCTGGCACTTCAGGGATGCCAGCGTGGGCGGCCAGGCGCTGGAGCCAGCGCACTTCAACCAGAACGCGGGCACGGATCAGGCCGTACTCGCTGAAAATCGGGCGCAGGGCCTGGGTTTTGCCGGCGTAGCGGCCGTCAACAGGGGAAACCGCAGTGAGCGAAGAGAGCTGCATGGGGTGTTCTCGGACAGTCGGGCAACGAAATGGGGCGCGTATCATACATGAAAAAATCCGCCGGTCCGTCGCCAACTGACCGGCGTATTACGCGTTACAGACTACAAAGCCTTCGTGACGCGGCGTTTACTCGCTGCGCATCAACGGATAAAGCTCTTTAAGCAACTTGCGGCGGCTGATCACCAACTGCCAGCGATGACCACCGAGCTGACGCCACAGGCGCGCCGAGCGGATACCGGCGAGGAGCAGGGCGCGGATCTTCGAGGCATTGCTCGGCTGTTGCAGGTTGCGCATGTCGCCGTGCACCTGAATGCGCTGGCGCAGAGTGCTCAAAGTGTCCTGGTACAACGCACCGCAAGCGGCCACGACGTTTTCGTGGGCCGGGCCAAAATGCTCCACCTGCGACTGGATCTGCGGCAGGCGTTTGGCAATCGTCTCAAGCATGTCGTCACGCTTGGCCAGTTGCCGCTCCAGACCGAGCATCGACAGCGCGTAGCGCAACGGCTCGCGCTGCAAGGTGCTCGGATCGCGCTCAAGGGCGCCAATCAGCGCGCGATAACCCTCGCGCAGATTGATGTCGTCGCCGCCGTACACGTCCAGCGTATCTTTCGGGTCGCGGACCAGCAGGCTGCCGAGCATGCAACTCAGGCCGGCCTCGTTGGTCTGGCCGGTCTTGGCGATGCGATCGACCAGCACGGCGGCGAGAAACACACCGCCCAGCGCTGTCAGTTGCTCCTGAGTCGGGCTCATGCCTGGCCGCTCCACGGCTCGGCCACTTCGATCACGCCGCCACCCAAGCAGATTTCACCGTCATAGAACACCACCGATTGGCCCGGCGTCACCGCGCGTTGCGGTTCGTCGAACACGGCGCGATAACCGCTGGCGGTTTTTTCCAGGGTGCAGGCCTGATCGCTCTGGCGATAGCGCACTTTCGCCGTCAGGCGCAGCGGCTGGCTCAGGTCGATCGGGTTGACCCAGTAAATTTCCGAAGCGAGCAGGGCGCTGGAGAACAGCCACGGATGGTTGTTGCCCTGGCCGACGATCAGCTCGTTGCTCTGCAGATCCTTGCGCAGCACGTACCACGGCTCGTCACCGGCATCCTTCAAGCCGCCGATGCCGAGGCCCTGACGCTGGCCGATCGTGTGGTACATCAAGCCGTGGTGACGGCCGATGACTTCGCCTTCGGTGGTCTTGATCTCGCCCGGTTGTGCCGGCAGGTATTGCTTGAGGAAATCGCTGAAACGGCGCTCGCCGATGAAGCAGATTCCGGTGGAATCCTTCTTCTTGGCGGTGGCCAGTTCGTACTTCTCGGCAATCGCGCGGACTTCAGGCTTTTCCAGTTCGCCGACCGGGAACAGGGTCTTGGCGATTTGTTCGCCGCCGACGGCGTGCAGGAAATAGCTCTGATCCTTGTTCGGATCGAGGCCCTTGAGCAGTTCGGTGCGATCATCGATATCACGGCGGCGCACGTAGTGGCCGGTGGCGATCAGGTCGGCGCCGAGCATCATCGCGTAGTCGAGGAACGCTTTGAACTTGATCTCGCGGTTGCACAGAATGTCCGGGTTCGGCGTGCGCCCGGCCTTGTATTCGGCGAGGAAGTGCTCGAACACGTTGTCCCAGTACTCGGCGGCGAAGTTGGCGGTGTGCAGCTTGATGCCGATCTTGTCGCAGACAGCCTGAGCATCCGCCAGGTCGTCCATGGCGGTGCAGTATTCCGTTCCGTCGTCTTCTTCCCAGTTCTTCATGAACAGGCCTTCCACTTCGTAACCCTGCTCGATCAGCAGAAGGGCAGAAACGGAAGAGTCCACGCCGCCGGACATGCCGACAATGACGCGCTTCTTGGATGTGTCAGAAGGGGCTGGATCACGCATAGGGATTCAATGAGTGTCTTGGAAAAGGGCGCGATTCTATCAGGCTCGCGGCCGCAAGGCTAAAGAGAAGGGCGGATCAGTTCGAGGCTGAAGTGATGACCGGCCAGATAATCGTCGATGCAACGGATGATCAGTTCACTGCGCCAGTTATCGCGCTGGGCGATTAATTCGTCGCGGGTCAGCCACTTGGCGCCGACGATGCCGTCGTCGAGTTGGTAATCCGGGTGATGCTGCACGGCTTTGGCGCTGAAGCATATGCGCTGGTAAGTCACGCCGTTGCTCGGTGCGGTGTACAGATAAATGCCGATCACGCCTGTCGGTTCGACGTCCCAGCCGGTTTCTTCGAGGGTTTCGCGAATCGCCGCATCGATCAGGGTTTCATCCGGATCGAGATGGCCGGCGGGCTGGTTGAGCACATTGCGCCCACCTTTGTGCTCTTCGACCATCAGGAAGCGACCGTTGTCCTCGACGATGGTGGCGACGGTGATGTGGGGGAGCCATTCCATAAAACCTTCCTCAATCTATTGGTTAAACCCCAATCCCTGTGGGAGCTGGCTTGCCAGCGATAGCGGTGGTTCAGTCACCATCCATGCTGGATGATAAACCGCCATCGCTGGCAAGCCAGCTCCCACAAAGTTTTGTGATGATCACAAAATCCGGAAACACAAACCCCGGCACAAGGCCGGGGTCTGTTCACCGCATTACAACCTTAGACCAGCGCAGCAATCGCCGCGTTGAAGGTTGCGCTTGGACGCATGGCCTTGCTGATCAGCTCGGCGTCGGCGTGGTAGTAACCGCCGATGTCGACTGGCTTGCCCTGAACGGCGTTGAGCTCGGCAACGATGGTTGCCTCGTTCTCGGTCAGGGTTTTGGCCAGAGTCGCGAACTGCGCTTGCAGTGCAGCGTCTTCAGTCTGGGTGGCCAGGGCCTGAGCCCAGTACATCGCCAGGTAGAAGTGGCTGCCGCGGTTGTCGATGTTGCCGACCTTGCGCGATGGCGACTTGTTGTTGTCGAGGAACTGGCCAGTGGCCTGGTCCAGGGTTTTCGACAGCACCAGTGCTTTCGGGTTGTTGTAGTTCACGCCCAGGTGCTCAAGGGAAGCGGCGAGGGCAAGGAACTCACCCAGCGAATCCCAGCGCAGGAAGTTTTCTTCAACCAGTTGCTGCACGTGCTTCGGCGCCGAACCGCCGGCGCCGGTTTCGAACAGACCACCGCCGTTCATCAGCGGCACGATCGACAGCATCTTGGCGCTGGTGCCCAGTTCCATGATCGGGAACAGGTCGGTCAGGTAGTCGCGCAGTACGTTGCCGGTCACCGAAATGGTGTCCTTGCCTTCGCGGGTGCGCTGCAGGGTGTACTTCATCGCGTCGACCGGCGCCATGATCTGGATGTCCAGACCGCTGGTGTCGTGATCCTTCAGGTACGCCTGAACCTTCTCGATCACCACGCCATCGTGAGCGCGCATCGGGTCGAGCCAGAAGATCGCCGGCGTGCTGCTCGCGCGAGCACGGTTGACGGCCAGTTTGACCCAGTCCTGGATCGGCGCGTCTTTGGTCTGGCACATGCGGAAGATGTCGCCGGCTTCGACAGCCTGTTCCATCAGCAGCTTGCCCTTGCTGTCGGTGACGCGAACAACGCCGTCAGCCTTGATCTGGAAGGTCTTGTCGTGGGAGCCGTACTCTTCGGCTTTCTTCGCCATCAGACCGACGTTCGGCACGCTGCCCATGGTGGTCGGGTCGAAAGCGCCGTTGGCTTTGCAGTCTTCGATCACAGCCTGGTAGATGGTCGCGTAGCAACGATCCGGGATCACAGCCTTGGTGTCGTGCAGCTGACCGTCGGTGCCCCACATCTTGCCGGAGTCACGGATCATCGCTGGCATCGAGGCGTCGACGATGACGTCGCTAGGCACGTGCAGGTTGGTGATGCCTTTGTCGGAGTTGACCATCGCCAGCGACGGACGAACGGCGTAGACCGCTGCGATATCGGCTTCGATCTGCGCTTGCTGCTCGGCCGGCAGGGCCTTGATGCGCGCGTACAGATCGCCGATGCCGTTGTTCAGATTGAAGCCGATCTGGTTCAGCACGTCAGCGTGCTTGGTCAGTGCGTCTTTATAGAACTCGGCAACGATCTGGCCGAACATGATCGGGTCCGAGACCTTCATCATGGTCGCTTTCAGGTGCACCGAGAGCAGTACGCCCTGGGCCTTGGCGCTTTCGATCTCGGCAGCGATGAACGCACGCAGGGCGTTTTTGCTCATCACGGCGCAGTCGAGTATCTCGCCAGCCTGAACGGTGGTTTTTTCTTTCAGAACGGTGGCAGCACCGTCCTTGGCGATCAGTTCGATCTTCACAGCGTCAGCGGCGTCGATCAGGACAGCTTTTTCGCTGTCGTAGAAATCGCCGGTGCTCATGTGAGCGACGTGGGACTTGGAGTCCTTGGCCCAGGCGCCCATCTTGTGCGGGTGCTTGCGCGCATAGTTCTTCACC
The DNA here is from genome assembly GCF_900187595.1 of Pseudomonas sp. Irchel 3F6. Classification (NCBI taxonomy): domain Bacteria; kingdom Pseudomonadati; phylum Pseudomonadota; class Gammaproteobacteria; order Pseudomonadales; family Pseudomonadaceae; genus Pseudomonas; species Pseudomonas sp. Irchel 3F6. The sequence continues at coordinate 144,315 of NZ_FYDP01000008.1, read as the reverse complement.
GACAGCGGAGCGCGGCGGTCGGAGTTGCCTTCACGCAGAACCGGGTTCACGGCGCTGCCCTTGACCTTGTCGTAACGCGCCTTGGCGTCTTTGTCGGCGTCGCTGGTCACGGTTTCCGGGTAGCCCGGCAGGTTGTAGCCCTGCGCCTGCAGCTCTTTGATCGCGGCTTGCAGCTGTGGCACCGAAGCACTGATGTTCGGCAGCTTGATGATGTTGGCTTCAGGCGTAACGGCCAGGTCGCCCAGTTCGGCGAGGTGGTCGGCTACGGCTTTGTCGCCCAGTTGCTCGGGGAAGCTTGCCAGGATGCGCGCTGCAAGAGAGATATCGCGGGTTTCCACGGCGATATCGGCCGAGGCGGTGTAAGCCTCGATGATCGGCAGCAGGGAATAGGTGGCGAGGGCAGGAGCTTCGTCGGTGAAGGTATAGATGATCTTCGAGCGGGTGGGCATATTCGGATTAACTCTCTCTTCTTTGCTAAAGCGTGCGCAGAAACTCGAGGGGCGCCGGGTAAGCGCGTTCGTTCAAAGTCATCCATGAACCGAATGTCGAGATTCTTCGCGGTGATGTTGGGTGCATCAGTAGAGCGTCAAGCAGTCAGGCTGCGGTAACAACCCGACCAATCAGGCGGAAAGTCTCGTGCTAGAGAGGCCAACCGTCGTGACCCTGTGGTCAGCGGGCGGCATTATACATAGGTAGCTGGCAATCTGCCGATGGTTCATATGCAACGATTCTCGTCCATTGGTCTAAAGGTCGCAGGGCGCGACCGGGCAAAGACTCGTTACGAATGCTGGAGTTTGGCGCTTTTCCCTTTGCTTTCAGGCTTGTAGGAAACGAGATGTGCGCGGCGCAGGAACATAGGGTTTGCGTGTTGATTCAACTGGGTTACGCTCGAAGCAAGCCAGGTGTTCAATCCAAACAATGGAGTTCAGCATGGGTTACAAGAAGATTCAGGTTCCAGCCGTCGGCGACAAAATCACCGTCAATGCAGACCATTCTCTCAATGTTCCTGATAACCCGATCATCCCCTTCATCGAAGGTGACGGTATTGGTGTCGACATCAGTCCGGTGATGATCAAGGTTGTCGATGCTGCTGTTGAAAAGGCCTACGGCGGCAAGCGCAAGATTTCCTGGATGGAAGTCTACGCCGGCGAAAAGGCCACTCAGGTTTATGACCAGGACACCTGGCTGCCGCAGGAAACCCTCGACGCGGTCAAGGATTACGTGGTTTCGATCAAAGGCCCGCTGACCACTCCGGTCGGTGGCGGTATCCGCTCGCTGAACGTGGCCCTGCGTCAGCAGCTCGACCTGTACGTCTGCCTGCGCCCGGTGCGCTGGTTCGAAGGCGTGCCAAGCCCGGTGAAAAAGCCCGGCGATGTCGACATGACCATCTTCCGCGAGAACTCCGAAGACATTTACGCCGGTATCGAATGGAAGGCCGGTTCGCCGGAAGCCACCAAGGTCATCAAATTCCTTAAAGAAGAAATGGGCGTCACCAAGATCCGTTTCGACGAAAACTGCGGCATCGGCGTCAAGCCGGTCTCCCGCGAAGGCACCAAGCGTCTGGCGCGCAAGGCCCTGCAATATGTGGTCGATAATGACCGCGACTCGCTGACCATCGTGCACAAAGGCAACATCATGAAGTTCACCGAAGGTGCCTTCAAGGAATGGGCCTACGAAGTGGCGGCCGAAGAATTCGGCGCGACGCTGCTGGACGGCGGTCCGTGGATGCAGTTCAAGAACCCGAAAACCGGCAAGAACGTTGTGGTCAAGGACGCCATCGCCGATGCCATGCTCCAGCAGATCCTGCTGCGCCCGGCCGAATACGATGTCATCGCAACGCTTAACCTCAACGGTGACTACCTGTCTGACGCCCTGGCGGCGGAAGTGGGCGGTATCGGCATCGCGCCGGGTGCCAACCTGTCCGACACCGTAGCGATGTTCGAGGCGACCCACGGTACCGCACCGAAATATGCCGGCAAGGACCAGGTCAACCCGGGCTCGCTGATTCTCTCGGCCGAGATGATGTTGCGTCATATGGGGTGGACTGAAGCGGCGGACCTGATCATCAAAGGCACCAACGGTGCGATCGGCGCGAAGACTGTTACTTATGATTTCGAGCGTTTGATGGATGGCGCGAAGCTGGTTTCTTCCTCCGGGTTCGGAGATGCGCTGATTTCGCATATGTAAAAGTTGCAGGCACGCAAAAACCGCCTGGCTCGATGGGTTGAGTCAGGCGGTTTTTTATGACCGAATGTTTTGAGGCTTCAACTGGTTGCCGTTTGTTTTTCCGTGGCAATCGAGCTTGGCGCCGAAGCGACTTCGACCGAAGTTATCTTCACGGCATGCAAGCCTTTAGGGCCTTGAACGATCTCGAAGTTCACCGCCTGACCCGCTTTCAGGGTCTTGTACCCATCCATTTCAATGGCCGAGTAGTGGGCAAAGAAGTCAATGTCCTTGCCATCCTCATCGCGACCTTCCCGGGCATCGGTATTGATAAAGCCGAATCCCTTGGCATTGTTGAACCATTTCACCTTGCCGACAGCCATGCTCAAATCCCTCTGCAACAGACTCCATCGCTGGAGTATCATCCACGACATCCGCAATCGAATTCGATAAAAGAATTGACTCCGCGGATCTTTTTTACCCACTGTGGGCTCTATTGGTTGTAACACCGTTTTCCCGATAGTCAAGGTGACCGGGCAGTCGTAGTTGAAAACGTGTGCAACCGCCCCCACCACTGTATTCGCACAACTGACGAACCTTTTTTTCCATGCATGCAATCAGCCAGATTCGACTAACATTCAATCAGGATCGCCCGCTTCTCCAAAAGGATCTTCCACAGGAGCACGACGACGATTCGGCAGGCGTTGCTGTTCAGGAAGCAAAGCCCGCGTTACAGGCGCCGCCGATGTACAAGGTGGTTTTGTTCAACGATGACTACACACCGATGGATTTCGTCGTCGAAGTGCTCGAGGTGTTTTTTAACCTGAATCGCGAGCTGGCGACCAAGGTCATGCTGGCCGTCCATACAGAAGGACGGGCAGTATGTGGAGTGTTTACCCGCGACATCGCCGAGACAAAGGCCATGCAGGTCAACCAGTACGCCAGGGAAAGCCAGCATCCGCTACTCTGTGAAATCGAGAAGGACGGTTAATCGCCGACCACTTGGGTATGAGGTGAAGCTATGTTAAACCGCGAGCTCGAAGTCACCCTCAATCTTGCCTTCAAGGAGGCTCGTTCGAAGCGTCATGAGTTCATGACCGTCGAACATCTCCTGCTGGCCCTATTGGATAATGAGGCTGCCGCCACCGTTTTGCGTGCCTGCGGCGCAAACCTCGACAAACTCAAGCATGATCTGCAGGAGTTCATCGACTCCACCACGCCATTGATCCCCGTCCATGACGAGGATCGCGAAACCCAGCCAACCCTGGGCTTCCAGCGTGTCCTGCAGCGTGCTGTTTTTCACGTACAGAGCTCGGGCAAACGCGAAGTGACCGGCGCCAACGTGCTGGTCGCCATCTTCAGTGAGCAAGAGAGTCAGGCCGTGTTCCTGCTGAAACAGCAGAGCGTGGCGCGCATCGATGTCGTCAACTACATCGCCCACGGCATTTCGAAAGTACCGGGGCACGGCGATCACTCTGAAGGTGAACAAGATATGCAGGACGACGAGGGCGGTGAGTCTTCTTCTTCAGGCAATCCTCTGGATGCTTATGCCAGCAACCTCAACGAACTCGCGCGCCAGGGTCGCATTGATCCGTTGGTTGGTCGTGAGTCGGAAGTCGAGCGTGTCGCGCAGATTCTTGCGCGCCGGCGCAAGAACAATCCGCTGCTGGTGGGTGAGGCAGGCGTGGGTAAAACCGCGATTGCCGAAGGCCTGGCCAAGCGCATCGTCGACAATCAGGTGCCGGATCTGCTGGCCAATGCGGTTGTTTATTCGCTCGACCTCGGCGCTCTGCTTGCGGGTACCAAGTATCGCGGTGATTTCGAGAAGCGCTTCAAGGCGCTGCTCAATGAACTGAAGAAACGTCCGCAGGCGATCCTGTTCATCGACGAGATCCACACCATCATCGGTGCGGGTGCTGCGTCCGGTGGCGTGATGGATGCGTCCAATCTGCTCAAGCCGCTGCTGTCGTCTGGCGACATTCGTTGCATCGGTTCGACCACATTCCAGGAATTTCGCGGCATCTTCGAGAAGGACCGTGCCTTGGCACGTCGATTCCAGAAGGTCGATGTCGTCGAGCCGTCGGTGGAAGACACCATCGGTATCCTGCGTGGCCTGAAAGGGCGTTTCGAGCAGCATCACAATATCGAATACAGCGATGAGTCGTTGCGTGCCGCTGCCGAACTGGCGTCGCGCTACATCAATGACCGGCACATGCCAGACAAGGCCATCGACGTGATCGATGAGGCGGGCGCCTACCAGCGTCTGCAACCGGTGGAGATGCGCGTCAAGCGTATCGAAGTGCCGCAGGTCGAGGACATCGTCGCGAAAATCGCGCGGATTCCGCCGAAGCATGTCACCAGTTCCGACAAAGAGCTGCTGCGTAACCTGGAGCGTGACCTGAAGCTGACGGTGTTTGGTCAGGACGCGGCGATCGATTCGCTGTCCACTGCGATCAAATTGTCCCGTGCCGGGCTCAAATCGCCGGACAAGCCGGTCGGTTCGTTCCTGTTTGCCGGGCCTACCGGTGTCGGTAAAACCGAGGCCGCGCGACAACTGGCCAAGGCGCTGGGCATCGAGCTGGTGCGCTTCGACATGTCCGAGTACATGGAGCGTCACACCGTATCGCGTCTGATCGGTGCGCCTCCAGGCTATGTCGGTTTCGATCAGGGCGGTCTGCTGACCGAAGCGATCACCAAGCAGCCACATTGCGTATTGCTGCTCGATGAAATCGAGAAGGCGCATCCGGAAGTCTTCAACCTGTTGTTGCAGGTCATGGACCACGGCACGCTGACCGACAACAACGGGCGCAAGGCGGACTTCCGCAATGTGATCGTGATCATGACCACCAACGCCGGTGCCGAGACGGCCGCGCGGGCTTCGATCGGTTTCACCCATCAGGACCACTCGTCCGATGCGATGGAAGTGATCAAGAAGAGCTTCACGCCGGAATTCCGTAACCGTCTGGACACCATTATCCAGTTTGGTCGCCTCAGTCATGAGGTCATCAAAAGTGTGGTGGACAAGTTCCTCACCGAGCTTCAGGCGCAGCTGGAGGACAAGCGTGTGTTGCTTGAGGTTACTGATGCGGCACGCAGCTGGCTGGCGGCGGGTGGTTATGACTCGGCGATGGGCGCACGTCCGATGGCGCGTCTGATCCAGGACAAGATCAAGCGTCCGCTGGCGGAGGAGATTCTGTTTGGCGAGCTGGCCGAGCATGGCGGTGTGGTGCACATCGACATCAAGGATGGGGAGTTGACGTTCGACTTCGAAACCACGGCTGAGATGGCCTGACGGTCGTATATCAAGAGGGCGCCTTCGGGCGCCTTTTTGTTGCTCGTTGTTTGATAGTTTTGGGTGTATATCCGTTGCTGCGGTTACGGCTGCTTAGGGTTTCGCCCTTACGGCGACTCACTTTTTTTACAAACGCCTAAAAAAAGTAAGCAAAAAAACGCTTGCTCCTGCGTTCGGCCCTCGCAGGCTCGGGTTCCTTCGCTCCGGGATCGATCCGGGCGCAGCGGCTCCGGTTTGCTTCGCTGTACCTCCTTCCGCTGTGTCTGGCTGCGCCAGACGGTCGCTGCGCTCCCACCCCCGGATCAATCCCTCCACTCAGCCTTCCGACGTCGCCGGTGAATCAAGATCAAAAGCGGTACTCGAGCTAAAGCTCATTGTGTAGGAGCTGCCGGAGGCTGCGATCTTTTGCCTTTGCCTTTGCCTTTGCCTTTGCCTTTGCCTTTGCCTTTGCTTTTCTGTGGGAGCGAGCCTGCTCGCGAAGGCGGCCTGCAGGTCAACCCGTTTCTATCGAATTCACGCGATCCAACCGGAGCTGCCGAAGGCTGCGATCTTTTGATCTGCTTGCTGTAGAGCGAAACCGCCAGCGGCAACACCCGCAGCAACGATTAAGTCCCCAGCCTCCAAACCTCAAAACGCAGACACAAAAACGCCCGGCATAACCCGGGCGTTCTGTATTGACTTGATTAACGAGCGCGGTAAGTGATCCGCCCTTTGCTCAAGTCATAGGGCGTCAGCTCGACGCGCACTTTGTCACCGGTAAGAATACGAATGTAGTTCTTGCGCATCTTGCCGGAAATATGCGCGGTTACGACGTGCCCATTTTCCAACTCCACACGAAACATGGTGTTGGGCAGGGTGTCGACGACAGTGCCTTCCATTTCGAAGCTGTCTTCTTTCGACATGCAGTAAAGCCCTCGGTATCCAATGAATGGCCCGGTGCAACTGCGCCAGGCAAAAGCGGCGTGCATTGTGCCCGAAAAATGGTGTTTACGCCAAGGGGTTTAGGCCGCAGCTTCAGTTCAGGATGACCCAGCGCTGATTGATCAGCAATTCGATGGGCCGATATTGCGTCTTGTAGTTCATCTTTTTGCAGTTCTTGATCCAGTAACCCAAGTACACGGCCTCAAGGCCCAGACGCTGGCTCTCGGCGATTTGCCAGAGGATTGCGTAACGGCCGAGGCTGCGGCGTTCTTCGTTCGGTTCGTAGAAGGTGTACACCGCTGACAAACCGTTGGGCAGCAGATCGGTCACCGCCACCGCGAGCAACCGTCCGTCGAGTCGAAACTCGTAGAAGCGCGAGAAGGGCAGGTCACGCACCAGGAACGTCGAGAACTGATCGCGGCTTGGCGGGTACATGTCGCCGTCGGCATGGCGCTGTTCTATGTAGCGCTGGTACAGGTCGAAATATTCTTCGCTGAAGTGCGGTTTGACCGGCTGCACCTGCAAATCCGCGTTGCGTTTGTAGATGCGCTTTTGCTGGCGATTAGTGATGAATTGTGCGGAGGGAATGCGCGCAGGCACGCACGCATTGCAATTCTGGCAATGCGGCCGGTACAAATGATCGCCGCTGCGACGAAAGCCCATTTCCGACAGGTCTGCGTAGACATGCACATCCATGGGCTGACTCGGGTCGAGAAACAGCGTCGTGGCCTGCTCCTCGGGCAGATAACTGCAAGAGTGGGGCTGAGTGGCATAAAACTTCAAACGCGCCAACTCGGTCATGAATCAACCCTCGGGATAAGCTGGTGGATTAAGTGTAAGCCACCTGCGCAAAAGTCGCTCAGCAAACCCAGGTCGCTGAATTCGGTTGATCTAGATGGCGCCGCAGATAGTCGGCGAATTCGCCGCGCGGAATCGACCGCGCACCGAGGCTGTGCAGGTGATCGGTCGGCATCTGGCAGTCGATCAGCACAAATCCGGCGGCTTTCAAATGCTGGACCAGCGTGGCAAAGCCATATTTGGACGCGTTGTCAGCGCGGCTGAACATCGACTCGCCAAAAAACAGTTGGCCCATCGCCAGGCCGTACAGGCCGCCGACCAGCTGTCCCTCGTCCCAGACCTCAACCGAATGCGCGAAACCGCGCCGATGCAATTCTACGTAAGCATCCTGCATGGCCTCGGTGATCCAGGTGCCGTCGGCGTAATCACGCGGTGCAGCGCAGGCGCGGATGACGGCGTCGAAATCCTGATCGAAGGTCACTTGATAGCGTTGCTTGCGCAGCAGCTTGCCGAGACTGCGCGAGACGTGCAGTTCGTCGGGAAACAGCACGGTGCGAGGGTCTGGCGACCACCAGAGAATCGGCTGGCCCTCGGAAAACCAGGGGAAGCAGCCATGGCGATAGGCCTGGATCAGTCGATCGGCGGAAAGATCGCCGCCGGCGGCGAGCAATCCGTTCGGCTCGCGCATGGCTTTTTCCAGTGGCGGAAAGGTCAGGGAGTTACGTTGTAACCAAGTCAGCATGGCATCCAGGCTTGCAGAAGGGGAGGGCAGTCAGGGGCGTGCAGGCCCCGCGAAAGAGTTTGCCGCGAAACGGCGCCGCTGTCCTGCACAGATGTCTGCTGCAGTGAGCATTGAGCTGCAACTTGATGTGTCGCCCGTGGTCGTAAGCGTCACCGTACCGATGCTGTCGAGCATTCCTGTGAGCCTGATCCGGCCAGGTTCGCTACGTTCATCAAATACAGCTCATAAGCCTTTGTCACAAAAGACAATGCATGCTCCAATTGCAACGCAGTGCATGTACGTTTGGCTATGCTCAAGGCTGGGGTCTCAAACATGGCATCGGACGCACAAACCCGTACAATGCCGGGTTGTGACAGGCTATACGCTGCGCACAGTGTTTATGGCTGTGTTTATAAAACCAGTGGCACAGTGTTAAAAGTAGTCCCAGTTGAGCTTTTCACCTTTTTTACCTGCCTGGATTGGGCAGTTTTTTATCGTCATTCAATAGATGGACGCGCCTCGGGCGCAGGAAAAGAAGCGTTTTGAAGAAGACCACCGAAGCACCCAAAACAGTCGTTCCGCTCTGGCGCCAGCAACTGCACTACCGGCTCAAGGAAGGTGCATTGATCGCCATTGGCGCTTTGTGCCTGTTCCTGATGATGGCTTTGCTGACCTACGGCAAGGACGATCCGGGGTGGAGCCATAACAGCAAGATCGACGATGTGCAGAACTTCGGCGGCCCGGCCGGCTCGTACAGCGCCGATATCCTGTTCATGGTGCTCGGTTACTTCGCCTATATCTTTCCGTTGCTGCTGGCGGTCAAGGCGTACCAGATCTTCCGTCAACGCCACGAACCATGGCAGTGGAGCGGCTGGCTGTTTTCCTGGCGTCTGATCGGCCTGGTATTCCTCGTGCTCTCCGGTGCTGCGCTGGCGCACATTCATTTCCATGCCGCGACCGGTCTGCCGGCCGGTGCTGGCGGTGCCCTGGGCGAAAGCCTTGGCGATCTGGCGAAGAATGCGCTGAACATCCAGGGCAGCACGCTGTTGTTCATCGCTCTGTTCCTGTTCGGCCTGACCGTATTCACCGACCTGTCGTGGTTCAAGGTGATGGACGTCACCGGCAAGATCACCCTCGATCTGTTCGAGCTGTTCCAGGGCGCGCTCAACCGCTGGTGGTCGGCGCGCACTGAACGCAAGCAACTGGTTGCGCAACTGCGTGAGGTTGATGACCGCGTCCACGATGTGGTCGCACCGACTGTCACCGACAAACGCGAACAGGCCAAGGTCAAGGAACGCCTGATCGAGCGTGAGCAAGCGTTGAGCAAGCACATGTCCGACCGCGAGAAGCAGGTGCCACCGGTGATCGCGCCGGCACCAGCCAAGGCGCCGGAGCCGAGCAAGCGCGTGCAGAAAGAGAAGCAGGCGCCGTTGTTCGTCGACAGCGCGGTCGAAGGCACCTTGCCGCCGATCTCGATTCTTGATCCTGCGGAAAAGAAACAGCTCAACTATTCGCCTGAGTCCTTGGCAGCAGTCGGCCACTTGCTGGAAATCAAGCTCAAGGAATTCGGCGTCGAAGTCACCGTTGATTCGATCCATCCGGGTCCAGTGATTACCCGATACGAAATCCAGCCTGCCGCCGGGGTAAAAGTCAGCCGCATCGCCAACCTGGCCAAAGACCTGGCGCGTTCGCTGGCGGTGACCAGTGTGCGGGTGGTCGAGGTGATTCCGGGCAAGACCACTGTGGGTATCGAGATTCCCAACGAAGACCGCCAGATCGTACGTTTCTCCGAGGTGCTGTCGACCCCCGAGTACGACAACTTCAAATCCCCGGTCACCCTGGCGCTCGGTCACGATATCGGCGGCAAGCCGGTCATCACCGACCTGGCGAAGATGCCGCACTTGCTGGTGGCCGGTACCACCGGTTCCGGTAAGTCCGTGGGCGTGAACGCGATGATCCTGTCGATCCTGTTCAAGTCCGGCCCGGACGATGCCAAGCTGATCATGATCGACCCGAAGATGCTTGAGCTGTCGATCTACGAAGGCATTCCGCACCTGCTTTGCCCGGTAGTGACCGACATGAAGGACGCCGCCAACGCCTTGCGCTGGAGCGTTGCCGAGATGGAGCGTCGCTACAAGCTGATGGCGAAAATGGGCGTGCGTAACCTGTCCGGCTTCAACGCCAAGGTCAAGGAAGCCCAGGATGCCGGCGAGCCGTTGAGCGATCCGCTGTACAAGCGCGAAAGCATTCACGACGAAGCGCCGCTGCTGCAGAAACTGCCGACCATCGTCGTAGTTGTGGACGAATTTGCCGACATGATGATGATCGTCGGCAAGAAGGTTGAAGAACTGATCGCGCGTATTGCGCAAAAGGCGCGTGCGGCGGGGATTCACTTGATTCTTGCCACCCAGCGCCCGTCGGTGGACGTGATCACTGGTCTGATCAAAGCCAACATCCCGACACGTATGGCGTTTCAGGTATCGAGCAAGATCGATTCGCGAACCATCATCGACCAGGGTGGCGCCGAGCAACTGCTCGGGCACGGTGACATGCTCTACATGCCGCCGGGCACCAGTTTGCCGATCCGGGTTCACGGCGCGTTCGTCTCCGACGATGAGGTTCACCGCGTGGTCGAGGCCTGGAAATTGCGCGGTGCGCCTGAGTACAACGACGACATTCTCAACGGTGTCGAAGAGGCGGGCAGCGGCTTTGAAGGCAGCAGCGGTGGTGGCGACGGTGATGATCCGGAAGCCGACGCGCTGTATGACGAAGCGGTGCAGTTCGTCCTCGAAAGTCGTCGTGCGTCGATTTCCGCTGTGCAGCGCAAGCTGAAGATCGGCTACAACCGTGCCGCGCGGATGATCGAGGCGATGGAAATGGCTGGCGTCGTTACCTCAATGAACACCAACGGTTCGCGTGAAGTCCTGGCCCCAGGCCCGGTACGCGACTGAAACGCAACGACTCGAGTGGCGCAATGACGCGCCACTCGCTCTCCCACGAGTATTCAAGAGGACTCTCATGCGCCTTATCCGCATGCTGTTGCCAGTACTGGCGCTGACCACACTCACGGCCCACGCCGATGAAAAGGACGTGGCGCGTCTGACCCAATTGCTCGAAACATCGAAAACCCTGTCGGCGAACTTTTCGCAGTTGACCCTCGATGGCACCGGCACCCAGTTGCAGGAAACCACCGGCAACATGACCCTGCAGCGTCCGGGCCTGTTCTACTGGCACACCAATGCGCCGGCCGAGCAGACCATGGTCTCCGATGGCAAGAAAGTCACCCTGTGGGACCCGGATCTGGAGCAGGCAACCATCAAGAAGCTCGATGAGCGTCTGACCCAGACGCCGGCCTTGCTGTTGTCCGGCGATGTCTCGAAGATCAGCCAGAGCTTCGATATCAGCGCGAAAGAGGCGGGCGGCGTGATCGACTTCACCCTGAAGCCGAAAACCAAGGACACCCTGTTCGACAATCTGCGCCTGTCGTTCCGCAACGGCCTGCTCAATGACATGCAACTGATTGACAGCGTCGGCCAGCGCACCAATATCCTGTTTACCGGGGTCAAGGCCAACGAAGCGGTGCCTGCGTCCAAGTTCAAATTCGACATTCCCAAAGGTGCCGACGTTATCCAGGAATAAACACCGGCACTTTGTGTCAGGGCCTTTGTGGTGAGGGCCTGCTATTGAGGGGCTATTGTGGCGAGGGGATTTATCCCCGTCCGGCTGCGCAGCAGTCGTCGCTTTTGGGGCCGCTTCGCAGCCCAACGGGGATAAATCCCCTCACCACAGGTACTTCAGCAGATTTCAGAAAATCAGAGGTTTCAACGCTACGTGATGGATCTGTTTCGCAGTGCACCGATTGCCCAGCCCTTGGCCGCCCGTCTGCGTGCGGCCAATCTGGATGAGTACGTCGGTCAGGAACACGTACTCGCTCGCGGCAAGCCTCTGCGTGAGGCGCTGGAGCAGGGCGCGCTGCATTCGATGATCTTCTGGGGGCCGCCGGGCGTGGGCAAGACCACCCTGGCGCGCTTGCTCGCAGAAGTCTCGGATGCGCACTTCGAAACGGTCTCGGCGGTGCTCGCCGGGGTCAAGGAAATCCGCCAGGCCGTTGAAATTGCCAAGCAGCAGGCCGGCCAGTACGGCAAGCGCACGATCCTGTTTGTCGACGAAGTACACCGTTTCAACAAGTCGCAGCAGGACGCGTTTCTGCCTTACGTTGAAGACGGCACGCTGATCTTCATCGGCGCCACCACCGAAAACCCTTCGTTCGAACTGAACAACGCCTTATTGTCTCGGGCCCGCGTCTACGTGCTGAAAAGCCTCGACGAAGCGGCCTTGCGCAAACTGGTCCACCGCGCACTCACCGAAGAGCGCGGCCTGGGCAAGCGCAACCTGACCCTGAGCGATGAAGGCTTCCAGATGTTGCTGTCCGCCGCTGATGGCGATGGCCGGCGCCTGCTCAATCTGCTGGAAAACGCCTCCGATCTGGCCGAAGACAACAGCGAAATCGGCATCGAGCTGCTGCAAAGCCTGCTCGGCGATACGCGTCGGCGTTTCGACAAGGGCGGTGAAGCGTTCTACGACCAGATCTCGGCCCTGCACAAATCCGTGCGCGGCTCCAATCCCGACGGCGCGCTGTACTGGTTTGCGCGGATGATCGACGGCGGTTGCGATCCGCTGTATCTGGCCCGGCGCGTGGTGCGCATGGCCAGCGAAGACATCGGCAACGCCGACCCGCGTGCGCTGAGCCTGTGCCTGGCGGCGTGGGAAGTGCAGGAGCGTCTCGGCAGCCCCGAGGGCGAATTGGCAGTCGCCCAAGCCATTACTTATCTGGCCTGTGCACCGAAAAGCAATGCGGTGTACATGGGCTTCAAAACCGCGCTGCGCGCGGCGGCTGAGAACGGCTCGCTGGAAGTGCCGCTGCATCTGCGCAACGCACCGACCAAGCTGATGAAGCAATTGGGTTACGGCGACGAATACCGCTATGCCCATGATGAACCGGATGCTTATGCTGCCGGTGAAGACTATTTTCCGGAAGAACTCGAGCCGATTCCGTTCTATCAGCCCGTGCCCCGCGGCCTGGAGTTGAAGATCGGCGAAAAACTCAATCACCTCGCTCAACTCGATCGTCTGAGCCCTCGGCAGCGGAGAAAATAGTGGTTCCATTGATACTCGCAGTGTCGGTCGGCGGTGTTGCCGGCACCTTGTTGCGCTTCGCCACCGGTAATTGGGTCAGCGCCAATTGGCCGCGGCACTTCTATACCGCGACGCTGGCCGTTAATATCGTGGGCTGCCTGCTGATTGGCGTGTTGTACGGCCTGTTTCTGATACGCCCGGAGGTGCCGATCGAGGTGCGCGCCGGGTTGATGGTCGGCTTCCTCGGGGGGCTGACGACTTTTTCATCCTTTTCACTGGATACGGTGCGCCTGCTGGAAAGCGGGCAAGTGTTGCTGGCCCTGGGCTACGCGGCACTCAGCGTATTCGGCGGGCTGCTCGCAACGTGGGCCGGCCTGTCCCTGACCAAACTTTGATAACGAGAAACCGACATGCTCGATTCCAAACTGTTACGTAGCAACCTTCAGGACGTAGCGGACCGCCTGGCTTCCCGTGGCTTTGCCCTGGACACCGCGCGCATCGAAGCGCTGGAAGAACAGCGCAAGACCGTCCAGACCCGCACCGAAGCACTGCAGGCTGAGCGTAACGCGCGTTCCAAATCCATCGGGCAGGCCAAGCAGCGCGGCGAAGACATCGCGCCGCTGATGGCGGACGTCGAGCGCATGGCAGGCGAGCTGAGCGCTGGCAAGGTCGAGCTGGACGCGATCCAGACCGAACTCGATTCGATCCTGCTCGGTATCCCCAACCTGCCGCACGAATCGGTTCCGGTCGGCAAGGACGAAGACGACAACGTCGAAGTGCGCCGCTGGGGCACCCCGACCCAGTTCGATTTCGAAGTGAAAGACCACGTCGCCCTCGGCGAGAAGTTTGGCTGGCTGGATTTTGAAACCGCCGCCAAGCTGTCCGGTGCTCGTTTCGCCTTGTTGCGTGGCCCGATCGCGCGTCTGCATCGTGCGCTGGCGCAGTTCATGATCAACCTGCATGTCACCGAACATGGCTACGAAGAGGCTTACACGCCTTATCTGGTTCAGGCTCCGGCGCTGCAAGGTACCGGCCAGCTGCCGAAGTTCGAAGAAGATCTGTTCAAGATTGCCCGCGAAGGCGAAGCCGATCTGTACCTGATTCCAACCGCCGAAGTATCGCTGACCAACATCGTTGCCGGCGAAATCGTCGATTCGAAGTTGTTGCCGATCAAGTTTGTCGCCCACACCCCATGCTTCCGCAGCGAAGCCGGCGCGTCGGGTCGCGACACGCGTGGCATGATCCGCCAGCACCAGTTCGACAAAGTCGAAATGGTCCAGGTCGTCGAGCCGTCGCAATCGATGGAAGCGCTGGAAAGCCTGACTGCCAACGCCGAAAAGGTTCTGCAACTGCTCGGCCTGCCTTACCGCACCCTGGCGCTGTGCACCGGCGACATGGGCTTCAGCGCCGTCAAGACCTATGACCTGGAAGTGTGGATTCCGAGCCAGGACAAATACCGCGAAATCTCCTCGTGCTCCAACTGCGGCGACTTCCAGGCGCGGCGCATGCAGGCGCGTTTCCGTAACCCGGAAACCGGCAAGCCTGAGCTGGTGCACACCTTGAACGGCTCTGGTCTGGCGGTCGGTCGTACTCTGGTTGCGGTACTGGAAAACTACCAGCAGGCCGACGGTTCGATCCGCGTGCCGGACGTGCTGAAGCCGTACATGGGTGGCCTTGAGGTCATCGGCTAAATGAAATATCTGCCGCTGTTTCACAACCTGCGCGGCAGTCGTGTGTTGGTTGTCGGTGGGGGGGAAATTGCCTTGCGCAAATCCCGCCTGCTGGCCGATGCCGGTGCGCTGCTGCGGGTGGTCGCACCTGAAATCGAAACGCAACTGGCCGAACTGGTCGCTGCCAGCGGCGGTGAATGCCTGTTGCGCGGTTACGCCGAAACGGATCTGGACGGTTGCGGGCTGATCATTGCCGCTACCGACGACGAAACGCTCAACGCGCAAGTCTCCACCGACGCCCACCGCCGTTGCGTGCCGGTCAACGTGGTCGATGCGCCGGCCTTGTGCAGCGTGATCTTCCCGGCGATCGTCGATCGCTCGCCGTTGATCATCGCCGTGTCCAGCGGCGGCGATGCGCCGGTACTGGCGCGTCTGATCCGCGCGAAAATCGAAACCTGGATTCCTTCGACCTACGGTCAATTGGCAGGGCTGGCTGCGCGTTTTCGCAATCAGGTGAAAAACCTGTTTCCGGATGTTCAGCAGCGTCGCGGCTTCTGGGAAGACGTTTTCCAGGGCCCGATCGCCGATCGTCAACTGGCCGGGCAGGGCGCTGAAGCCGAGCGCCTGTTGCAGGCCAAGGTCGATGGCGAGCCAATGGTCACCACTGGCGAGGTTTATCTGGTCGGTGCCGGTCCGGGTGATCCGGATCTGTTGACCTTCCGCGCACTGCGTCTGATGCAGCAAGCCGATGTGGTGCTCTATGACCGCCTGGTGGCGCCGGCGATTCTCGAGTTGTGCCGTCGCGATGCCGAGCGGGTGTATGTCGGCAAGCGTCGCTCCGAACACGCCGTGCCGCAGGATCAGATCAACCAGCAACTGGTCGATCTGGCCAAGGCTGGCAAGCGTGTGGTGCGGTTGAAGGGCGGCGATCCGTTTATCTTCGGCCGCGGTGGCGAAGAGATCGAAGAACTGGCGGCCCACGGTATTCCATTCCAGGTGGTGCCAGGCATCACGGCGGCCAGCGGTTGCGCCGCTTATGCGGGGATCCCGCTGACCCACCGTGACCATGCGCAGTCCGTGCGGTTTGTCACTGGCCACTTGAAGGATGGTTCCACCGATCTGCCATGGGCCGATCTTGTCGCCCCGGCGCAGACGCTGGTGTTCTACATGGGCCTGGTGGGCCTGCCGATCATCTGCGAGCAGTTGATCAAGCATGGTCGCGCGGCGGATACCCCGGCGGCGTTGATTCAGCAGGGCACTACAGTCAATCAGCGGGTTTTCACCGGCACGCTGGCGGATCTGCCGCGAATGGTGGCGGAGCATGAAGTGCATGCGCCGACTCTGGTGATCGTCGGCGAAGTGGTGCAACTGCGCGAGAAGCTGGCGTGGTTTGAAGGGGCTCAAGCGCAGGTCTGAGTCAGATCAAAAGATCGCAGCCTTCGGCAGCTCCTACAGAGGAACGCATTCTCATGTAGGAGTTGCCGAAGGCTGCGATCTTTTGCTTCTGCTGTTAGCCCTTTAACCAAACCCCTTTCCCGATCAACCGCGACCGGTCATGCGCTACGCTGAAATCCTGCTGCGGCCCCTTCGGCACCACGCCGGTCGGGTTGATGGTCTTGTGGCTGCCATAGTAGTGATGCTTGATGTGCTGGAAATCCACCGTCTCGGCAATACCCGGCCATTGATACATCTCGCGCAGCCAGTTCGACAGATTCGGGTAATCGGCAATCCGCCGCAGGTTGCACTTGAAATGCCCGTGATACACCGCGTCAAAGCGAATCATCGTGGTAAACAGGCGCACGTCGGCCTCGGTCAGGTATTCCCCGCTCAGGTAGCGATTGGCACCCAGCAGTTGCTCCAGATGATCCAGTTCGGCGAATACTTCATCGAACGCCTGTTCGTATGCCTGTTGCGAGGTGGCGAACCCGGCACGATAGACACCGTTGTTCACCGCCGGGTAGATCCGCTCGTTCAGCGCATCGATCTCGTTGCGTAGCGGCGCCGGATAAAAGTCCAGATCGTTACCAGTGATCCCGTCGAAGGCGCTGTTGAACATGCGGATGATTTCCGCCGATTCATTGCTGACGATGCGCTTGAGTTTCTTGTCCCACAGCACTGGCACCGTCACGCGCCCGGTGTAATCAGGCGTGTCGGCGGTGTATCGCTGATGCATGAAATCGAAGCCATCGAGTTTGTCGCCTGTCGAACCGAGCGATTTGTCGAAGGTCCAGCCGTTCTCCAGCATGAGCCAGCTGACCACCGACACGTCGATCAGACCTTCCAGCCCTTTGAGTTTGCGCAGAATCAGCGTGCGATGCGCCCAAGGGCAGGCGAGGGAAACGTACAGGTGATAGCGTCCGGCTTCGGCAGTGAAACCGCCTTCACCGCTGGGGCCTGGCTGACCATCGGCGGTCACCCAGTTGCGGCGTTGCGCTTGTTCGCGCTGGAACGCGCCGTCCTTGCTGCTTTCGTACCACTTGTCCTGCCAGTGGCCGTCGACGAGTAAACCCATGATCAAGACTCCCAAAACCAATGTTCGTTGGAGTCGAGTCTATTCCGATGAGTTCGAACAAAAAGCGCAAAGATCGGGCGCTGATGATCGATTAGATCGATGTGTTGCGCGCCGCCCAATATTGCTCTGCGGTCGCAAAGGCCTGTTCGCGATTCTGACCGAGACCGCGCAGGGCGAGGGCCATGGTCGCAATCAAGGCCATTTGCGGGTAACTGTCGACCACATCGCCACGCCACACGGCTTTCAAGTGCTCGATGTCCAGCGAAGCGGGTTTGACGTGGCGCTGCGCTGACAGCTGCGGCCATTCTTCGTCCCAGCTTTGACCGCCGCTGGTGCCATAAAGGTGGCTGGTGGCGTCGGGGTTGATCTCGATTTCACCGCCATCGCCCTTGACCACAATTGCCGTGTCGCCGAGCAAGCCGCTGGCATCGCGATGTACCGCCTGATAGCCCGGATGGAAAATGCTCTGCAGGCCACAACGTGCGCCAAGCGGATTGAGAATCCGCGCCAGCGAGTGGATCGGCGACCGTAGGCCCAAGGTATTGCGCAGGTCGATCATCTTTTGCAACTGCGGCGCCCAGTCCATGAGCGGCATAAACGCCAGGCCGCCGTTGTCCAGTGCCGCGCCGACCTGCTGCCAATTGCGGCACAGGGGAATGTTCAGTTCGCCCAGCAGTTTTTCGCTGTATAGACGCCCGGCCGTGTGCGCGCCGCCGCCGTGCATGAAGATCCGCACGCCGTTTTGCGCCAGGCACTTGGCCGCCAGCAGATACCACGGCAGGTGGCGTTTTTTGCCGGCGTAGGTCGGCCAGTCCAAGTCGACATTCAATGCGGGCGCGTGTAAGCGTGCGCGCAGGGCTTCGGTGAAACCGGCCATTTCCTCGGCACTTTCTTCCTTGTGCCGCAGCAACATCAGGAAGGCACCCAGCTGCGTATCTTCGACCTTGTCATCGAGCACCATGCCCATGGCCTCGCGGGCTTCTTCGCGCGTCAGGTCGCGGGCGCCGCGCTTGCCCTTGCCGAGAATGCGCACGAATTGCGCGAACGGATGCTCGGCAGGCGTTTCGAGGGTCAATGCTGGAAAGTCGTTCATAGGCAATTCGTCGGTTTGGGCAGGCCCGCCAGTTTCGCGGCGAGTTTGGCAGGGGTGCCTTTGAACAGTCGGTTCAGGTGCAGGCTGTTGCCTTTGTCGGCGCCGAGTTTCAACGCGGTGTACTTGATCAGCGGCCGCGTGGCCGGCGATAGCTGGAATTCGGCGTAAAAGCTGCGCAGCAGCTCGAGGACTTCCCAGTGTTCAGGCGTCAACTCGATGTCTTCGGCGGCGGCGAGGGCGCTGGCGACTTCAGCCGACCAGTCGCTGAGGTCAACGAGAAAGCCGTCCTTGTCCAGTTCGATGGCGCGGGCGCCGACGGTCATTGAATTCATAGCCAGCTGTTGACCTTGGTGTGATGGATCGACAGTTCGACGAACGCCGGGTAATCGATGGCCTCGGCCCAGTCTGGAATCTCGATCGCACGCGCCTGTGCGTCCTCAATCAATACAAACACTCTGATTGCTCGCTCTTGAAGGGTTGAGAACGGCACAGTGTCCGGTTGCAGCGCATACACCGCATCGCCGGACAACAATACCGCATCGGCGCTGCCGAGCAGGCGCAGGCAACTGCTCAGACGATCGTCCCCGAACGGGGAATGAGACAACACATGCAAAGTCGACATCAGAGGGTGATCACCTGATCGTAACGGTCAATAAGGGCGGTGATGTGGTCAGCAGCAAGCGGCTGCGCCTCGTCCAGCGACAGGTTGCCAAGACCGCGAGCATTGGCGCTTTCGGCGCAATAGAACAGCTCTTCGACACCAAACATCGGCAGCGCCTGCAGATTGGCGCTGAGGTCTTTCTGCTGCAAGGCCTTGGCGTTCTGCCCGGCGGCCAGTTGCAGCACGCCGTCATCGAGAAACAGCAAACCGATCGGCAGATCAAAGGCGCCACCGGCGAGCACGATATCCAGCGCTTCCCGCGCACCGGGGCCGGACCATGGCGATTGGCGGCTGATGATCAACAGCGATTTGGCCATGTTCAAGCGCCTCCGAAACAGATGAGACGGTCAGCGTCCTGCACGGCATCGTGCAATTGACCCAGACCGGACAATTCCCACGGCGCGCTGAGCGAAATCGCTTCACGCTGGTAACGCTTGGCTTCTTCTTCGTTCAACACACCACGGCGCAGAGCGGCGGCGATGCAGACCACCCCATCCAGTTGCTTTTCGTTGATGAAGGCGCGCCATTGCTTGGGCAAATCCTGTTCATCCTGCGGCGTCACCACTGCATCGGAGGCGTTGAACACGCCGTCCTGATAGAAGAACAGCCGGACAATCTCATGGCCGCCGGCCAGCGCAGCCTGGGCAAACAGCAGGGCACGGCGCGAGGAGGGCGCATGGGCGGCGGAAAACAGCGCGATGGCGAACTTCATGATGGACTCGATCAGCGAAACTGCGGCCATGATAAAGCTTTATCGCTCGTGCCGCGAAACCCGAGTTTTACGCAGGTACCTTTGTAGGAGCTGCCGAAGGCTGCGATCTTTTGATCTTGAAGAGCAAAATCAAAAGATCGCAGCCTTCGGCAGCTCCTACATCGATTACGGGGTGATGCCGTAAAGATCGCAATACTCGATCCAGTCCATCCCCGCCATTTCCGCCACTTCCCGATGCACTTCCAGGCGTTGCGCCTGATAGTCCTCCGGTGAATCAGCGGTCAGCTGCAACGTCAGCTCCCAGGCAAACAACCCCTGGCTTTCTGCCTCAGCCTCGAATGCTTCATGCAAGCGTTCTTCGCGGTACTGCGCCTGGGTTTCACCCTTGGCCTGAGCCAACAGCGGATTGAGGTGGTCGAGAGTCTCACGCAGTTCGGGTCGCGCATCGAGAAACAGTTTCAGGGCGTGTTCATGTCGTTGGTCGCTAGGCGCCATGTAATGTCCTTGTGTGGCTGAAGATCTCAGAGTGCCGCAGCTGCTCACGCGTGTCGCGCATAAAAACAGTAAAGCAGAACGATTTGCCGCGTCGCAGTGCTACAGTCCGCTTTTTTCTCGATGAGCAAATGCAATGCGAATGCTGATGGTAGTGCTGGCGGCGGCCCTGTTGGCCGGGTGCGCCGGTTCGGTGATGAACGATGCTCGCAGCAAGAGCCCGGACAAGGTCCTGACCTCGGACAAGCCGGAGAAAGACGTCGCCCGGTGCGTGCAATTCGCCTGGCAGGATGAAGCGGTTTTCGGCGTCGACGCGGCGGCCTATCTGGAGCCGCGCGAGTCTGGCGGCACGACGGTCTACACGCGTTCAGCGGAGTCGTTTGTCGATGTGATTACCGAAGCCTCGGGTACGACTTTGAATTACTACGCACAGCAGAGTGATTTTGTCGCGATGCGGCGCATGGCGGCGATGGCGACCTGCCTCTGATTGTGTGTCGAGGCGGCTGGCGCTTTCGCGAGCAGGCTCGCTCCCACCGATTGAATGCTTTCCAGTGTGGGAGCGAGCCTGCTTGCGCAAAGAGCGACACAGTCAGTTGATCAGCCGCTTCTGGAAAAAATGCCGCTTGTGCCCTGGTGGATAGTCTACGATCTCACCGAACTGGCTGAAGCCCAGCTTCTTGTAGAACTCCGGCGCCTGAAAATCGAAGGTGTCGAGCCAGATTCCGTAGCAGTTCCTGTCTTCGGCCAATGCTTCTGCCTGTGCCATTAACCGGGAACCAATCCCCTCTCCGCGACTTTGTTCCGGTACTGACAGCAAATCGATGAACATCCAGCGCAAAGTCACTCGCCCGTACAACCCGCCCAGTATCGCGCCATACTCATCTTTTACCATCAAGGCGAACGGCTCGGTTTTCGATATGCCGGTCTTCGCATCGTTGTATTCAATTAACGGTTGGAGAATGGCCTGACGCTGTTCCTCGGTAGGATTGTCCGTCAACTCGATACGCAAATTCATGCATGACTTCCTTGTGTGATTGAACGCCCAGCCTAACCCGTCCGGGCAAACGCCTCCAAGCCCTTCGATCGAACAAGCGGAACCGTCAAACCAGCGTTGCGGTCTAGGCTTTTATCGCGTCTTTCCCTGAGCGCGATTGATGAGGAAATCCCGTGAATATTTTTGAAGCCCTGCGCGAAAGCCACGAGCGCCAGCGCACTTACGCCAAGGCTCTGATCGCGACCAGCGGCGACAGCCCTGAGCGGGTCGAGGCCTACAAGCAGCTCAAAGCAGAACTGCAAGCGCATGAAACCGCTGAAGAGCGGCACTTCTACATCCCGTTGATGGAAATCGACGAAGGCGTTGACCTGAGCCGCCACGCCATCGCCGAGCACCACGAAATGGACGAAATGATGGAAGAACTCGACGAGACCGAAATGTCCAGTCCGGCGTGGCTGGCCACGGCCAAGAAGCTTTCCGACAAGGTTCATCACCACCTTGAGGAAGAAGAGCACAAGTTCTTCCAAATGGCCGGCAAACTGCTCGACGATAAACAGAAAACGCAACTCGCCGGGCAGTACGAAAAGGAGTATCAGGCGCAACTGTCTGAATGACCAAAGGCGACTCGGCGTGTAGGTGTTCAGCTACACGTTGAGTGCGACGTGTCGACTTGAACTGGTTATCCATCCAGTGTTTTAGGGTTTTTTACGTCCTGCAAAATCGCATTGCGACAAAAGCGCCAATGGACAAAAAATTCACCTCCGTTAGCTTGAAGGCCTCTCCTCGGGAAGGAGAGTTCTCAAATCAACGGAGTGAAGACGATGAATCAGGCAATCCCACAAACCCAACTCAAACACGGTCGTGTCATCTCGCCAGCAAGTCGCGGCGCAGTGGCCATTGACCTCGGCTTGCTCGGCGCTTGGCAAGTCAATGAAATGGAGGGCGGCAAAAACTTTCCGGCCGTGAATGCCGGGCCGTTCCCGCAACCCTTCGAGACCGACTCGGACAGCGTCGCGCCGCCGGCCGATGGCTACATTCTCAGCGGCGGCAAGACCGATGCCCGCGATTGCGTCAATTACACCGACGACGAGATGAGCAAGAAGCTCGGCCGTTCATTCAACTGGCCGCTGCTTAATGTCGATCCGGGGCAGATTCTCGAGGTCAGCTGGGCGTACACCGCGCCGCACACCACCCGTGGTTATCGCTGGCTGATCACCAAAGACGGCTGGGATCCACAGCAACGCATCAGCCGTGCGCAGCTCGAAACCCAGCCGTTCTTCGAAGACTTCTACCCGCAAGTGCCGTATTACAGCCATGCCGGCGAATTGAAGGCCAAGGTTGATCACCAAGTGCAACTGCCGACGAACAAGAAGGGTCATCACGTCATTGTGCTGATGTGGATCGTCGCCAACACCGGCAACGCCTTCTACCAGGCCTTCGACGTCGACTTCCAGTAACAACCCAGGCTGAACGAGCCCGGTAGCGCTGCCGGGCTTTTTTTGTCGGCGCAATTGTCCGACCATGGCAGTCCCCCATGAAGACAGGATCAGACGCGATGTCCAACACAGCCGAACGGGTCAACATCGTCGACACACAGGTGTTGTCCCACGACTGGTATCTGTTGAAGAAAATCACTTTCGACTACCACCGCAACAACGGTGAATGGCAGCGCCAGACCCGCGAGGTCTACGACCGGGGCAACGGCGCGGCGATTCTGCTGTTCAACCGCGAAAAGCGCACGGTGGTGCTGACCCGCCAGTTTCGTTTGCCGGTGTTCGTCAACGGCCACGATGGATTGTTGATCGAGGTGGCGGCGGGATTGCTGGAAGGTGCCGCGCCGGAGCAACGCATTCGTGACGAAGCCGAGGAGGAAACCGGTTATCGCGTGCATGACGTGAAGAAAGTATTCGAGGCGTATATGAGCCCCGGCTCGGTGACGGAGAAGCTGCACTTTTTTATCGCCGAATACGACGCCGCGTCCAAAGTAAGCGACGGTGGTGGGCTGGAAGAGGAAACCGAAGAACTGGAAGTGCTCGAGTGGGGCTTCGATGAGGCACTGGCAGCATTTCAACGCGGCGAGATCTGTGACGCCAAGACCATCATGCTGTTGCAATACGCAGCGATGAACAACCTCTTCGCTTGATGAAAGATCGCAGCCTTCGACGCATTTTTCAGGAGCTGCCAAATGCTGCGATGGCTCAGCATACTGGCTGAACGGGGAGGCGCAATACGCAAAGCCGGCCATACTGCTTGTTGCTCCTGAAGCGCTGCCCTGCGTTTTGCGCAGTCCCCAAAAACAAAAAGAGATCGACTCATGAAGTACGAACCTTTGGCCAGATCGCTCATTGCGACCTCCCTGGCGCTCAGCTGTCTCATGGCTCACGCGGCATCAGTGGCGCCGGTGGCGGCGGAAAACGGCATGGTGGTCACCGCGCAACATCTGGCGACCCATGTCGGCGTCGATGTGTTGAAAAACGGCGGCAATGCCGTGGATGCGGCAGTGGCCGTGGGCTATGCGCTGGCGGTGGTCTATCCGGCTGCGGGCAATCTTGGCGGTGGCGGGTTCATGACCATTCAACTGGCGGACGGGCGCAAGACCTTTCTCGACTTCCGCGAGAAAGCCCCGCTGGCAGCGACCGCCAACATGTATCTGGACAAGGACGGTAACGTCATTCCGGAACTGAGCACGCGCGGCCATCTGGCCGTCGGGGTGCCGGGCACTGTGTCCGGCATGGAGCTGGCGCTGAGCAAATATGGCACCAAACAGCGCAAGGACATGATTGCCCCGGCGATCAAACTGGCCGAAGACGGTTTCGAGCTGCAGCAGGGCGATGTCGAGCTGCTCGAATACGCGACGGATGTGTTCAAGAAGGACATGCGCGATTCCGGCTCGATCTTCCTCAGCAACGGCGAGCCGATGCAGGTCGGGCAGAAACTGGTGCAGAAGGATCTGGCGAAAACCCTGCGGACGATTTCCGAGAAGGGCGCCGACGGCTTCTACAAAGGTTGGGTCGCCGATGCCATTGTCACGTCCAGCCAGGCCAACAAAGGCATCATCAGCCAGGCCGACCTGGACAAATACAAGACTCGCGAACTGGCTCCGGTGGAATGCGATTATCGCGGCTATCACGTGGTCTCGGCGCCACCGCCCAGCTCCGGCGGGGTGGTGATCTGCCAGATCATGAATATCCTCGAAGGCTATCCGATGAAGGACCTGGGCTTCCATTCCGCTCAGGGCATGCACTACCAGATCGAAGCGATGCGCCACGCGTACGTTGATCGCAACAGCTACCTCGGCGATCCGGATTTCGTGAAGAATCCGATCGAGCACCTGCTGGACAAGAACTATGCGACCAAACTGCGCAACGCCATCCAGCCGCAAAAGGCCGGCGTGTCGGCTGAGCTCAAACCCGGTGTAGCGCCGCATGAAGGCAGCAACACCACGCACTATTCGATCGTCGACAAGTGGGGCAATGCCGTTTCGGTCACCTACACCCTTAATGACTGGTTCGGCGCTGGCGTGATGGCGAGCAAGACCGGGGTGATCCTCAACGACGAAATGGACGACTTCACCTCCAAGGTCGGCGTGCCGAACATGTACGGTCTGGTTCAGGGGGAAGCCAATGCCATCGCGCCGGGCAAGGCGCCGCTGTCGTCAATGAGTCCGACCATCGTCACCAAGGATGGCAAAGTGGTGATGGTGGTCGGCACGCCGGGCGGTAGCCGGATCATCACCGCGACCTTGCTGACCATGCTCAATGTGATCGATTACGGCATGGGGCTGCAGGAAGCGGTCGACGCGCCGCGCTTCCATCAGCAGTGGATGCCGGAGGAAACCAACCTCGAAGACTTCGCCGCCAGCCCGGATACGAAAAAGCTCCTCGAGAGCTGGGGCCACAAGTTTGCCGGCCCGCAGGATCCCAACCACATCGCCGCGATTCTGGTCGGCGCGCCGTCACTGGACGGCAAACCGGTTGGCAAGAATCGCTTCTACGGCGCCAATGATCCACGGCGTAATACCGGCTTGTCACTGGGTTACTGAGCGGAGTAAAAAGGGGCGGGCTCAGGTCCGCCCCATCTCAAGGACTGATCAAGGAAGGCTCGACATGACCACCGCATTACTGATCATCGACGTCCAGCAGGCGCTGTGTGCTGGTGAATATCAGTGTTTTGAAATCGACCGCGTGATCGCCACGATCAATGATCTCAGCCAACGCGCCCGCACGGCTGGCGTTCCGGTGGTGTTGATTCAGCACGAAGAAAAGGACGGTCCGTTCGTGCATGGCGCGGACGGTTGGCAACTGGCCGAAGGTTTGCTGACTTCGACGAAAGACCTGCGTGTAGGCAAGACTACCGGGGATTCTTTCTACCAGACCGATCTCGGCAAGCTGCTGCCCAGCGAGGACTTCGAACGCCTGATCATCTGCGGCCTGCAAACCGATTACTGCGTCAACGCCACGGTGCGCAGCGCGCATAAGCTGGGCTACGACGTCGTAGTCGCGCAAGATGCACATTCGACGGTCGATAACGGCAACATGAGCGCCGAAGACATCATTGCCCAACACAACAAGGACTTCGCCGCCCTGACCAGTTCCGTGGCACGGATCGACGTCAAACCGGCAGCCCAAATCACCTTCTGAACTCACACAAACCCCCTGTGGGAGCGAGCCTGCTCGCGAAAGCGCTATGACAGCCAACATCAAACCGACTGATATACCGCCTTCGCGAGCAGGCTCGCTCCCACAGGCATTTGGTCGGTCTCAACATCAGAGAGCACCGCAGTCGGAAACGATGCACTAGGTTTGGACGCGATTCGCATCACGCAGCAACCGCTCGATCTGCGCCAGTTCCCATGTGCTGAGCAGACTCACCGGGTCCGTGCCATAACGCTGCCAAGTGTCCAGCGTCGCTTCATCCCCGGCGCAGTTGCGCGCGTATTCACAGTGATGCAAATGTCCGTCGGCGAAGTCCAACAGCAGATGCCAGCCCTCGATGTAAACGGCAATCAGCCCGGACTGGGACATTACCTCGCAGACTTCGAACGCAAGCACGCCCAGCGCAGCTTCGCGCAGACGCTGACACACATCCCGGGCGGACAAAAACGCTGACATGCTGCGACTCGATTCGATGGACAAGCCTGCAAGGATAAGGCCCGCGCCACTCCATGTCAGCGTTTCACTGGCCCGAGGCCGAACAATTCCGTAACATTCGCCTCCCTCTTTTTTCGCGAAAACAGCAGCCGTGCCCAGCGGCCGCTCAGTCAGGTAAGCCATGAAACCGATTCGTCTGCGCGCCGATGTCCTCGCCGGACTCACCACCTCGTTCGCCCTGTTGCCCGAATGCATTGCTTTCGCCCTGGTCGCGCATCTCAATCCGCTGATGGGCCTGTATGGCGCTTTCATCATTTGCACGCTGACAGCGTTGTTTGGCGGCCGGCCGGGCATGGTTTCCGGCGCGGCGGGCTCGATGGCGGTGGTGATCGTCGCGCTGGTGGTGCAACACGGCGTGCAATATCTGCTGGCAACGGTGCTGCTCGGCGGTCTGATCATGATGGCGTTCGGGCTGTTGCGCTTGGGCAAACTGGTGCGCATGGTGCCGCATCCGGTGATGCTCGGTTTCGTCAACGGCCTGGCGATCATCATTGCCCTGGCGCAACTGGAGCACTTCAAAAGCGGCGAGCACTGGCTCAGCGGTACGCCGCTGTATCTGATGACCGGGCTGGTGCTATTGACCATGGCCATCGTTTACATCCTGCCGCGCCTGACCAAAGCAGTGCCGCCGGCCCTGGTGGCGATCCTTGGCGTCGGCCTGCTGGTTTACCTGTTCGGCCTGCCGACCCGCACCCTCGGCGACATGGCGCACATTGCCGGCGGTCTGCCGACTTTCGCCATGCCAGACATTCCATGGAGCCTGGAAACGCTGCGCATCATCGCTCCGTACGCGGTCCTGATGGCGATGGTCGGCCTGCTGGAAACCTTGCTGACACTGAACCTGACCGACGAAATCACCGAGACCCGTGGCTATCCGGATCGTGAGTGCGTAGCGCTCGGCGCGGCCAACATGGTGTCCGGTGCGTTCGGCGGCATGGGCGGTTGCGCGATGATCGGCCAGACCGTGATCAACCTCAGCTCCGGCGGGCGCGGGCGCTTGTCCGGCGTGGTTGCCGGTGTGCTGATTCTGTTGTTCATTCTGTTTCTGTCACCGCTGATCGAGCGTATTCCGCTGGCCGCACTGGTGGGGGTGATGTTTGTGGTATCGCAGCAGACGTTCGCCTGGGCGTCGTTGCGGGTGATCAACAAGGTGCCGCTGCACGATGTGCTGGTGATCATCGCCGTGACCACCATCACCGTGTTCACCGATCTGGCCACGGCCGTGCTGTGCGGGATCATCATCGCCGCGCTCAACTTCGCCTGGCAGCAGGCGCGCGAACTGTACGCCGATGAACACCTGGAGGCCGACGGCAGCAAGCTCTATCGCCTGCACGGGACGCTGTTCTTTGCCTCGACCACGCCGTTTCTCACTCAGTTCGATCCGGCCAACGATCCGGCGAAAGTCACTCTCGACTGCCGGCACCTGAGCTTTGTCGATTACTCGGCGATTGCCGCGTTGAAAACCCTGCGTGAACGCTACGCCAAGGCTGGCAAGCATTTACAGGTGTTTCACCTGTCGGAACGCTGCAAGAAATTACTCAAGCGCGCCGGCGTCGATCACGACTGACGCCGCTGGTTTTGCGTCCTTGAGCCAGGTCTTGCCGAGAATCCGTGAGACCTGTTCGGCGGAGTAGGGCTTGGCGAGAAACTCGAAACCTTCGTAACCGCTGCGGGCCAGTTCTTCGCTGTAGCCGGAGGTCAGAATCACCGGTAGATCGGGGCGGCGCTGGCGCAGCTCCCTGGCCAACGCGACGCCGGTGATGCCCGGCATGACCACGTCGGAAAACACCGCATCGAACGCGCTGGCATCGCCGCCCGCCAACTGCAGGGCTTCTTCAGCGTTGGTTGCCCATGCGGTTTCATAGCCCAGATCCTGGAGGATCTGATTGGCAAAACGACCGACATCGAGATTGTCCTCGACCACCAGTACCCGGCGTTTTTCGCAGGCCGGCTGCACCTCGCCATCGTCCTCGGTGTTGTCCTGTTCAGTCTCGTCCGCCGGCACTTGCGGCAAATACAAGGTGAACTCGGTGCCTTGGCCAAGGACGCTGGAGACGTCGACGTTGCCGCCCGATTGCTTGGCGAAGCCGAACACCTGCGACAGCCCCAGCCCCGTGCCTTTGCCGACAGCCTTGGTGGTAAAGAACGGTTCGAAGATGTGTTCGAGGGTGTGTGCGTCGATGCCGGCACCGGTATCGGCCAAGGCTATCGACACGAAATGGCTGCTGGACCCGGCGTGACCGCGAATCGGCGGTAGCGCTTTGTGGCATTCCAGGCGCAATTTCAGCTCACCCTGACCGTTCATGGCGTCGCGGGCGTTAAGCGCAATGTTGATCAACGCGGTTTCGAACTGACTGAGGTCGACACGGATGTAGCAGGGGTGATCCGGGCGTTCGACGCACACGTGAATCTGCGCGCCGGTGACCGATTCGAGCATCTCGCCGATGTTTGCCAAACGTTCGCCGGCGTCGACTACCTGCGGATTGAGCGGCTGGCGGCGGGCGAAGGCGAGCAACTGGCTGGTCAGCTTGGAGGCGCGCTCGACGGTGTCGGACACCGCGCGCATGTAGCGCTGACGGCGTTCTTCCGGCAGGTTGGGCTGGCGCAGAAAATCCACCGACGAACGAATGATCGTCAGCAGATTGTTGAAGTCGTGGGCGACGCCGCCGGTCAATTGGCCGATGGCTTCGAGCTTCTGCGACTGGCGCAACGCCGACTCGGCCTGGGCCAGGCGCAAGCTGCGCTCTTCGACCCGTTGCTCCAGCGTGGCGTTGAGCTCAGCCAGAGCCAGCAGGCCTTCACGCACATTGGCATCGGCGCGCACCCGCTCGATGTGCGCCCAGCACCGTTCGGTCACTTCGCTCATCAATGCCTGCTCAAATTGCGACCAGACCCGCGGCACTTTGTCGTGGACGGCCATCAATGCGGTCAGACGGCCCTGCTTGATCAGTGGTACACAAATGGTCGCGGTAATACCGATGGCCTGAAAGGTCGCCGACTCTTCCGGTGGTAGCTCGCTGCGGTTGTCATGGATGACCAGCGGTTCCCCGGCGCGCAGCAGACGCACTGCCTTCTCACCGAAATCGCGCAGGCGGTAGTGGCCGACGATGCTTGGCGAACCCGGTGCCGCATAGTCGCCGCGAATGGTGAAGCCGTCCTCGTCGGCATCCATGTCGGCGTACGCGCAGTTGGACAATTGCAACTGCTCGACCATCAGCCGGGTGCTCGCCGCCAGGATTGCTTGCGCATCGGTGGCATTGGTCACCGCTTCGCCGATGGCATCGAGGACGGCCAGGCGTTGGTTGAGATAAACGGTCTGGGTGGTCTCGGTGACCGTGTCGAGCATGCCGACGACATTGCCGTGGGAGTCACGAATCGGGCTGTAACAGAAAGTGAAGAACGCCTGCTCCGGACCGTTGCCGCGTTCGATCTTCAGGGCAAAGTTTTCGATGTAGGTGGCTTGGCCGGCATAGGCCGCCTCGGCTATCGGGCTGATCTCATGCCAGGCTTCTTTCCAGATGTCGCTGAAAGGACGTCCCAGCGCATGCGGCTTGTCGCCGAGAATCGGCACGAAGGCGTCGTTATAGAGAGTGATCAATTGCGGGCCCCAGACGATCGCCTGAGGGAAATGCGAGGCGAGACTGAGCGAGACAGTGGTCTTGAGTACATCGGGCCAGTTTTCCAACGGGCCGAGGGGCGAATTCGCCCAGTCGTGACGGCGGATCTGCCCGGCCATCTCGCCGTTGTCTTGCAACCAGTCTGTCATGGGGTTCGTATCTTTCCGGGCATTTGTCTGAGAACAAAGACCTGCGCGCAGGGTGTTTGGTTTCAGCGCACCAGACACTGTTTGCGCTGCGAATTATTCTGACCTACATCATGGCAGCAAAAAACAGCGCTGGCGAAAAGAGCATCTTTTCGCCAGCGGATTTTTCTTCAGTTCGTGAGCGACTGCTCAGGCCTCGACGGTCGGGAAATCAATGTCGGTCAACGCCGTGTTGTTCAGGTAGTTGGTCAATGTCTGCACGGCCACTAGGGCAATCACTTCGATGATCTTGCGGTCATCGATACCGGCAGCGCGGGCAGCGGCCAATTGTTCATCGCTCAAGTGGCCACGGGTTTCGGTCAGTTGGCGGGCGAGGGCGGCGTAGGCATTCAGTTCGCCGTGACGGGCCGCGACGATGTCCTGTGGCGAGAGCCCGGCCTTGCCGGCGAACATTGTGTGTGCGGACAGGCAGTAGTCGCAGCCGTTTACTTGCGAAGTGGCGAGGTAGACGGCTTCTTTTTCCTGGGCGCTGAGCGAGGTCTTGCCGAGGATCGCCGAAGCTTGCAGGTAAGTGTCGAATGCAACTGGCGCTTGGGCGAGGGTAGTGAAGACGTTGGGCAGGAAGCCGATTTTTTTCTTCACGCCTTCCAGTGCAGGACGGGTGGCATCGGTGGCGGTGTCGAGGCTGATAGCGGGGATGCGGCTCATGGTGATTCTCCGAAATTCCGCAGCGAAGTGCAGCGGCGATGGAGAGATCTTAGGGGCTGCCAATGGCGCTTTGGCGGCAAATCGTCGAGGATATGCGGCAGATTGTCCAGATATGCCTTCGGGAGTCAGCCATGGATCGCCTTTCCACATTACTCAGTCATTTCGGCGTGAACGCCGGCACCTTTCATAGCGGCGCGTTTTGCGGCGTGAGCGTTCACGAAGGCGAGCCGGTCGGGCACGTGCATGTTCTGCAAGCCGGGGCGTTGCTGCTCAAACCGGGCAACGAGCGGGAGATCCGTCTGGACGAACCGTCACTGATTTTCTTTCCCCGGCCGTTTACCCATCGAATGTTTGCCGACGAAGCCATGGCCAGTCAGATTGTCTGTGCATCGCTGACCTTCGACGGCGGCTCGGGCAATGCCCTGGCCGCCGCGCTACCCGACTATCTGGTATTGAAACTCACCGACATCCCGGAACTGCGCAGCACCCTTGACTGGCTGTTCAATGAAGCCTTTGAAGGGCATTGCGGGCGCGTGGCGGTGATGGATCGCCTGTTCGAATTGCTGGTGATTCTGTTGCTGCGCCATCTCATCGGCAGTCGAGATCAGCAACCGGGCATGATGGCCGGGCTGGCTGACCCGCGCTTGTCTCGCGCTTTGAACCTGATCCATGAGCAGCCGCACAAGCCTTGGAGTGTGGCCGATCTCGCGGCGGCGGCGAACCAGTCCCGCGCCGGTTTCGCCGAGCAGTTTCGCCGCGTGGTCGGGCAGACGCCGGCCGATTATCTGCTGAGCTGGCGCGTCAGTCTTGCGCAGAAACGCCTGCGCGAAGGCCGGCCGATTGCGTTGATTGCCGAAGAGGTCGGTTACGAAAGTCCGTCGGCGCTGGCCCGGGCGTTTCGGCGCAAGACCGGGCTGAGTCCTCGGCGATGGAAAGCCGAACACTGAACATTACTTGGCAAATTTCTTCGCCCCGGCCACGCAGAGAATCACCCCAAGCGTTACGCCGAGCATGCCGACGCTGACCTGCTCGTGCAGCAACGTCGCCGCCAGTGCCAGACCAAAAAACGGCTGCAGCAACTGCAACTGCCCGACCGCCGCAATCCCGCCCTGGGCGAGGCCGCGATACCAGAACACAAAGCCGATCAGCATGCTGAACAGCGACACGTAGCCCAGGCACATCCACGCAGGCAAGCTGATGTTGCCGAACGAGGCGGGCGCCAGCCACAGGCTCAGCACTGCCATCAGCGGTAACGACATTACCAGCGCCCAGCAGATCACCTGCCAGCCGCCGAGGCTGCGTGACAGTTTCGCGCCTTCGGCGTAACCGAGGCCGCAGGCGAGAATCGCCGCGAGCATCAGTAGATCCCCAGTCGGCGAGGCGTTCAGTCCCTGGGACAGGGCGAAGCCCACCACCAATGCGCTGCCCAGCACCGAAAAGATCCAGAACACCGGCCGTGGCCGCTCACCGCCACGCAAGACACCAAACATTGCCGTGGCCAGCGGCAGTAATCCTACAAACACGATCGAGTGCGCTGACGTTACGTGCTGCAATGCCAACGCGGTCAGCAGCGGAAAACCCAACACCACGCCCAGCGCCACAATCACCAGCGACAGCCACTGATGGCGCGACGGTCGCGGTTGCTTGAACAACAGCAGAAGTCCGACCGCCAGTGCGCCGGCAATCGCTGCTCGCACCACGGTCAGAAACACCGGATCGAATTCCAGCACCGCCAGCCGTGTCGCCGGAAGTGAACCGCTGAAAATCAGCACACCGATAAAACCGTTGATCCAGCCACTGGTCTTTTCCAGCGCCGGGTTGGCCGCAGTCGATGTTGTGTGCATGTCGGTCGCGCTCAAATAGTGGGTTGTATTGCGGAGATCCTAGGGCTGAGAATCAGCACAATCAAAAAATTGTCATGGATACAGCCGGCATGCCCCGATCCCGTTACAAGACCTTGGTTGACCGTTACGCGGCGGATATTCGTGGCGGACGACTGCCGCCGGGCACGCGATTGCCTACGCATCGGCAACTGGCGGCGCAGGAAGGACTGGCGCTGGTTACCGCTTCACGGGTTTATGCCGAGCTTGAGGCGATGGGCCTGGTCAGTGGCGAAGCCGGGCGCGGCACTTTTGTGCGGGAAACGTCGCTGGCGCCGGGGCAGGGCATCGATCAGAAAGACGTAGCGGTCGGCATGATCGACCTGAATTTCAACTATCCGTCGTTGCCCGGTCAGGCTGAGTTGTTGCGCACGGCGTTGCGACAACTGGCGTTGTCCGGCGATCTCGAAGCGTTGCTGCGTTATCAACCCCACGCCGGACGTGCCCACGAACGCGCCTCGGTGGCGCGACATTTGTCGACACGCGGCGTGACCGTTGGAGCCGACCAAGTGCTGATCGTCAATGGCGCTCAGCAAGGTTTGGCGGTGACGCTGATGGCCCTGCTCAAACCCGGTGATGTGATCGCCGCCGATGCGCTGACGTATTCCGGGTTCAAGGTGCTGGCCGACGCGTTGCATCTGGAAGTGCTGGCGATCCCGATGACGGAGCACGGCCCGGATTTGCCGGCACTGGACAGACTCTGCCGCGAGCGTGCGGTGCGCGCCGTGTACAGCATGCCGACGCTGCACAATCCGCTGGGCTGGGTCATGCCACTGGAACAGCGCGAGCAATTGGTGGCGATTGCCCGGCGCTATGATCTGACACTTATCGAAGATGCGGCCTACGCGTTTCTGGTGGAAAGTCCGCCGCGAACCTTGATCGATCTGGCACCGGAACGGACGTTTTACGTATCGGGCCTGTCGAAAAATATCGCCACCGGATTGCGGGTCGGCTTCATCGCGGCGCCGCTGCCTCAAGTGCCCGCACTGGAGCGAATCATTCGCGCGACAACGTGGAACACGCCCGGGGTGATGACCGCCATTGCGTGCGGGTGGCTCGACGACGGCACCGTCACCGTGCTTGAGGAGCAGAAACGTCGTGATGCGATGGCGCGACAGGCCTTGGCCGCCGAGGTGCTGAAGGGGCTGCGCTACATTGCTCATCCGGCCTCGTATTTTCTGTGGTTGCCGTTGCCCGAAGATGTGCGTGCCGATCAGATCGTGGTCGAGTTGATGCAGCAGCAGATTTCGGTCACCAGTGCAGAGCCGTTTTCGCTGTCGGGCCATACGCCCCATGCGATTCGTCTGGCTCTCGGGTCGGTGGACATGCACGTGTTGCGTCAGGCGTTGATCACTGTCAGAACGATTATCGGCGCTTATCTGTAAACTGCGTTCACGCCATGCAAAGCCAGGTTTGGACTGTTTAATGAAATTCACCACAGCACTGCTTCTCGCCTTGATCTTCAGCACCAGCGCTCAGGCTGAGGGCGATCCTGAAGCCGGGGCGAAAATCTTTCCGCGTCTGTGCGGCGGTTGCCATCAGGTTGGCGAGTCGGCTCGTTCGGGGTTTGGTCCGCAGTTGAACGGCATCGTTGGCCGGGCTGCGGGGACTTCGGCCAATTATGTTTATTCCGCTGCGATGAAGAACTCGGGGATTACTTGGGATCGGGCGACGTTGAAGGCTTATCTGAAGGATCCGAAAGGGGTGGTGCCGGGGACGCGGATGATTTTCTGGGGGCTGAGTGATGAGGAGAAGTTGAATAATTTGTTGGCTTATCTGCAGAGGTTCAGTGCTAAGCCCTAGTCGGGCGATGGTTTCCTGGCTGATTGAGTACATATCCATTGCTGCGGTAACGGCTGCTTAGGGTTCCGCCCTTACGGCGGGTCACCTTTTTCAAACGCCAAAAAGGTAACCCAAAAGGCTTGCTCCTGCGTTCGGCCCTCGCAGGCTCGGGTCCCTTCGCTGCGGGATCGATCCGGGCGCAGCGGCTCCGGTTTGCTTCGCTGCACCTCCTTCCGCTGTGTCTGGCTGCGCCAGACGGTCGCTGCGCTCCCACGCCCGGATCAATCCCTCCGCTCAGCCTTCCGACGTCGCCGGTAGATCAAGATCAAAAGCACTCGAGCTAACGCTCATTGTTGAGTGGGGCGGCTTCGCCGCGGGCAGCTGCGCTGCTTTGCTTTTCTGTGGGAGCGAGCCTGCTCGCGAAGGCGGTTCTCCAAACGACCAATATCTCCGGCTTTACCTCATCCCTGTGGGAGCTGGCTTGCCAGCGATGGCAGCCTGTCTCTGGTTGATATACGCCGGTGTCAGTGAGCATGGAACGCCACCTGATTGCGCCCCGCAGCCTTGGCCTGGTACAGCTGCTGATCGGCGCGTTTGATCAGGGCCGTGTGGTTGTTGTCTGCCGGATCTGCCAGGCCAAGGCCAATACTCACGGTGACGTTGTCGACGCCGGGAAACTGCGCTTCGGCGACCGCTGAGCGAATCTTTTCGGCAACGACTTCCGGGGTGTCGGGTTGCGCGACTTCCGGCAGCAGTACGGCGAACTCTTCGCCGCCGTAGCGGGCGACGAAATCGGTGCTGCGTACGCTGTTCTGGATCAAGGTCGCCAGTTGTTGCAGGACCTCGTCACCGACCGCGTGGCCGTGGCTGTCATTGATGCGTTTGAAGTGGTCGGCATCGATCAGCAGCAGGGCAAAAGGGCGCCCGGTGCGTCGGGACAGCAGCGAGTATTCAGTGATTTTTTCGTCAAAGCGGCGACGGTTGTAAACGCCGGTCAAGCCGTCGTGTGTGGCCAGGCTCAGCAGCTCGGCGTTGGCCTCGGTGAGTGCGGCGGTGCGTTGGGCCACGGTGGCTTCCAGCGACGCGTTGGCTTCTTGCAGTTCGCGCTCCTTGCCGAGCAGTGATTGCGTCATCGCGTCGATGGACTGGCCGAGCTGGGCGATTTCCAGTACCGGATGCTGCAGCTGGTACTGCGCGCCGGACTGGTTGTTCTGCACCTGTTTGGCCGAGTGCGCGAGTTGTTCGATCGGGCGGCTCAGGTACAGCGCCAGGTAATAAGCCACCAGACCGAAAACGATGGCGGCGAAAACGCCGAGTATCAGCAATTCGTATTGCAGCGTCCGCGCCGGTTGCAGCGCAGTCTCCAGTGGCTGGCGAATGGCGATCGACCACGACAGCGCCGTGCCCGATGGCGTCGGCACAGTGACCATGCTGGTCAGGTAACCGTTGGCCGCCGTCCAGCCCGACAATACCGGATCGTTGGTCGCCAGCTGTTGGCCCATCAGGGCTTCGGGGTAGAGCACCTTGCCGTCGTGGTCGACGATCAGCGCCTGGACATCCGGCGCCGAGTTTTTGTGGGAAAACGCCGCCGATTCGACGATGCGCGTTACCCAACTCCAGTGTGCATGTGCGCCCAGCACGCCAATCACCTGTCCTTCGGCATTGTGGATTGGCGCGGCAAAATCGATGAAGCGCAACGGCTCGCCATTGGCCAGGCCCGGCAACAACTTCGCCAGCAACACCGCTTCGTGGGGATCGCCGGTGTATTGCCGGCGCAAGCCGATCTGGAACCACGGGCGTTTCTGCACCGATTGACCGACCAGCAGATCATTGACCGCTTGGCGAACGTTGCCCTCGGCGTCGGTGACGCCCATCCACGCATATTCGGCGCGCGCCTGGGTGCGCAACTGCATCGACTTGAGGATGGCTGGGTTGTCCAGATCTCCGCGCTCCAGATGCGGTGCGCGACTGAGCAGGTAGACCTCCAGTTGCCGTTCGCGCAGTTGTTCGCCCAACAGCGTCGCCGCTGCACGCGCGGTGTTCAGCAAGGCGTTGCCGCTGGCCTGCTTCATTTGTTCGGTGGCGATATGACCGACATAAAAGCCGACGCTCAATAACGTCAGCAGGGACAAACCGCCGAACCACAGGGTGAGATGGCTACGCAGACTGGCTTTGAACATGGAGGCGGGTGTCTGTCTTTATTGAAGTGGCGCCATGGTATGCGACATCGCCGATGGGCGGCCAGCGAACGGGTTCATGTAAATACAAAGAAGATTGATGCCAATGAGCCATCATTTTGGTTAGAATGCGCGCCGCCCGAGAGACGGATCCCGGGCGTTTTCCCATGGAGTTTTACCGTGAAATACCTCAGCAAAGTAGTCGCCGCCACACTGTTCGGTGTGGTTCTGGCAGGTTGCACCGGCGCCCCGATGAAAACCGCCCATTACGACAGCAACCAATACACCGTGGTTGGCCACAGCGAAGCATCGGCCACCGGCCTGCTGCTGTTTGGCATCATCCCGATCCGCCAGAACAGCCGATTTGTGCGCGCGCAAAACGCGGCCATCCAAGCCAAGGGCGGCGATGCAATGATCAACACACAGGTTCAGGAAAACTGGTTCTGGGCCTGGGTCCTGACCGGTTACACCACCACCATCTCCGGTGATGTGGTCAAGCTGAAAACCGCGCAATAAGCGACGGCTGAATGCAAAAAAGCCCGGCTGATCAGGCCGGGCTTTTTCATGGGTGTTGCGGTCATGCAGATGATTCAGGCGACACGGCGTTCGATCAGACGATCAGAACCACCTTCGGCAACACGGCGTTCGAGCAGACGATCCGAACCACCTTCAGCAACGCGGCGCTCGATCAGACGATCAGAGCCACCTTCAGCAACGCGGCGTTCGAGCAGACGATCCGAACCGCCTTCAGCAACACGGCGTTCGAGCAGACGATCAGAACCACCTTCGGCAACACGGCGTTCGAGCAGACGATCAGAGCCACCTTCAGCAACGCGGCGATCGATCAAGCGATCGGAGCCACCCTCGGCAACACGGCGTTCGATCAGACGATCCGAACCACCCTCAGCGACGCGGCGTTCGATCAGACGATCAGAGCCACCCTCAGCGACGCGGCTTTCGATCAACTTGTCCGAGCCGCCTTCAGCGACCAGGGTGTGAGCAGGCGTTACTGCAAAAGCGTTAACTGCGAAAACCGAGAAAGCGATGCCGAGAAGGGTTTGGCGTTTCATGATCGTGTGCTCCAGAAAGTTGTTTGTTTGTCTGGAGCCGATGTTACGCCGCGCAGTTTTTATGAGAACTTCATTGACGTGATGGTGAACATCGACGCCGATGATGTTTGCCATAAGCGGCGATTCAGAGGGCTTTTGCCCGAATGCACAACTCGCCGCTGGCACGAATCAGCGCCATGTCATGCAGCGCATCGGCGGCCAGACCGTTGCGGACATTGGCCAGCCATGCCGGGCAATTCGGATCCTGGCGATAGGGCGCGAAGGCGGCGTACTGCTGCAACAAGCGCTTTTGCAGTTCATCCAGGCGCGGGCGGATTTGTTTGCCCAGATCCGGACGCGGTGTGTCCGGTGCAGCACCTGCCGCTTGCCATTGCGCGAGCAGACCGTATTGCACCAGTTTGTTCGCTTCCATCTGTGCGGCGATCAGTTGCGCGACATCGTCTGCGTCGAGTTGATGTTCGGCGGCCAGAGTTCGGGCATTGGCGATGACCTGCGCCTCTCTCGGGCTGTCCTGGATCGGCTTGCCGCTGTCCCACTTGGTCAACGCAACCAGATCGCCGATGCTCAGGCGTTCATTCAAAGTGGCCAGTAGCGGTTTCAATGAAGCAGGCGCCGCTGCGGGTGCGGCCGCTTGAGCGTAGGCGGCCGACAGAGCGAGGAGGGAGCCAAGCAGAAAATTTGCAACGTTACGCATGAACCGAGCCTCAATAGTACGTGTCGACAGAATCGCTGATTTACCACAGCCGCACACTGACACAAAGCGATGCCTGGCATTTACACAAATGCAAAACAGGCAATCAACGCCGATGGGAAATGTTGATTGCACGCTGCACGCAACTCACCGAAGCTATCGTCAATCAGGCCTGCCGCCGTCGAGATGGACCTCCATTCAATGCAAAGCGCCACCTTCGCCAAGCCGCTCTGGCAAACCTATCTGCTGTTTCTCGCGCCGATGGTGCTGTCGAACTTCCTGCAATCGATGTCCGGGACGGTCAACAGCATCTACATCGGCCAGATGCTCGGCACCCAGGCGCTGGCGGCGGTATCCGGCATGTTTCCCGTCGTGTTCTTTTTCATCGCCCTGGTCATCGGCCTTGGAGCTGGCGCGGGCGTGTTGATCGGTCAGGCGTGGGGCGCGCGCGAAACGCACATGGTCAAGGCGATTGCCGGAGCGACGTTGCTACTGGGTGTGTTGATCGGTTTGGTCGCGGCGGTGCTGGGCACGGTGTTTGCGCGACAGGCACTGACGGGGTTGGGCACGCCGGCGGATGTGCTCGACGACGCGGTGGACTATGCCCACGTCATGTTGTGGATTCTGCCATCGCTACTGGTATTCGTGCTGTTCACCCAATTGCTGCGTGGTGTCAGCGATACGCTGTCGCCATTACTCGCGCTGATCGTCTCCACCACCGTGGGGCTGGCGCTGACGCCGGCATTGATTCGCGGCTGGCTGGGCTTGCCACCGTTGGGCATTCAGAGCGCGGCGTATGCCGGGCTGGCGGGGAATCTCTCAGCAATGGCGTGGCTGGCCTGGCGGCTGATCCGCAAGGGCCATCCGCTGGCGCCGGATCGAGAGTTCTTTGCCGCATTGCGACTGGATCGGGTCATTCTCGGCAAGGTCCTGCGCATCGGCCTGCCCACCGGCGTACAGATGATCGTGCTGTCGTTATCGGAGCTGGTGATCCTGGCACTGGTCAACCAGCACGGCTCGCAAGCGACGGCGGCGTATGGCGCAGTAACGCAGATCGTCAACTATGTGCAGTTTCCGGCGCTGTCGATTGCGATCACCGCATCGATTCTCGGTGCCCAGGCAATCGGCGCCGGGCATCTGCAACGCATGGGGCCGATCCTGCGCACCGGGCTGTTGATCAATGTGTGCCTGACCGGTGGCCTGATTGTGCTGGGTTATCTGCTATCGCACTGGTTGCTGGGCCTGTTCCTGACCGAGGACTCGACCCGGGCGATGGCCGAGCATCTGCTGCACATCATGCTCTGGAGCCTGTTGGTGTTCGGCTTCCAGGCCATCATCGGCGGGATCATGCGCGCCAGCGGCACCGTCCTGGTGCCGGTGGTCATTTCGATTGTCTGCGTGGTCGGCGTGCAGTTGCCGGCGGCGTACTGGCTCGATGGGCAGTTCGGTTTGCAGGGTGTGTGGATGGCTTTTCCGGTTGCCTATCTGGGGATGCTGATACTGCAGACGCTCTATTACAAACTGGTCTGGAAACACCAGAAGATCGAGCGGTTGATTTAGGCACGGCGGACAAACATTTGTCTGTCCCCCGAGACGAAAGCATCGTAGCGTATGCGCCCACAACGATAAGGGAATGACGAGGGTTCAAGTGGGAGCTTTTCGACTGCTGTTGGCGGTGTTGGTCGCTGTATCTCATATGGGCAAAAAGTTCGCCGGACTGAATCCTGGTGTGATCGCCGTCATCTCGTTCCTGATCATCAGTGGATTCGTCATGGCTTCGCTCATCGAGCGAAACTACCGTGAGCCGAGGAAGATCGGTCTGTTCTATATCGACAGGGCTCTGAGGTTGTATCCGCAATTTCTGGTCTACTTCGTCGCCTCGTGTCTGGTTATTCATTTTCTGTTGCCCGGTACGCCCCAAGCGGCTGAGCTGACATGGAAGACCCTGTCCACCAGTTTGCTCATGCTACCGCTTGGCTATTACATGTTCGGCGTCGGCGGGACCGAGATCCTACCACCGGGCTGGTCGCTGGGGCTGGAAATGAGTTTCTACCTGCTGATTCCATTTCTGCTGATTTGCAAGGCGCAGGGTGTCGCCTTTGCTGTCTCGGTCGGGGTTTTTCTGCTGGCCTGCCTGGGCTTCATCAATACCGATGTCTATGGATATCGTCTGTTGCCGGGTGTGTTGTTCATCTTCCTGTGCGGCTGTTATCTATACCAACGCAATATCAGAGCAATGGTCGTTGTCACCGGCACAGCCGTTGCGGCGGGACTGCTGTTTGTAGCGATCATGGTCGGATGGATTGAGCGTCGTCCGTTCAATGCCGAAGTCACTCTGGGTATCGCGGTGGGCATTCCCTTGGTCTACCTGTTGACCAAACTCAAGTTCCACCGGATGGACGAGTTCCTGGGCAATATCAGTTATGGCGTGTTTCTTAACCACTTTGTGGTGATGTATCTACTGCGGGGTTTTTGGCCCGTCGCGTATGACGCCTACGTTGTCGGAGCGGTGCTGGCGTTGTCATTTTTCTGCAGTGGCCTGACGTATTACTGCGTCGAGCGACCGGCGCTGAAGTTGCGTCACCACCTGCGCGGCAGGGCGAAGGAAAGGCCGGTTCAACCGGGGAGCGCCGAGAAAATTGTATTCCCTGTGAGTGAGCGTGAACTGGCATAACGCTCGGCTGTTTGCTTAAGTCAACCAAGGCCCCGACGACACACGCCGCCCGGAGAATTTCATGACGTCGCGATTGCTGCTGGTTGCCGCGTTTACATCCTTTGTCATGGCCGGTGCGCAGGCCGCTGAATATAACCGGGTCAACACCAGCGCCAGCCAGATCAGTTTCACCTACAACCAGATGGGCTCGCGAATGTACGGCACCTTCGGCAAGTTCGAGGCGGCTCTGGATTTAGATACCGAAAACCTTGCCAACGCCCGCACCACCTTGCATATCGACCTGAGCAGCATTGACGCCGGCAGCGAAGACGCCAATACCGAGCTGGTGAAACCCGCCTGGTTCGATACTGAAAAATTCCCGCTCGCGGTATTCGAGTCCCGCCGCTTCACCCAGGTGGCCGAGCATCGTTACCAGGTCGCCGGTCAGCTCACGCTCAAGGGCATCACTCGCGATGTCGAGGTGCCGGTGGAGCTGAAACCGGACAACGCCATTGGCATTTTCGACGGCGAGCTGGTGCTCAACCGTGAGGAGTTCGGCCTCGGCGCAGGGGAGTGGGCGGACAGCGTGGTGTCGAAGGACATCTACATCAAATTCAGGGTGGTGGCGCCACAACAGTGACGGTTCGATAGATTCGGCGCGGTATGATGTCGCGGTTCGTCGACGGCTCTGATCATCGGCAACGTTTTTTATCGCCGGAGTTTGCCCATGCCACGCATCACCCACTACACCTCCCCATGCCCGGAAAGCGTCAACAGCCAGATCCTGCAAATGGTCGTCGATTACCTGACCGACATCAGTGCTGTCGGCCTCGGCCCGAGCAATCTGCTGTACAACGTTTATCAGTACGCGGTGGGTTTCGAGGTGCATCTGTACCTCGAGGCGTTGAACGGCCAGAAGGGCACCGAGGTGGAATTGCTGGTGGC
This sequence comes from Pseudomonas sp. Irchel 3F6, assembly GCF_900187595.1. Classification (NCBI taxonomy): domain Bacteria; kingdom Pseudomonadati; phylum Pseudomonadota; class Gammaproteobacteria; order Pseudomonadales; family Pseudomonadaceae; genus Pseudomonas; species Pseudomonas sp. Irchel 3F6. Next base: position 102,331 of record NZ_FYDP01000008.1, on the reverse strand, counting down.
CACTGACGATGAGGATCCAGAGCAAGTCATCGGATTTCTCATCTGTCTGCCGGTGCAGGGCGATTGGGAGGCGTGCAGCGTCGCGTACATGGCGGTGCGTGAAGGCCATCGGCGCCAAGGTGTGGCGCGGGCGATGCTCGCGGACATGGTCGGGCGCTATCCGCATGCGGAACTGGCCTGCAGCATTGGCAAGGTGCCGTATTTAGAGGCGCTGGGTTTTGAAGTGATCGGCCAGCGCGAGACTCAGGTGCTGATGAGCACGCGGCATTACCGCAGCAACGGCTTGCGCGGGTTCATCGACACCACGCCGATCTACCGCTCGCTGGAAGTGCAGCAGATTCATACTTACTTGCTGCAGAAAAACGGCAAGCGCGCGATGCTCGATGCGGAAAAACAACGCGACCGCCATCTGGACCAGACCAGCCGCCACGTAGAAGAGTTTGTCCGTCAGCGCCTGACTCTGCACTGACCCGGCCAGTAAAAAGCCCTTGCTGCGCATTGCGCAACGAGGGCTTTTTTGTGCCTGCAATCTCAACCGATCTTGACGTTCATGGTGATGCGCGCGGTGAAGACTTTTTTGCCCTCGGTATCGTGAATGTCGACGTTGACCACCTTGTCGCCATCGCTTTGCCAATCCACACCTTCGGCGCTGGCCACGGCGGTGACGTCGGTTTTCGCCTTGGCCAGGTATTCCACGGTCATGCCCTTTGGAATCCAGCGCGCGCCGGGCGGGATCGAGACGTCGGTCATCATTCCGCCGGCCAGTTCCGCCGCGTTGCACAGGGCGATCGCATGCACCGTGCCAAGGTGATTGGTAATTTCCTTGCGAAACGGCACTTGTACGGTGGCGGCGTTCGGGCGCAATTCGCTGATCAGCGGATTGATGGTGCTGAAGTACGGGGCGAACTGACAGGCCATTTTGCTGAATGCATCCGCGCCGACGCTGTTGAACATGCTGAGAGATTGACTCATGGAAGCCTCACTGGGTGGTTTGCAGAATTATGTTCCGTTACAGAATAATGTTCTGTAACGGAACGGTATTCTGTTCGCGGCAAATCTGTCAACCTAGGCGCGATTTGTTCACGGGCACGTGACGCCTTTATCAACCTCCGTTTTTGGACCCGAGCAGCATGGACACCGCCGATCTACTGGAACGCAGCTACCCCGGCCGCCGCGCCGAACTCAAACGCGATATCTTTCGCAAGGCCCTGAGCCTGTTCAATGAACAGGGGATCGAAGCCACCACCATCGAAATGATCCGTGCCGAGTGCGACACCAGCGTTGGCGCGATCTACCACCATTTCGGCAACAAGGAAGGGCTGGTCGCGGCGCTGTTTTTCACCGCGCTGGAGGATCAGGCGCGTCTGCGTGATGCGTATCTGGACGCGGCCATTACCACGGAGGAAGGAGTGCAGGCGCTGGTCTTCAGCTATGTCGACTGGGTCGAGCAGCAGCCGCAGTGGGCGCGTTTTCAGTACCACGCACGATTCGCAGTGACCAAAGGCCCGTTCAAGGAAGAGCTGGCCGAGCGCAACAAGACGCGCAACCTGCGCTTGGGCCAGTGGTTGGCCGAATCGGGTCGCGCCGCTGAGCTTAAGGATTTGCCTGCGGAGTTGCTGCCATCGCTGATCATCGGCCAGGCGGACAGTTACTGCCGGGCCTGGCTGGCAGGGCGAGTTAAGGGCAGTCCGATGGCTTATCGCGAAGTGCTTGCGCAGGCGGCATGGCGGTCGATTCGCGCCGAAGGTCTCGCCGAGAACTGAAATACGCAGACAAAAAAAGAGCCTCCAAGCTCTTTGATGGGGAGGAAGTAGAGCCCGTGAGGCTCAAGAGGCGTGTGAAGCAGAACTTGGGCTTGATTGGGAGTCAGCACACCCACGCCTACGCAGCGCCGGATCAATCCAGGCACCGCGTAGCTTCATCCTGGGAGCGTGCAATGGACGACTCAAGTACCGCCAGTCGTCCTTGCACAATGCCGGTTTATGCCGGGCGCGACCCCGGCCAACCGGATTTTTTCAGCGCTGCCAGAAGCGTCTGCGCATCCAGGCCCGGCACCGAATGACCGTTGCCCTCGCTGCTGTCGCTGGCGAGCAGGGCATTGATGATCGCTTCTTCAACGGCTTCGGTCGCGGCCAGAAACAGCTCGCTGATGTGGTCGTTGTTGACCATGCGCAAGCCGTCGCAGGTGGCTGCGCGTTTAGCCTCGTAAGCGGCGGGCGGGACGTGATCATTGCCGGTGGCGAAGGCAATGAAGATGTCGCCGCTGTGGTCTTCGTTACCGCCGCCGGTACGCGCCAGGCCCAGGCTGGCACGCTGTGCCAGGCGCGTGCATTGATGGGGCAGCAGCGGCGCATCAGTCGCCAGGCAAACGACGATCGAGCCCATGCCCGGGTGCGGCAGCGCTGCCCGCAGGAACGGTGAATCCTTCTGTTCCATATAGCGTCCGACCGGGTAACCATCGACGCGTAGTTCACTGCGAATGCCGTGGTTGGCCTGCACGATCGCGCCAACGGTCCAGCCACCCTGGGCAGCACTCAAACGGCGCGATGCGGTGCCGATGCCACCCTTGAATTCATGGCAGATCATGCCGCTGCCACCACCCACCGCACCTTCGACTACCGGCCCATCCACGGCGCCGTTCAGTGCCTCGGCGACATGCTCGGGCTTAACGTGAAAGCCGTTGATGTCATTGAGCAGCCCATCGAAGGTCTCCAGCACCACCGGCATATTCCAGTAAAGCCGCCCGTCATCCGGCTGTTGCTCACGGTCCAGCACAATCAGCGCATCCCGCACCACACCCAGGCTGTGGGTGTTGGTAAAGGCAATCGGACTGGTCAGCAGGCCGGCCTCGCGAATCCATTCCAGGCCGGTCGCATCACCGTTGCCATTGAGTACATGCACGCCGGCAAAGCACGGTTGCTGGCTGGTCGAGCCGAGGCGCGGCTCGATCAGCGTGACGCCGGTGCAGATGTCACGGCCGCTGCTGCTGCGACCGCGTACATTGCTGTGACCGACGCGCACGCCCGGCACATCGGTGATGGCATTGAGCGGGCCGGGTTGCATCTGGCCAATGAGGATGTCGAGATCACGGGCACGCGGATTCATAGATTCAGTCTCTTGATTCAAAAGGTCGGGCGGCTTACCGCTCGGATGAGGCAGGCAGATTTCTTGCGCGGGTTACTGGCCGTTCTTGACCTTGCTCCACACCCGCGTACGCACACGTTCGGCGGCTTTGGGCAAGGGTTCGAGGGTGTAGAGAGTGGCCATGGCGGCAGGGGACGGGTAGACCGCCGGGTTGTCGCGAGTTGCTGCTGCCACCAGCGTTGTCGCGGCGCGATTGCCATTCGGGTACGACAGGTGATCACTGACCGGCGCGATCACCTCCGGCCGCAGCAGGTAATCGATAAACGCCAGGCCTTGGGCGCGATTGGGCGCGTCCTTGAGCAGTACCAGAGTGTCGAACCACACCGGCGCGCCTTCCTTTGGCAGGCTGTAGGCGATCTTTACGCCGTTATTGGCCTGCTAGGCGTTGGTCTTGGCTTCGAGCATCGCCCCGGACCAGCCAACCGCCACGCAGATATTGCCGTTGGACAGATCGCTGATGAACTTCGAAGAGTTGAAGTAGGCGATGTGCGGGCGCAGCCTGAGCAGCAGTGCTTCGGCTTTTTTGTAGTCCTCGGGATCGGTGCTATTGGGCGGCAAACCCAGGTAATGCAGGGCGACCGGGAGCATCTCCGACGGCGAATCGAGCATCGCCACGCCGCACTCGCTCAGTTTGGCCAGATTGGCTTCGTCGAACAGCAACTCCCAGGAATCCACCGGCGCTTTGTCACCCAACGCGGCGCGGACTTTTTCGACGTTGTAGCCGATGCCGTTGGTACCCCACAGGTAAGGCACGGCGTACTGATTACCCGGATCGTTGACCGCGAGTTTTTTCAACAGCTCGGGGTCGAGATTCTGCCAGCCTGGCAGTTGATCGCGAGGCAAGGGGGCGAGGGCGCCGGCCTTGATCAGGGTCGGCAGGCTGAAGTTGCTCGCCACGACAACGTCGTAGCCGCTGCGGCTGGTCATCAGTTTGCCTTCGAGCACTTCGGCGCTGTCGAAGGTGTCGTACACCGGCCGGATGCCGCTGTCGCGCTGGAAATCGTGCAGCGTGTTCGGCCCGATGTAGTCGTACCAGTTGTAGACATGCACGCTCGGTATGTCTGCCGCCATGGCGACCGAGGAGAGACAAAAACAGGCCAGCAGGCCCGGGTTGATAGATCCACGGTGACGACGCATGATGCGGCACTCCTGGCCTGTCGCAGGCCGGTGATGAACTGGAGTGGTCAGGCTAACGGGCCGGTCACACCAGCCCCATTCCCATCATGGGTTACTCGAAAGGGGTAGTGCGTGGACGCGTTGTTGCAGGAATTGCCGGTGCATCAGAGTCTGGCGCGGGTATTTTCCCACCTCGGGCAGGACGGTTTCTGGCGCGCGCTGGTCGACACCCTGCGCCTGCTGGTGCCGCTGGACAATGCCCTCGTCGCCCTGATGCAGCCCGGCCAGCCGCCGCGTTTGCTGATCGACTTCGACAGCAAGGGGGGCGTGGACGACCAGCAGGAGCTGGCCGGTTATACCGCCGGCATGTACCTGCTCGATCCGTTCTATCAAGCCGCTGTCAGCGGGATCAGCGACGGCCTGCACAGCCTGGCCTCTGTTGCGCCGGATCAGTTTCTGCACAGCGAGTATTACCAGAGCTATTTTCGTGCCGTGGTGGGCGAGGATGAATTGCAGTTTCTGATCAACGTCGAAGGCGCGGTACTCGGCTTGTCCCTGGGCCGCTCGACCGCGTTTGGCATGGCCGAGCAGGGCCGACTGTTGTGCATTCGTGATTGGGTATTGGCGGCGATGCATCGCCACATGCAGTTGCTGCCGCCGCAAGGGCCGGTGGCTGACGCGGTGGTAGGTGATCTGGCGACGCTGCTGGACCGTTTCGATGCCCGGCTGACCGCGCGCGAGATCGACACGGCGCGTCTGATCCTGCAGGGCTTTTCCAGCAAGGCGATGGCCCAGCAGATGGGGATTTCGCCGGAGACCGTGAAAGTGCATCGACGCAATCTCTATCACAAGCTCAACGTCACCGGGCATGGTGAGTTGTTTGCACTGGTGCTGCGGCCGACGGCTTTGTGACCAACGCAGAATTTGTGTGGGAGCGAGCCTGCTCGCGAAAGCGGTGTATCAGTCAACAAAATTGTTATCTGACACTGCGCTTTCGCGAGCAGGCTCGCTCCCACAGGTGAACTTACGCTGTGTTAGTGGCTGCGCTGGAAGACCAGGGCTTTCAGGCCGCTCTCTGAATCGATATCGGGAAACTCCGGCGGATTGTCCAGCCGATGATCGAAGCGCAGGGTCGGCGCTTCCTGGGTCACGCCATCAATCAGAAAGTCGGAACCGAACGACGGATCGTTCATGCACGCCAGCACAGTGCCTTGCGCAGTCAACAGTTCCGGCAAGCGGCGCAATACGCGTTGATAGTCCTTGGTCAGCAAAAAGCTGCCTTTCTGAAACGACGGCGGGTCGATGATCACCAGATCGTACGGGCCGCTGTTGATCACTTTGCCCCAGGATTTGAACAGGTCGTGGCCGAGAAAGCTGACCTTGCTCAGGTCGTGGCCGTTCAAACGGTGATTGTCGCGACCTCGGCTCAGCGCGGCGCGGGACATGTCGAGGTTGACCACATGGCTGGCGCCGCCCTCGATTGCCGCCACGGAAAAGCCGCAGGTGTAGGCGAACAGGTTCAACACCCGCTTGCCCGCTGCCTGTTCGCGCACCCAGTTGCGTCCGTAACGCATATCGAGAAACAGTCCGGTGTTCTGCTTGCGTCCCAGGTCGACGCGGTACTGCAAGCCGCCCTCGACAATGGTCATTTCTTCGATTTCCTCGCCGATAAGCCATTCGGCCGTGCTCTGCGGCAGATAACGATGCTGGATCAGCAAAGTGTGCGCGCCGGATTGCTGCCATTGGGGCGAGGCGGCGAGTTGCAGCAGCGAATCCCGCAGATCCTGCAGTTGCTCAGGCGCCGGTTCTTTGAACAGCGACACCAGCACCACGCCCTGCAACCAGTCCACGGTCAACTGCTCCAACCCCGGCCAGCAGCGCCCGCGCCCGTGAAAAAAACGACGGGTTTCGCTGGGCGCCGCCGCCAGTGCGGGCAGCAAATGAGCGTGGAGGGTAGCGAGGGCTTCAGGGTTCATGGATCAGGATCGGCCAGGCAAAGGGCCGGCATTTTAACCACAAATGAGGGGATTCGATGGGCGCTGCGCTTCGAAAAACAACACCTTGGCGAAATCCTCTGTATCAAAAATGAATTTCTACAGGGCGCGCTGCTCATACCAGATAAGCAGCGGATTCAAAACCGCTTATCAAAAATGTAATTCGGGGGAGTGCTGTTCATGTGCCCTACACCTACGTCGAGCGCGCACCTTCCTGGCGGGTTGATTCTGGTTGTCGAGGACGATCCGTTGATTCTGGAGTTTCTTTGCGAAATTCTTCAGGAGGAAGGGTTCAAGGTCGAACCGCAAACCAGCGCCGACGCCGCCTCACTGTATCTGGAAGAACACGCGGCGAACGTCGCGCTATTGCTGACCGACATCACCATGCCCGGCACGCTTAACGGCGCCGACCTGGCGAATCTGGTCGGCGATCGCTGGCCGGAAAAACCGGTGATGGTCATGTCCGGCTACGAGACGCCCGAGACCTCCGGGGTCAAGCATTCGGTGGCGTTCATCAAGAAGCCGTGGGCGATCGGTCAATTGCTCGACTGTGTGGAAAGTGCGTTCAAATCCAAGGCCCCGCAGCTGCACTGACTAGTGCTACATTGCCGGGCCAGGCTGCCCGGCCAACTGTCAGAGGATTTGTTCTTTTGTCTGCACAAGCATCGGTTTTTGATCGCGCATTCGGCGCGTTTCTGTTCGACATGGACGGCACCGTCCTCAATTCCATCGCCGCCGCCGAGCGCATCTGGTCAGCGTGGGCGGTGCGCCATGGCGTGGAGGTCGAGACGTTTTTGCCGACCATCCATGGCGCACGGGCGATCGACACCATCACCCGGCTGAATCTGCCGGGGCTGGATGCTGAGGAACAAGCGGCGTTCATCACCGCAGCGGAAATCAATGACGTTGAAGGCATTGTCGAGATTCCTGCGGCGGCGGCATTTCTCAACGGTCTGCCGAAAGATCGCTGGGCAATGGTGACGTCGGCGCCTCGCGATCTGGCGTTGCGGCGGATGGCGGCGGCGGGTATCCCCGAGCCGGCGGTCATGATCACGGCGGAAGATGTAAAGGCTGGCAAGCCTGATCCTGCGGGTTATCTGCTGGCGGCAAAAAAGCTCGGTGTCGAGCCAGCGGATTGCCTCATTTTTGAAGACGCCACGGTTGGCATTCAGGCTGCGGAAGCGGCGGGCGCTGCACTGATGATCATCATTACCACGCACCAGCACCCGATCGAAACGGCGCATGCGACGTTGGCCAGTTACGATGCGATCGGCGTCAGCGTCGGCGCCGATGGTTTGCTTCGTCTGACGGAAATCTGATCTGTTCCGAAATGCCCCTCACCCTAGCCCTCTCCCGGAAGGAGAGGGGACTGACCGGGGGATATTCAGGTAATACGCCGACGTGAAAGGTCTTCTCTGAATCCATAATCGCTATGGTCTTTCAGGTCGAGGGCAAACTCAGCACAACTCGATCGGTTCCCTCTCCCCCGGGAGAGGGCTAGGGTGAGGGGCTACGGTCTGCCAGACACAGGGGATCGTCGATCAAACAACATCCCCGTCACCGGTCGGCAGCTCAACCATGCCGGCAATATCGCAACTACGCTGATCCATGCTTCTGAAATCGTCGCTAAAGTCGAGCGCGGTGGAACTCCTTGCTAATGAGGTAAACGCATGAAGATCGATCTGAGTGGAAAACTGGCCATCGTCAGCGGCAGTACCGGCGGCATCGGTCTGGGCATCAGCCAGTCGCTGGCCGAAGCCGGGGCGACGGTGGTGGTGATCGGTCGTGACACGGCTAAGGTCGAGCAGGCGCTGGCGAGCATACGCCAAGCGGTGCCCAGCGCGCAGTTGCGCGGTCTGACCGCTGATCTGGGCACGGCCGAGGGCGCGGAAAAGCTGTTCGCCGCCGAACCGCGCGCGGACATTCTGGTGAACAACCTCGGCATCTTCAACGACGTCGATTTCTTCGAGACTCCCGACAGCGAGTGGACGCGCTTCTACGAGGTCAACGTGATTTCCGGCGTGCGCCTGGCGCGGCATTATGTGCCGGCGATGGTTGAGCAGGGCTGGGGCCGGGTGATCTTTCTGTCATCGGAATCCGGCGTGGCGACGCCGGCTGACATGCTCAATTACGGCGTGACCAAAAGCGCCAACCTGGCGGTGTCCCACGGCCTGGCCAAACGTCTGGCTGGTACCGGTGTTACGGTCAATGCGATCCTGCCGGGGCCGACTTTCACCGATGGTCTGCAGGACATGCTCAGAGACGCGGCCGCCGAGTCCGGGCGGGAGCTGCGCGACGAAGCCGACGCCTTTGTGCGCAAGGCCCGTCCGACCTCGATCATCCAGCGCGTGGCGGATGTTTCGGAAGTGGCGCATCTGGTCACGTACATTGCTTCACCGCTGTCCTCGGCTACCACGGGCGCAGCCTTGCGCGTTGATGGCGGCGTGGTCGACAGCCTGACTATCTGAATTTTCCAAAAGAGAGGTTTTATGCCAACTGCATCCGCAACCATCGACATCCCGGCCTCGGCCGATCAGGTCTGGCAATTGATCGGCGGCTTCAACACGCTGCCGGACTGGCTGCCGTTGATCACCAACAGTGAACTGAGCGAAGGCGGGCGAGTGCGCACGCTGAAAACTGCTGACGGGGGTGTAGTGGTCGAACGTCTGCAGACATTCGATAACGCCGCAAAAACCTACAGCTATTCGATTGAACAGGCACCGTTTCCGGCCAGCGATTACCTGGCGACGATCAAGGTTGAAGCCCAAGGGCAGGGCGCGCGGGTGACGTGGTCGGGGCGCTTCAATGCGGTCGGCGTGAGCGATGAAGAAGTGGTGGCGCTGTTCAACGGCATCTACCAGGGCGGTCTCGAAGCCTTGCGGGCCAATTACCCAACCTGAGACGCAGATCGTTCCCACGCTTTGCGTGGGAATGCAGCCCGGGACGCTCTGCGTCCCATTTCGAAAGCCGGAACGCGGAGCGTCCCTTGAGGCATTCCCACGCGGAGCGTGGGAACGATCGGCGCGAGACGTCAGGCCTGACTGATCAAACTCTGCCGACAATCCAGCACCAGTTTCGCCCCACCCAGATCACTGCTGCCGACTTCAAGACTGAAGCCGTGCAAGCTGACTATCGCCGCAACGATCGACAACCCCAGACCAAAACCACTCTGCGGCTGGCCACCCTCGGTGCGGTAAAACCGCTGGAACACCGCTTCACGTTCTGCCTCGGGAATCCCCGGGCCTGAATCGTGAACCTCGATCCGTGTCTGGCCACCTGCATTGACCCCACGCAACATCACCGTGCCGCCGGGCGGGGTGAATTTGATCGAGTTGCTCAGCAGGTTCGCCAACGCTTCGAACAGCAACGCGCGGTCGCCATTGAGCGGCGGCAGCGTCTCCGGCATGTTCAGTTGAAAGCGCAGATCGCCTTCCTCGGCCAGCGGCAGATAGAACTCGTGCAACTCCTCCAGCAAACGCACCGGATCAAGTTCGACGAAACCTGAACGGCGCTGGCGATCTTCCAGTTCGGAAATCCGCAGCAATCCGCGAAACCGCGCCATCAGCGTGTCCGCCTCAGCCAGTACCAGATCCAGTTGCGCCGCCTCTTGCGAACCTTCACCCGCCTGTTGCTGCATCCGATACAACTGCGCGCGCAAACGGGTCAGCGGCGTGCGCAAGTCGTGGGCGATGTTGTCGCAGACGCCCTTGACCTCGTTCATCAAGCGCTCGATGCGCTCGAGCATGGCGTTGACGATGGCGGCGAGCATGTCCAGTTCATCGCGGCGATTGGACAGCGGCAAGCGGTGCGTCAGGTCACCGGCGACGATGGCCTGGGCACTGTTCTGAATCGCGCGGATGCGCTGCAACGGCCGACGCCGCAGCAGATGCCAACCGGCGACCCCGGGAATAATCGTCAGCGACACGCCCCAGAACAACGCGTGCAAAATGATCCGCGTCACCGCGAACAGCGAACCGTTGTCACGCAGCAGCACCAGCCAGCGCCCGTCGCGGGTTTGCGTGGCAACGGCATCGCAGCTGTCGTTCGGCAGGGTCGGATCGTCGGAATCGGCGCACTCGGCGAGCATGTGGATCTTGCCGTCGAGTGGCAGTCCTTCGGGAATTTGCTGAAGTGCGCCGCCCAGGTAAACGCCGTCCGCGCTGAACAGACCATAGGCGTCAATACCACGGATATCGAAGGTCATGCTGGCCGCGAGCGCGTCTTCGAGTTGCTCGCCGCGAAAATGCGAGAACAGATGCTGGCGTTGCATCAACGAATGTTTGGCCAGTTTGTCGAGGTAGCCGGATACCTCGTAGTACATGACCCCCATGAGGATCGCGCTCCACGCCACGAACAGCGAGCTGTACAGCGCCAGCAAGCGGCTGCTGGACGAGCGCCAGCCGTCAGACGGGTTCGGCAATGACATAGCCGGAGCCCCGTACCGTGCGGATCAGCGGAACGTTGCCGGCTGCGTCGATCTTCTTGCGCAGACGGCCGATGTGCACGTCGATCAGGTTGGTGCCCGGGTCGAAGTGATAACCCCAGACCTCTTCGAAAATCATCATCCGCGAGAGAATCTGGCCGCTGTTGCGCATCAGAAACTCGAGCAGTTTGTATTCGGTGGGCAACAGCGTCAGCACCTGTCCGGCGCGGCGGGCTTCATGGCTGATCAGGTCGAGTTCGAGGTCAGCGACGTTCAATGTCGTGGCCTGGGTGGCGACGCTGTTCTGTCGGCGCAGCAATACTTCCACCCGCGCGGCCATTTCATCGGTGGCGAACGGTTTGGTCAGGTAGTCATCGCCACCGGCGCGCAAACCGCGCACGCGCTCATCGACATCGGAGAGGGCGCTGATCATCAGAATCGGCGTCGCCACGCCCATGGTGCGCAGGGTGGTGACGATGGCCAGACCATCCAGCTCGGGCAACATGCGGTCGAGGGTGATCAGGTCGTAGTTGCCGCTGACGGCACGGTCGAGGCCCTCGCGGCCATTGTCGACCCAGTCGACATCCAGCCCGTGGCTGCTCAGTTCGGCAACGATTTCCCGCGCGGTCACGGCGTCGTCTTCGATGGTCAAGATACGAGTCATAGGCAGGCCTGCTGATCGGTTCAAACGGAATGGCAGCATTTTGCCAAGAATTTACCGTGACGCTTTAAATTAACTTTCATCTTCGTCGCGACGGTGAATCGGAATTGATCGGATTTGCCAGTCAGCCATCAATGCAGAAAACCCGCCGGCGCTGACCATTTATTGCAAATTGCACGGATCAGCGAAGTTCAAACTTTATAACCTGTTGAAAATAAAGAGTTTATTTAGTTTCTGTAACTGGCACGGTCACTGCAATTCCTCACCTGACGAGTTGTAACACCATTTTTCATGCCTGGAGCAGTACAACAATGAATAGATCCCCTGATGGCTATTATCCTGCCGTGGAAGAGTCGAGCAGCGTCTCAGGCGTGTCCTGGGGCGCGATCTTCGCCGGTGCTGCGGCGGCCGCTGCGCTGTCGATGATTCTCGTGCTGCTCGGTTTCGGTCTGGGCTTTTCGGCGGTTTCACCGTGGGCCGGAGAGGGCGTCAGCGCCAAGGGGCTGGGCATTTCGACGATTGTCTGGCTGGCTGTCACGCAGATCATTGCTTCCGGCATGGGCGGCTACATTGCCGGTCGTCTGCGGGTGAAATGGGCGAACATGCACGGTGACGAAGTCTACTTCCGCGACACCGCCCACGGCTTCCTCGCCTGGTGCGTCGCCACGTTGGTCACCGCTGTGCTGGTGGTCGGTTCGGTCAGCAGCGTCGTCAGCGGCGGTGTGCAGGCTGGGGCTAACGTCGTCGGCGGTGCTGCCGGTGCCATGAGCCAGGCCGCCGGTTCTGCCGCAGCCAATACTGACAGCGATCAGTACGGCTACTTCGTTGACAGTCTGTTCCGTGACGACCGTCCGGCTGCCGTCAGCGATGACGCCGCACGCGGCACCGTGACCCGCATCTTCGCCCAGAGCCTGGCCAACGGTCAGCTCAGCGCCGAAGACCGCACCTACCTCGCACAACTGGTATCGCAACGTACCAACCTGAGCCAAGCGGATGCTGAACGTCGTGTCGACGAAATTTACGCCAACACCCAGAAAGCCATCGCTGACGCCAAACTGAAAGCTCAGCAAGCGGCCGATACCGCCGCGAAAGTCGCTGCCTACACCTCGCTGTGGATGTTCGTCGCGCTGCTGGCCGGTGCGTTCTTTGCCAGCCTCGCAGCCACCTTCGGCGGTCGTCGTCGCGATGCGGTCGAGTACGTTGAAGTCGACACCTACACCACTACCACTCCGGTCCGTTAAAAAGGAGAGTCACCATGCGCTCATTACTGCTGTTTTTCCTCGGCGTACCGATCCCGATCATCATCCTGATCGCCCTGTTCGTACACTGATCCCTCTGAGGCAGGATGCCTCTGCCGCTTTCATCTTCGGGTGAAAGCGGCTTTTTTGCGTTTGGGAACTGCAAACGCAAGCTTGGTGAATTACCCGGTCGGCACGACATTATCCAGCGCTTTGTTCACGGCCAATTCTCCCAACATCACCACTTGCGCAATGCCCAACAGGGTATTGCGCCGTGAGCCTTCGAGCATCCCGGCAAAGTCACCGAGCATCACCGTGGCGGACGCCAGGGATTCGCACGCGTTGACCAGCAAGGATTCGGTGTCGGATTGCGGGTTGACCATGAACAGAGTATTGGGGCTGTACGGCGTGGCGTTGATCCTGGCCGGCGGATTGGAAGGTATGTGTGACATCAGCTGAAACTCCGATGAGAGCCGCTTGGTGTGAGAGAGAACGCCACGGGGTGACGTGCACGCTGGCAGTGAGGGAGCACGCCCCCTCATACCTCGGTTGCGGCTAGTTCGACACGCGTCGGCTGTCGAGCACGCGATTGACGACCAGCTCACTCAGCATGATCACCTGCTGCAACATCAGCAGCGAACGGCGCTTTGCAGGCTCGATGACGTTGCTTATTTCGCGGGCCATGTCGTTCGCCGCAGCCAGCGATTCACAGGCTTCGAGGAGCAAGGTTTCCTCGTCCACCGTTGGGTCGACGAGAAAGATCCGGCCCGGTTGACGATTGGGAATCGTAGTCTTCAGGGTTTGCGGATCGAGATAAAAGTTGATGGCGCGAGTGGCGGCGTCTTTTATGCGCTGAGGCTCCAGAGCGGGGTCGTACGGGATCGAATCGGCTTCTGGCGGGTTTGGCGTTACTTTGAACATGGATGACTCTCTATCTTGAAGGAATGAAGAGCCGTCACTATCGCTACCAAACGAAGGGTGGCGGCCACGCGCAGGTTGGTAGACCGGTCAAGATAGTTAACCCCGGCGCTCACGAATGAGCCCCACGCATGGTCACCATGAAGAGCTGACCCTCAAAGGAGGGGCCGCTTAAAGGGACGCGATACAACTATCAAGAAACGGGCTACCAAACCCGATCACTGTTTTGCAGTGACAGGGAAACGATATAGCCCTACCGATAGCCGTGTAAGCCGGCGGATTCTGATGCACCCGTAGGCAGCGACGCAAGGCGTTGTAGGTCCGATGCCGTAACAGCGCGTGTGATTTAAACATGATCGAAAAAATTGCGTTTATCCACTGCGCAAGGGCCGGCATGCCTGAGCCTTTTGCTTTCGGCAACTCAACAAAGCGACAATCGGTTCCCGAAGTGCCCTAGCTTCACTCCCCCGATTTTTCAATTAAGGAAGAACACGTTGGACAAGAAGGAAACCAAACGCCAGGTCAGCGAAATGCTCGATGGGGGGCGCTCGAAAACCGAGACTTTCAAGGCATTCTCCGGTGGTGCGCTGAAAGACAAGGCGCTGGCGTACCTGATCGGCTCACGCCCCGATCCGAATCTGATTGAACGACACGCCGGCAAGATCAAGATCCTTCTCGGACTGACTTACGTTCAGGCGCTGATCGGTCTGGTGGGCGGCTATCTCCTCGGGCTGACCATCAGCACCGGTTTCGCCATCGGACTTGGTTTGTTCGCCGGTGGCGTGCCTTTGCTTTTTGCCTGGGGTTTCTATCGCAACGCGGCCCATGCCTATACGGTGTACGTGATGCTCTCGATCAGCCAGATGCCGCGCATGTTCAAGGAATATGCGGATGACCCGATCGGTACGGTGATCGGCGTGGCAATCACGCTGGCGATGATTTTCTACGTCGCGTGGTTGAAGAACCTGCTGTTCCCCGACCTCGGTTTCTTCGGCGCAAAGAAAATCAAAGGCCAGTTCGTCTTCTCCAACTAATCGTTACCATCCCGCCATTTTCACTGGCCTGGATCAATATTTCGCGTGGCGATGTCGCCTACCGTAAATGACCCAGGCCTTTGCTGAGGTATGAGCTACAGTGCTTCTCGCGCACCTTGTTGCGCTGGCGAAGTATCCGCGTCGACGTTGAAAACACAGCAAGAAAAGCGTCGACGAGGCGTAGTGCAGCAAGGAGCTGTCACAACCTCAACTGAATCTTCACGGACGAACACCGTAAATGAACTGCCTAGAAAGAACCTTCGATATCCAGCCCTTGGTGCAGGCGGACATGACCGTGCACATCAATGGCCAAGCGGTCAGCGCCGCCATCGGCGAAACCGTCCTCAGCGTCATCCAGTCCCTCGGCGTGCGCCAGATCGCACGCAACGACCACGATCAGATCAGCGGCGCCTATTGCGGCATGGGCGTGTGCCAGTGCTGCCTGGTGAAAATCAACGGTCGCCACAAACGCCGCGCCTGCCAGACCGTAGTGCGCGACGGCATGCTGATTGAAACCCAGATCAACCGCGTCGTCGCGCAGGAGGTCGTATGAGCCTGCAACCGTTGATCGTTGGCGGCGGGCCGGCGGGGATGGCGGCGGCCATCGAACTGGCGCGCCACGGCGTGCGCTGCACCTTGCTCGAAGAGGCTTCGCGCCTCGGCGGTGTGGTCTATCGCGGGCCGTTGCGCGATGGCGTGCAGCTGGATTATCTCGGCCCGCGTTATTCCGAAGCACTGGACAAACTGCACGGTGAATTTCAGCAGCAGTCAGGGCTGATCGACGTGCGCCTCAACCATCGCGTGGTCGGCGCTGAAGGCACTCGCACTCTGGTGGTGCTCGATGGCGATGAACAGCTGCACGAGATCGCTTATTCGCAACTGCTGCTGGCCGCCGGTTGCCATGAACGCAGCGCACCGTTTCCCGGCTGGACATTGCCGGGAGTGATCCTGCTTGGTGGTCTTCAATTGCAGATCAAGAGTGGCGTGGTCAAGCCGCAAGGGCCGGTGATCATCGCCGGCACCGGGCCGTTGCTGCCGCTGGTTGCGACCCAGTTGCATGCCTCTGGCGTGCGCGTCGCCGGCGTCTACGAGGCGTGTGCGTTCGGCAAGATCGCCCGCGAGAGTCTGGCGCTGTTGAACAAACCGCAGCTGTTCCTCGACGGCTTGAGCATGCTCGCTTACCTCAAGTTGCACGGCATCCCGATGAACTACGGTTGGGGGGTGGTCGAAGCCCACGGCGACGGCGAGTTGAAAAGCGTCAGCGTCGCGCCGTATTCGTCGACGTGGGAGGCGGATCTGTCGCGGGTCGAGCGTTTCGAAGCGCAGACGCTGGCGGTCGGTTACGGTTTTATTCCGCGCACGCAATTGAGCCAGCAGATGGGCCTTGATCACGGCTTCAGCGCCGATGGCTATCTGCGTGCCAACGCCAATGTCTGGCAGCAAAGCAGCGTGGCGCATGTGCATCTGGCCGGCGACATGGGCGGGATCCGCGGCGGCGAAGCGGCGATGCTCGCCGGCAAGATCGCCGCCACTTCGATCCTCCTGCAACGCGGTGTGCTCGACGCCGAGCTGGCCCGGGTGCGCCGCGATCGTTACGCGAGCAAGCTCAGAGCGATCGTGCGCTTTCGTGCGGCGGTGGATCGCTACACCGAGCGCGGCGTTGGTCAGATCGCTTTGCCCGCAGCCGACACGGTGATCTGCCGCTGCGAACATGCGACCCGCGCCGACATCGATCTGGCGCTGGAGCAGGGTGTGCAAGACATCGCCAGCCTGAAAATGCGCACCCGCGTGAGCATGGGCGATTGTCAGGGGCGGATGTGCGTCGGCTATTGCAGCGATCGCCTGCGCCAGGCCACCGGACGTCAGGATGTCGGTTGGCTGCGCCCACGCTTTCCAATCGATCCGGTACCGTTTTCCGCGTTCCAGTCCCTCGGCACGGAGGGCGCTTGCCATGAGTAAGTTCTACGACGTGGTCATTGCCGGTGGCGGCGTGATCGGCGCCTCCTGCGCCTACCAATTGTCCAAACGCAAAGATCTCAAGGTGGCACTGATCGACGCCAAGCGCCCCGGCAATGCGACCCGTGCTTCGGCGGGGGGGTTATGGGCGATCGGCGAGTCGGTCGGCCTCGGTTGCGGGGTGATTTTCTTTCGCATGATGTCGGCCAACCGCAAGCGCGAAACCCAGGGCGCTGCGGTAGCGGTGGACGCCAGTACGCCGCATATTCTGCCGCAGTCGTTTTTCGATTTTGCCTTGCAATCCAATGCGCTGTACCCGGCGCTGCATCGCGAGCTGAAAGACAACCACGGCATGGATTGCAAGTTCGAAAAGACCGGATTGAAATTCGTGATCTATGACGACGAAGATCGGCTCTACGCCGAGCACATCGTCGGCTGCATTCCGCATCTGGCCGATCAGGTGCGCTGGCTCGATCAAGCGGCGTTGCGCGCGGCCGAACCGAGTGTCAGCCATGAGGCGCGCGGGGCGCTGGAGTTTCTCTGCGATCATCAGGTCAGTCCGTTCCGCCTCGCCGATGCCTACATGGAAGGCGCGCGGCAGAACGGCGTCGACCTCTTCGTCAATACCAACGTCACCGGCGTGCTGCATCACGGCACTCGCGTGACCGGCGTGCAGACGGCGGAGGCGGGGGTGTTCCACTGCAAGACGCTGATCAACGCCGCCGGTGCCTGGGCGGCGGATCTGAGTGAGTGGGCCACGGGGATTCGCATTCCGGTGAAACCGGTGAAAGGGCAGATTCTGCTGACCGAACGCATGCCGAAAATCCTCAACGGCTGCCTGACCACCAGCGATTGCTACGTGGCGCAAAAGGACAACGGCGAAATCCTTATCGGCAGCACCACCGAAGACAAAGGCTTCGACGTCACCACCACCTACCCGGAAATCGCCGGGCTGGTGCAGGGCGCGGTGCGCTGTCTGCCGGAGCTGGCGGACGTCAACCTCAAGCGCACATGGGCGGGGCTGCGCCCGGGCTCGCCGGATGAGTTGCCGATCCTCGGGCCGATGCGTGGGGTCGAGGGTTATCTGAATGCTTGCGGGCACTTCCGCACCGGCATTCTGACGTCGGCGATTACCGGTGTGCTGCTGGATAAACTGGTGAATGACGAACCGCTGCCGCTGGATATCACGCCGTTTCTGGCGGATCGGTTTGCAGTCGCGCCGGTCGAGCCCGCCCCCGCGCTGGAACGGGCCTGACCCAATCCCCTGTGGGAGCGAGCCTGCTCGCGGATGCAATCTGTCAGTGAAGTATTGGGTGACTGACACGACGCTTTCGCGAGCAGGCTCGCTCCCACAGTTGGATCTGCGCAAGGCACGATCAGGACTTGCGCGCTTCTTCTTCGAGCTGATCCGATTCAAACAATTTGGCCAGTTCCGCCCGGGCTTCCTGGGCGGTCTGCAGGACTTTGGCGGCGTCGTCGTAGACGGCGTGTTGCGCCTCCAGCACCTGTTCGTCGTGATGCTTGAAACGCTTGATCCGCGCATCGGCCTGGGCTTGGGTCAGACCGAGGCCGACCAGCGTGCGCCGGCTCATTTCCAGGCTCGAATAATAGGTCTCACGAATCGCTTCCGCGCCGACATCCACCAGGCGATGCACGTGCTGACGGTTACGCGCGCGGGCGATGATTTTCATGTGCGGATAGAGCTTGTGCACCACTTCGGCAGTCTTGATGTTGGTCTCCGGATCGTCCGTGGCAATGACGAAATACTCCGCTTCGCCAACCTTCGCCGCGTGAAGGATTTCCGGGCGCATCGGGTCGCCGTAGAACACTGGCACACCGCCGAAGCTGCGTGACAGTTCGATGGTTTCCACCGAGGTGTCCAGCGCAACGAACTTGATGTTCTGCGCGCGCAGAATCCGCGCCACGATCTGGCCCATCCGGCCCATGCCGGCAATCACTACGCGGGGCGCTTCGGTGTCGATTTCGCGGAATTTCTCCGGCACTTCCACCGGCTGCACTTTCGGGCTGACCAGCCGTGCGCAGATCAACAGCAGCAACGGCGTCAGCGCCATCGACAGGGTGATGGTCAGCACCAGCAAGTCGTACAGCCGTGGCTCGAACAGGCCCTGATCGCGACCGATCTTGAACACCACGAAGGCAAACTCACCGCCGGCAGCGAGGACGATGCCGAGGCGAATTGCGCTGATTTTGTTCAATCCTCCTGCCAGACGTCCGACGACGAACAGCAGCGGCAATTTCAGACCGATCAGCAGCAGAGTCAGGCCCAGCACGGTGATCGGCGCGCTCAACAACAGGCTGAGATTGGCGCCCATGCCGACGCTGATGAAAAACAGCCCGAGCAGCAGGCCCTTGAACGGTTCGATCTGCGCTTCCAGCTCATGCCGGTATTCCGAATCCGCCAGCAGCAGACCGGCGAGAAACGCGCCCAACGCCATCGACACGCCGACCAGATCCATCAGCCACGCCGTGCCGATCACCACCAGCAACGCGGTGGCGGTGGACACTTCCGGTAGCCCGGTTTTCGCCACCACGCGGAACACCGGACGCAGCAGATATCGCCCGCCGATCACCACCACGGCAATGCCGCCGAGCACCTGCAAGCTGTGACGAATATCGTCGGCGGTGCTGGTGTGATGATCGACGCCGGCGAGCATCGGCACCAAGGCAATCAGCGGAATCGCGGCGATGTCCTGGAACAGCAGAATCGCAAACGCGAGACGCCCGTGGGGGCTGGTCAGTTCCTTGCGTTCGGCAAGGCTTTGCAAGCCAAAGGCAGTGGAGGACAGCGCCAGACCGAGGCCCAGCACAATCGCGCTGTTCAGCGGCTGGCCGAACACCGCCAGTGCCAGCACGCCGATCACCGACGCGGTCAGCAGCACCTGCGCCAGACCGACGCCGAACACCGATTTGCGCATCACCCACAAGCGCCGCGGCGACAATTCGAGGCCGATGATGAACAGCAGCAACACCACGCCCAGCTCGGAGATATGCGCAACGCTTTGCGGGTTGCCGATCAGGCCGAGCACCGACGGGCCGATGATCACCCCGGCAAACAGATAACCGAGCACCGCGCCCAGTTGCAGACGTTTGGCCAAAGGCACGGTGAGCACGGCCGCGAACAGAAACACGACAGCGGCTTGCAACAGATTGCCTTCATGGGGCATTGGAACGACTCCTGACTACGGGTACGGCGGGGGTGACAAGGATAAGGGTTACGCGGTCTCCAGACCATTCGAGATCCAATGTGGGAGCGAGCCTGCTCGCGAATGCGCTGGGTCAGTCACCTATCCATAGACTGATGCTCCGCATTCGCGAGCAGGCTCGCTCCCACAAGGGCAGCTTTCATCAGGCCTGTAATAATTTGCATCAACTGGTTACATTTATAACCCCTGCGCATCAATTTCCGGAAACGCCATGGCCATCAACTTCGACCTCAACGACCTGCAAGCCTTTCGCGCGGTGGTCGAGCAGGGCAGTTTTCGCAAGGCTGCCGACACCGTGCGCCTGTCGCAACCGGCGCTGAGCCGGCGCATCGAAAAGCTCGAAGACGCCCTTGGCGTGAAACTGTTCGAGCGCACCACCCGCAAGGTCAGCCTGACCCAGGCCGGGCGCGGCTTCATGCCCAGCGTCGAGCGCTTGCTGGATGATCTCGACATTGCCTTGCTCGGCATCAGCGAAGTCGCCTCGACCCGACTGGGCCATGTCACCGTCGCCTGCGTGCCGTCGGCGGCGTACTACTTCATGCCCCGCGTGGTCGCGCGCTATCACCAGCAGTTTCCACGGATCAAGGTCAAAGTCCTCGATTCCAGCGCCCACGATGTGTTGAGTGCGGTGGTCAATGGCGAGGCGGATTTCGGTTTGAGTTTTCTCGGCACGCAGGATGCCAAAGTCGAGTTCGAACCGCTTGTGCAGGAGTGCTACGTTGTCGCCTGTCGTCGCGATCATCCGCTGGCCGGGCGCAGCAGCGTCAGTTGGGACGAGTTCTATCAGCAGGATTACATCGCGCTGGACAAGACTTCGGGCAATCGCTTTCTGCTCGATCAGGCCTTGGGCGGGGTGGTGCCGCAGCGTCAGAGTATCTGCGAGACGCGGCATGTGACGACGATGATCGGCTTGGTGGAGGCGGGGCTAGGCGTGGCGGCGGTGCCGTTGATGGCGATGCCCGGGCCGGATCATCCGATCCTGACGCGGGTGCCACTGATTGAGCCGCAGGTGATGCGCAGTGTCGGCATCATCAAGCGCCGGGATCGCACGTTGACCCCGGCGGCACTGGAACTGGAGCGGCTGGTCGTGGAAATGCGCGTCCAGCCGCCAACGATCAACGCTTGACCGAATCCAGCCCGGTGGCCTGCACGTCAGCCTGAGCGGCCGGTGCCGCGAGGTAGGCGAGCAGGGCCTTGGCTTCTTGCGGATGCTCGGCCTTGACCGGAATGCCAGCGGCAAAACGTGTCACCGACTGTACCGATTCCGGAATTTTCGCGACGAAGCTCACGCCCGGCACCGGCAGCAATTCGCTGACCTGCTGGAAGCCCAACTGATAGTCGCCAGTGGCGACCACCGAGCCGACCGGGATCCTGGCGATCATCTTGGCTTTCGGTTTCAACTGATCTTCGATGCCGAGTTTCTTGAACAGCTGCTGCTCGATATACACGCCGCTGGCGCTGTCGGAGTAGGCCACCGACTGCGCATCAAGCAGGGTTTTCTTCAGGCCGTCGACGCTGCTGATGTCCGGTTTCGCCGCGCCTTCGCGAACCACCATGCCGATCCGCGAATCCGCCAGTTCAACGCGGGAGGCCGGGTCGACCTTGCCTTGTTTGATCAGCTCATCAAGAGCGTAACCGACCATGATCACCACGTCGGCGTGCTCGCCGCGTGCCAGACGGTTGGGAATCGCTTCCGGCGCCTTGCCCATCGACGGGCCGAGGCTGGTGGTCAGCGTGTTACCGGTGGCGGCGGCAAATTTCGGCCCGAGGATCTTGTAGGCGGCAGTGAAACCACCGGAGGTCATCACGCTGAGTTCTTCGGCCTGGGCCGCGAAGTTGAATGCGAGACCGGCGAGCAGGGCGGTGACAGTAGAAAGTTTTTTCATGGCGAGTTTTCCTCAGGCCGCGACAGGTTGCAGACGACCACCGGCACGGCGGTACAAGTAAAGAGTGGCGCACAGAGCGCACAGGGCACCGATGCTCATCCAGTAGCCTGGCGCGGCTTTGTCGCCGGTGTACTGGATCAGGAAGGTCGACATCGCCGGGGTGAAACCGCCGAAGATCGCCGTGGCCAGGCTGTAAGCCAGGGAGAAACCGGCGACGCGCACTTCCACCGGCATGATTTCGGTCAGCGCCGGAATCATCGCGCCGTTGTACAAGCCGTAAATGAAGGACAACCACAGCAGCGACAGCAGCATGTTGGTGAAGCTCGGCGCCTGCACCAGGAACGACAGCGCCGGATAAGTCGTGGCCAGTGCAAGCAAGGCCATGCCGATCAGCACTGGGCGACGGCCGATACGGTCGGACAACGCACCACCAATCGGCAGCCAGAAGAAGTTCGACACGCCCACCAGCAGCGTTACCAGCAACGCGTCGGATGTGCTCAGGTGCAGCACGGTCTTACCGAAGGTCGGTGCGTACACGGTGATCAGGTAGAACGCGGTGGTGGTCAGCGCGACCATCAACATTCCGCCGAGTACCACGCCCCAGTTCTGGCCGAGGGTGCGGAACACTTCGCGCATGCTTGGACGGT
This sequence comes from Pseudomonas sp. Irchel 3F6, assembly GCF_900187595.1. NCBI lineage: Bacteria > Pseudomonadati > Pseudomonadota > Gammaproteobacteria > Pseudomonadales > Pseudomonadaceae > Pseudomonas > Pseudomonas sp. Irchel 3F6. The sequence continues at coordinate 80,090 of NZ_FYDP01000008.1, read as the reverse complement.
GTTTGCGTGCGGCGAACTCTTCGGTTTCCGCCAGGTTGCGGCGCAGGAAGAAGATGAACGGGACGATCATGCAGCCGACGAAAAACGGAATGCGCCAGCCCCAGGCGGCCACGGCTTGCGGCTCCATCCACTGGTTCAGACCGTAGCCCAGCGCTGCCGCGACGATGATCGCCACTTGCTGGCTGGCCGACTGCCAAGCGGTGAAAAAGCCTTTGCGGCCCGGCGTAGCGATTTCGGACAGATACACCGAGACACCACCGAGTTCCGCGCCGGCGGAGAAGCCTTGCAGCAGTCGCCCGATCAACACCAGCGCCGGGGCGAACAGGCCAATGGTTTCGTAGCCGGGCACCAGCACGATCAATATCGTGCCGCTGGCCATGATCGACAGGGTGACGATCAGACCTTTGCGCCGGCCGACGTCATCGATGTAGGCGCCGAGCACAATGGCGCCGAGCGGACGCATCAGGAAGCCTGCGCCGAACACCGCGAACGTCATCATCAGCGAGGCGAACTCGCTGCTCGCCGGGAAGAACACCGCCGCGATCTGCGTGGCGTAGAAGCCGAACAGAAAGAAGTCGAACTGTTCGAGGAAGTTGCCCGAGGTCACCCGGAAGATGGCACCGGCCCGCGAGCCGTTGGTTGGGATTGAGGCTGTCATTGAAAAGTACTCCACCGCTTTTATGACGTGCGCTACGGAGAGGCGGCGCACGGTTTTTATTGAGGTGGATGGTGGCGCAGATGTAACAATCTGTTAATTGCATTGTTGGCATGGATTGATGCGTGGGGCGGATCAATGGCTTCAGTGCCTGGCGCATTTGTGGGAGCAAGCCTGCGTCGCGTCGGGCGATGATTTGTTCTGGCTGACCGGGTACATATCCGTTGCTGCGGTCATGGCCGCTTAGGGTTTCGCCCTTACGGCGACTCACTTTTTTTACAAACGCCTAAAAAAAGTAAGCAAAAAAACGCTTGCTCCTGCGTTCGGCCCTCGCAGGCTCGGGTTCCTTCGCTGCGGGATCGATCCGGGCGCAGCGGCTACGGTTTGCTTCGCTGCACCTCCTTCCGCTGTGTTCGACTTCGTCGAACGGTCGCTGCGCTCCCACCCCCGGATCAATCCCTCCACTCAGCCTTCCGACGTCGCCGGTGGATCAAGATCAAGAGCGGTACTCGAGCTAACGCTCGTCGTTGAGTGGGGCGGCTTCGCCGCGGGCAGCTGCGCTGCTTTGCTTTTCTGGTGGGGGCGAGCCTGATCGCGACGACGGCCTGCAGGTGAACCCGTTTCCATCGAATTCACGCGATCCAACTGTAGGAGCTGCCGAAGGCTGCGATCTTTTGATCTTGCTTTGCTTGGTTTTGTAGGAGAGGACCGGAGCTCTGGACAATAATTGCGCTGTAATACCAATCCCTGTGGGAGCTGGCTTGCCAGCGATGGCGGTCTGATGGACAAAGCCTTCTAACGGCCGCATCCGGCAAAAAACAAGGAATGTTTCCCGCGCCACGCAGTCGGAGTTCAGGTACTACCCATCTGAAAGAGGTTCACCGATGAACAGCAAAACCCTAATCGCCAGCCTGGCCCTTGTTGCCGGTATTGCCGGGATCACGCCCGTTGTTCAAGCGGCGCAAACCTCCAGCGAACCCGCCGTGCAATCGCCGACCAGCGATCGCCAACTGAAGGTCAACGACCGCGCTCCAGAAATGTACCAGCGCGAAGACAAGGCGCTGAAAAACTGGAAAGCCAAAGGTCTGAAAGCGCCGATCGAGCAGGCGCAGTGGGTGCAGATCAATGACAAGTACGTGATGGTGATGATCACCAACGGCACGATTGTCGAGATGCATCCCGTCGAGAAATAGCCTGAACATCGGGGGGAGCGTTTACAGAAGCTCCCCCTTGTCCCAAAGCTGCACCAGCTCCCCAGGCGCCCGATCCTCTGGCACCTTCAACACCATTTCCCCTGACGGGTAGCGCACCTCAATCTGGTAGAAGCGCTGATCCCCACGGCCGGATTCGCTGCTGTCCAGTGGCAGGCAACCTTCGAGCACCGAGCATATTCTCGAACGCTGACTGATGTCGCATTGCGCGAATTCGATTTCCCGTGGGCGGCTCAGGCTGTGAATCGCTGCAACGCCACCCTGGCGAGATACGCGCAAAACGGAATCTTTATCCAGCTCGGGTAGCGTTTTCATACGGTCTCCTCGGATTATTCGATACCGACCTGTGCCCAGGCTTGCTGCACCGTGTCGGCTGCTTCGGCGCCGAAGCGCTGGCCAGCATGGTCGATCGTCAGTTTCGCGAACGCGTCGAACGTTGCGTCCTGTTTCAAACGGTCATCACACAGCGTGTCGTACCAGATGTGTCCGGCCTTTTCCCAAGCGAAGCCGCCAAACGCTCGCGCTGCCAGGTAAAACGCGCGGTTGGGAATGCCGGAGTTGATGTGCACGCCGCCATTGTCTTCGCTGGTGATGACGAACTTGCGCATGTGATCCGGTTGCGGATCCTTGCCCAGCATCGGGTCGTCGTATGCCGTGCCGGGGTGCGACATCGAGCGCAGGCCCTTGCCTTGGATCTGTGGCATCAGCAGGTCGGCGCCGATCAGCCAGTCTGCCTGCTCGGAGGTTTGGCCGAGGATGTATTGCTTGATCAACACGCCGAATACATCCGAGAGCGACTCGTTCAGCGCGCCGGACTGGTTGGCATAAATCAGCCCGGCTTCGCTTTCGGTGACGCCGTGGGCCAGTTCATGGCCGATGACGTCGAGCGAGCGGGTGAAGCGCTGGAAGATTTCGCCATCGCCGTCACCGAAAACCATCTGCGCGCCATTCCAGAACGCGTTTTCGTAGGCTTGCCCGTAATGCACGCTGCCGATCAGCGCGAATCCCTGATTGTCGATCGAGTCGCGACCGAGCACTTTCCAGAAGAAATCATAGCTGGCGCCCAGCGCATCGTAAGCCTCGTCGACCGCCGGATCTCCCGATGCCGGCTGGCCCTCGAGGCGCACCGGCATGCCCGGCAAGAGCATTTTGTTCTGCGCATCATGCACACTGCGCCGCGCCAGGCCAGGCTTACTCGCTTCCGGCAGAATCGCCCGCGCGGGCGGCTGCGAAGGGCGTCCGGGGTTGGGCAGCAGACTGCGTACATGGTTGAGCGTCTGCATCGCGGCGTTGCGCTGCGGCTCGGAACCGTGGGCGATGATGCGGTTGAGGATGTAGGGCGGGATGAAACTGCGCAGCAATCGAGAGTCGGTCATCTAAGCATCCTTGTCGTCATACGATGTCGATACACATGTGAGCGGCAAGGCGTGTTTTCGGTTCCATGGATTGCCATCGCCGCCGGATTCTGCGAAAAACGCCGCCTGCGAACATCTCAAGAGCCAACGACATGACAGACGAACTGCAAATCATCGACCTGCAACCGGGCGACGGCAAAGCCGCGGTGAAAGGCGCGCTGATCACCACCCAATACACCGGCTGGCTGGAAGACGGCACTGAATTCGACTCGTCCTGGAGCCGAGGCAAACCGTTTCAGTGCGTGATCGGCACTGGCCGGGTGATCAAAGGCTGGGATCAGGGGCTGATGGGCATGCAGGTCGGCGGCAAACGCAAATTGCTGGTACCGGCGCATCTGGGCTACGGCGAGCGGAGCATGGGCAAGATCCCGCCGAATTCGAATCTGGTGTTTGAAATTGAGTTGCTGGAGGTTTTGACGCGGGAGGATTGAAGGGGAGGAATCATCCAGCGGAACTCCTGTGCAGCTGGATGATGTCGATGGTTAACTGCGAAGTTGCATGCTATTCAACTCCCTCGATTTCAAAACTCGGAATACAGGGTGGACATTGCCACGCAAAGCCAGTGTCAGGCCCATTGCAACGGGCCTGACGCAAAGCAAATGTCCACCTCCAGCCTTGCAGCAGCTGACAGGTTGACCAACGCATCCAGCGAGAATTTGTCGATTTTCCCGTTGAGTACATCATTGAGGCGTGGCTGCGAGATTCCCAATCTCTGTGCCGCGTCCTTTTGAGGGAGCTCCCACGCTCGAATGGTCTCGCAAAGCGAACGCATGAGCTTGGCTCGCAGACGCATGTTGGCAGCTTCCTGAGGCGTGTCCTCCAATGCATCCCATACACTGGAAAATCGTTGGGATGAGTCTTGATGTTCCTTCATGGCTTAACCTATTTCCTGATATCTGGCCCGGGCCAGTTCGATGTCTCTAATTTCCGTTTTACGTGTGGTTTTGTGCATGGCGTGAAGCACATAGATTGCTTCAGGTCGATTGACTACATAAAACACGCGAAACGCCCCTGAGTCCTCGGTGATCCTGATTTCATTAACACCGCGTCCTACGGTTTTCACAGGGCGCCAATCGAGTGGGGCATCACCCTGTTGCAACAGGTCCAGCTGAAACCCCGCCGCTCTTCGGGCATCAACCGGGAACGCTTTGAGATCTTTCAACGCGCTTCCCACGAACACCACATCCTTGTGTTTCGGCATCGGCTTGTCCTGTGTCAAAAGGAAAAGCGTAATAGCTGAACGTAAGCGGCGACGGTGAGTTTTATTGCAAGAAATGCCAGTGCCGTTTGATTTTCAGGTTATATCAGAATCAATATAAAGCAAGCCGCATTTTCCGTTTCACAATTTTCACCGCGAGCGTTTCTGCCGGCCTCGCCGTCAACGTCAGCGCTTAAAACGCTGCGGGATGGAACGAAAGCTTGTTGCTTCGCCCAAACCGCTCCCGATAAACCGACGGCGGTACGCCCACCACGCTGCGGAACGCCACACGAAAACTTTCCACCGAGCGATAGCCGCAGCGCTGGGCGATCTGCTCGGTGTGTTGATGGGTGCTCTCGAGCAGCTCCCGCGCTCGCGCCAAGCGTTCATGTTGCAGCCACGCCTTGGGCGTTTGCCCGCTGGCTTCGGTGAAGCGCCGCAGAAACGTGCGCTCGCTCATTGCCGCTTCACTGGCCAGGTCGCGCACTTCCAGTGGTTCGTGCAGGCGTTCGCGGGCCCATTGCATGACGCGCGACAGGTCGCTGCGGGGTGTCGGGCTGACCGGGGTGGGGATGAATTGGGCCTGGCCGCCGGTGCGTTGTGGCGACATGACCAGTCGCCGCGCGACGGCGTTGGCGACCTGCGTGCCGAAGTCACGTGTCACCAGATGCAGGCAGGCGTCGATGCCGGCGGCGCTGCCGGCGGAGGTGATCAGTTGACCGGCGTCGACGTAGAGCACGTCCGGATCGACCTCGATCGCCGGGAAGCGTTGCGCCAGTTCACCGGTGTAGCGCCAGTGCGTGGTGGCGCGGTGGCCGTCGAGCAGGCCGCTCGCGGCGAGGACGAACACGCCCGAGCAGATCGACAGCAAACGCGCGCCTCGGTCATGGGCCTGACGCAACGCGTCGATCAGCGCAGGCGGTACCGGGGCGTTGCGGTCGCGCCAGCCCGGAATGACGATGGTGCGCGCTTCGGCGAGTAATTCCAGGCCACCATCGGCCAGTACCTGAATGCCACCCATGGCGCGCATCGGGCCTGGATCGACTGCAGCAATCGCATGCTCGTACCAAGGGAAATCGAACTCTGGTCGGGCCAGGCCGAAGATCTCCACGGCAATGCCGAACTCGAACGTGCAGAGGCCATCGTAGGCCAGAATGGCAACCAGATTGGGCTGAGTGAGCATTTGGCGGAAAACTCCCGGTCGGTGTCTTGCGCGCCACTGTAGCGGCAAGCGCCGTCTCGATAAAGTCTGTTCATCCCCCACAGACAAAGGAGCAACACAACATGATCAGCCTGGTTCGCGAAATCCCCGCCGCACCTTCGGCGATTGCCCTGATGCATTTCAGCAATCGTCTGACCTTCGAAACCGATTGTTCCGACGTGTTCAGTAGCCAAGAGGCCGGGGAGGTCGACTTCGTTCTGGTGGATGTGCGCGGCCCATTGGCGTTCGAGCGCGGCCATGTACCCGGCGCGATCAATATCCCGACACGCTTGCTCACGGCGGAGCGCTTGGCCGATTACCCGAAACACACTTTGTTCGTAGTCTATTGCGCCGGGCCGCATTGCAATGGGGCGAACAAGGCTGCGGTGAAGCTGGCGGCGTTGGGTTATCCGGTGAAAGAGATGATCGGCGGCGTCACCGGATGGCTCGATGAAGGTTTCGAACTGAGCGCGGCGTCAGTGGCCAATACACCTGTCGCCTGCGAATGCTGACGTTTCTGTAGGAGCTGCCGAAGGCTGCGATCCTCTGATCTTGATCTCAAAAAAACAAGATCAAAAGATCGCAGCCTCCAGCAGCTCTACGGGGGATCGGCGTTTCTTGCTCTGAAAACAGTCTTGTTCTACATCCTTCGCACCAACACGGCGCACGCGTTTACTCTCGTCAAAGTGATCGCCGATGTTCTGTAAGTATTTGTCGCTTAAAAACAATTGCCTCCGTGCGCGCCGCCATAGACTGCCGGCCACTTCGGTTTTTGCCGTTAGAACGCCATGACCGAACGCTGACTCGAAAGCTGCCAATAAAAGCCTCCGCACGGGAGTAATAAATGAAAAAGCTAGTGATGTTCGGTGCCCTGGCACTGTCGATGTTGTCCCTGACCGCTGTGGCCGAAGACGCCAAGCCGATCCGCATCGGTATCGAAGCCGGGTACCCGCCATTCTCGATGAAAACCGCTGACGGCAAACTCACTGGTTTTGACGTGGACATCGGTGACGCACTGTGCACGCAGATGAAAGTTAAATGCACGTGGGTCGAGCAAGAGTTCGATGGCCTGATCCCGGCGCTGAAAGTGAAGAAGATCGACGCGATCCTGTCGTCGATGACCATCACTGACGATCGCAAGAAAAACGTCGATTTCACCATCAAGTACTACCACACCCCGGCGCGCTTCGTGATGAAGGAAGGCTCGGGCGTGAAAGACCCGCTGACCGAACTCAAGGGCAAGAAAGTCGGCGTGCTGCGTGCCAGTACCCATGACCGCTACGCGACCGAAGTGCTGGTTCCGGCCGGGATCGAACTGGTGCGCTACGGCTCGCAGCAGGAAGCCAACCTCGACATGGTTTCCGGGCGTATCGACGCGATGCTCGCTGACTCGGTCAACCTCAGCGATGGTTTCCTGAAAACCGACGCCGGCAAAGGCTTCGAATTCGTCGGCCCGACCTACGAAGACGCCAAATACTTCGGCGGCGGCGCTGGCATTGCCGTGCGCAAGGGCGATACCGCACTGGCTGAGCAATTCAACAAAGCCATCACCGAAATCCGCGCCAATGGCGAGTACAAGAAAGTCCAGGACAAGTACTTCGACTTTGACGTGTACGGCCATTAATACGCCGTGAAAAAAAGTGGCCCCGTTTGCGCGGTGGCCACTTTTTTTATGCTTTTTTATTTATGGAAATTCTCTGTGGGAGCGAGCCTGCTCGCGAATGCGGTCTGACATTCGATATCGTCATCGTCTGACCTGACGCATTCGCGAGCAGGCTCGCTCCCACAGGGTTTTACGTAACCCAGCTATTCAGGAGTTTTTCATGCAACGCATCGACCACGTTCTGCCCTGGAGCCACTTGGGCAGCGAGCGCTCCCTCAGCGTGTTCCGCTACGGCGCCGGCAGCCGCAAGGTGTATATCCAGGCCAGCCTGCACGCTGATGAACTGCCGGGCATGCGTACCGCGTGGGAACTCAAGCTGCGCCTGAACGAACTGGAACGGCAGGGCAGTTTGCAGGGCGTTATCGAACTGGTGCCGGTGGCCAATCCGATCGGCCTGGATCAGCATCTGCAAGGCAATCACATGGGCCGCTTCGAATTGGGCAGCGGCAAGAACTTCAACCGCGCGTTCGTCGAGCTCAGCGCCCCGGTGGCGGCGCTGGTTGGCGAGCGTCTGGGCGCGGATGCCGAGGCCAACGTCGCGCTGATTCGCCAGGCCATGGCTCAAGTCTTCGAAGAATTGCCGGCGCCGGCCTCGCAACTGGAGGCCTTGCACCGCTTGTTGCTGCGCCACGCGTGCGACGCCGACATCACCCTCGATCTGCATTGCGACTTCGACGCTGCGATTCACCTCTATGCGCTGCCGCAACACTGGCCGCAGTGGCAATCGCTGGCGGCGCGGCTGAAGGCGGGCGTGGCATTGCTCTGCGAGGACTCCGGTGGCAGCTCGTTCGATGAGTCCTGCTCGACGCCATGGTTGCGTCTGGCCAAAGCATTCCCGAACGCGGCGATTCCGGCGGCGAATCTGGCGACCACGCTGGAGCTGGGCAGCATGGGCGACACCCGCGTCGATCAGGCTCAGGCCAATAGCGAAGCGATTCTGGGCTTTCTCGCCGAGCAGGGTTTCATCAGCGGCGAATGGCCGGCGGCGCCGAGCGAATGTTGTGAAGGTCTGCCGTTTGAAGGCACCGAATACCTGTTCGCCCCGCACCATGGCGTGGTCAGTTTCTTGCGCAATGCCGGCGAGTGGGTAGAGCAGGGCGATGCGCTGTTCGAGGTTGTTGACCCGTTGCAGGATCGCGTGACCACCGTGCGCGCCGGCACCAGCGGGGTGCTGTTCGCGATTGATCGCGGGCGTTATACCGAGCCGGGGATCTGGCAGGCGAAAGTGGCGGGGCGGGTGCCGTTTCGTACGGGCAAGCTGACCAACGACTGACAGGTTGCGGTGAACGTGCGGGCCTCTTCGCGAGCAGGCTCGCTCCCACAGGGGGAACGCATTTCAACGGTGGGAGCGAGCCTGCTCGCGAAAGGGCCATCAGCCACGCCACAAAATTTGGATCCTCAGCCGAGAATGTTAGGCTCCCCCGCGAACCCGACACTCTGTGAAGGAACGCTGCAATGCTGAAATTGTTCGCCCTGCTGACCCTGCTCGCATCCACCGCCGTCCACGCGCAAACCACCCTGCAATCCGACTTGCCGCTCAAATACCTCGAACAGGTCCACGCCGACGCTGAACCACGTCCGCTGGTGATTTTCCTGCACGGTTACGGCAGTAACGAGGCCGATCTGATCGGCATGAAATTTCAGCTGCCGGCGCAGTACAACTACCTTTCCGTGCGCGCGCCGATGACATTGGGTGAAGGACGTTTCCAGTGGTTTCGCAAAAAGGGCGAAGGCGCCTACAACGGCGAGAGCGATGATCTGAAGGTCAGCGGCCAGAAGCTGCGCGACTTTATCGCCCAGGCGGCGAAGAAATATCGCGCCGCGCCGGACAAGGTGTACCTGATCGGCTTCAGCCAAGGCGCGATGATGAGCTACGAAGTGGGCCTGCGCGCGCCGGTGGCCGTCGGCGGATTTGCCGCGTTGAGCGGGCGCTTGTTGCCGGTGCTCAAAGCCGAACTCAAGCCTGGGCAAGCGCCACTGCCGCTGAGCATTTTTATCGGCCACGGCACCGCTGATGATCCGGTGCCTTACCGTCACGGCACCGAGGCCAACGCGCTATTGCAAAAACTCGATTACAAGCCCGAGTTTCACGCTTATCCGGGCGTCGGCCACAGCATCAGTGCGGCCGAATTGCGCGATCTGAATGGCTGGTTGCAGCGGCTCAATCCTTGACGATGGCTTTGATCAAGGCATCGTGAGCTTTCTTGTCGCTGGCGCGGGAAATCACCTGCACCAGCGCCATCTTCGTCCCCGAGCCGGCCAGCAGCGTGGTGTTCAGGGTTTGGCCACCGCCCTGAGTGGCGGTGCTGTCAACCTGACGCAGCCCCAGGCCGGTGCCTTTCTGGGTCAGGCTTTTTTCGCTGAGCTTGTTGAAGTCCGGCAGGGCCTTGCGCTGATCGTCGATGAAACTCGACACGCTGCCGTCGAGAAACTCACCGTCGTTGTCCTTGACGTTCTGCCCAGCCGGGATCTGGTTTTCGGCGGCGATGACCACGGTCTTGGTGGTCTGGTTGGTGTACATCGTGCCCTTGGCCCCGCTCGGGCTGGCGGGCAGCGGGTCGGCGACAAAGCCTTTGGGCAGGACAAAGGCAAACTTACCGTCGAGCAGCGAGACCTTCTCGGTTTTGACTTTTTCCTTGGCGGCGTGCGCGTTGATCGCGGCGAAACCAGCGACGGCCGCCAGCATCAGAACAACGGCTTTTTTGCTCAACAATGACATGTGAATCTCCGGTGAATGGTCGCGCGAGGCGGGCGATCATCCCACGGAGCGTGCCGGGCGTTCCAGCGCGATTCGTCCAGGCGGTTATTGTGCTTGCGCCTTGGCCACTGGCCGCGCCAGCAGACGCCGGGTCACCCCGAGCATCGCCACCGACACTGCCACTCCCACTGCGAAGCCGCTGAGGCCCATGGTCGGCAGCGTCAAGGCCGACACCAGGCAGAACGCCGAGAACGAATACATGCCGGTCGCCGTTGCGCGTAATAACGCAGCGGTAAACGCCGGGCCGCGGGTTTGTTGCGAGAACACCGCCATGACGCTGCCGAGCACCGGGAACACCGCGAGAAGGCCGCTCCAGCGTTCGCCGACGGTGCTGGCGAGCATCGTCACCACCAGCGTCAGCGCCGCACCGGCGATCATCCGCCAGATCAGTTTGTCCGACTTCGGTGCTGGCCCGTTCAACACCGGCTGCACCTCGGGGAACAGATAAGGCGAAGCGAGCAGTGCCACCGCTGCCGCAATCACCGAGAACGGCAAGGACGCCGGGATCACCGACAACACCGCCGCCAGCGCGGCCCAAACCGCCAGTGAAATGGTCAACGCCCACGGCCAGTTCGCCCGCTGCGCCACCTGCGCATAGGTGATGCAGAAAGCGATCATCGCGAACATTGCCGACAGCGCCGCGACCGCTGATTGCGCGGCAAACTGCGGCCCTTGTTCGATCGCCAGAAAGAACAGAATCGGCCCGACCACGACCGGCAATCCTGACAGCCACCCGGCCACGCTCGGCCCCCAGCGCTTGCCCGCCAGGGAAATCAGCAGGAGAAAACCGGGAATCAGCAGCAATTTCAGGATCAGCACGCGGGTGTCTCCGTCGGGTCAGGATGAGCGACGTTAGCACTGCCGATTAAAGATTGCTGCCTATGTTCGCAATTTTTGTATACAAAAATTCAGGCGCAAATCCGGCTATGCTTTGATCATCAGAATGCAGCGGAGACGATACGGCGATGAACAGAACACCCAAGCTCGTTCGTGGCTGTTGTGGCATCGGTTTATGGGCGCTGTTGCTCACACCGACATGGGCCAATTGGCAGGACGCAGTCCCGGGCGCGCAAATTATCGGCAGCGGCGATTTCAGCGTGTTCGGCTTCGACGTTTACAGCGCGCGCTTGTGGAGTGCCGCGCGGCCTCTGGCGGATGGCCAGCCGTTTGCTCTGGAGCTGATCTACCGGCGCAACATCTCGCGCGACGATCTGGTCAGCACCAGCGTCGATGAGATCAAACGCCTTGCCGGTCCCCGGGTCACTTCAGCGCAATTGGCCGGCTGGCAGACGCAGATGCAGCAATCGTTTGTCGACGTTCAGGCCGGCACGCGGATTACCGGCGTGTATCTGCCGGGGCAGGGCGCGCGGTTTTTTGTCGGCCAGAAGCTCCAGCATGAGATTGAGGATCCACAGTTTGCCAAGGCGTTTTTCGATATCTGGCTGGATCCGCGAACACGCAGTCCCGAGTTGCGCGAGCAGTTGTTGGGGGTGAACCCATAGGTTCAGTGATCTTTGCGCTTCAAGGCATCAGGCGAAACGACTAAGCTGCCGGGCTCCCGTTTTTGTTTCTGGATGTGTGCGTGAAATTCAGTCTGCCCAAAATCGCCACCGCGCCGTTTTGCCCGCCGGAAGTGGCCGGCAGTGTCGCGGTTGATCCGACTGCCTCGTTCTTCAAACGTGTGCTGCGTTTCGCCGGTCCCGGTTTGCTGGTGTCGATCGGCTACATGGACCCGGGCAACTGGGCGACCGCGATCGAGGCCGGTTCGCGTTTTGGCTACAGTCTCTTATTCGTCGTGTTGCTGGCGAGTCTGGCCGGCATGGTCGTGCAATGTCTGTGCTCGCGGTTGGGCATCGCCACCGGGCGCGATCTGGCGCAGCTGTCCCGCGAGCGCTACAGCACGCCGACCGCGCGCGTGCAATGGATACTGGCGGAGATCTCGATCATCGCCACCGACCTCGCCGAAGTGCTTGGCTGCGCTCTCGCGTTTCACTTGCTGCTCGGTTGCTCGCTGACCTTCGGCATCGCCCTGACGGCGTTCGACACGTTGCTGGTGCTGGCCCTGCAAAACCGGGGCTTCCGCCGTCTCGAAGCGATCATGCTGGTGCTGGTCGCGACCATCGGTGTGTGTTTCTTCGTCGAGTTGTTGTTGATCAAACCGTACTGGCCAGACGTCGCACTGGGCTTCAAACCTTCGCTGGCGGCCATCGGCGATGCCGCGCCGCTGTATCTGGCCATTGGCATCCTCGGCGCCACAGTAATGCCGCATAACCTTTACCTGCACACCTCGATCGTGCAGACGCGGATGATCGGCAAGGACCTGGCGAGCAAGCAGGACGCGGTGAAACTGGCGCGTATCGACACCATTGGTTCGCTGGCCCTGGCGCTGCTGGTCAACGCTGCGATCCTGATTCTCGCGGCGGCGGCGTTTCACCAGTCCGGACACACCGATGTGGTCGACATTCAGGACGCGTATCACCTGCTCGACCCGCTGGTTGGCGGTGCGCTGGCGAGTGTGCTGTTCGGCGTGGCGCTGCTCGCGTCGGGGCAAAGTTCGACCTTCACCGGGACCATCGCCGGGCAGGTCATCATGGAGGGCTATCTGAACCTGCGCATCCCGTGCTGGCAGCGGCGTTTGATCACTCGCGGGCTGGCGCTGATTCCGGCGTTCATCGGCGTCTGGCTCATGGGCGATAACGCGATCGGCAAGTTGCTGGTGTTGAGCCAGGTCGTGCTCAGCCTGCAACTGCCGTTTGCCTTGTACCCGCTGATTCGCATGACCAACGACCGGCAGTTGATGGGGCCGTTCGTCAACCGCTGGCCCACGCGGGTGCTGGCTTGGGGGCTGTTTGTGTTGATCAGCGGGGCGAACAGCTGGTTGATATTGCAGTGGGCGGTTTGATCACTGAGTTGCGGTGACTGGCAGGGCCTCTTCGCGAGCAGGCTCGCTCCCACAGGTTTTCGCGGGCCGCCACAATTCAGCTGGCCAGCCGACGAGGGGTCATCCATCAACTTGTTTCGCGGCGGGCGAGCCTATACTGTATATGCACACAGTAAAGAGTCCGTGCCATGCAAATCATCGACAAGCTCAGCATCCTCGCCGACGCCGCCAAGTACGACGCCTCCTGCGCCAGCAGTGGTGCGCCCAAGCGCAGCTCCGAGGGCAAGAGCGGGCTCGGTTCGACGGATGGCATGGGCATTTGCCACAGCTACACGCCGGACGGGCGCTGTGTGTCGTTGCTGAAAATCCTGCTGACCAACTTCTGTCTTTACGATTGCCAGTACTGCGTCAACCGCCGTTCCAGCGATGTGCCGCGTGCGCGCTTCACCCCGGAAGAAGTCGTGACGCTGACCATGGATTTCTACCGGCGCAACTGCGTCAGCGGCCTGTTTCTCAGCTCCGGGATCATTCGCTCGGCGGACTACACCATGGAACAACTGGTGCGGGTGGCGAAGTTGCTCCGTGAAGAGCATGAGTTTCGCGGCTACATCCATTTGAAGACCATTCCCGAAGCCGATCCTGCTTTGATCGAAGAAGCCGGGCGTTATGCCGACCGTCTCAGCGTCAACATTGAATTGCCCACCGACGCCAGCCTGCAGACGCTGGCGCCGGAGAAGGACATCACCTCGATCAAGCAAGCGATGAACACCATCTACACCGGCGTGCAGACGGTATTGAACGAGCCGCGCTCGGCGAAATTCGCCCCGGCCGGGCAGAGCACGCAATTGATCGTCGGTGCCGATGACACCGACGACAGCACCATCCTCCACAGCGCCCAATCCTTGTACGGCAACTTCCGTTTGCGCCGGGTCTATTACTCGGCGTTCAGCCCGATCCCCGACAGCCCGAAAAGCGTACCGCTCGCCGCGCCGCCGCTGATGCGCGAGCACCGTTTGTATCAGGCTGATTTCCTCCTGCGCAGCTACGGCTACAGCGCTGACGAATTGCTTAAAGGCCCGGGCAATCTGGCGCTTGATATCGACCCGAAGCTGGCCTGGGCGCTGGAAAATCGCGAAGTGTTTCCGCTGGATCTGAACCGTGCCGACGCGACGTTGATCGCGCGCATCCCGGGCATTGGCTTGCGCACCACCGAGCGCCTGGTCGAGTTGCGTCGTCAGCGCCGCATCCGTTACGAAGACGTGGCGCGGATGCGCTGCGTGCTGGCCAAGGCGAAGCCTTTCATCATCACCAGCGATTACCACCCGCAACAGGCGGAAGTCACCAGCCACATGCTCTATCAGCAATTGCGCGACCGACCGATGCCGCAGCAGATGGGGTTGTGGGGATGATCAGTCTTGATTGCGATGACCTGTTCGACACATGGCGTCAGCAGGCGCGCTGGTTGCTCAGCCATGAAATCGATCCGAGTCTGGTGAGCTGGGCGGCGGAAGGGGTGGGCGATCTGTTTGCCAGTGATGAGCACGTGCCCGAGGGGCAGGGGCCGTTTCAGGCGCGTATTCCCCGAGCGCTGCTCGACACCCTCGAACAAGCGGCGCGCTATCGCGGCGAGCAACGCTGGAGCCTGTTGTATGAAGTGCTCTGGCGCGTCAGTCACGGCGACCGCACGGCGATGATGGCGGGCGACAAGCTCGGCAGCGAATTGCAGCGGCGCATCAAGCAGGTCAGCCGCGAGGCCCATCATCTGCATGCATTCGTGCGTTTCATCGAGCGGTCGAAGGATCTGCCCGGTCCACAATACGTGGCGTGGCACGAGCCGGCCCATGACATCCTGCACAGCGCCAGCGAGCACTTTATCGGGCGCATGGGCCAGCATCGCTGGTTGATCGCCACACCGCGTGACGGCGTTTATTACGACGGTGAGCAATTGATTCACGAGCGGCAGTGCCCGATTGAGTGGCAGCAACTGGCGCAGAACGTCGACGATCCCCACGGCGATTTGTGGTTGACCTACTACAGCCACATCTTCAACCCGGCGCGGTTGAACCCGAAGGTCATGCAAGGGCATCTGCCGGTGCGGTTCTGGAAGAATCTGCCGGAGGG
Source organism: Pseudomonas sp. Irchel 3F6 (assembly GCF_900187595.1). NCBI lineage: Bacteria > Pseudomonadati > Pseudomonadota > Gammaproteobacteria > Pseudomonadales > Pseudomonadaceae > Pseudomonas > Pseudomonas sp. Irchel 3F6. The sequence goes on along the minus strand of NZ_FYDP01000008.1, from coordinate 64,987 downwards.
GGAGTTGATACCGGGATTGATCACCCAGGCGCGGATGGGCAAGCAGCAGAATGGGCAGGCGAGCGGGATTTCGGATCGGACGGGCAAGCGCATTGCCTCCAAAAATCAAAAGCAAATCCTCACCCCAGCCCTTTCCCCCTCGCCCCCTTGGGGGAGAGGGCTGGGGTGAGGGGGTGACGTTTTTCAATACGACACCAGAGCCCAGCCCTACAAAAAAGCCCCCCACCAATCACTCGGTGGAGGGCTTTGAGCATCAGCAGTCGTCAGATCAAACCTTGACGATCCAGCCCGCTGGCGCTTCGATGTCGCCGGTCTGCACGCCAGTCAGCTCTTTGTAGAGCTGCTGGGTTACCGGGCCTACCTCGGTTTCGCTGTGGAACACATGCAGGTGGTCGTTGTAGCTGATGCCGCCAATCGGCGTGATCACCGCAGCGGTACCGCAGGCACCGGCTTCCTTGAAGTCCGACAGCTTGTCGATCAGCACGTCGCCTTCAACCACTTCCAGGCCCAGACGCGATTTGGCCAGTTCGATCAGCGACAGGCGGGTGATGCCTGGCAGGACCGATGGCGAGTTCGGGGTGACGAACTTGTTGTCGTGGGTGATCCCGAAGAAGTTGGCCGAACCGACTTCCTCGATCTTGGTGTGGGTCATCGGATCGAGGTAGATCGCGTCGGCGAAGTTGGCCTTCTTGGCTTTCGAGCCCGGCATCAGGCTGGCGGCGTAGTTGCCACCGACCTTGGCCGCACCGGTGCCTTGCGGGGCCGCGCGGTCGTAGCTGGAGATCTGGAAGTTGTGCGGGGTCAGGCCACCCTTGAAGTAGGCGCCGACCGGGATGCAGAAGATCGAGAAAATGAATTCGGGCGCGGTGCGTACGCCGATGTTGTCACCGACACCGATCACGAACGGGCGCAGGTACAGCGCGCCGCCAGTGCCGTACGGCGGGATGAAACGCTCGTTGGCGCGAACCACGGCTTTGCAGGCTTCGATGAACTGCTCGGTGTCGACCGTCGGCATCAGCAGACGCGCGCAGCTGCGTTGCATGCGCAGGGCGTTCTGGTCCGGGCGGAACAGATTGATCGAGCCGTCCTTGCAACGATAGGCCTTCATGCCTTCGAAGCACTGCTGACCATAGTGAAGGGCGGTGGAGCCTTCGCTGATGTGCAGGACGTTATCTTCGGTCAGGGTGCCTTTGTCCCACTCGCCATCGCGAAAGTACGACAGATAGCGCTTGTCGGTCTTGATGTAGTCAAAACCCAGCTTGTCCCAATTGATGCTTTCGTTACCCATGACACCCTCTATCACTGAACAACCGCCGAAACGGTTCAAGGCTTCTGACGTTTTTTTGGATGGGCACAACAATACTTCATTCTTGAGCGGTTTCGCAGCTTGTGGCGAGGGGATTTATCCCCGCTGGGCTGCGAAGCGGCCCCTTTGGCTCAAATATCTGACGCCCGGCGGTGGCAGATTTTGCGGTTGCTGCGCAACCCAGCGGGGATAAATCCCCTCGCCACAGCGGCATTCAGCTGCAACTGTCACAGATGCAGCGCATGCCCCAGCGCCCGCAACGCCGCTTCCTGCACCGCCTCACCCAAGGTCGGGTGGGCATGGATGGTGCCGCCGATGTCTTCCAGTCGCGCGCCCATTTCCAGGCTTTGCGCAAACGCCGTCGACAGTTCGGAAACCCCAACGCCCACCGCTTGCCAGCCGACAATCACATGATTGTCGCGACGTGCGACCACGCGGACGAAGCCGCTTTTCGATTCCAGGGTCATCGCCCGGCCGTTGGCGGCGAACGGGAAGCTGGAAACGATGCAGTCCAGCCCCGCAGCCTTGGCCTCGTCCGGGGTTGTGCCGACCACCACCAGTTCCGGGTCGGTAAAGCACACGGCGGCGATGGCGGTCGGGTTGAACTCACGGCTCTTGCCACTGATCAACTCGGCAACCATTTCGCCCTGAGCCATGGCGCGGTGGGCCAGCATCGGTTCGCCGCTCACATCGCCAATGGCGTAGACGTTGCGCATGCTGGTCTGGCAACGGCTGTCGATCCTGATCGCCGAACCGTTCATGTCCAGATTCAGCGCTTCGAGATTAAATCCCTGCGTATTGGGTTTGCGGCCGACGGCAACCAGTACCTGGTCGGTTTCCAGATTGAGGGTTTCGCCTTCAGGATCGCGCACCTGCAACGTGCCGTCGAAACCCAGCACGCTGTGCTTGAGGTACAGCTTCACACCCAGTTGCTTGAGCGCCTCATGCACCGGTTGCGTCAGTTCTGCGTCATAGGCCGGCAGAATCCGGTCCTGCGCCTCGACCACGCTGACCTCGGCGCCGAGCTTGCGATAAGCGATGCCCAGCTCCAGGCCGATGTAACCACCGCCGACCACCACCAGACGTTTCGGCACAGACGTCGGTGCCAGCGCTTCGGTGGAGGAAATGATCGGCCCGCCAATCGGCAGGATCGGCAGGTTGACGCTGGTCGAACCGGTGGCCAGCACCAGATGTTCGCACTGGATGCGCGTATCGGCGACTTCCACGGTTTTGCCGTCGATGATTTTCGCCCAGCCATTGATGACCTGGACCTTGTTTTTCTTCAGCAGCGCGGCGACGCCAGTGGTCAGGCGATCAACGATGCCGTCCTTCCACTCGACGCTTTTGCTGATATCCAGGGTCGGCGCGGCAACGCTGATGCCGAGCGCCGAATGCTGGCTGTGATGCTGCGTCTGATGAAACTGCTCAGCCACATGAATCAGCGCTTTCGACGGAATGCAGCCGATATTCAAGCAGGTGCCGCCCAACGACTGGCCTTCGACCAGAATGGTCGGAATACCCAATTGCCCGGCGCGGATCGCCGTGACGTAACCGCCGGGGCCGCCGCCGATGATCAGCAGCGTGGTGTTCAGAGATTGCATTCGGGCTTACTCCACAAACAAGGTAGCGGGTTGTTCGAGCAAGCCACGAATGGCCTGAATGAAGAGCGCCGCGTCCATGCCGTCGACCACGCGGTGATCGAAGGAGCTGGAGAGGTTCATCATCTTGCGGATCACCACTTGGCCTTTGACCACCATTGGCCGTTCGACGATTTTGTTCACGCCGACAATGGCCACTTCCGGCAGGTTCAGCACCGGCGTGCTGACAATGCCGCCCAATGCGCCGAGGCTGGTCAGGGTGATGGTCGAGCCGGACAGCTCATCACGGCTGGCCTTGCCATTGCGCGCGGCGTTGGCCAAACGCGAAATTTCCGCGGCGCTGTCCCACAGGCTGCGCGCTTCGGCGTGACGCACCACGGGCACCATCAGGCCTACATCGCTTTGCGTGGCGACGCCGACATGCACCGCACCGAGGCGGGTGATGACTTGCGCTTCGTCATCGTAACGGGCGTTCATCTGCGGGAAGTCGCGCAGGGCGACGACCAGCGCGCGAACGAGGAACGGCAACAAGGTCAACTTGCCACGGCTGGCGCCATGTTTTTCATTCAGATGCGCGCGCAGTTCTTCGATTGCGGTGACGTCGATTTCCTCGACATAACTGAAGTGCGCGGCACGCTGAGTAGCATCCTGCATGCGCTGAGCGATCTTGCGGCGCATGCCGATCACTTGAATCTGTTCTTCGTCGTGGCGCTGGGCATAAGCGGCAGCGGCCGGCGCCGAAGCGTTCGACTGACCTTGCGCCAGATAGGCTTCAAGGTCTTCGTGCAACACGCGACCGGCCGGGCCGGAACCGCGCACCAAGCGCAATTGAATGCCCAGATCCAGCGCATGTTTGCGCACGGCTGGCGAGGCTAGCGGGCGTTCATCCGCTTCGCGAGCGACCATCGGGCCCTGGCAAACGGCAGCCGGACGTGGTGCGGCGGCTGCGGCGGGTTTGCTTTCGACAGCGGTCTCAACTTTCGGCGCAGCCGGTGCTTGTGTGACAGGCGCGGGTGCGGCGGACTCTTTAAGGTTGCCGGCACCTTCAACCTCGATGCTGATCAGCACACTGCCGACCGCCATGACTTCACCCGGCTGACCACCGAGCGCAATCACTTTCCCGTGTACCGGCGACGGAATATCGACCATCGCCTTGTCGGTCATGACATCCGCCAGCACCTGGTCTTCAACCACCAGATCGCCAACCTTGACGTGCCACTGCGACAGTTCTACTTCTGCGATGCCTTCGCCGATGTCCGGCATCTTGATAACGTGCGTGCCCATTCAGACCTCCATGACCCGTTTCAACGCCGCGCCCACGCGGGACGGCCCTGGGAAATACGCCCACTCCTGCGCGTGCGGGTAGGGAGTGTCCCAACCGGTGACGCGTTCGATCGGCGCTTCCAGGTGATGGAAGCAATGCTCTTGCACCAGCGACACCAATTCGGCGCCGAAACCGCAGGTGCGGGTGGCTTCGTGTACCACCACGCAGCGGCCGGTTTTCTTCACCGACTTGACGATGGTTTCCAGGTCCAGCGGCCACAGGCTGCGCAGGTCGATGACTTCGGCATCGACGCCGGATTCTTCGGCAGCGACCTGCGAGACGTAGACGGTGGTGCCGTAGGTCAGCACGGTCACGTCCTTGCCCGGGCGAGTGATCGCGGCAACGTCCAGCGGCACGGTGTAGTAACCGTCCGGCACCTGGGCTTGCGGATGTTTCGACCACGGGGTTACCGGGCGGTCGTGATGGCCATCGAACGGGCCGTTGTACAGGCGTTTCGGCTCAAGGAAGATCACCGGGTCATCGTTTTCGATGGAGGCGATCAGCAGGCCTTTGGCGTCGTACGGGTTGGACGGCATGACCGTGCGCAGACCGCAGACCTGAGTGAACATCGCCTCGATGCTCTGGCTGTGGGTCTGGCCGCCGTAGATGCCGCCGCCGCAAGGCATGCGCAGGGTCATCGGTGCGGTGAATTCGCCAGCCGAGCGATAACGCAGACGCGCCGCTTCGGAAATGATCTGGTCGGAGGCGGGGTAGACGTAGTCGGCGAACTGGATTTCGGCGACCGGACGCAAACCGTAGGCGCCCATGCCGACGGCGACGCCGACAATGCCGCTTTCCGAGATCGGTGCGTCGAACACCCGCGAGGTGCCGTACTTGGTCTGCAGGCCTTCGGTGCAGCGGAACACACCGCCGAAGTAACCGACGTCCTGGCCGAAGACGACGACGTTGTCATCGCGCTCAAGCATCACATCCATGGCCGAGCGCAGGGCCTGGATCATGGTCATGGTGGTCGTGGTCATGGCGGTTTCCAACTGAATATTGTTGTTGTGATCGTTCATGTCAGATCCCCAACTGCTGACGCTGGCGCTTCAAGTGCTCCGGCATCTCTTTGTAGACGTCTTCGAACATGGTCGCGGCGCTCGGAATCTGACCGCCGGCGAGGGTGCCGTACTGTTCGGCCTGTTTCTGCGCGGCAATCACTTCGGCTTCGAGTTCGGCGCTGACGGCGGTGTGCTCTTCCTCCGACCAGTGACCGACCTTGATCAGGTGCTGTTTCAGACGCGCGATCGGATCGCCGAGCGGGAAGTGGCTCCAGTCATCGGCAGGGCGGTATTTCGATGGGTCGTCGGAGGTCGAGTGCGGGCCGGCGCGGTAGGTGACCCATTCGATCATGGTCGGGCCGAGGTTACGCCGGGCGCGTTCGGCAGCCCAGGCGGAAGCGGCGTAGACCGCATAGAAATCGTTGCCGTCGACACGCAGCGAGGCGATGCCGCAACCGACGCCGCGTCCGGCGAAAGTCGTGGCTTCACCGCCGGCGATGGCCTGGAAGGTGGAAATCGCCCACTGGTTATTCACGACATTGAGGATCACCGGCGCGCGATAAACGTGGGCGAAGGTGAGGGCGGTGTGGAAGTCCGATTCGGCGGTGGCGCCGTCACCGATCCACGCCGAGGCGATTTTCGTATCGCCCTTGATCGCCGAGGCCATGCCCCAACCGACGCCCTGAATGAATTGGGTGGCGAGGTTGCCGGAAATGGTGAAGAAGCCAGCGTCCTTGACCGAGTACATGATCGGCAACTGGCGGCCCTTGAGCGGATCGCGCTCGTTGGACAGCAACTGGCAGATCAGGTCTACCAGCGGCACATCGCGGGCCATCAGGATGCTTTGCTGGCGATAGGTTGGGAAGCACATGTCATCGATGTTCAGCGCCAATGCCTGGGCGCTGCCGATGGCTTCTTCGCCAAGGCTCTGCATGTAGAACGACATCTTTTTCTGCCGCTGGGCGACGACCATGCGGTTGTCGTAGATGCGCGTCTTGAGCATCGCGCGCATGCCTTTGCGCAGGATCTCGACCGGCACGTTTTCGGCCCACGGGCCAAGGGCGTTGCCCTGATCGTCAAGCACGCGAATCAGGCCACGGGCGAGGTCGGCGGTATCGGCAGGTTCTACATCAACAGGAGGTTTGCGCACCGTACCGGCATCGGTCAGATGCAGGTAGGAAAAATCGGTTTTGCAGCCGGGACGGCCCGAGGGTTCAGGGACGTGCAGGCGCAGCGGTTCATACGCTTGGGTCATGGCTTCTACGCTCGATCTTGTGAATTTCTTGTAGTGAGCTGGCAGTCATTCCCGGGTAGGGGAAATCTTGTCCTACAACAATCATAGGCGTGGCCAAGAAGAATATTTCTCTGTGTTTCGTTGCGCTGGCGACCATTTGCAGATAGAAATTCTGCATAAACATAAAAAACAGGTGGTTTTGTCTCATGCGCAAACTGGACCGTACCGACATCGGCATTCTCAACAGCCTTCAGGAGAACGCGCGGATCACCAATGCCGACCTCGCCCGCTCGGTGAACCTGTCACCCACGCCATGCTTCAACCGGGTCAAGGCCATGGAAGAATTGGGCTTGATTCGCGAGCAGGTCACGCTGCTGGATGCCGATCTGCTGGGGCTGCATGTGAATGTGTTCATTCACGTCAGCCTGGAAAAGCAGGTGGAGGAAGCGCTGCAGCACTTCGAGGAGGCGATTTCTGATCGGCCGGAGGTGATGGAGTGCTATCTGATGGCCGGCGATCCGGATTATCTGATCCGTGTGCTGGTGCCGAGCATTCAGTCGCTGGAACGCTTCATGATGGATTTTCTGACCAAGGTTCCGGGGGTGGCGAACATACGATCGAGCTTTGCGCTGAAGCAGGTGCGTTATAAGACCGCGTTGCCGTTGCCGGCTAATGGATTGACGTTGGGAACCTGAAGATCAAAACATCGCAGCCACGGCAGCTCCATTCGCCGATCGTTCCCACGCTCCGCGTGGGAATGCATCCCGTGACGCTCTGCGTCACTTCTTGAGGCGGAACGCGGAGCGTCCCTGGCGGCATTTCTTTGCTGCGCGTGGGAACGATCAGTTGGCTCCGCGCCTGAATCAGCGCGGTCAGAGTTTGTTCAGCGGGATCTTCAGGTAAACCACGCCGTTGTCCTCAGGCGCCGGCATATTCCCCGCCCGCACGTTCACCTGAATCGCCGGCAGTAGCAACGTCGGCATGCCTAACCCAGCGTCACGTGTCGTGCGCATCTCCACGAACGCCGCTTCATCGATCCCGTCATGCACATGAATATTGCTTCTGCGCTGTTCGCCGACAGTGGTCTGGCACTGCGAGGCGCGGCCCTCGGGTGGGTAATCGTGGCAAACGTAAAGCTTCACGCTCGCCGGAAAAGCCAACAGCTTCTGGATCGACTTGAACAAGTGCTGCGCATTGCCACCGGGGAAATCACAGCGCGCGGTGCCGACATCGGGCATGAACAGTGTGTCGCCGACGAGGATCTGTTCGCCGTCGATAAGGTAGGCCATGTCCGCCGGCGTATGGCCGGGGACGTGCAGGGCGGTGGCCTTGAGGTTGCCGATCATGAATGACTCGTTCGGCGCGAACAGGTGATCGAACTGCGAGCCATCGACGCAAAATTCCGGCTCCAGATTGAACAGCGCCTTGAACACACTCTGCACTTTGCTGATCGATTCACCGATGGCGATCTTGCCGCCCAGTTCCCGACGCAGGTACGGCGCGGCAGACAGGTGATCGGCGTGGGCGTGGGTTTCCAGCAGCCATTGCACTTGCAGCCGGTGCGCACGCACGAAAGCGATGATCTTGTCCGCCTGCGCCGTGCCGGTGCGCCCGGCAGCGCCATCGTAGTCAAGCACCGGGTCGACGATCGCGCACTGGCCGCCGTCGGCTTCGTAGACCACGTAGCTGTAGGTCGAGGAGGCGGGGTCGAGGAACGCTTTAATCAGAGCGGGCATGGCGAAAACCTGTGCTGGGTAATTTCGGGTTGCAACACTTTATGTAAAAACATAATGTTCGCAGCTTAAGTGACCTTCAAGGCCTCGTGCAAATGCAATCCAGTCTGACCGAATGTGAAGTCGCCCAACTGCGCGCCTCGGCGTCCAAAGCCTGCGCCTTGCTCAAAGCCCTGGCCAATGAGGATCGTCTGTTGATTCTCTGTCAACTGACCCAGGGCGAACGCAACGTCGGCGAACTGGAAAAAATGACCGGCGTACGCCAGCCGACGCTGTCCCAGCAACTGGGCATCTTGCGCGATGAAGGCCTGGTCGCGACCCGCCGCGAAGGCAAATACATTTTCTATGGCCTGGCCAGTCACGAAGTGATCCAGGTGATGAAAACCCTTTCGGGGCTCTATTGCGGAGCGGTACTCAAGAGCTGGGAACAGCCATAAATGCCAGCCCTCACAAACATCTCCTGTGGGAGCGAGCCTGCTCGCGAAGGCGGCGTGTCAGCCGACGAATAGTTGACTGAGCCACCGCTTTCGCGAGCAGGCTCGCTCCCACATTGGTTGTTGTGGTGAGCCAAAAAATCCTTGCGTGCAGCAAAAGGAACAAGCAATGAACGATCAACACTGGGGCCTATCCATCAGTGCGGACATCGTGGTCATCGGCGGTGGCACGGCCGGCATCGGTTTTGTCGCCAGCCTGCTCAAGCGTGACCCGCAGCTTAAAGTCACCGTGATCGAACCGAGTTCACAGCACTACTATCAACCGGCGTGGACGCTGGTCGGCGGTGGCGCGTTTGACGTGAAGCACACGGTCAGGCCGATGAGCAAAGTCATGCCGCGTCAGGCGACGTGGATTCAGGCCAGTGTCAGCGCCATCGACCCGCAAAGCCGTCAACTCACCCTCGACGACCAGCGCACCGTCAGCTATCAGAACCTGATCGTCTGCCCCGGCCTGCGCCTGGCCTGGGAGAAAATCGAAGGCTTGCAGGAAAGCCTCGGCCAGCACGGCGTCACCTCCAACTACAGCTATCAACACGCCCAGTACACCTGGGATCAAGTGCAGAAACTGCGCGATGGCCGGGCGCTGTTCACCCAGCCGGCGATGCCGATCAAATGCGCCGGCGCGCCGCAAAAAGCCCTGTACCTGTCTTGCGATCACTGGCGCAAATCCGCCGTGCTGAAAGACATCAAGGTTGAATTCAATCTCGCTGGCGCTGCGCTGTTTGGCGTGCCGACCTTCGTGCCGCCGTTGATGAAGTACATCGAACAGTACGACGCGCAACTGGCGTTCAACTCGAATCTGGTCAAGGTCGACGGCCCGGCAAAAACCGCGTGGTTTGAAGTCAAGGGCGCCGATGGCAACATCAGCCGGGTCGCGATAACCTTTGATCTGCTCCACGTCGTGCCGCCACAAGTCGCGCCGGATTTCATCGCACAGAGTGCGCTGGCCGATGCCGGCGGTTGGTGCGAAGTCGATCCACACAGCTTGCAGCATCCGCGCTATCCCGAGGTGTTCGCACTGGGCGATATCTGCGGCACCAGCAATGCGAAAACTGCCGCAGCGGTGCGCAAGCAGGTTGTCGTCGTTGCGCAGAACCTGCTGGCCGCGCGCAAACAACAGCCGCTGCCGCTCAGGTACGACGGCTACGGTTCCTGCCCGCTGACGGTGGAGAAGGGCAAGGTGATCCTCGCCGAGTTCGGCTATGGCGGCAAACTGCTGCCGACTTTCCCGCTGAACCCGACCGTGGCCCGCCGTTCGGCATGGTGGCTGAAAGCGACGCTGCTGCCGTGGTTCTACTGGCACGGCATGCTCAAGGGCCGCGAGTGGCTGACGCGTCTGTCCAGGGTCGACTGAGAAAACTCCTATGTTGCTGGCAAGTCTGTTTGGCGTGGTGATGGGTTTGGTCCTCGGCCTGACCGGCGCGGGCGGCGGGATTCTCGCGGTGCCGGCGCTGGTGCTCGGGCTCGGCTGGACGATGACGCAAGCGGCGCCGGTGGCCTTGTTTGCGGTCGGCAGCGCGGCAGCGGTCGGGGCGATCGATGGTTTGCGCCATGGCCTGGTGCGTTACCGCGCGGCGCTGTTGATCGCCGCGTTGGGCGCAGTGTTTTCGCCGCTGGGGATCTACTTCGCGCATCAGTTGCCGGAAAAGATTCTGATGATTCTGTTCAGCCTACTGATGGTCCTGGTCGCCTGGCGAATGTTCAGAAAGGACCGTCAGCAAGCGGGGCCGAGCGATCACGGCCACGCCAGTTGGGGCCAGAAAAACTGCATGCTCAACGAGCAGACCGGGCGCTTCGACTGGACCGCCAAATGCACCGCCACTCTGGCTGCACTGGGCGCGATTACCGGCGTGGTTTCGGGTTTACTCGGCGTCGGCGGCGGCTTTCTGATCGTGCCGGCGTTCAAGCAACTGACCGATGTGCAGATGCGCGGCATCGTTGCGACGTCGTTGATGGTGATCAGTCTGATTTCCGCGATCGGGGTGATCGGCGCGTTTCATGCGGGTGTGCGCATTGACAGCCAGGGTGCGGCGTTCATTGTCGCCAGCATCGTTGGCATGCTCATCGGTCGCAGGCTGTGCGCGCAGGTGCCGGCGCGGGCGTTGCAGGTGGGGTTTGCCAGTGTCTGTCTGGTGGTGGCGGGGTACATGCTGGTGCGGGCGTGAAGATCAACAGATCGCAGCCTCGTTGCACTCGACAGCTCCTACAGGGGAATGCGATTCCTGCAGGAGCTGCGATCTTTTCAGCGGGTTACAACACCAGGTGCGGCAGCCACAGCGAAATCGCTGGAACGTAGGTCACCAGCAGCAGCACCAGGAACAGCACGCCATAGAACGGCAGCAGCGCTTTTACGGTGCTTTCGATACTGACCTTGCCCACCGCCGAGCCGACGAAGAGCACGGCGCCCACCGGCGGTGTTATCAATCCGATCCCCAGGTTCACCAGCATGATCATGCCGAACTGCACCGGATCGACACCGATGCCCATGATCACGGGCATCAGGATCGGCGTGAGGATCAGGATCAGCGGCGCCATGTCCATCACTGTGCCCAACAGCAGCAACATCACGTTGATGCACATCAGGATCACGTAGCGGTTGTCCGACAGGGTCAGGAACAGCGTGGTGATCTTCGCCGGGATCTGCATCAGGGTCATGATGTAGCCGAAGCTGGCGGCGAAACCGATCAGGATCATCACGATGGAGATGGTGCGCACCGTGCGGTGCATCAGCTTGGGCAGCTCGCTCCATTTGTAGTCGCGGTAGATGAACATGGTCACGAAGAATGACCACAGCACCGCGATGGCCGCCGATTCAGTGGCGGTGAAAATACCCGAGAGAATGCCGCCGAGGATGATCACCATCGCCATCATGCCCCACAGGGCTTCGCCGACGATCTTCAGCGCCTGGCGCATCGGAATCACTTCGCCCTTGGGGTAGTTGCGCTTTTTCGCGAAGATCAGGCACAGCACCATCAGGCAGGCGCTCATCAGCAGGCCCGGGACGATGCCGGCCATGAACAGCGAAGCGATCGACACCGTACCGCCTGCAGCCAGGGAGTAGAGCACCGAGTTATGGCTTGGCGGGGTCAGCAGGGCTTGCACAGAACCGCTGACGGTCACGGCGGTGGAGAAGTCCCGTGGATAGCCCTTGCGTTCCATTTCCGGGATCAGCACCGAGCCTACCGACGCGGTGTCGGCCACCGAAGAACCGGAGATCGCGCCGAAGAACGTCGAGGCAACGATGTTGACCAGTGACAGGCCACCGCGGACGAAACCTACCAGCACGCCGGCACACGCCACCAACCGCCGGGACATGCCGCCCTCGGCCATGATCGCACCGGCGAGGACGAAGAACGGAATGGCCAGCAGCGAGAATTTGTTCACCCCCGAGGCGACCTGGATCATCACCGCCTGGAACGGGATGTCGATCCACCAAGCGCCGATCAGCGCCGCGGCGCCCAACGCGTAGGCGACCGGCATGCCGATCAGGATCAATACGATAAAACTGCCCAGCAGAATCAGAGCGTCCATTAAGCGGCACCTTCACTTTCTTCAACCAGGTCGAACTGCACGACCCGCCGTTTGCTCTGGTCACCGAGCAAGAGTTTTTCCAGAACAAAAATCAGCGTCAGCAAGCCGCCCACGGGGATCGGCAAATACGTTACGCCAACGCGCAGATCGGGTAGGGCCGCCATGAACTGGTTCCAGGTGGACATGCACAGCTTGGCGCCCCAGATGGTCATGAAGATGCAGATGGCCGCCATCAGCAGTTGCGAAAAAATCGCTGCTGCGGATTTCAGCTGCGGCGGCATGCGATCGGTAAGCATGGCCACGGCCATGTGTGCGCCGGCGCGGTAGCTGGCGGCGGCACCGATGAAGGTGAACACCATCATCAGCAGGATCGCCGTCGGCTCAGGCCAGCTCGAACCGGTGCCGAGCACATAGCGGGCGAAGACGCCCCAGGGAATCATCAGGGAAATCGCCAGGACGGAAAGGCCGGCGATCCAGATGCACGTCATGTAGATCTTGTCGTTGATACGCAGCAGCAGATTCTTCATCGGGTTCCACCGTAACCGGGCGCGCCTGAACCGCTGGCGCGCCGGGCCTTTTTCATGAGTACGGAGCGGGAGGTGTTACTGAACGGCTTCGATCTTTTTGATCAGATCTGCGTACTTCGCACCGTACTTTTCACGTACCGGAGCGGTGGCGTCGTAGAAGGGTTTCTTGTCGACGGTGATGAACTCGACGCCGGCGGCCTTGAGTTTTTCTTCACTGGCGGCGGACTTCTTGTCCCACAACACGCGTTCTTCAGCCTGGGCAGCCTTGGCCGCCGTTTTCACCATCTTCTGTTGATCCGGAGTGAGTCTTTCCCAGGTGATTTTCGACATCACGATCGGCTCTGGCAGGATCAGGTGACCGGTCAGGCTGTAGAACTTGGCGTTCTGGAAGTGGTTGTGTTCGAGCAGGGTCGGCGGGTTGTTTTCCGCGCCGTCGATCACGCCGGTTTGCAGGGCGCTGAAGATTTCGCCGGTGTCCATGGCGATGCCGTTACCGCCCATGGCGTTCATCATGTCGATGAACATCGGGTTGCCTTGTACGCGGATTTTCATGCCCTTGAGGTCTTCGAGCTTGCGCACCGGTTTCTTGGTGTAGATGTTGCGCGTCCCGCCGTCCATCCACGCCAGGGCCACCAATTTGAATTCGGAGTTGGTGATCTTGTCGAGAATCTCATCGCCCACCGGGCCATCGATGACGTTACGCATGTGTTGCTGGTCGCGGAAAATGAACGGCATGTTGAACACGTTCACATCCGGCACCACGGGGCCGACGATACCCAGGCTGACCCGGGACATCTGTATCGCGCCGACTTGCATCTGCTCGATGACTTCCTTCTCGGAACCGAGCACTCCGCCCGGGAAGTACTGGAAGGTCAGTTCGCCGTTGGTTTCCTTGGTCAGGGTCTTGCCCATGTTTTCTTCGGCCACCACGGTTGGATAACCGGCGGGGTGGATGTCAGCGAATTTGAGTTTTATTTCTGCCTGAGCGGAACCAGCGAAGGTGAAAATTAGCGGAAGTGCAGCGGCGAGCAAGGTGCGTTTGAAGTTCATGAGGGGTGAGTCTCCAGTCTTGTTATTTTTGTGTTCAAGGCGCAGCGGTGCAGCAGAGGGTCTAAAGCAAATCGTTGAATTGCGGTTCGGCGAAACCCTTGACGCCTGGCTTCAGGGCGAACACGCCGCCGGCCAGGGATTGCGGGTCGTGGTCATCGCCGGGACGAATCGAGGCGACAAACAAGGTGTCCAGGTTGCTGCCGCCGAAAGCGCACATGGTCGGTTTCTTCACCGGTACTTCCAGCGAGAAATCCAGTCGGCCATCCGGGGCGAAGCGGTGGATCAGGCCGGCGTCGTTGGCGCAGATCCAGTAACAGCCTTCGGCATCCACGGCAGCGCCATCGGGGCGGCCGGGGAAGTGATTCATGTCGACGAAGATTCGGCGATTCGATGGCGTGCCGGTCTCGGTGTCGTAATCGAAGGCCCAGATCAGTTGCACGTTGGGGTGCGAGTCCGACAGGTACATGGTTTTGCCGTCGTGGCTGAAGGCGAGGCCGTTGGGCACGATGAAGCCATCCAGCTGCGCTTCGATCACGCCAGTCTGCCCGGCGCCGTAGCGATAGAGCCGGCCTTCAGGCGCGTTCAGGCCCATATTCAGCACCATGCTGCCGGCCCAGAAACGCCCTTGGCGATCGCAGCGACCGTCGTTGAGGCGCATGTCCGCGCGGCTGTGCCCGACGGTGGCGAGCAATTCGCTGTCGAGGCTGCCGTCGCTGTGCGGGTGCAGGCGATAGAAACCGCTTTCCATGCCGGCGACCCAGCCGCCACTGCGGTGGCGGGTGATGCAGGCGAGCATTTGCGGGGCTTTCCACGAGGCGACGTGCCCGGTGTCAGCGCTCCAGCGTTGCAGCCCGCCGTTGGGGATGTCGACCCAGTACAGAGCGTTTTCCTGCGGCACCCAGACCGGGCTTTCACCGACCGCGTTGCGGGCGTCGACGATCAATTCGGCTTGCATACTCATTCCCTTGGTTTTTATTGGAGGGGGATCAAGTCGAGCGATCAATCGCCAAACGGGCCTGCTGCGACGAAGGCGCCGCCCTGATAGATCCGCGCCGGATCATCGTCGGCTGGCATCGGCTGCGCTTCGACCTTGTCGCGGAACACTTCCGAGGTGTCCTTGGCTTCGAAACCGAGGTGGCTGGCGTAGCGGTTGTCCCACCAGACGTCTTTGTTGGCGGACATGCCGTAGACCACGGTGTGGCCGACGTTTGGTGTGTACAGCGAGCGTTCGAGCAGTTGCGTGAGATCGTCGAAGCTCAGCCAGGTGTGCATCATCCGGCGGTTCTGCGGTTCGGGGAACGAGGAGCCGATGCGGATGCTGACGGTTTCGATGCCGTAGCGATCGAAGTAGAAACTGGCCATGTCTTCGCCGTAGGACTTGGACAAGCCGTAGTAACCATCGGGACGACGCGCCGAAGTGGCGTCGAGCTGTTGGTCCTGTTTGTAGAAACCGATGACGTGGTTGGAACTGGCGAAGATCACCCGTTTCACACCGTGCTTGCGTGCCGCTTCGTAAATGTGGAACACGCCGCTGATATTGGCGCCGAGGATTTCTTCGAACGGCCGCTCGACCGAAACGCCGCCGAAATGCAGGATCGCATCGACTCCTTCGACCAGTTGATGCACGGCTTGCTTGTCGGCGAGGTCGCAGAGCACGACTTCTTCGTGGTCATCGACGGCCGGGGCGAGGGCGGCGATGTCGGACAGGCGCAGCACATTGGCGTAAGGGCGCAGGCGTTCGCGCAGGACTTTGCCCAGGCCTCCGGCGGCACCGGTCAGCAGCAGGCGGTTGAAAGGAGCGCGGGGGGTAGAAATAGACGTCATGGCAATCCCTGAACACATTGTTATTAGGTTTGTTGTAGGTTGTCGTATGACTGCGCTGAAGTATCGGTAGGGTTTCCGGATCTTGTCAACGCGACTTTTGGTGTAGATGACGGAAGGGGCGATTCATTTTTTCAACACCCGATACCTGCCTTGCAATGCAATCCCCTTGTGGGAGCGAGCCTGCTCGCGAAGGCGTTGTGCCAGTCAGAACAAGTCGACTGGTCCGGCGCTTTCGCGAGCAGGCTCGCTCCCACAGGGCAAACCGCCAACCGTTACAACAACGAAATCGGATAGCTGATAAAGATCCGGTTCTCGTCAAATTCGTTGGTGCTGAAGTCCCGGCGAATGGTCGCGTTGCGCCATTTCACGTTGAGGTTCTTCAGCGGGCCGCTCTGCACGGTGTAGGCCAGTTCCGATTCGCGGCCCCATTCCTTGCCGTCGTTGGTGGTGGCGGTGTGTACGTTATCGCCGCTGATATAGCGGTTCATCAGGGTCAGGCCAGGCACGCCCAGCGCAACGAAGTTGTAGTCGTGACGCACCTGCCAGGAGCGCTCTTTGGCGTTGTCATAACTGGCGTTGTAACTGTCGTTGGCCAGGGTGCCGCCGCTGGTGCCGTTGACGCGCATCCAGGCATCGTCGCCGGTGAGTTTCTGCAGGCCGACGTAGAAGGTGTTGCCACCATATTTCGCCGAGAGCAGGGCGAACGCGGTCTTGTTGTCGAGGTCGCCGGCCTGAGCGCTGCCGTCTTCCTTGCCGGTGAAGAAACCGAGGTTAGCGCCCAGCGTCCAGTCGCCCATTGGCTGGCTGTGGCTGAGGTTGAAATACTGCTGCTGATAGATGTCGGTGAGCTCGGCGTACCACACGCCGACCATCGTGCGTTTTTCGTTGAAGCTGTATTCGCCGCCGCCGAAGTTGAAGCGATCGGAGGTGAACGCACCGCGGCCGTTCATCGACATGTCTTCCATGCTCGCGTCGTTGCGCGGGCTGTTGCCACGGAACTGGCCGCCGTACACGGTCAGGCCGTTGATTTCAGTGGACGTGATCTGGCCGCCGCGAAAGGTCTGCGGCAGGGAGCGGCCGTCGTCGGAGCGCAGGATCGGCAATACAGGCATCCATTCACCGACCTTCAATTCGGTTTTCGAGACTTTGGCTTTCAGCGCCACGCCGAGGCGGCCGAAATTGTCAGCCGGGCGCCCGTCATCATGGATCGGCAACAGTTGCGTGCCGCCAGTGCCTTTGCCGCCATCAAGCTTCTGCGAATACAGCCCGAGCACATCGAGGCCGAAGCCCACCGTGCCTTGGGTGAAGCCGGATTTGGCATCGAGAATGAAGCTCTGCGTCCACTCTTCAGCCTTGCCCTGCGGATAGGCCGGGTTGACGAAGTTGCGGTTGAAGTAGGCGTTGCGCAGGTTCAGCGTGGCTTTGCTGTCGTCGAGAAAGCCTTCGGCATCGGCGCTCATCGGCAGGGCCAGAGCGAGGCTGCTGCAACCGATCAGGCTCAGGGTCGAACGTGGCTTGAAATGGGCAAAACGTGAAGGGCGGACGGAATTGCGGGCGAGTGGGCTCACTGTGACGCTCCCTGGATCGTTTGTTGTTTTTATTATTTGTCATACGTCGTCGTACAACATCGATGCGGATATTTCCCAGATTTACGGGGATTGTCAACTGGAAGTTATGCGATGACTTCCCATGCGACCCCGAACCCATGTGGGAGTGAGCCTGCCCGCGAATGCGGACTTTCAATCAATGAAGTTGTCGACTGACACAGCGCTTTCGCGAGCAGGCTCGCTCCCACAGGGTTCCTTGGTGTCTGTCGAGTCGTGTATTGCCCGTCAAATTGCGGCAAACTTCCTCCACCCCCAGCACCAGGCCGATTCATGGATAAATACGCCCCGCGCAACTGGCAACCCCACGAAAAGCCCAGCCTGCCCGGTTCTCCGTCGACCCCGTTGCATTCCACGCCCAAGCGCCTGGCGTACGCGGCGGTTGGCGTGCTGGTGGCGGTGACCGGTGGGCTGGGAAACTCGCTGGTGGTTGCCAACCTGCCTTACCTGCAAGGCTCGCTCGGCGCGACCACGGCGGAGATGGCCTGGCTGCCCGCGGCGTATGTGATGACCAACGTGTCGATGAACCTGCTGCTGGTGAAGTTTCGCCAGCAGTTCGGCTTGCGCGCGTTCACCGAAGTGTTTCTGGTGCTGTATGCGCTGGTGACCTTCGGCCATTTGTTCGTCAACGATCTCAACTCGGCAGTGGCGGTGCGGGCTGCCCACGGCATGGTCGGTGCGGCGCTGAGCTCGCTGGGTCTGTATTACATGGTGCAGGCGTTCCCGGCGAAGTGGCGGCTCAAAGCGTTGGTACTCGGCCTCGGCACGTCGCAACTGGCGTTACCGCTGGCGCGGCTGTTTTCCGAAGACCTGTTGCAGATCGCCGAATGGCGCGGTCTGTACCTGTTCGAATTGGGCATGGCCCTGCTGTCACTCGGCTGTGTGTTGCTGCTGAAGCTGCCGCCCGGTGACCGCTTCAAGACCTTCGAAAAACTCGATTTCCTCACCTTCGCCATCCTCGCCACGGGTGTGGCGTTGTTGTGCGCGGTGCTGTCGCTCGGGCGCATCGACTGGTGGCTGGAGGCGGACTGGATCGGCGTGGCGCTGGCCTGTTCGATCGCGCTGATCATTATGGGCCTGGCTATTGAGCACAATCGCAGCAACCCGATGTTGATGACACGTTGGCTGGGCAGCGGAACGATGATTCGCCTGGCGCTGGCGGTGACCCTGATCCGCATGGTCACCTCGGAGCAATCCACCGGCGCCGTGGGGTTCATGCAGAACCTGAACATGGGCTATGAGCAGTTGCACAGTCTGTATGTGGTGATGCTGATCGGCAGTATCGCTGGGCTTGCCACCAGCGCTTTGACCATCGACCCCAAACATTTGCTGATGCCGTTGATCATTTCCTTGGCGCTGATGGCCACCGGTTCGGTGATGGACAGCTTCTCGAACAACCTGACCCGCCCCGAAAACATGTATTTCAGTCAGTTCCTGCTGGCGTTCGGCAGCACGTTTTTTCTCGGCCCGACCATGGTCTTCGGCACGCGTAACGTGCTGACCAATCCGCGCAACCTGGTGAGCTTTTCCGTGCTGTTCGGGATCTGCAATAACCTCGGCGGACTGCTCGGCGCGGCGTTGCTCGGCACTTTTCAGATCGTGCGGGAGAAGTACCATTCCAGCCACATCGTCGATCATCTGGTGATGTCCGATCCGTTGGTGGCTGCGCGAGTGCAGAGCGGCGGCTCGGCGTTCGGCGGTTTGCTCGCCGACCCGAGCCTGCGCAATCTGGCCGGCATTCGCAGCCTCGCCAATGCGGCGACACGCGAAGCGAACGTGCTGGCCTATAACGATGTCTTCATGCTGATCGCGGTCATTGCCGTCCTGACCATGATCTGGCTTTCGATTCGCGCGTTGTGGCTGATGAGCACCACCAAAGCCATTGAACCGACACCTTCCGTACCACCCAGCGGTGCCACTTCTTCATGACCGAACCGACCACCACAACCACCAATGCCATTGCCGCCACGCCTGAAGGTGAGGCGCCGCCATCGTCACCCAATACCGCGCCGCGTTCGCTGCGGGTGCGGATCATTTCTTCGCTGGGCTTTGCCGCAATCGCCATCGTCGGTGTCCTGATCGTGCTGTATGCGTGGCAACTGCCGCCGTTCAGCAGTGCGGTCGAAACCACCGAAAACGCCTTGGTGCGCGGGCAGGTGACGATCATCGGCCCGCAGCTCAGCGGCTATGTGTTCGAGGTGCCGGTGCAGGACTTCCAGTACGTCAAGGCCGGGGATCTGCTGGTGCGTCTGGACGACCGCATTTATCAGCAACGCCTCGACCAGTCCCTGGCACAACTGGCAGTGCAGAAGGCCGGGCTGGCCAACGTCGTGCAGCAACGCAACAGCGCTGAAGCGACGATCAAATTGCGCCAGGCAGTGTTGGCCGACAGCCAGGCGCAGTTGCGCAAGAGCGAGGCCGATCTGCGGCGTAATCAGGAACTGGTGCGCGACGGCTCGGTGTCCAAACGCGAGTTCGACGTGACCCTTGCTGCCAACGCGCAGAGCACGGCTTCTGTGGCGCAGGCCAAGGCCAATCTGGAAATCGCCCGGCAGGATCTGCAAACGGTGATCGTCAATCGCGGCTCGCTGGAGGCCTCCGTGGCCAGTGCCGAAGCGGCGGTGCAACTGGCGCGCATCGATCTGTCGAACACGCGGATTGTCGCCCCGCGCGACGGCCAGCTCGGGCAGATCGGCGTGCGCCTCGGCGCCTACGTCAACTCCGGCGCGCAGTTGATGGCGTTGGTCCCGGACCAGAAATGGGTGATCGCCAACATGAAGGAAACCCAGATGGCCAACGTACGTGTCGGGCAACCGGTGCGCTTCACCGTCGACGCCTTGAACCACCGCAGATTCACCGGCCATGTGCAGCATATTTCGCCGGGCACCGGCTCGGAATTTGCCTTGCTCCAGGCCGACAACGCCACCGGCAACTTCGTCAAGATCGCCCAACGGGTGCCGGTGCGCATCACCATCGATCCCGATCAGCAGGAAGCAGAACGCTTGCGGCCGGGGATGTCAGTTGTTGTCAGCATCGACACCGCCGCCGGCGACACCCAACCCCACTGATCAATGCATAACCCTGTGGGAGCGAGCCTGCTCGCGAAAGCGTCGTATCAGTAACATTTCTTTATCTGACACACCGCTTTCGCGAGCAGGCTCGCTCCCACAGGATTAGTGCTCACGGGCTCTATTCATTCGGGCGAGGGGGTGACCCGGCAACTTTTGCGGTTGCGAATCTGCTCGTCGCTGGGCCTCTCGCGAACGAATTCGAAACGCGGTTCGCCTTCGCTGTAATGCACCAGCCAGCCCCATTCCAGTTCGCTTTCGTCCTGTCCGGGATGTGGTGGCCGGGCCCACCAGGGTTCTTTGCTGAGGATCTCGCGCATGGCAGCCTCCGGTTGATGGCAATCCCTGAACTATAGCTTCCTGTCGCGAGTCGTCAGAACAGGCTGTGTAGAATCGGCGCGATCATGACGAACAAGGGGGCAGGGCAATGATTGATGGGGTGCGCAAGGATGAACCTGCAAAGCGGCTGTTCTTTGCCCTGGATTGCCCGCCGGCGCAGCGCAAGGCAATCGCCCAGTGGCGCGCAGAACTGGGCCTGCGCAGCGGCAAACCGGTGCCGGCGGATAACTTTCATCTGACTCTGCTGTTCCTGGGTGCGGTGCCGTTGGCGCAGATTCACGGCGTCTGCGAAGCAGCGGGCAGTGTGCGTATTCCGGGCGAAACGTTGCGTATTGAGCTGGATCGCTTGCAGGTCTGGCATCGCGCCGGTGTGCTGTCGCTGGCGCCCGAGCAGGCACCGCCGGCGCTGTTGCGCCTGGTCTACGCGCTGGAGCAGGCGATGCTGCCGTTCGGTTTTGAACAACCCACCCACGAGTTCCGTCCGCACTTGACGCTGGCCCGCGAGTACCGCGCGCCGGAGCCGGAAGCGCGCACGCCGCCGGAGTTTTTCCTGCGCCCTGAACGCTTCGGCTTATTCGAATCGCACAAGGGCCGCTATCGAGTTGTGCAGGACTGGTCGCTGATCTGAACGGACAAAAAAAGGCGCCCGAAGGCGCCTGCAAATTCACCCGAGCCGAGGGAGCCGGGTGAGGCCGTTCAGAGCAGGATGCAGCGGTGGTAAGGCGCTGCGTGAACGGAAATCTGGCAATGTCCGAATTCGATCGAAAACCTGTGGGAGCTGGCTTGCCAGCGATGGGGCCAGCGCATCTAGCGTCATCGTTGTCTGACCCACCGCCATCGCTGGCAAGCCAGCTCCCACAGGGTTTATCAGTGTTGACTGGTGGGCTTATTTACCGAGCTTCACCCGCGTCCAGCCGCGCGTCATGATCCGCTGTGTGGCAATCGGCTGATCCGGCACTGCATACAAAGTCGCCATCACCGCTTGCGACGGATACGAGCCCGGTTCGTTGCGGATCGCTTCGTCCACCAGTGGCGTGGCGGCTGCGTTGGCGTTGCTGTAGCCGATGCTGTTGGTGACTTCGGCGATGATGTCCGGGCGCATCAGGAAATCCATGAACAGGTAGGCGTTGTCGACGTTCGCCGCATCACGGGGGATGGCGACCATGTCGTAGAAACTGCCGGCGCCTTCCTTGGGAATGCTGTAGTCGATCACCACGTTGTTGCCCGATTCCACCGCGCGGGCCTTGGCCTGCAGGACATCGCCGGAGTAACCGACCGCCACGCAGATGTTGCCGTTGGCCAGATCGGAGATGTACTTCGAGGAATGGAAATACGCTACGTACGGGCGGATTTTCATGAACAGCGCTTCGGCTTCGGCGATGTGCGCCTTGTCCTTGTCGTTCACCGGATAGCCCAGGTAGTGCAGGGCGGCCGGGAGCATTTCGGTTGGCGAATCGAGGAAACTGATGCCACAGGCTTTGAGTTTTTCCGCGTTCTCCGGTTTGAACAGCAAGTCCCAGGAGTTGGTCGGGGCGTTGGCGCCGAGCACTTCCTTGACCTTCGCCGGGTTGAAACCGATGCCGATCGAGCCCCACATGTACGGAAAGGCATGGGCATTGTCCGGATCACTGGCGGCGGCGTTTTTCAGCAGCACCGGGTTAAGATTCTTCCAGTTCGGCAGCTTCGACTTGTCCAGCGGCTGGTAGACGCCGGCTTTGATCTGCTTGGCCAGAAAACTGTTCGACGGCACGACGATGTCATAGCCGGATTTGCCCGCGAGCAGGCGCGCTTCCAGAGTTTCGTTGCTGTCGAAGACGTCGTAGGTCACGCGAATGCCGGTCTCGTCTTCGAATTTCTTCACGGTGTCCGGCGCGATGTAATCGGACCAGTTGTAAACACGCAGCACCTTGTCGTTGGCCTGGGCGCCCATGACCATTGCGCCCATTAAGGACAGTGTCAGCAGAGTCCTGCCAAACATTTTCATCGGTACAACTCCCTTCTTCTTATTCAAAAACACAAAAGCTCGGTGCACTTGAACCTTGTGGCGAGGGGATTTATCCCCGCTCGGCTGCGTAGCAGTCGCAAAACCTGAATACGGAGTCTTCAGGTAGAACTGCAGGGGCCGCTTCGCAGCCCAACGGGGATAAATCCCCTCGCCACAGTTGTTCATCGGTGTTGCTCAGGCAGTCGCCGTTGCCGGCTGTTGCCACGACTCGCTCGCCGTCTGCTCCATCGCTTCCTGAATCGCCCGTTTGCGGTTGGCTTCGGCCTTGCGGCCGAAGTACCAGACCAGGAAAGTCACCAGCGACACTGCCAGCAGAATCAGGCTGGCCACGGCGTTGATCTCAGGCTTCACACCCAGACGCACCGCCGAGAACACCTCCATCGGCAGCGTCGTCGAGCCCGGCCCGGAGACAAAACTCGCCAGCACCAGATCGTCCAGCGACAAGGCAAACGACATCATCCCGCCGGCGGCCAGCGACGGCGCGATCATTGGAATGGTGATGAGGAAAAACACTTTGAATGGTTTGGCGCCGAGGTCCATCGCCGCTTCTTCGATCGACAGATCCAGCTCGCGAAGGCGCGCGGAGACTACCACCGCGACATAGGCTGCACAAAAGGTGGTGTGGGCGATCCAGATGGTGACGATGCCGCGCTCCTGCGGCCAGCCGATCAGCTGCGCCATCGCCACGAACAGCAGCAACAGCGACAGACCGGTGATCACTTCCGGCATCACCAACGGCGCGGTCACCAGGCCACCAAACAGCGTGCGACCCTTGAAGCGCGTCACCCGCGTCAGGACGAACGCCGCCAGCGTCCCCAGTGCCACAGCGGCAATCGCGGTGTAGCAGGCGATTTCCAGCGAGCGCACCACCGAGCCCATCAGTTGCGTGTTGTCGAGCAGGCCGACATACCACTTGATCGACCAGCCGCCCCACACCGTCACCAGTTTCGAGGCGTTGAACGAGTAGATCACCAGAATCAGCATCGGCAGATAAATGAACATCAAGCCGAAGATCAGCATGAATTTGGAAAAGTTGAAGCGTTTCATCCCCGTGCCTCCATCTCTTTGGCCTGGCTGCGGTTGAACAGCAGAATCGGCACAATCAGGATCAACAGCATCACCACCGCCAGCGCGGAAGCCACCGGCCAGTCGCGGTTATTGAAGAACTCCTGCCACAGCACGCGACCGATCATCAGCGTCTCCGGGCCACCCAGCAGTTCCGGAATCACGAACTCGCCGACCACTGGAATGAACACCAACATGCAGCCCGCGATGATGCCGTTCTTGGCCAGCGGCACGGTGATCTTCCAGAAGTTGTTGAAGTTACTCGAGCCCAGATCCTGCGCGGCTTCCAGCAGGCTGTTGTCGTGCTTGACGAGGTTGGCGTAGAGCGGCAGAACCATGAACGGCAGATAGGCGTAAACCACACCGATATAGACGGCAGTGTTGGTGTTGAGGATCTCGATCGGGTGGTCAGTGAGTCCGGTCCACATCAGAAATCCGTTGAGCAACCCGTTGTTGCTGAGGATGCCCATCCACGCATACACGCGGATCAGGATCGCCGTCCAGGTCGGCATCATGATCAACAGCAGCAGGACATTTTGCGTTTCCTTGCCGGTCTTGGTGATCGCGTACGCCATCGGGAAACCGATCACCAGGCACATCAGCGTGCTCAATGCCGCGACCTTCAGCGAGCCGAGGTACGCCGACAGGTACAGCTCGTCTTCGCCGAGCAGGGTGTAGTTGCCGATGTTCAGCAGCAGCTGGAATTTCTGTTCGGCGAAGGTGTAGATCTCCGAGTACGGCGGGATCGACAGCGCGGCTTCCGAGAAGCTGATCTTCATCACCAGAAAGAACGGCAGCATGAAGAACAGGAACAGCCAGATGAACGGAATGCCGATCACCAGTTTTCGTCCGCTGGGCACCAGGCGCAAGAATTGCTGATTGAAAGTTCTCATGAGCGCAGCACCACGCCGCTGTCGTCTTCCCACCAGACGTAGACTTTGTCGTCCCAGGTCGGCCGCGCGCCACGCCGCTCGGCATTGGCCATGAACGACTGGACGATCTTGCCGCCGGGCAGCTCGACGTAGAACACCGAATGGCCGCCGAGGTAGGCGATGTCGTGGACCTTGCCTTCGGACCAGTTGTAGCGGAACTCCGGTTGGGTGGTGCTGACGAGCATTTTTTCCGGGCGAATGGCGTAAGTGATCGACTTGTCCTGCACCGACGTGCTGACGCCGTGACCGACATAGATCTTCTGCTGCAAGTCGGGGCTGTGAATGATCGCGTGGCCTTCCAGATCTTCCACCACGGTGCCGTCGAAGGCGTTCACGTTGCCGATGAATTCGCAGACCATGCGGCTGACCGGCGCTTCATAAATGTCCACCGGGCTGCCGATCTGCGCGATCCAGCCCAAGTGCATGATCGCAATGCGCTGGGCCATGGTCATGGCTTCTTCCTGGTCGTGGGTCACCATCACGCAGGTCACACCAACGCGCTCGATGATTTCCACCAGCTCAAGCTGCATCTGCGAACGCAGCTTTTTATCCAGCGCGCCCATCGGCTCGTCGAGCAGCAACAGTTTTGGCCGTTTGGCCAACGAGCGGGCGAGGGCCACGCGCTGCCGCTGGCCGCCAGACAACTGGTGCGGGCGGCGTTTGGCGTATTGGGTCATGTGCACCAGACGCAGCATTTCTTCGACGCGGGCATCGATTTCGCTGGCCGGCAAACGATCCTGCTTGAGGCCGAAGGCAATGTTCTGCGCCACGGTCATGTGCGGGAACAGCGCGTAGGACTGGAACATCATGTTGATCGGCCGCTCGTACGGCGGCATGTCGGTGATGTCCACGCCATCGAGCAGAATCCGCCCCTCGGTCGGCCGCTCGAAACCGGCGAGCATGCGCAGCAGCGTCGATTTGCCCGAACCGGAACCGCCCAGCAGCGCGAAGATTTCGCCCTGATGGATCTCCAGGGACACATCGTCCACGGCCACGGTTTCGTCGAACTTCTTGGTGACACGATCG
The DNA here is from genome assembly GCF_900187595.1 of Pseudomonas sp. Irchel 3F6. Lineage (NCBI taxonomy): Bacteria > Pseudomonadati > Pseudomonadota > Gammaproteobacteria > Pseudomonadales > Pseudomonadaceae > Pseudomonas > Pseudomonas sp. Irchel 3F6. The sequence continues at coordinate 39,326 of NZ_FYDP01000008.1, read as the reverse complement.
ACTTTCACCAACACCTTTTTCGGTTGCTGATGACCTTCGAGTGCCTTGCGGTAAGTGCTGGAGGCGTTTGCCATGTGAAACTCCCAACAGGTGTCGTGTGCCTGGCCAATGTGGCCGGGCTTAAGTGGATTGCAAGCCTGTAAGCGCTGCCCCGGTCGAATCGCCGCAATACCCTGTGGGAGCTGGATTGCCAGCGATGGCGGTGGGTCAGTCACCTTTAAGGTTGAAGGTGACGGCCTCATCGCTGGCAAGCCAGCTCCCACAGGGTTTTGCATTGTTCTGACACGTATTGCACTTACCGATCCGGCTTGTTCGGCGCCGCCGTCCTGGCTGCCTGGGTCGTACTTGTTGTTATCACGGGTGTTGCGGTTCACGGCTGACGGATGTGCAGATGCACATCCGTCAGCCGTGGGGGCAGTAAATTGTTATCGAGTCTGGGATTGCGTCAGCGCTGACTGCGCTTCGCCGCCCGTTGCCGGCACGCTGCGCCGAACGCCTGGAAAATCTTCAGGTAGTTCGGGTTGTCCAGCACTTGCCATTCCGGGTGCCATTGCACGCCGAGGGCGAAGGTCGGGCTGTGCTCGACCGAGATCGCCTCGATCAAACCGTCCGGCGCCACGGCTTCAGCACGCAGGCCGGGAGCGAGGCGGTCGATGCCTTGGCTGTGAATCGAATTGACCTGAAATTTGTCGGGCAGCCCCAACGCTTCGAACACGCCGCCAGCGATCACGCTGACCGCATGGGCCGGTGCATATTGCACGGCCACATCCGGGCTGTCGGCTTCGCGGTGATCAAGCATGCCGGGCAGCTCATGCACCTTCTGATGCAGGCTGCCGCCGAACGCCACATTCATTTCCTGGAAACCACGGCAGATGCCGAGCACCGGAACGCCCGCCGCGATGGCTGCACGCAATAAAGGAAGGGTAGTGGCGTCACGGGCCGGATCGTGATCCGTGCCGGGCGCACTGGCCGCGCCTTGATAGTGGAAGGGCTCCACGTTCGAGGGTGAGCCGGTAAGCAACAGACCGTCGAGCTGACCGAGCAGGTCATCGATTTCAGTCAGGTTGCCGAGGGAAGGAATGACAACTGGCAACCCTTGAGCGCCAACGCTGACAGCACGTACGTACTTGTCGCCGCTGATGTGATAGGGGTGCAGGCCAATCTGTTTGACGCACGCAGTAACGCCGATCAATGGCTTGAATGCCATTTTTATTCACCTCGAAGTCTGTCACTTGAACGAGCTTTTCCGGAGCTTAGCCTCGTTGATTTTAATTAACAACTGCCATGTAAAAAATTCTAAACGCCGGTCGTCAAATCGCTCAGGTTTACCGGGGTTTAGCGACGAATATGGCACGAGAGTGTTAAGAAAAGCCCGAAAAATAAAGGCTTCAGGGCAGAGTGTTCGCTATTGACTTCACTTTGCCTTTCGGATTGACTGGCTGCGCAATACGGTGGTGAACATAATAATTAACAGCTAAATAGGTGCATCATGTCGGTCCCTCTGCGTACCGTTCAACTCAACGAAGCCAACGCATTCCTTAAGAAATATCCTGAGGTTTTGTACGTCGACCTTCTGATTGCGGATATGAACGGTGTGGTGCGCGGCAAGCGCATCGAACGCACCAGTCTTCATAAGGTGTACGAAAAAGGCATCAACCTGCCGGCGTCGCTCTTTGCGCTGGACATCAACGGCTCGACGGTGGAAAGCACCGGCCTGGGCCTGGATATCGGCGATGCCGATCGCATCTGTTACCCGATCCCCGGCACCCTGAGCATCGAGCCGTGGCAAAAACGCCCGACCGCTCAACTGCTGATGACCATGCACGAGATCGAAGGTCAGCCGTTCTTCGCCGACCCGCGTGAAGTGCTGGCCAACGTCGTGCGCAAATTCGATGATCTCGGCCTGACTATTTGCGCGGCGTTCGAACTCGAGTTCTACCTGATCGACCAGGACAACGTGAATGGCCGTCCGCAATCGCCACGTTCACCGGTATCCGGCAAGCGTCCGGTGTCGACTCAGGTCTACCTGATCGACGATCTCGACGAATACGTCGATTGCCTGCAAGACATCCTCGAAGGCGCGAAAGAGCAGGGCATCCCGGCGGATGCCATCGTCAAGGAAAGCGCCCCGGCGCAGTTCGAAGTCAACCTGCATCACGTCTCCGACCCGATCAAGGCGTGCGATTACGCGGTCCTGCTCAAGCGTCTGGTGAAGAACATCGCCTACGACCACGAGATGGACACGACCTTCATGGCCAAGCCTTATCCGGGCCAGGCCGGCAATGGTTTGCACGTGCACATTTCGATTCTGGACAAAGAAGGCAACAACATCTTCGCCAGCGAGGATCCCGAGCAGAACGCCGCACTGCGTCACGCGATCGGCGGTGTGCTCGAGACCCTGCCGGCGCAAATGGCGTTCCTCTGCCCGAACGTCAACTCGTACCGCCGCTTCGGCGCGCAATTCTATGTGCCGAACTCGCCGAGCTGGGGCATCGACAACCGCACCGTGGCCGTGCGCGTGCCGACCGGTTCAGCGGATGCCGTGCGCATCGAACACCGCGTCGCCGGTGCCGATGCCAACCCGTACCTGCTGATGGCGTCGGTGCTGGCCGGTATTCACCACGGCCTGACCAACCAGATCGAGCCCGGCGCGCCGGTCGAAGGCAACAGCTACGAGCAGAACGAGCAGAGCCTGCCGAACAACCTGCGCGACGCCTTGCGCGAGCTCGACGACAGCGAAGTCATGGCGCGCTACATCGACCCGATGTACATCGACGTGTTCGTTGCGTGCAAGGAAAGCGAGCTGGCCGAGTTCGAGAACTCGATTTCTGACCTTGAGTACAACTGGTATCTGCATACGGTGTGATCACAGACACCACCGATCCAATGTGGGAGCGAGCCTGCTCGCGAATGCGGTATGTCAGCCAGAATATTGTTGCCTGACACGACGCTTTCGCGAGCAGGCTCGCTCCCACAGGGGATCGGGTTATCAATTTGGATGAGTGGGTGATCACCCGCCGTCGCCCAATCCGCCCTTGTCGAGCTCAAAACAATGACCACAACCCGCAACGACTGGGAACAACGCTTCCAGTCTCTGTCCATCGAATCCCGCGCCTTCATCAACGGCGAATACCGCCCGGCGATCAGCGGCGACACTTTCGAATGTCTGAGCCCGGTCGACGGCCGCTTTCTTGCTGCCGTCGCCAGCACCGATGAAGCCGACGCCAACCTGGCCGTCGAAGCCGCGCGCCAGTCCTTCAACTCCGGCATCTGGGCGAAACAAGCCCCGGCCGAGCGCAAGCGCGTGCTGATCCGCTTCGCCGATCTGATCCTGCAGCACCAAGAAGAACTGGCGCTGCTGGAAACCCTCGACATGGGCAAGCCGATCAGCGATTCGATGAGCATCGACATCCCGGCGACCGCCAACGCGATCCGCTGGAGCGCCGAGGCCATCGACAAGATTTACGACGAAGTCGCCGCCACCCCGCACGACCAACTTGGCCTCGTCACCCGTGAGCCCTCGGGTGTGGTCGCGGCGATCGTGCCGTGGAATTTCCCGCTGATCATGGCCAGCTGGAAGTTCGCCCCGGCGCTGGCGGCGGGTAACTCGTTCATCCTCAAGCCTTCGGAAAAATCACCGCTGACCGCCATCCGCATTGCGCAACTGGCGCTGGAGGCGGGCATTCCAAAGGGCGTGTTCAACGTGCTGCCGGGCTACGGCCACACCGTCGGCAAGGCACTGGCGTTGCACATGGACGTCGACGTGCTGGCCTTCACCGGCTCCACGGCGATCGCCAAGCAACTGATGATCTACGCGGGCCAAAGCAACATGAAACGCGTCTGGCTTGAGGCCGGCGGCAAAAGCCCGAACGTGGTGTTCGCCGACGCACCGGATCTGCGCGCAGCTGCTCAAGCGGCGGCCAGTGCCATCGCCTTCAACCAGGGCGAAGTCTGCACTGCCGGCTCGCGTCTGCTGGTCGAGCGCTCGATTCGCGAGCAATTCATTCCGTTGCTGGTCGAGGCGCTGCAAGCCTGGAAACCGGGGCATGCACTGGATCCGGCGACCACCGTCGGCGCCGTGGTCGACCAGCGTCAACTGGACAACGTGCTGCGCTACATCAGCATCGGCCGCGAGCAGGGCGCCGAGTTGATTGCCGGCGGCCAACGCACCCTCGAAGAAACCGGCGGCCTCTACGTGCAGCCAGCGATTTTCGACGGCGTGACCAATGCGATGACTATCGCCCAAGAAGAAATCTTCGGCCCGGTGCTGTCGCTGATCACCTTCGACACTGCCGAAGAAGCCCTGCAGATCGCCAACGACAGCATCTTCGGCCTCGCCGCCGGGGTGTGGACCAGCAACCTGAGCAAGGCGCACACCTTCGCCCGCGGCCTGCGCGCCGGCAGCGTCTGGGTCAACCAGTACGACGGCGGCGACATGACCGCGCCATTCGGTGGCTTCAAGCAATCGGGCAACGGTCGCGACAAATCGCTGCATGCGTTCGACAAGTACACCGAACTGAAAGCGACCTGGATCAAGCTCTGACTCTTTTACAGCGGCGGCCGCCCCTGGTTGGCGGCCCTCGGAGAAACCTATGAAACAGCAACACGTAAACAGCTACTACGCCGCCACCCGCAACGAAGTCATCGACTTCCCGATTCTCGAAGAAGCGCTGGACTGCGACGTCTGCATCATCGGCGCCGGTTATACCGGCCTGTCCTCCGCGCTGTTCCTCAGCGAAGCCGGCTACAAAGTCACGGTGCTGGAAGCGGCGAAAGTCGGCTACGGCGCCAGCGGTCGCAATGGCGGCCAACTGGTCAACTCCTACAGCCGCGACGTCGATGTCATCGAAGAGCGCTACGGCGACAAGACTGCAGAAATCCTCGGCAGCATGATCTTCGAAGGCGCCGATATCATTCGTTCGCGCATCAAGAATTACGACATCAAGTGCGACTACCGTTCGGGCGGTATTTTCGCGGCGATGAACAAGAAACAGCTCAACGGCCTGGCCGAGCAGAAGCGCAACTGGGAACGCTACGGCAACCGCAATCTGAAGATGCTCGATGCAGCGGATATTCGTCGCGAAGTCGGCTCCGACGCCTACGTTGGCGGCTTGCTGGACATGCAGGGCGGCCACGTTCATCCATTGAACTTGGCCCTCGGCGAAGCCGCCGCCATCGTGCGTTTGGGCGGCAAGATCTACGAGCAATCGGCGGCGGTGGAGATCACCTACGGCGAGCCGATCACCGTGCGCACTGCCAAAGGTCTGGTCCGTGCCAAATACCTGTTGATCGCCGGCAACGCTTATCTGCCGCAAGGCCTCGACAACCGCGTCACCGCGAAAAGCATGCCGTGCGGCTCGCAGATCGTCGTCACCGAACCGCTGACCGAGCAGCAGGCACGCAGTCTGATCACCAATAATTACTGCGTCGAGGACTGCAACTACCTGCTGGATTACTACCGCCTGACCGCTGACAACCGCCTGCTTTACGGTGGTGGTGTGGTCTACGGCGCGCGGGAGCCGGACGATATCGAGCAACTGATCCGGCCGAAGATCCTCAAGACCTTTCCGCAGCTCAAGGACGTGAAGATCGACTACCGCTGGACCGGCAATTTCCTGCTGACCATGTCGCGCATGCCGCAATTCGGCCGCATCGAAAAGAATGCCTACTACATGCAGGGCTACAGCGGCCACGGCGTCACCTGCTCGCACCTGGCCGGCAAACTGATCTCGGAAATGATCCGCGGCGACGCCGAACGCTTCAACGCCTTCGCCTCGCTGCCGCACATGCCGATGCTCGGCGGCCGCACCTTCTCCGCACCGCTTACCGCTCTGGGCGCGGTCTACTACTCCCTGCGCGACCGCTTCGGCGTCTGACTTACCTCCCGGCGGCGGTCCGAAAGACCTCGCCGGTTTTTCACTTATGCAAAACCACTGATGTCCACTGTGGGAGCGAGCCTGCTCGCGAAGAGGCCATATCAGGCGACATCGATTCGCCAGACACTACGCTTTCGCGAGCAGGCTCGCTCCCACAGTGGCTGTATTGCCAAGGCCAACAGGACTTTTGCCGCACCATCCATCGAACCTGCTGAGCAACACCGGCAAACGTGATTTAATAGCCGCCTTTCACGGTTCCGGGACACGGGAGCAACGTGATCCGCGCGACCTGCGCGTCACCCGCCACCCACCCCCATCGCCCCTTTTACATAAGGCAGTCATGGATACGGGTTCTCGACTCAAACTAGTACGCGAAAGCTACAAACTCTCCCAGCGCGAGCTCGCCCGGCGTAGCGGCGTGACCAACGCGACCATCTCGCTGATCGAACAGAACCGCGTCAGCCCCTCCGTCAGCTCGCTGAAAAAGCTGCTCGAAGGCATACCGATGTCCCTGGCCGACTTCTTCACCTTCGACCAGCCCCCGCGCGAACACCAATACGTGTTCCGCGCCAACGAACAACCCGACCTCGGCCGCCACGGCCTGCGCCTGCTGCTCATCGGCGCCTCGGTGCCCAGCCGGCAGATGCGCCTGCTCCGCGAACAATACGCCCCCGGCGCCAGCTCCGGCGAAGAGCCGATCGTGCATGCCGAAGGCGAAGAGTGCGGACTGGTCACGCGCGGCACGGTGGAACTGACCGTGGACGGGCAGGTGAGTGTGCTGAGTGCGGGGGACGGGTATTACTTTCCGACGACGTTGCCGCATAAGTTTCGGAATATTGGCGCGGATGAGGCGGAGATTATCAGTGCGAATACGCCGGCGAACTTCTGATCGGATAGCGCATTATTTTCTGTTGACCCGGTATCTTTTACGAGGTGTCGGGTTGTTTGTTCCTGCCATTCGTCAGCCCTCCCGCATTTTCCCCGCGCACGCGCTTCCAATGCATAACTCACCCCCGCAAAGGAACCGCCCACATGCGCAAATCCAACCTCGCAGCACTGACCCTGGCCACGCTGTTATCCGCCACCTCGCTCTACGCAACAGCCGCCAGCGACACCCCGGCACCCACGGCCAACGACGGCAATAGCCAGACCAACCCGAGTGCGCCGGAAGACATTCATTCCAATGGCGCCACCGTGCCCAAAGGCACGCAGGGCAACACCACCAACAATGACGGCTCTACACCTTCAGGTTCCAAGCCCAGTGGTTCGAAGCAATCGAACGACAGCGGCACGAGCAGCGGTGCAGGTGAAGGTTGAAGCTGTTTGCAGATGCAGCAAGCCCGGCATCAAGCCGGGCTCTCTGTCAGGCAATCCTCGATAACCGAGATTATTTAGCCTTCCAGTTCCCGCCACTGTTTTCGCAATCAATCTTCGCCTGCGCCAAGTGCTCACCGTTGTAGTAATACGTGGTGACTTTGGCGTTGTCGGGCATGTTCAGCGGTTTGGCGCTTTTGTCTTTGCTGGTCGAGTGCGGGTTGGCGAGGGATTCCTGGGTGAGGCGAGCGGTGCAGGTGGCTTGGTAGTGGTCGTCGCAGCGTTGGACTTTCTTCTTGGTGGCGTTGAGGGTGTCCTTGGTTTCGTTGCTGCATGACCAGTTGATGGAGTCCACCGGCATGCCTTCGTATTCGTAACAGCTATGGGTTTCCACGGCGGGCACTGCGGCGCTGGAGGAGCGGGTCTGCACGTCGCAGCCTTCGGCCATGACGCAGGTGGGGATGATGGCGAACGTGGCGATCAGGAGCAGCAGTCTGGTTTTCATCGGCAATTCCTCTCCAATGGCGCCGCGTCTGATCGGTGATTTGGCGCTTGTCTGGTTTCGAGGCGGCGAGGGCGGGCAAGGTTCAATCGCTTTGCGCTGCGCCATCTTCGCGTACACTGCGCAACAATCAGAAACATAAAGCGCAGGATTCGATTCCCATGGCCCAAACCCTCGAACGCGCTATCGCCATTGCCGCCACGGCCCACACCGGGCAGGTGGACAAGGGCGGGGCGCCGTACATTCTGCATCCGCTGAAAGTCATGTTGCGCATGCACACGCTGGAAGAACGCATCGTCGCTGTGCTGCACGATGTGGTCGAGGATTGCGGGGTGAGTCTGGATGATTTGCGCGGGGAAGGATTCAGCGAAGAGGTGCTGGCGGCGATTGCGGCGGTGACCAAAGTGCCCGGCGAGTCCTACGAGGATTTTGTCGACCGCGCCGCGCAAAACCCGATCGGCCGGGTGGTGAAGCTGGCGGATCTGGAAGAGAACAGCGATATCTCGCGGATTGCCTCGCCGAGTTGGGAGGATCTGGAGCGGATCGAGAAATATCGGCGGGCGATTGCACGCTTGCGTATGTAAGACGTATTGGATTCTTGTGGGAGCGAGCCTGCTCGCGAAGGCGATAGATCAGTTATTTATCTGTGACTGGCAGGACGCTTTCGCGAGCAGGCTCGCTCCCACAAGTGGAATGGTGGTGTGTCAGATAAATAGCCAGGAAGGCGAACTATGAAATCCATTGTGTGCTTGTTGATTGCGGCCGGTTTCGGCGCGTTATTGCAGTTTGAAGGCGTACCCCACGGCTTGCTGCTGGGCTCGATTGTCGTTACTGCGTTGTTCGCCAGTAAAACCGGCATCGCCCCGGCAACTCCTTATGGCTTGGGCTACATCCAGGTCACGCTGGGCATCGCCACCGGGCTGATGTTCGAAGCATGGGACAGCGAAACGGCGACGACGATGCTGCCCAGCCTTGGCGTGTTGCTGATCTGCCTGACCGTACAAATTGCACTCGCCGGATGGTGGCTGACACGCGGTGCCGGATGGAATCGCACCAATGCACTGCTGGCGGTGTATCCCGGCGCATTGGCCGCAGTGTTCGATTTGCTCGAGTCGGAAAAGGCTTCGAGCAAAGTCATCATCGTGCATCTGATGCGGCTGCTGTTGATCACCGTACTGGTGAGTTTGCTCATTCCCGGGCAAGCAGCGGTGGCTGAAGTCGCCAGCGATCCGTTGACCACAGGCATGGCGCTGACCGCATGCTCAGTCATCGCTTTGAGCGTATTGCTCGGCCGCCTGTTGTTGCTGGTCGGCGTCCCGGCACCATTCATGCTTACCGCGATTCTCATAACCGCTGTATTTGTGAAGTCGGGATGGCTGCACGGTTTTCACATGCCGGAGTGGAGCCTGAACCTGGCCGCACTGATTCTCGGCGTGCGCATCGGCTCACGTTTTCAGGGACTCGGCATCGCAGAGCTGGCGCGGCATGGGCGCACGGCGTTGGTCTCGGTGGGTTTGATGATCGTCGTTGCAGCGGTGTTTGCCGAGGTGGCTGCGCGCTGGCTGGGCGGTGATCCGCTGTCCCTTTGGCTGGCGTACATGCCGGGCGCGATCGAGACGATTGCGATTGTCGCGTTTGGCGGCGGGCTGAATGTGGTGTTTATCCTGACGCATCATCTGAGCCGGATGGTGCTGCTGCATTTTGCCCCGGCGTTGTTGGTGCAGGTCAGGCGGGTGCGCCAGGAAACTTGAAGCAAGCCAGTGCTGCCTGGCGATGCGGCGTGTCATTCAGATCCATCCCTCTCAGCCCAGCCCTTTCCCCCAGGGCGGCTGCTGCGCATAAACGGCTTCGTGAGCAGTTGCTGACCTCGGTTTGCCGCGCTGTCAGGCGTGGCCCAAGGCAATCGCGAACGACACGACGATCATGCAGGCGAAGGCGAAGTTGAGATTCATGGGCTGTTCATCCTGAGCTTTTGAGAGTGGGGCCATTGTGAACAGGCGCAGCGCAAAGAAAAAATTCGCCGTGTTGATTCCAATGATCGAAAGCATTGATAGCCGTTGCGTTTGTATTTGCCTGAGACTTTCGCTAGTGTCGCTGAAACCTGCAACTACAAGCACAAACAGGCATAACCATGCACGACCACTCCATCGCCGAATTGCCGTCCCTGCGCCGGCAGAAAATCCTTTTGCTTCTCGAACGTGACGGCAAGGTCATGGCCTCCGAACTGAGCCAGCATTTCGCAGTCTCCGAAGACACCATCCGCCGCGACCTTGCCGAACTGGACAGCGCCGGGCTGGTGCAGCGCGTGCATGGCGGGGCGTTGCCGCGACCGAAGGACTCGGGCAAGGATTACTTCACCCGTCTGGATGAGACCGACGAGGTCAAGGTGCGCCTGGCGCAATTGGCGGCGCAGCACATCGAGGATGGGCAGATTGTGCTGTTCGATTCCGGCTCGACCACCTTGCAGGTGGCGCGCGCGTTACCTGCCGACATCCGCATCACCGCGGTGACCGCGTCACCGCTGACGGCGATTGCATTGTCCGAATACAAGGGCGTGAAAGTGATTCTGGCGGGCGGTGAATTGAATCCGCATTCGATGTCGGCCAGTGGTCAGGAAGCGCTGCGACTGCTGGCGGGAATCAAGGCGGATCTGGCGATTACCGGTGTGTGTGCAATTCATCCCGAGGTCGGGATCACCTCGCTGCATTTCGATGAAGTGCCGATCAAACAGGCGATGCTCGACAGTGCAACGCGGGTGATTGCGGTGACCACGGCGGACAAATTGGGCGCGGTGGAGCCGTTTGTGGTCGCGCCGTGCACGCGCCTGCATAGGTTGATTACCGAGCGGCATCCCGGGTCGGGGAATGTCGAGGATTATCGGCGGTTGGGGATTGTGGTGGAGCAGTTGCCGGATTGAATTTTGTGTGGGGTTTGAGGGCCTCTTCGCGAGCAGGCTCGCTCCCACAGGGTGTTGTGTCGTGCACAAATCCAATGTGGGAGCGAGCCTGCTCGCGATAGGGCCAGTAAATTCAGCGCAACCGCTCGAGCATCTGGTAATACCACATCCCCGCCGCCAGCAACGGATTGCCTAGCAGGTCGCCCATTGGCACGCGGATGTGCTGGCACGCGGCGAAGGTGTCGAACTGTTCCATCTGCCCGGTGATCGCCCGGCTCATGATCTCGCCCATGATGTGCGTGGTGGCGATACCGTGTCCCGAATAGCCCTGGCAATACCAGACGTTGTCCGAAAGCTTGCCCAGTTGCGGGATGCGATTGATGACGATGCCCATCGCGCAGCTCCACTGGTAATCGATCGGGACACCTTTGAGCGCCGGGAATGTGCGCTCGATGCACGGGCGCAGTTCCGCAGCAATGTCGCGCGAATCCTTGCCGCTGTAGTTGGCGCCGCCGCCGAACAGCAAACGGCCGTCGGCGGTGAGCCGGTAGTAATCGAGGACGAAGCGGCAGTCGTACACGGCGAGGTCTTCGGGGTTGATCTGTTGCGCCAGATCACCGAGCGGCGCGGTGGTAACGATACCGCCCATGGCCGGGAAAATCTTGCCCTTGAGCTGGCCCGGTTCGAGCTTGTGATAGACGTCACCGGCGAGCATCACCTGACTGGCGTCGATCTGGCCGTGAGCGGTGCGCACGCCAGGTGTGTCGCCGTGGATGATCTCCAGCACTTCACTGTTTTCGAAGATCAGCGCGCCCAGGCTTTCGGCTGCGCGTGCTTCGCCAATGCACAGGTTGAGTGGGTGCAGGTGCATGTTGCGGGTGTTTTTGATCGCTCCGTGGTAGAGCTCGCTTTGCAGCAGGTCGCGAACCTGGCTGCGGTCGAGCAGGCTCACTTCATCGCCCAGACCTCGGCGCACGGCTTCGTCGTAGTCCTTGCGCAGATCGGTCATGTGGCTCGGCTTGTACGCCGCGTGCAAATGGCCGTGTTTGAGGTCGCACTGGATCGCGTATTTGTCGACGCGCTGGCGGATGATTTCATGCCCGCGCCAGCGCAGATGCCAGATGAAATCGTCCACGTCATCGCCAAGTTTCGCGCGCATCTGTTTGCGCATCGCACCGTCGCCTGAAAGGCTGCCGGTGACTTGCCCGCCATTGCGCCCGGTGGCGCCCCAGCCGATCTTGTGGCTTTCGACGATGGCGACTTTCAGGCCTTTTTCCGCCAGTTCAACGGCAGTGGCGACGCCAGTGAAACCGCCGCCGATGATCACCACATCGACCTTGTGCCGACCTTGCAGGGTGGGGTAATCGGTGTCGTGGTTGAGGGTGGCGGTGTAGTAGGAATTGCAGCGAATGGTCATGTCGGGGTCCACAAAAAATTCAGGTTCGAAGTGCATTCCCTGTGGGAGCGAGCCTGCTCGCGAAAGCGGTGTGTCAGTCACCCAAAATGTTGAATGTGATGACGCCTTCGCGAGCAGGCTCGCTCCCACAGGTTCGGTGTCGGATCGTTAAGCCTCGGTCAGGTACCACCGCCAATCCTGCTCACCCACTTCAGCCATGAACTGCCGATACTCGGCACGCTTTACCGCCAGATACACCCCAATTAATTCCTGACCCAATGCCTCCCGTGCCCACGCGGAATTTTCCAGCGCCTGCAACGACGTCAGCCAATCGGTCGGCAGTAGTTCTTTCGCTTGGGCATAACCATTGCCCTCGACCGGTGCCCCCGGATCCAGCTCTTCACGAATGCCGCGATGAATGCCGGCGAGGATCGCTGCCGCTGCCAGATACGGGTTGGCGTCGGCGCCGCAGATGCGGTGTTCGATGTGTCGCGTAGGGGCCGGGCCGCCGGGTACGCGCAGGCTGACCGTGCGGTTGTCGACGCCCCAGGTCGGCGCCAGTGGCGCGTAGCTGTTGGCCTGGAAACGCCGGTAAGAGTTGGCGTTGGGGCAGAACAGCAGCAGCGAATCAAGCAGCGAGGCGAGCATGCCGCCGATCGCCGTGCGCAACAGCGGCGTGCCGGCCGGGTCTTCAGACGCGAACAGATTACGCCCCTCGGCATCGGCGAGGCTGACGTGCATGTGCATGCCGGTGCCGGCCAGATCATCGAACGGCTTGGCCATGAACGTCGCCTGCATGCCGTGCTTGTGCGCCACGCCTTTGACCAGACGTTTGTAGCGTACCGCCTGATCCATCGCCTCCAGTGCGTCGCCATGTTCGAGGGTGATTTCGACCTGACCCGGCGCGTATTCGGAGATCGCCGTGCGCGCCGGAATGCCGTGCAGTTTGCACGCGCTGTAGAGGTCGGCGAGGAACGGCTCGATCTGTTCCAGCTCGCGTAAACCGTAGACTTGCGTGTGTCGCGGTCGTCCGCCGTCGGCGTCCAGCGCCGGTTGCGGGCGGCCGTTGTGATCGCGTTTGGCATCGAGCAGATAGAACTCCAGCTCGCAGGCCATTATCGGGTGGAAACCCTCGGCCTTGAGTCCGTCGATCACCTTGATCAGCAGGTGCCGAGGGTCAGCGATGCTCGCCGGCAGGCCCTCGCTCGGGTGCATGCTGACCTGCACGGCGGCGGTCGGAATCTGTCGCCACGGCAGGCGCACCAGACTGCCTTGCAGCGGATAGGCGCGGCAGTCGATGTCGCCCACATCCCAGACCAGTCCGGAGTTCTCGACGTCCTCGCCTTGTACGGTCAGGCCAAGGATGGTGCTCGGCAGCGGTCGACCGCTTTCGTATACGGCGAGCAGTTCTTCGCGGTGCAACAGCTTGCCCCGCGGCACGCCGTTGGCGTCGAGGATGAACAATTCGATCATGTCGATATCGGGGTTCTGTTCGAGGAACAGGCGTGCGTCTTCGATGGCTGCGAATTTCATGGCAAATCACTCACGATGGCGCCGCACAGGCGCGCAGATTCGGCCGGACACGACGCGACAAAAAGGCGCAAGTGTCCCGGCAGGGATATCAGGAAAATCGGGAAATTGACTGTCGCGGTTTCAGCTCACGCGATCAGACGGGAACGGCGATATCCGGCGGGCGTGCGGAGTGACGCAGCTTGGAGCGGCGCAGGGCCATGGGCAGATTGACGATGCGGTTCATACGCGGCCCCTGTTGCAGTGGGCGCGTACAGCAGAGACGTGCAACCTTTGGGGTTGTTGTGGTGACGTACTCATAACGCGTGTTTCCGTTGGCGGAAAGCGTCGGCGGCAGGGCAGGCCCGGCGACCGGTGTGCCCGGATAGTAAGGGGGAATTCGCGCGCGTGTAAACGGAAGATTCGTCGGTGGCGCTTTCCGGCGTTTGGGCTGATTGACCGAGTTGCCTTTTTCGCGAGCAGGCTCGCTCCCACAGGAGAATGCATTTCAACTGTGGGAGCGAGCCTGCTCGCGAATGGCCGCATCTCGGTCCCGAGCGGACGCGCCGGGCCATCTCGTTGTTTGCCGGTGAGCCATTCAGCGCAGCACGTAGTCCTCCGGCTCCGGCGCGGGGGGCAATGGCGAGACGCCCAGTTCGTACAGCACATCGCGCTCCAGGGTGCGCACCAGTGCATCGGTCGGCAGATCGTTTTCATCGCGCCCGAACGGATCTTCGAGTTCATCGGCAATCGCGTCAAAGCCGAAAAAGGTGTAGCTGACAATTGCCGTGAACAGCGGCGTCAACCAACCCAGCGATTGCGCCATGGCGAACGGCAGAAGCAGGCAGAACAGGTAGATGGTGCGGTGCAGCAGCAGGGTGTAAGGGAAGGGCAGTGGCGTGTTCTTGATCCGGTCGCACACCGCCTGGGCCTGGCTCAGGCAGGTCAGGTGATTGGCCAGCAACTGATAACGCCATGGCGACAGCACACCGGCCGTTTCCAGCGCTGAGCACTGGCGCCCGAGCTGATGAAGGATCTGTCCGCAGTGATCCGGCGCAGCCCCATCGATCGGTGGGCTGACCCAGTCGGTGCTGGCCTGCTCCTCGCTGTCTCCACGCAGCCGTGCATTCAACGCGTGGGCGAAACCGCACAGGTTGCGCAACAGTTGTCCACGCAGGCGGGTGTCATCGAGGCCTTGGGTTTCGCGCATCACCGCGCGCACCCGCAACAGCACCTCGCCCCAGGCCTTGCGCCCCTCGTACCAACGGTCGTAACAAGCGTTGTTGCGAAAGCTCAGGAAAATCGACAGCGACAGGCCGAGCAGGGTGAACGGCGTCGAATTGATCTGGGCGAAGTAGCTCGGCACCAGAAGTTCGATCAGCACAATCGCCGCCGCCAGCAGTGTCAGCATCAAGGTGCGCACGGCGATGCGTTTGGCGATCGAGCCTCTGAGGGTGAACAGCACGGCGAACTGATTGGGTCTCGGTCTGACGATCATCTCGCGGTCCCGGTTGCGCGGCGAATCAGCCGCCGGTCATGTTCATGAAACGCACCACTTGCACGTCGTCGTTGACTTCGAAATTGTGTCGATACGGCTTGAGTTTCATCGCCTCGATGATCGCGTTTTCCAGGCGTTCCGGGTGGCCGGGATGGGCGCGCAACACCGCTTTGAGGTCCATCGAATGCTCGTTGCCCAGACACAGCAGCAAGCGACCTTCGACGGTCAGGCGCACGCGGTTGCAGGTACCGCAGAAGTTGTGGCTGTGCGGCGAAATGAAGCCCAGACGAATGTTCGGCGCCTCGGCCACGCGCCAGTAGCGCGACGGCCCTTGCGTCGATTCGGTCGAGTCGATCAGGGTGAAGCGTTCGGCGATGCGTTCGCGCACTTGCGCGCTGGAGTAGAAGGATTCGGCGCGGCTGTGTTCGGCGATCGCGCCCAGCGGCATCTCTTCGATGAAGGAAATATCCAGATCACGCTCGATGGCGAAACTGACCAGATCGTTGATCTCGTGATCGTTGCGGCCCTGCATCACCACGCAATTGAGCTTGGTACGGGTGAAACCGGCGGCACGGGCGGCATCGATGCCGTCGATGACCTGCGCCAGATCGCCGGTACGGGTCAGCTCTTTGAAGCGCTGCGGATCGAGGCTGTCGAGGCTGATGTTGAGGCGCTTGACCCCGGCGTCGAACAGCGGCCTGGCCAGTCGGCCCAATTGCGAGCCGTTGGTGGTCAGGCACAGCTCGCGCAGGCCGGGCAGGGCGGCGATCTGTTCGCAGAGTTGCACAACGCCGGGGCGGATCAGCGGCTCGCCACCCGTGAGGCGGATCTTGCGCGTGCCGAGGGCGACGAAGCTTTGCGCCACCTGGAACAGCTCTTCGAGGGTGAGGATCTGCTGGCGCGGCAGGAACTGCATGTCCTCGGCCATGCAATAGACGCAGCGAAAATCGCAGCGGTCGGTCACCGACAGACGCAGATAATCCACGCGGCGGTTGTGACCATCGATCAATTCACGCTGTGTCATGGGCTCGCCTCGTGGATGTGGAGCGCCGTCAGCGGGCGCAGATCGCGCAGGGTAGGCTGCGCTCGCCACGCCGTCCAATCACTCTGGCTGACCGAGTGATTGACGGCGTCGATGATGCCTTACGGTGCGCCAAACATTGCCGTCCAGTAAATGCCGGCGTTGCTTTTCGGATCGGTCGCGTAAGCGGCGCCCAGTTCCTGATATTGCGGATTCATCAGATTGGCGCAATGGCCTGGGCTGGCGAGCCAGCCGTCAACGACCTTGCCGACGGTGTCTTGCCCGGCGGCGATGTTTTCACCGACCAGTTGTCCGCTGTAACCGGACAGTTCGGCGCGGTCGCCCGGCGTGCGGCCGTCGCGGTCCTTGTGGTCGAGGTAATTGTTGTTGGCCATGTCGCGGCTGTGATCCTGAGCGACAGTGCCCAGCGTGGCATTCCACGCCAGCGGTGCTGCCGCCGCGAAGGACTGGCCGCCGCACTGGCGCGCCTGGCTGCGCGCGGTATTGAGTTGCGCCAGCAGCTTTTGCCCTTCGCTTTGTGCATCGCCGAGTTTCGCCGTCAGCAACGGCCGCGCGAGGACGATGCGCCAATCGCGGTCAACGCGGTTGACACCGATATCGACGAACTGCGGATCGAGCACCACCTGACAGAAGCTTTCCTGAATCGCCTTCATTGCTGACGCCGCATCGCGCGGGCCGTTGAGGGTGATCGCCTGCACGTTGACCATCGGGTAGTGGGCGCTGGTCATGGCCTGCTGCAGATCAACCGCGCCGCTGGCCGGCAGGCGCAGCCGTGGATCGGCCGACAGCGGTGGCAACTCGTTTGACGCCTGCGTGCCGCAACGCTGGGGCTGGCTGCGATAGCTGTTGATCGACTCGATCAATTGCAGTTCATCGGCGGCCAGCGCCGAGGTGGCGAACACCACGCCCAGCGACAATGCGGCATAACGCAAAACGGACGGCATGAAGCGCATGGAAATCTCCCTTGAGCTGAATGCGCCCATGATGCGCGAAAGGCCCCCGGTGAGTGAATGTGTTTTTCTTTGCGGCGGATTTTTTCTGCGCTGGTGTGGCCGCTCATTTGCTCGCTACACTCTGCGAAGACCCCGCAAACCGGGCGTCTCACCGACGTAACATCTTGCCCCGGGCGGGCGCTGACGGAAGAATCGACATGGGATCGAAAGGCTTGGCGGGCGGTTTGTTGTGGATCTTTTTGACCGGCGCGGCATGGGCCGGGGCGCAGGCGCCGATCGAGGCCAAGGCCGAACAGAAAGCCGAGATGCTTGAAGAGAAAGCGGCGGATAAAGTCAGCGCTGCTCCGGCGCCGAAATCCGAGGCCATCACCCCCACCGAAGCGCAGGCGGTAGACCCGGCCGGTGCCGCGCCGCTGGACGATCCGCTGACCTGTCTGGCGCGCAGTATTTACTGGGAAGCCAAGGGCAAGGACACCCCGGAAATGGAAGCCGTCGCCAGTGTGGTGATGAATCGCCTCGGCCATGACGGCTTCCCCGACACGGTGTGCGCGGTGGTCAAGCAAGGATCGGAAAGCGGCAACTGCCAGTTTTCGTGGTGGTGCGACGGCAGGCCCGATCAGGTCAAGGAAGACGCCGAATACGCGCTGGCCAAGGAAATCGCCGGCAAGGCGTTGAACCGTCAGCTCAAGGACCGCACGCGCGGTGCCCTGTATTTTCACGATCGCGGCGTGCACCCGAGTTGGGCCAAGGCCTATCGCAACACGGCGCAGACCGGCAGGTTCCTGTTCTACAAACCCGCCGGAGGCGACGCGCGTTAACTGGCGTGGGTGTTGAGAATGCTCGCCACCTGCTGCGGCTGGCAGTTCAGGTACGGTGACTTCTGCAGCCAGCGTTGATCCGGATACCAGGAAAACATGAACTGGCCGTTCTTCAGGCGATCGATCACCTGTTTGGCAATCTGCGGCCGCACGGCGGGGCAACCCTGACTGCGGCCGATACGCCCCTGACGCTTGCTCCACAGCGGGTTCACGTAACTGGCGGCATGAATCACGATCGCGCGATCGCGGGCCAGGTCATTGAAACCGGGCTCCAGACCGTCCATGCGCAGCGAGTAGCCGTGAGTACCTTCGTAGCTTTCCTGCGTGCGGAACAGGCCGAGGCTGGACTGATAACTGCCTTCGCGATTGGAAAACTGCGTGGCGAAGTTCTCCCCGGAGTTGGAACCGTGGGCAACCAGATCACGCAGCACCAGCTTCTTTTTGCTCAGGTCGAAGATCCACAGGCGGCGTTCGGTGGACGGTTGCGAATAATCGATGATCGCCAGATGTCGCGAGGGTTTCGCGCCGTTGTTGACCGCGCATTGCATGGCGTTCAATGCACCTTTGAGCGCTTGGGGATTGAGTTCCGGCGCGGCGTGGGCGAGGCTGTTGTAGAGAACCGGCGATGGCTTGCCGGCGGCAAATACTGGGCTGGTCACAGCGACAAGGGTCGCGGTGCTCAACAGAAGTCGGCGCAAAAACGTCAACATTTTATAAAGTGTCCTCAACTTGCTACATAAACGGCACTTTGGCTCCTGACTCCCAGTCAATACCCGCAGGCTCGCGGTTCGAGCCTGACTGTTCAGCGCACCTGATGTAAGGTTGACCGTCATCTGGACGGCCATGGATTGGAGTAAAGCAGTTGTTCAAAAAGTACGCATGCTACTTGAGCATTTGTTTGCTCGCTGCGCCGTTTGTCGCTTGCGCCGATGAGCCGCTGCCCCCGCTCGAAACCCTGCCGACGCCTGAAACGCAATTGCCGGTCGAGCCGCGCAGCCCGTTGCAGGCAGTTTTGATCAGCCTGGCGCAGTCGTGCCCGGCGATCGCTCCGCGCCTCAATGGCCCGGCGTTGAGCCAATTGCAGGCGTTTTATGAACAGCAGGACTGGATGCCGGTGTGGGCGAGTGAGTCGGCACGCTTGCCGGCATTGCGCGCGCAATTGCAGCTGTTGGCCGATGATGGGTTGAATCCGAATCGCTACGCCGTGGCCACTACGCCGCCGCAGGACGGCGAGTTGTGCGCCGACATCGACATCAGCCGCAACTACTTGCAGGCCTTGCAGGATCTGCATTACGGCCGTCTGTTGCAGTCGCATTTCGAACCGCTGTGGCGTGTCGACGGCTCGCCGACCGATCGTCAGGCGCAATTGCTCAGCATTGCCGTGCCGGGCATGAACGATATCGCTGCGGCGTTCAACCTGGCGCGTCCGTATCTGCCGCAATATCAGAGCCTGCGTCAGCTGTATGCCGCGCAACGCTTGCAAGCCTTGCCGCAATGGCAGCCGGTGGGCAACGGCCCGTTGCTGCGTCCGGCGATGGAAGACCCGCGCGTGCCGGAACTGGCCCATCGTCTGTACAGCGAAGGCTATCTGCCACACGCACTGGTGCCGCCGGACAACGCCTACGATGACGTGCTGGTGGAGGCAGTGAAGCACTTTCAGGCCAGCCATTCGTTGCAAGCTGACGGCGTGGTCGGGCCGGGCACCATTGCCGAGCTGAACATCAGCCCGCTGACCCGCCGCGATCAGCTGCGCGTCAATCTCGAACGTTTCCGCTGGATGGCCCAGGACATGGAGCCCAGTGGTCTGGTGGTCAATGTCGCCGCCGCTGAGCTGACGCTGTATCAGGGCGGTCAACCGGTGTGGCAGACCCGCACCCAGGTCGGCCGCGCCGAACGCCAGACACCGCTGCTCAAATCCCGCGTCACCCGCCTGACGCTGAATCCGACCTGGACCGTACCGCCGACTATCTGGAAGGAAGACAAGCTGCCGGAAATCCGCAAGGACCAGACCTTCCTCAGCCGCCAGAATCTGCAAGTGCTCGACGCCAACGGCCAGCCTCTGGCGGCGGCGGATATCGACTGGGACAACCCCGGCAACATCCTCCTGCGCCAGGACGCCGGCCCGCGCAATCCGCTGGGGCAAATGGTCATCCGTTTCCCCAACCCGTTCTCGGTGTACCTGCACGACACGCCGAGCAAGGCGCTGTTCGACAAAGGCCCACGGGCGTTCAGCTCCGGTTGCGTGCGCGTCGAGCACCCGCTGCAACTGCGCGATCTGCTGCTGTCCCCGGCAGAAAAAGCCCGCACCGATACTTTGCTGGCGACCGGCACCACCCATGAATTTCGCCTGTCGGCGCCGGTGCCGATCCTGATGACCTACTGGACGGCGCAAGTCGACAGCAGCGGCCATGTGCGTTATGCGCCGGACATCTACAGCCACGACAGCGCATTGCTGGCGGGGCTGGATCGGGCGCATTGAGTCCGGCACCAGCACGGCAGTCAAAGATCTGAGTTCGATGAGTGATTTCAGGTCGACGAATCCCGTACAGACACCTCGGTCAGTCCCCTCTCCCTCGGGAGAGGGCTAGGGTGAGGGGCCGATTTCAAGCCGAACCCATTACTCAAAATCTCACCGCCCCAGCTCCTCCACCAACCACGGCAAAAGCTCCTCACACGACCCTTCAATCTTCAAATCGAGCAAATCATCCGCCCGAGTCTTGCCCAGATTGATCGCCATCAACGGCTTGCCACGCTCGGCAATCACCCGACACAAGCGAAACGCCGAATACGCCATCAACGACGATCCCACCACCAGCAACCCCGCCGCATTCTCGGCAGCGGCCAAGGCCCGCGCGGCCGTCGGTTGCGCCACGTTCTCGCCGAAAAACACCACATCCGGTTTCATCCGCTCACCCGCGCAATGCGGGCACTGCGGTACCTGAAAGAGCGCTTCAAATGCCGGGTCGAGCAAGGTATCGCCATCCGGCGCCTGCACCGCATCAACACCACTCAGGTAGGGATTCTGTGCCTCCATCTGCTGCTGGATCGCATCGCGCTCGCTGCGTTGCCCGCAATCCAGGCACAGCACTCGATGCAGACTGCCATGCAGCTCGATCACATCCTGGCTGCCGGCCTGATCGTGCAAGGTATCGACATTCTGCGTGATCAAAGCGCTGATCCGGCCGCGCTGCTGCAACGTCGCCAGCGCCTCATGCGCCGCATTCGGTCGGGCCTTTCGCACGCGCGGCCAGCCGAGCATGGCTCGGGCCCAATAACGCCGGCGTGATTCCGGGGCGGCGAGAAATTCCTGATACATCATCGGCTGCCGCCCACGACGCACGCCGTCACTGTCGCGATAGTCCGGAATGCCCGACGGCGTGCTGATGCCGGCGCCGGTCAATATCAGGAATTTATCGTCGGCCATGGCCTGCAACAGCGTATCGAGATGTTCGCGGATCGGGCTATCGAGCATGCTCAGCACTCCAGAATGGGCAGTGCCCGCAGGTTAGCATGCGATCCGCTCGGGTTACTTGCGCGCCTCCAGTATCAGGTTGAACGGTGTCTGCGTGGCGCGACGGAACTGCTTGAACCCGGCCTCGACAAAGACTTTGCGCAGGCGCATTTCCCCGGCCTGCGCACCGAGCCCGAGGCCGACTTCCTGGGACAGCGAATTGGGCGTGCAGATAAACGTCGAGGCGGCGTAGAACAGGCGCCCGACCGCGTTGAGATTGTCGTCCAGTTTGTCGTTGGCGAACGGTTCGACCAGCAACACCGTGCCGTCGTCTTTCAGCGACTCATAAGCGTGGCGAGCGGCGCCGACCGGGTCGCCCATGTCGTGCAGGCAGTCGAAAAAGCAGATCAGGTCGTAGTCGCCGCCGGGATAGTTTTTCGCCGTCCCCTCGAAGAATCTGGCGCGATTGCCCACACCGCCTTCTTCGGCCCGTTGCGTCGCGACGGTGACTGACGGCGCATGGAAGTCGAAGCCGACAAACTGCGATTTGGGAAACGCCTGGGCCATGATCACCGTCGAGGCGCCGTGACCGCAGCCGATGTCGGCAACCTTGGCGCCGCGTTCGAGTTTGGCCACCACACCGTCCAGGGCCGGAAGCCATTCGGCAATCAGGTGACCTTTGTACCCGGGGCGGAAGAAGCGTTCAGTGCCGCTGAACATGCACGGATGGTGATCGCCCCAAGACAAGGCGCCATTGCCGCGCATGGCCTTGACCAGTTTGTCCTTGTCATGGAAAAACGACGCCACCACGCCGAGACCGCCGGCGACGTACACGGGGGATTCCTCCACGGCCAGCGCCAAGGCCTGCTCTTCGGGCAAACGAAACTGACCGTCAGAGTGTTCCATGTAGCCGGACGCGGCATGGGCGCTGAGCCATTCACGCACCAGCCGGGGATTGCAGGTGGTTTTTGCTGCGAGGGCTTCGGGGCTGATCGGTTGGCTGTCGGCCATTGCCCGGTACAGGCCGAGTTCTTCGCCGACGATGACATTGGCCAGCATCGCCGCGCCGCCCATGTCGTTGACCAGTTTGCCCATGAATTCGTTGAGCTTCGCCTCATTCATCACGTGTGCTCCTGAAACAGGATCACCGTCCGGCGGCGTTGAATGTCGAGGCAGGCGCCACCGGGCGGTGGTCACGGATTGGGGCAGGGCACAGCAGACGTCCTGCGGCCCCCTCGACTGGGTAATGAATGAGTCTAGCCGGTGTTTTTCTCAGCGTGGCAGCGGCAACTTCAGTTCAGCGCACAACCCGCCACCTTCACGATTGCTCAACAGCAGCGAGCCACCCAGCGCCATTGCCAATTGCTGGGCGATCGCCAGCCCGAGCCCGGTGCCGCCGGTATCGCGATTGCGCGAATTTTCCACGCGATAGAACGGTTCCATTACTTGCGCCAGTTCGGCCTCGGCGATGCCCGGGCCGCGATCGAGGACTTTCACCGACAGGCTGTTGCCCTGCGCTTCGACCTGCAATTGCGCGGCGCCGGCGAATTTCAGGGCGTTGTCGGTCAGGTTCACCAGGACCCGGCGCAGGGCCTGCGGGCGGGTTTCGATTACCGCTTTGCTCTTGCCGCCGAGCTGCACGTCCTTGCCCATGTCCTGATAGTCGAAGACCAGGCTGTCGAGGAACGAGTCGAGATCGGTACGCCGGCTTTCTTCGGTGGCGCCGTGAACGCTGCGGGCGTAGGCCACGCCTTCGCGCACCAGATGCTCGATCTCGCCCAGGTCGCTGCTCAGTTTGTCTTTCTCGACCGAGTCGTCCATGAACTCTGCGCGCAGTTTCATCCGGGTGATCGGCGTTTGCAGGTCGTGGGAAATCGCCGCGAGCAGTTGCATGCGTTCTTTCAGGTAGGCGGCAATGCGCGTCTGCATGGCGTTAAACGCCCGCGCGGCGTGGACCACTTCGGTCGGCCCTTGCTCGTCGAGTTTGATCGGGTGCGCGTTGGGATCGAGGGTTTCCACGGCGTTGGCGAGGCGAGTGAGGGGGCGGATGGCGATGCGCACGGCGAGCCATGTGCAGAGGATCAGTAACGCCAGTTGGCCGAGCAGCACCACCGGCAACCACGGCGACAACGGCACCATCGCCGGACGGATATCGATGGTCACCGGGCTGCCGTCGCTCAGGCGCAGGTGGCCCTGGAAGTGTTGTCTCGGACCGCCGGGAACTTCGGTAAACACGATTGGATAAGTGTCGCCGATGGCCGCCGTAATCGAGGCGATCGCGACGGACTTTTCAGCTGAGGTCACCGGCATGCCCGGTTCGCCCTCGTTGAGCAGGTAGCCGTAATTGCGCCGGGCCAGTCGCGGCAGCCAGGCCTCGCGCTCGGCGGCGGGCAGGCGATCGAGGATCGCCATCGAAGTCGAGACGTCGGTTTCGAGGTTGCCGAGCATGGTGCTTTTCGCGCTCTGGTAACGCTCGTAATACTGCGCGCCGAACGACAGGCCCTGCGCCAGAATCAGCCCGATCAGGAAGATCAGCGACAGGCGCGAGGCGAGGGTGCGCGGCCATTGCAGCTTGAGTTTCATGCTGAAGCTCCAAGCAGCTCGACCGGCAGCGAAAATACATAACCTTCACTGCGCACGGTCTTGATATAGGCCGGCTCGCGGGCATCGTCCAGCAGGCGTTGACGCAGGCGACTGACCAGCAGATCAATGGAACGGTCGAACAGGTCGGCCTCGCGTCCCTGGGTCAGATTGAGCAGTTGATCACGGCTGAGCACCCGTTGCGGATGGTCGAGGAACACCCGCAGCAGGCGGTATTCGGCGCCGCTGAGGGCAACCATGGTGCCGTCGCTGTCGAGCAGGTGCCGGGCCGAGGTGTCCAGCTGCCAACGACCAAACGCCAGCAGGCGACCGGCTTCGGTGACCACCAGGTTCGGCGGCAACATGCGCGTGCGGCGCAACACGGCGTTGATCCGCGCCAGCAGCTCGCGGGCGGCGAAAGGTTTGGTCAGGTAATCGTCGGCGCCCATTTCCAGACCGATGATGCGGTCGGTCTCATCGTTGCGCGCGGTGAGCATCAGCACCGGCGTGGCCTTGTGTTTGCCCACGCGCAATTCACGGCACAACTGCAGGCCATCGTCGCCGGGCATCATGATGTCGAGCACGATCAGGTCGACGGTGTTGGCATCAAGGAAGCTGCGCATCTGTCGGCCATCGGCGACCACTGTCGTGCGCAGGCCGTTCTTCTTCAGGTAGTTGCCTACCAGTTCACGGATCTCGCGGTCGTCGTCGACGATGAGAATGTGATCGACATGTTCCATCGGTTCAAGCCTCTGTCAAAGGGGGAATGCCGTGCAGTCTATAGCGCCGCTGACCGCACGCCTGCCTGCCTTTGTATTGCAGTGTATCTGTCGCGACGGCGGATACACACCGACGCAAAATCACGATTTTTTCGGGGTTTTGTATCGCTCTGTATCTACACACTGCATGGATACACAACGAGTGATTCTCGTCCTTTCCTGACACAGACGCGATACCTCGAAGGCCTCAAATAGGCTCCATCGAGGCACACACACAGACCGCCTCGGCTCAAACCCACTGAAGCCTTGAGGACTACACCATGAACAATAAATCCGTATTCGCCGCCTGCCTGTTCGCCGCTCTGAACATCTGCACCCTGTCGGCCCACGCCGAAGCTGACGTCAGCCGGCAAACCTACACCTACGGCACCCATCTGGATATCCAGAAAGTGCTGTCGATGACTGAAGACACTTCCGTGACCTGCGGCATCACCGAGGCGCGCATGACCTACCTCGATTCCGCCGGCAAAACCCGCGAGCTGGATTACAGCAAATTCGCTGACGGCTGCAACAACCAGAACTGAGTCATCCCTACTTTTTCTGCAAGGAGTTTTGCCATGAACAACGTCTCGCGCTTTTTGACCGCAGCAGCCTTCGCCTTCACCGGTGCCGCCGCCCACGCCAACAGTGCCTTGGAGCAGAGCAGCTGCGCCAGCAGCACCTGCTTCCAGCTGACCCCGGTCGCGAAGGAGGGCAGCGATGCACTGATCGCCGCTGATGGTTCCAGCCGCACGCCGCAGGGGCAGATGGTCGCCGCTGACGGGTCGAGCCGCACGCCGCAGGGCCAGATGGTTGCCGCTGACGGATCGAGCCGCACGCCGCAGGGCCAGATGGTCGCCGCTGATGGTTCCAGCCGTACACCGCAAGGCCAACTGGTCGCAGAAAACGGTGCCAGTCGCACGCCTCAAGGGCAGCTGCTGGACGGCCAGACCGCATGAGCCACGGCGTAAATAAAGCAGGCTAGCGAGGGGACGTTTCCCTCGCTGCCCGGTTGCGTGCCCAGCCCCCACATTCAAGGTGACCCCGTTATGTACCTCATCGCATTTCTCGGCGGTCTGCTGACCGTCCTCAGTCCGTGCATCCTGCCGGTGGTGCCGTTTCTGTTCGCTGGCGCCAACCGTACCCGTTCCTCGATCTTGCTGACCCTCGCCGGCATGGCGCTGACCTTTGCGCTGATCTCAAGCCTCGCGGTGGTCAGCAGCGAGTGGGTGATTCAGGCCAGCAACACCGGCCGCCACGTTGCCTTGTTGGTCATGGCGCTGTTCGCCCTGTCGCTGATCTCGGCCCGCGTCGGTGACTGGCTGACCAGGCCTTTCGTCGCCCTGGGTAATCGTCTCGATCAGGACACCCGTAAACGAGCCGGACCGATGGGCTCGATCATGCTCGGCGTCGCCACCGGCCTGTTGTGGGCGCCCTGTGCCGGGCCGATCCTTGGGGTGATTCTGACCGGCGCAATGTTGCAAGGCGCCAATGCCCAGACCAGCCTGTTGCTGCTGGCTTACGGCGTCGGCAGTGCCTTGTCGCTGGGCACGTTGATCTTCGCCGGGCGCGGTCTGGTCAATCGGCTGAAACCGTCGATCCCGTTCAGCGGCTGGTTGCGCCGTGGTGCCGGGGTTGCGGTGCTTGCTACAGTTGCGGTGATTTCCACGGGCGCCGACAAGGCTCTGCTCGCCAACACCTCTTCCGAAGGCGTGGCCAGCGTCGAGAAAAACGTCCTGGAAAACGTGCCGAAAGTGGTCGACTACTTTGTCAGCAAGGTCCGCGCGGATTCGATGATGGACGAGGCGCGGGGCGCGATGCCGTCGCTGTCGGGCGCTGTGCAGTGGCTCAATTCACCAGAGCTCAGCGCCGAATCCCTGCGCGGCAAAGTGGTGCTGGTGGACTTCTGGACCTACGACTGCATCAACTGCCAGCACACCCTGCCGTACGTCAAAGACTGGGCGAAGAAATACGAGAAGGACGGCCTGGTGGTGATCGGCGTGCACACACCCGAGTATGGCTACGAGCGCATCATCAACAGCGTCAAGGATCAGGTGAAAAAACTCGGTATCACCTACCCGGTGGCGATCGACAACGACTACGCAATCTGGCGCAACTTCGACAATCAGTACTGGCCGGCGCATTACCTGATCGACGCCAAGGGCCAGATGCGTTACAGCCACTTTGGTGAAGGTCGCTATGCGGAGCAGGAGCAGATGATCAAGCAGTTGCTGGAAGAGGCGAAAGCTCCGGCAGCCTGATCAAAAAAACCAATGGCTCACAGGTCGCGGACCATGAGCCATTGTTGTTTTTCCCACGCCTGAAAACCCTCCAATAGCTGCCAGCCGCGTTTACCGTAGTAGTCGTGTTTGTCTTGCGTGTGCAAGTACAACCGCGACACCCCACGCTGCTTTGCTGCCTCGCAAATCCCTTCAATCAGCTGCTCCGCCAAGCCTCGCCCGCGCGCCTCGGGGTCAACGAATACGCAGGCGAGCCATGGGCCGAGATCGGCGCGATCAGCCAAGTCGTTGCGGGCCAGTGCGGCACCACCGAGCAGGCGTTCACCGTCCATGGCAATCAGGCACGACCATTCGCCATTGCTTTGGCCCTCGGCAAATTCGAGCTGCCATTGAGCCAGGGGCTGGTCGGCGTATTCGTAGTGGAATTGTTGGTGAATCCACGCCGCGTAGCGATCGCTGTGTTGCATGTGCGCGGCGAGCCAGTCGAGGTGCAGTGACATCGGTCGAGTCCTTTGCGTGGGCGAGCCCGCATCAGAAACCAATCCCGCGAGGCTGACAATGCGCAAGGTGTATCAGGTGCTTGACAGATTCGCGCCGCTCATCGGCAAAGTGCCGGGTTTATGGGGCTGGCGGACGATTGACAGGGACGCCGTGCAGCCTCGGCGCGATAGTGACCAAGCACAGTCTGCGCCGCCGACTGTGCATTCTCTCTGCCACGGAGCTCGCTGTCATGAGTACCCCGCTTGATCTCACTGCCCTGAAGGAACGTCAGAAAGTCGCTTGGGCCAGTGGCGACTACGCCGTGATCGGCACCACCTTGCAAATTGTTGGGGAAAACCTCGCCGAGGCTTGCGATCTGCGTTGTGATGAACAGGTGTTGGATGTCGCTGCCGGCAACGGCAATGCAACCCTGGCAGCGGCGCGGCGCGGGTGTGTAGTGACTTCGACCGATTATGTGGCGGCATTGCTGGAGCGTGGTCAGGATCGCGCCCGGGCCGAGCATCTGGAGGTGATTTTTCAGGTGGCCGATGCCGAGGCTTTGCCTTTTCCCGATGAAAGCTACGACGCCGTGTTGTCGACGTTCGGCGTGATGTTCGCGCCTGACCAGGTCACCGCCGCTGCTGAACTGGGGCGGGTCTGTCGTCGCGGCGGACGGATCGGTATGGCGAACTGGACGCCGGAGGGCTTCGTCGGCCAGATGTTCAAGACTCTCGGCCAGCATCTGCCACCGCCAGCGGTTGCACAGCCTCCATCGAACTGGGGCTCGGATGCGTGGCTGCACAAGCATTTCGATGACCGCGATTTTGTCGTGCGCGTGACCCGCAGCCACTTCAACTTCCGCTACCGCTCGGCGGCGCATTTCATTGATATCTTTCGGCACTGGTATGGGCCGGTGCACAAGGCTTTTGCGGTGTTGCCGGCGGAGGCCGGACAGGCGTTGGAGGATGATCTGACCGAGTTGCTCAATCGAGCGAATCGCGCCGGGGAGGCATCGCTGGTGGTGCCGAGCGAATATCTGGAGGTGGTGATTACCAAGCGCTAGTCCCCATCGGATCTCCTGATCGATGAAGATCTCTGTGGGAGCGAGCCTGCTCGCGAAAGCGGTGTGCCAGCCAACCTTGATGTTGATGGAACGACCGCATTCGCGAGCAGGCTCGCTCCCACAGGGAATGTGCTTATTTCAAATGGCCGCGATCAAACCACTCCAGCGCCGTGCGCCAGATGCAGATCCCCAGGAAATAAGCCGACATCAGCAACCACAAGCCCATCACCAGCGGGTTGATCACCGGGTGATTGAGCACCAGCGACAGACTGCACAACAGCCAGATCGCCGTCACCGCAATATTGATCGGCATGAAACGCCGCACGCGAAACGGGTGCAGGAACTTCATCCGCGTCACCGTCAGCAGCGCCAGCCCGATCACGGTGAGAAAGGTAATCCACGGGCCCGGGCCAATGATGTACAGGCACAGCGCTACCACGTTCCAGGCCGCCGGGAAGCCGACAAAATAGTTGTCCTTGCTCTTCATGTTGACGTTGCAGAAGCAGAACAGCGACGACACCAGAATCACCGACACCGTCAGCAACAGGGTGTAATCGGGCAGGGGAATGTAGCGGTAGATAAACAGTGCCGGGATGAATACATAAGTCAGGTAATCGATCACCAGATCGAGGATCGAACCGTCGAAACTCGGCAGCACCGATTGCACATTGACCTTGCGCGCCAGTGCGCCATCGAGGCCGTCGACGATCAGCGCCACGCCCAGCCACATCAGGCAATGAATCGGCTGGTTTTCCAGCAGCGCGAGGGTGGCAAGGAAGGCGGTCACCACGCCGGTCGCGGTAAAACCATGGGCGCCCCATGCTTTCAGCCTGGCGATGTGTACGGTTGATATCACGGGGGCGTTCTCCAGAAAGTGAAGCAAGCCGGTTATCGCCCATCATCAGAAAGGGCGTCGGCAAACCGGGTCGGGTTGCAGCTATCGACCGGTTTAGCCGGGATAAGGTTCACCACCCCTGAATCTTAGCTGGCTGGCGAAAATTTTCTCGCGTGGCGATTCAACGGTGATCGGGCGTCAGCCCAACGGTGCTGGCGCTATGGCTGCGTCGGTCTATCGTTGCCTGACGCGATCGGGCCGTGGCCTCGGAGGATAACGTCATGAACACCAGCGATTTGCTTGAACAACTGCTGCGAGGCCAGGCCTCGGCGGGACAACAACGCGGAGCTTCGGCCGGTGACGGCCTGGGCGGTTTACTTGGTGGACTGTTGGGCGGCGGCAGTCAGTCCGGAGCGGGTGGCGCGGCTGCTTCGGGTGGCCTCGGCGGCCTGGGTGGTTTGCTCGGTGGCTTGCTCGGCGGCGGTGGCTTGGGAAGCGCCCTCGGTGGCGGTAGCAGAAGCCGTACCGGCGGGACCAGTTACGCGGCGCTCGCATCGCTGGGCATGATGGCTTACCAAGCGTATCAAGCCTGGCAACGCAGCCAGGCCAGCACCGCGCCGCAGGAGCTGCCACAAACCGCCGACCTGCTCGCCGGCCCGCAAATCGAAACCCACGGCCACGCGGTGCTGCGCGCCCTTATCGCCGCCGCCAAGGCTGACGGCCGCATCGACGACGCAGAAAAGCACCTTATCAGCAGCGAGATCGGCAAACACACCGCCGACCCGCAGTTGCAGCAATGGCTCGACGCCGAAGTCGCCAAGCCGCTGGATGCCCGCGAAGTGGCGCAATCCGCTAACGGCGATCCGGCCGTAGCCGCCGAAATGTACCTGGCCAGCGTCATGCTGGTAGACGATCAACAGCACGCCGAACGCAGCTATCTCGATGAGCTGGCCGCCGCCTTGAACATCGATCCCGACTTGCAGGTGCATCTGGAACAGCAGGCGAAAGGGCAAGCCTGACCCGCTGTAAAAATCCCTGACACTGCCAGCCCCGGCCGTTCCATCCGTCTGGGGCTTTTTTACCTCGATTGAATTTTTCCGCCGCCGTGTCGCTCTTCTGCATAACAGAACCCGTCTGCCATCGGTGTGCTCATGAACAGGAACCTCGACGATTACAACCGCATGCGTGATTTTTCCGCGACGTCGGAACCGGCCGCAGTCAAGCGCTCGGGTCGTAAGTCGGCCAAGGATCATGCTTTGCAGTTCTGCATCCAGAAGCACGATGCTTCGCACCTGCATTACGACTTTCGCCTGGAACTCGATGGCGCGCTGAAAAGCTGGGCGGTGCCGAAGGGGCCGTCGCTGGACCCGTCGGTCAAGCGTCTGGCGATTCATGTCGAGGATCATCCGCTCGATTACGCGACGTTCGAAGGCAGCATTCCCGAGGGGCATTACGGCGCCGGTGATGTGATCGTCTGGGATCGCGGCGTGTGGATTCCGCTGGAGGATCCGCACAAGGCCTATGCCAAGGGCCGGCTCAAGTTCGAGCTGCAAGGCGAGAAGCTCGGCGGCGTGTGGAATCTGGTGCGCACGCACATGCCGGGCAAGAAGGAACAATGGTTTCTGATCAAGCATCAGGACAACGCCGCGCGACCGCAGGATGATTTCGACGTCCTGGTCGCCGAGCCCGACAGCGTGCTCAGCGAGCGCACGATTGTCGGCAAATCGGCGGCTGCTGCCGATAAAGCCAAACCGGTGAAAAAGGCCCCGGCCAAGCCGCGCAAGCAGGCGTCCGGGCAGCTTACCGGCGCGCGCAAGGGCAAGCTCCCAGCGCTGATCAAGCCGGAACTGGCGACGCTGGTCGACAGCGCGCCCGAAGGGCAGTGGAGCTACGAGATCAAGTTTGACGGCTACCGGATCATGGCGCGGATCGATCACGATGAGGTGCAGCTGTTCACCCGCAACGGCCATGACTGGACGCACAAACTGCCGCAGCAGGCCAAAGCGCTGGCGGCGCTGGGTCTGGAATCGGCCTGGCTCGATGGCGAAATGGTCGTGGCCAACGAGCAAGGCGTGCCGGATTTTCAGGCGCTGCAGAATGCCTTCGATGCCGGGCGCAGCGGCAATATTGTTTATTACCTGTTCGACGTGCCGTATCTGAATGGCGTCGACCTGCGCGACGTGCCGGTGGAAGAACGCCGCGCCGCGTTGAGCACCATTCTCGGTGCGCAGAAAGAATCCTCAACGCTGCGCTTCTCCGAAGCCTTCGAAGAAACCCCGGACGCGCTGCTCAACAGCGCCTGCCAGATGCAGATGGAAGGCCTGATCGGCAAGCGGCTCGGCTCGCCTTATGTATCGCGGCGCAGCGGCGACTGGATCAAGCTCAAGTGCAAACATCGCCAGGAATTCGTCATCGTCGGCTACACCGATCCGAAAGGCGCGCGCAGTGCCTTCGGTGCCTTGCTGCTCGGCCTGCACGACGCTGACAGTGGCGAGTTGCGCTACGCCGGCAAGGTCGGCACCGGGTTCAACGAAACCACATTGAAAAGCATCCTCGCCCAACTCAAGCCGTTGCAGACCAAAACCTCCGCAGTGGTCAATCCGCCCAGCGGTTTCGAGGCCAAAGGCGTGCACTGGCTCAAACCCAAACTGCTGGCCGAAGTGGCATTCGCCGAGATGACCAAGGACGGCTCGGTGCGCCACGCCGTGTTCCATGGTTTGCGCGATGACAAACCGGCCAAGGACATTACCGAAGAGCGAGCGAAGCCTGTGAAAGCTGCCAAGCCCGAAAAAACCGAAAAGACCGAAAAGACCAAAACCGCCGAAAAGCAGCCGGCAAAGAAAACCGCCGCCAGCAAAAAAGCCGAAACCGCGCCTTCGCAAGCAGGTCTGGCCGGCGGCAAGGTACGCATCACTCACCCCAATCGAGTGATCGATGCGGTCAGCGGCACAACCAAGATGCAACTGGCGCAGTATTACGCCAGCGTTGCCGAACACATCCTGCCGCAACTCAAGGATCGTCCCGTGGCCTTAGTGCGTGCACCGGACGGCATCGCCGGCGAACTGTTCTTCCAGAAGAACGCCGATCGCCTGGCCATTCCCGGCATCACCGCCCTGGACAAGGACGTCACCGGCCAGCCAGTGATGATGATCAACAATCCCGAAGCGCTGGTCGGTGCGGTGCAGATGAGCACGGTGGAGCTGCACACCTGGAACGCCACAACCGTGGATCTGGACAAGCCCGATCGCTTCGTCCTCGACCTCGACCCGGATCCTGCGTTGCCATGGAAAAGCATGGTTGAAGCCACCGCGCTGACCCTCACTGTGCTCGATGAGCTGGGCCTCAAAGCCTTCCTGAAAACCAGCGGCGGCAAAGGCATTCACCTGGTGGTGCCGTTGACGCGCAAGCATGGCTGGGACGAAGTGAAGGACTTCAGCCACGCCATCGTCAGCCACATGGCCAAGTTGCTACCGGACCGGATTTCAGCGGTGTCCGGGCCGAAAAACCGCGTCGGGCGGATCTTCATCGATTACCTGCGCAACGGCCTCGGTGCCACCACCATTTGCGCCTACGCCGCACGTGCGCGGGAAGGCATGCCGGTGTCGGTGCCGCTGTACCGAGAGGAAGTCGCTGAAATCAAGGGCGGTAATCACTGGAACATCTACAACGTTCACGAGCGTCTGACCGAAGTCGGCGATGAGCCTTGGGCGGAAATGAAGAAAACCCGTCAGACCATCACCGCCGAGATGCGCAAGCGCGTCGGCATGAAAAAGTGATCAGGTGTCGCGCAGCAAGTCGTGGGCGTTGAGCAGTTCGAAGGCGATTTGCGGGTGGTTTTCCAGGCCCTTGCGAATCGCTGCCGGGATCGCCGCGCGAGTCTTGCGACACAGGCCTGGCAGCTCGTCGATCTGAATGGCGATGCCGCGCATGGTGCGCACTTCATTGAAGCCGGGGGCGACGTCGACACGGATGCCGAGTTGCTCGTACATGCGCTGTTGCAGGCGTTTGAGGTCGTCGAGGTCTTTGAGTTGTTCCAGGCGCGCCAGAAGAATTTTTTCTTCAGCGCGAGTCAAGCGCAGGATGCGCAGGTCGGCGCCGGGCGTTTCCAGCAACGGATCGCGCCCGCAGATGCAGGCGCCGGGAGGGCAGGGTGAGCGCAAGGGCACGGTCGTCGTCATGGCCTCCATCATAGAGGCCGTCGGACATGTTTGCCTATGTGCACTCAGCGGCCGTCCATCGGCCGCTGCTTCCCTCGTGACTACTGCTGCACGCCTTCGTATTGCACCAGAATGGCGTTGGCCAGGTCTTCATCACTGGCGTTCAAGCCAGGGTTGGCCTGGCGCACCTGTTGCAGTACCGACTCAAGATAAACCCCACGAATGGCCCCGCCGCTGGCAACGAACGCAGACACGTCGTCACGGGCCGGAATGACCATTTTGTCGTCCTTGAAGGTCGAGTACAGCGACGCGGAGACACCTGCCGAGGTGGCGACGTCACCCGCGTCAACGCGGGCCAGCGCCGAACCGACCGGCAGGCAAAGCATTAAAGAAGAAATCAGGACTAACTTGCGCATGACGTGTTCCTCCACAAGCGCTAAGCAAAAAGGGAAGGGACTACATAACGTCAGAGGTGAACGGCGCGCGGGAGTTCCGTGAGCGGTGAAAAGCCGTGAGTCAGCGTTTTCACCGCTCAGTCGGTTCAGATCACCCCACAGGCCATGCGATCACCGCCACCGCCCAGTGGCTTGGGCATGTCGGAATGGTTATCGCCGCCGGCGTGAATCATCAGGGCGTGGCCCTTGATCTCGGAAATCTTCTTCAGGCGCGGTGCCAGCACCGGATAGTTGGCGACCCCGTCAGCCGTCACATACACCGCTGGCAGATCACCCAGATGCCCATCGGCGTAAGGGCCGAGATGCTTGCCGGTTTTGGCCGGATCGAAGTGTCCGCCAGCGGCCAGTGCCGCGCCTTTCACGCCATCCTTCGTGCCCGCTTCGCAGCTGCCGTTTTCATGGACATGAAAACCGTGGATGCCGGCCGGCAATGATTTCAGCTGGGGTGTGAACAGCAGGCCGTACGGCGTCTCGCTGACAGTGACAGAGCCGATCGCCTGCGGCGCACCGTCGGCGCTGACCAGATTGATTGCGACTTTCTCCGTTGCTGCCTGTGCGGTGCCGATTGCCAACGTGCCGAGCAGACCAAACCACAGTGCGCGTTTCATAAGCGTTTCCTTCAGCTGCATGAATGTTCGTAGCCATGGATTGATAGCCTGCCGGGGTTAACCAGCGATGAAGGCGTTATCCATCGGCGCTGCAAGGTGTGACCGGGTTCACGCTTGAAAAGTTTTGCCGGATTCAAGTCGCCCCTGACATCAGCCGATACGCTCTGTGTCGGCAGTTCCCTGCACATAGGCTTAACTGAAATCCGACAAGCGCAATCCAGCGTGCCCACGGGAGATTCCACGGTGTCGATCAAACTGCGTTTGGTGTTGCTGATTGCGACCAGCCTGCTGACGGCGCTGATCGTGAGCCTGGTCAGTTACGTCGGCAACCTGCGGATGGCCACGGCGGTCGGCGATAACACGGTAAGCATGAGCGCGCTGCGCAATCATATGGAAGCGGACATGATGCACGACGCCCTGCGCGCCGATGTCTATTCGGCGATGCTGGTCGGCCTGGGCAAGAGCACCGCCACCGCCACAGAAGTGCGCGATTCGCTGGCCGAGCACGCAGGGCATTTTCGTGAAATGCTGGATGACAACCTGAAACTGCCGATCAACCCGCAGCTGCGCACGGCGCTGGAGCAGATCAAGCCGAGCCTCGACACCTACATCAAATCCGCCGAGCAGATCGTCGGCGTGGCGCTGGATAAGCCAGATGCCGCCCAACAGCAGCTTGGTACGTTCAATAGCGCCTTTACTCAGCTCGAAGAGCAGATGGGCGCGCTCAGCGAACTGATCGAAAATAACACCCTGCACACCAGCGAAGGCACTGAAGCGGCCATCCGCCACGCCAATGTCGCGCTGGGAGTGGTGCTGATCGCCAGTCTGTTGCTGCTGCTGATTCAGGGGCGCTGGGTGATCCTGAGTATCATGGGGCCGCTCAAATCCGCCAGCCGCATCGCTGAAAGCATTGCCCATGGCAATCTCAGCGAACCGATTGTTGAACCCGCCGGCAAGGACGAAGCCAGTGTGCTGATCCGCACATTGGCGACCATGCAACGTGACTTGCGCAACATGATCGACGTGGTCCGGCGCAACGCCCACGGTGTCAGCGGCATGAGCGAGCAGCTCAGTCAGGGCTGCCATCAGGTCGCCGACAGCAGCCAGCAGCAAAGCGTTGCCGCCGGGACCATGGCGGCCGCCGCCAGTCAGATGACCGCCAGCATCGAGGAAATCACCCGCCACGCCGAACGTGCCCTGAGCATGGCCAATCAGGCGGAAACTCTAGCGAAGGAGGGCGGCGGGGTGATTCATCAAGTGGTCAGCGACATGGACGACATCGCCCGCTCGGCACAGCAGTCGGCGCAGGTGATTCGCACGCTGGATCAGGAATCCGAGGCGATCTTCAACATCATTCAGGTGATCAAGAGCATCGCCGACCAGACCAACCTGCTGGCCCTCAACGCCGCGATCGAGGCGGCGCGGGCAGGAGAGCAGGGCCGTGGCTTTGCCGTGGTCGCGGATGAAGTGCGCAGTCTGGCCGCACGCACCAGCGCCTCGACCCAGGAAATTGCCGCAATGGTCGCGCGCATCCAGAGCAGCACGCGCGAGGCGGTCACCAGCATGGAGGCCGGCGTGGCGCAGGTCGACAAGGGCATGGCGGTGACGGCGGAAGTCGAGCGGGCGATTCGGGAAATCCTCGACGCCACGCTGAACACCACGCAACTGGTCAACGACATCACCCGCACGATTGGCGAACAGAGCCAAGCCAGTAACGAGATCGCCCATCAGGTGGAGATGATTGCCGGGATGAGCGAAGGCAACAGTCGGGTGATCGGGCAGACGGCGACGACTACGGATGAATTAGCGAATCTGGCGGGACAGTTGGCGCAGTCGGTGGATCGGTTTCGGTTGTGATGTTGGGGTAGACCCGCGGGTTTTCCATTGCCTGAGCCAGCGCTTTCGCGAGCGGGCTCGCTCCCACAAGGTTCGCCAGTGTCGAGTCCTTTGTGGGAGCGAGCCTGCTCGCGAATAGGCCAGCTCTGACAGGATTGAATCAGGCCAATGGTCCCTTAATCAAAATCTGAACGCCTGCCGCCCAACCAACAACCATTTCCCACCCTGTTTCTGCCAGATCTGGAAATTCTCGATCTCGGTCGGAATCACCTCAGTCCCTTTCAACGCCTGCGCGGAGAAGTGGTGGCGCACCAATGCGGTATCGCCGGACAGAGTAATGGTCTGCTTCTGCATCTCCAGGGTCTTGAATGCGCTGCGGCCGGTCTCGATGTCGGCGATGAATTCCTGCTTGTCCTGAATCTTGCCGCTGGAGTGGCCGTAGGTCAGGTTCGGCGCGGTCAGAGCGTTCAGTTCGGCGATGTCTTTGTGCAGCATCGCCTGGGTCAGGTGATCCACCGCTTGGGCCACTTCCTTTTCCGCCGGGGCAGGGGCGGCCATGGCGCAGGCGCTGAAGGCGCAGAACAAACCGATGAGGAGGCGGGATTTGGTCATGTTGTTTCCTTGTTGTTATTGGGTCGGAATGACTGGCTTAGTTTGTCAGTCATCGTACAACGTAGCAGGTTATTTTCTGCTTGAACAACGAGCCGTTCGCAATGATTTATCAAGTTGCGATGTGTATCGCGCAAAAAACTTTGCAGGCCAATGCCTGATCACGGTCATGTTTGGTGGCCCATGGCCGATAAGCCCCAGAGCGGAAAAAGACTTTCAAGTCGGGAACAGACGCGCGGGTTCGCCCTGACGTGATATTCTCCGCGCCAAATTTGCTTTGACTTAATTCGGTTGGCTGGCCTTTCAGGCGGGCCGACGGGATCCCTGTCGCTCAAGCAGCTGAAGCCAATAACGATAAGAAGTCAGTTCAGAAGGGACATTAACTGAGGTCGATGCCACATGTCGGCCTTGTGTGCCCACCCGTCAATATTGAAGTGTGCCGGATTGCGCGACGCCAGCCTGAGCGTCAACAAAGCGCAACGCAGACTGATAACAACGACGGGCGGAAGGCGTTTTATCATAGGTGCAACAGATGTTTAAGAAAGTGAACACAGCCTTGCTCGGTCTGGCTTTGGCGATGGGGATGTCGTCTGCCAATGCTGCCGAAGCCAAGAAAGTTGATGTCCTGCTGATCGGCGGCGGCATCATGAGCACCACCCTGGGTGTGTGGATCAATGAGCTGGAACCGACCTGGTCGATGGAAATGGTCGAGCGCCTCGATGGCGTCGCCCTGGAAAGCTCCAACGGCTGGAACAACGCCGGTACCGGTCACTCCGCCCTCGCCGAGCTGAACTACACCCCTGAAGACGACAAGGGCAACGTGACGATCCCGAAAGCTGTCGAGATCAACGAAGCGTTTCAGGTTTCCCGTCAGTTCTGGGCGTGGCAGGTTCAGCAGGGCGTGCTGAAGAACCCTCGTTCGTTCATCAACACCACTCCGCACATGAGCTTCGTGTGGGGCGATGACAACATCAAGTTCCTGAAAAAGCGCTACGAAGCCCTGCAGGCGAGCCCGCTGTTCGCTGGCATGCAGTATTCCGAAGATCCGGCTGTGATCAGGAAGTGGGTACCGCTGATGATGGAAGGGCGTGACCCGAACCAGAAAATCGCGGCCACCTGGAGCCCGCTGGGTACGGACATGAACTTCGGCGAAATCACCCGCCAGTTCGCCGCTCACCTGCAAACCAAACCCAACTTCGATCTGAAACTGTCGAGCGAAGTCGAAGACATCACCAAGAACGCCGATGGCACCTGGCGTGTGAGCTACAAAAACCTCAAGGACGGTACCAAGACCGAAACCGACGCCAAGTTCGTGTTCATCGGCGCTGGCGGCGGTGCTCTGCACCTGCTGCAGAAGTCGGGCATTCCTGAAGCCAAGGAATACGCAGGCTTCCCGGTTGGCGGTTCGTTCCTGGTAACCGAGAACCCGACGATTGCCGAGCAGCACCTGGCCAAGGCCTACGGCAAGGCTTCGGTTGGCGCGCCACCGATGTCGGTTCCGCACCTGGACACCCGTGTCCTGGACGGCAAGCGCGTCATTCTGTTTGGCCCGTTCGCGACCTTCAGCACCAAGTTCCTCAAGGAAGGTTCGTACTTCGACCTGCTGACCAGTACCACCACCCACAACATCTGGCCAATGACCAGGGTCGGCATCAAGGAATACCCGCTGGTCGAGTACCTTGCCGGTCAGTTGATGCTGTCGGATGAAGACCGTCTGAACGCGCTGAAGGAATACTTCCCGAACGCCAAGGCCGAAGACTGGCGTCTGTGGCAAGCCGGCCAGCGCGTACAAATCATCAAGCGTGATGAAGCCGCTGGCGGCGTGCTGAAACTGGGCACCGAGATCGTTGCTTCGCAAGACGGCTCGATCGCCGGCCTGCTGGGCGCATCGCCAGGCGCGTCGACTGCTGCACCGATCATGCTGAGCGTGCTGCAGAAAGTCTTCAAAGACAAAGTCGCAACCCCTGAGTGGCAGACCAAGCTGCACCAGATCGTGCCGAGCTACGGCACCCAGCTGAACAGCGATCCGGCCAAAGTGGCTGCAGAGTGGGCTTACACCGCGAAAATCCTCGAACTGCCGACGCCTCCAGCGATCGGTCAGGTAGCTGCTCCGGCGGCACCTGCGGCTGACAAAGCCGTAGCGCCGAAGGAAAACGCTGCACGTGACATGGCTCTGTAAGCAGAACCCTGACACACAAAACCCACTGAACCGGCGACGGTCAGTGGGTTTTTTTATACGCCGGACCTGTAGATACTCTGTTCACGGTCAAGCTTTTTGGGTGTGTTTATCGCTAAAAAGCTTGGCTGTACTGAAGTCTTCGCCTGCCCGCATGCAGGCCCATAGTCCGGTCAGGTATTTGCGCATGACTGCGACAATAGCCTGCATCTTCCTCTTTCCTCGAGCCACCAAGGCTTCGTAAAACGCTTTCACATTTGGGTCGCAACGTATG
>NZ_FYDP01000005.1:48106-423126 GCF_900187595.1 Pseudomonas sp. Irchel 3F6 | reverse complement strand
CCTTTGGGAGAGGGAACTGATTGGGGAGTGCTCAGGAAATGCGCCGAAATGATGTTGCTTTAGAGAATCCACAATCGACCCGATATTTCAGGTCGATGTAGAACGCAAGACACCTCGGTCGGCCCCCTCTCCCTTTGGGAGAGGGCTGGGGTGAGGGGTAGCTTTTGACGTTACCGTTGTTTCAAGCGGTCAATGACCACGGCCAGCAACAGAATCGAACCACGAATCACATACTGATAAAACGTATCGATGTTCTTCAGGTTCATCGCATTCTCGATGATCGCCAGAATCAACACCCCGGCAATCACATGACGAATCATGCCGATGCCGCCACTCAACGAAACTCCGCCCAGCACGCAAGCCGAGATCACTGTCAGTTCAAAACCCTGACCAATCATCGGCTGCCCGGAAGTCATCCGCGAGGCCAGAATCACACCCGCCAGCGCGCCGATCACACCGTGCACGGCGAAGATGATGATCTTGGTGCGGTCGACGTTGACGCCCGCCAGCAGCGCCGCTTCCTGGTTGCCACCGATGGCCATGGTGTTGCGCCCGTAGGTGGTGTAGTTCAGCAGCCAGCCGAAGAACAGGAAGCAGACAATAGTGATCAGGATCGGCACCGGCACACCGAACAGTTGGCCATTGCCGAAAACAAAGAACGATTCCTGCGAAACACCGACCGCTTTGCCGTTGGCAAAAATGTAGGCCAGACCGCGAACGATCTGCATGGTCGCCAGCGTCGTGATCAAGGCATTGACGCGCAACTTGGCAATCACGATGCCGTTGATCAGCCCGACGATCAGGCCCATCACCAACGCCGCGCTGACCCCGAGAAATACACTGTTGGTGTCACGCATTACCACTGCCGCGACCACGCCGGCACAGGCGATCACTGAGCCGACCGAGAGGTCGAAGTGTCCGGATGCCAGGCAATAAAGCATGGTGCACGCGGCGATGCCGGTGGTGGAAATCGCCAGGCCCAGGCCACGCATGTTCAGCGGCGAGAGGAAGTTGTCGATCAGCAGTGTGCAGGCGACAAAGATGCCGATCGCCGCCAGCAGCATGACCCAGTCATCGAGGAAGCGCCGCATGTCCAGCGGTTTGCGCTCGGTCGGCAGGGTTTCGTTTTGCGTAGTCATCATAGTCACCTCTCAGTTCGCCACGCCGTCAGCGCGGTGGCGTGGCAAAGCCAGTTGCAGCAGGTTGGATTCATTGGCCTGGTCGCGGCTGACTTCGCCGCGCAGGGCGCCTTCGCACAGCACCAGGATGCGGTCGGAAATGCCCATCACTTCCATCAGATCGCTGGACACCACGATCACCGAAATACCGTCGGCGGCGAGGTTATGAATGATCTGGTAGATCTCGGCCTTGGCGCCGATGTCGATGCCACGGGTCGGTTCGTCGAGCAGCAGGACTTTCATCGGCATCGACAGCCAGCGGCCGAGAATGGCCTTCTGCTGATTGCCGCCGGAAAGGAACTTGATCTGCTGGCCGGCGTGCGGGGTTTTCACTTTCAGGGCCTTGATCTGCTTGTCGGCGTTGCCCTTTTCCCACAGGCCGCGAATCAGGCAGCCGAGCCCGGAATGCGCACCGCGGGCACTGATGTTGATGTTCTCGGCAACGCTGGCCAACGGGATGATGCCTTCCTTCTTGCGGTCTTCCGGGCAGAGCAAAATGCCGGCGGCGATCGCGTCACGCGGCGAGCGCAGTTTCAGCTCATGGCCGCGCAGTTCGAGACGGCCAGCGGTGTTGCGCTCCAGGCCGCTGAGCAGGCGAAACAGCTCGGTGCGCCCTGCCCCGACCAGCCCGAACAGGCCAAGGATTTCGCCCTTGTGCGCTTCGAAACTGATCGGCTCACGCAGGCCCGGGCCGAGCAAGCCGTCGACCTTCAGCGCCACGGCACCGCGCGGGCGATGGCGGTAATCGTAGATATCCTGAATGTCGCGACCGACCATGCAGGTCACCAGTTGATCGTGGGTCAACTGGCTCATGTCGTCGAATGTACGAACGTAGCGGCCGTCCTTGAACACGGTGACGGCGTCGCAGATACGGAAGACTTCTTCCATGCGATGGGAAACGTAGAGCACCACTTTGCCTTCGTCGCGCAGGCGACCGATGATCGCCATCAAGCGATCGATCTCCCGCGCCGAGAGGCTGCTGGTCGGTTCGTCGAAAGCGATGACGTGAGCGCCGCGCGACAGCGCTTTGGCGATTTCCACCAGTTGCCGCTGACCCAGCGACAAGCGTCCGACCTTGGTTTGCGGATCGATTTCGTCGGCCAGGCCTTTCAGGCAATTCAAGGCTTTCTGGCGCAGCTCACTGCGATTAATCAGGCCGAAACTGGCCGGCAGATGGCCAAGAAACAGGTTCTCGGCCACGGTCATTTCCGGGACCAGATGCAGTTCCTGGTGAATCACCGCGACGCCGCTGCCGATGCTGTCAGCGGTG
Source organism: Pseudomonas sp. Irchel 3F6 (assembly GCF_900187595.1). Lineage (NCBI taxonomy): Bacteria > Pseudomonadati > Pseudomonadota > Gammaproteobacteria > Pseudomonadales > Pseudomonadaceae > Pseudomonas > Pseudomonas sp. Irchel 3F6. The sequence continues at coordinate 420,678 of NZ_FYDP01000005.1, read as the reverse complement.
GACTTGAACGCCATCGCCTGCTCGCCGATCTGCAGCTCGCCGCTGCTTGGGATGTAAGCGCCACCGAGGATTTTCAGCAGGGTCGATTTGCCCGCGCCGTTCTCGCCCATCAAGGCATGAACCTGGCCGGGGTGGGCGACGAAGCTGATACCGTCGAGCGCTTTCACGCCGGGAAAGGTCTTGCCGATCCCGTTGAAGCGCAGGCTGCCGCTGGCGCCGTGTTGTTCTTGTGTCTGTACTTGCGCGTGCATAAAGCCACCTCTTCACACCGAAAAACGGCCCGGCTGCCCGGGCCGTCGCTGCCTCAGTTCCACAAGCCGATTTTTTCCAGCTCTTGCTTGAAGTTTTCGCGGGTGATCAGGGTGACGTCATCCATGGCGGTGTACTTCGGCGGCTCTTTGCCGGCGGTGATCCACTCGTACATCATCTCGGCAGTCTTGTAGCCTTCGATGTGCGGGCTTGGCAGCATCGAACCGAAGAAGCCGCTGTTAGGCTTTTTCAACTCGCCGATGGCGTCGGTGCCGTTGATGCCGATGCCGATCACGTTGCTCGCGGCAAAACCGGCCGCTTCGGTGGCGCGCACGCCGCCGAGCACGGTGTTGTCGTTCATGCCGCCGATGATCAGGTTTTTCGCCGCGCTCGGCAGTTTCACCAGCGCCGAGTTGGTGGCGTCCATGCTGCCCGGTACGTCGAGGGTTTTCAGTGCGGCGAAGAGGATGTGATCCTCGGGCATGCCGGCCTTCTTCAGGGCATCGACCGAACCGTCGGTGCGCTTCTTGCCGGTGTCGAGTTCGTTATAGGTGTTGACCACCGCGTAGGTGTCTTTCCAGTCCCAGTTACGCTTTTTCGCTTCGGCGGCCATGGCGGCGCCCTGCTTCTGGCCGACTTCAAACGCGGCCATGCCCAGGTACGGCACGTCTTCCATGAACTTGCCGTTGGCGTCGACGAAACGGTCATCGACAGCAATCACTTTCAAGTCGTTGATCTTGGCTTTGGCCATGATGGCAGGGCCGAGGGACACGTCCGGCGGGCAGATCACGAAGCCCTTGGCGCCGTTGGCGGCCAGGCTGTCGATGGCCGAAAGGGTCTTCTCGCCATCCGGTACCGCGATCTTGATCAGTTCAAAGCCTTTGTCCTTGGCGGCTTTTTCGGCAAAAGCCCATTCGGTCTGGAACCACGGTTCTTCGGCCTGCTTGACCAGAAAACCGATCTTCACCGCGTCGGCGGCGAGCAGCGCACTGCTCAGGCTGAACGCAGTGACCGCCAGGGCAGTGCTGCACAGGGTACGAATCCCGAAACGACGTTTCATCAGATGACTCCTTGTTATTTTTTTTGAGCAAGGTTTGAAAAGCGTTGAAGCGTGTTCTCAGTGAAGCTGTTTGAAAATAGTCATATCGTATGATGATTGGATTTCAAGCGTAGTTCAGCGCTGGAGATCCGTTTTATTCAGTCGTGGTACATCACCGAGCGGCCACCATCGATGGTGATGCACGAAGCATTGATAAACGGTGCCTCATCGCTGGCCAGAAACACCGCCGTCATCGCCACTTCGATCGGCTGGCCGATGCGCTTGGGCGGATGCAGGTCGAAGGCGCGCTGCCGCTCGGCGTGCGGATCGGCAAAGCCGTTCCAGTAGTCGACGTTCAGCTGCGTTTCGATGTAGCCCGGTGCGATGGCGTTGACGCGAATGCCTTTGGCCGCGTATTCGATGCCGAGCGCGCGGGTCAGGCCGAGCAAGCCGTGCTTGGCCACCGGGTACGGGAAGCAGCCGGGAATGATGTGGCTGGAATGGGTCGAGGCGATGTTGATAATGCTGCCCACGCCCTGCTCGATCATCTGCGGCAGCACCGCTTTACAGCCATACCAGGCGCCGTCCAGATCGATGGCGAAGCAGCGGTGCCAGTCCTCTTCGGTCATCTGCAAAGGATCGCGGAAAACATTGACCCCGGCACAGTTGACCAGCACATCGATGCGGCCATGCAATTCCACGGCGCGTCGGGCCAGGGCATGCAGATCCTGCTGATTCGATACGTCGACCTTGAGCGCCTGCACGTCATGGCCCTGATCGCGCCAGTGAGCGGCGACCTGCTCGACCTTGTCGGCCTGGATGTCGCTGATGAGTAATCTGGCTTGCTGCGCGGCGAAGGCGGCGACAATCGCTTCGCCGATGCCCTGAGCGGCCCCGGTCAACAGCACGACCTTGTTTTTCAGACGCTCGCCTTTCGGCGGGGCCGACACTTGCGGCAATGTCAGCGCTTCAGCCATGGCTCAGGCCTCCCGCACGCAGGCGCAAAAAAACCGGCCATCGGTCGATGTCCGGTTCTGACGGCTGGGGAAAACAAACAGGCAAGCGTCGCCGACGGCATTAAGCCGTGACAAAAGGCGGATCCCGCTTGCGCGGGCGAAAAGAATTCGCTGCATCACTTCACCTGTTTTGTTCTTTTTAAGTGTGAGTGCGTGTTACTGCTGGAGCCGACTATAAACCCGACCGCCAAATAATCTCAATATATAATTTTGCATCCCATATTTTGGGATCTAGCCAGCAAAACGCGTACAGAGTTTTCCTGCAACGTCGACGCGCATGCTCAGCACCGCGCCATCCAATGGATGATTCAGTGGACTCTTGGCGCTGGTGATGAATAAGGTTTTCAAGTCTTCGCCACCGAACACGCAACTGGTCGGGCGACTGACCGGCAGATCGATTTTGCGATCCACCTGCCCGTCCGGCGTCAGGCGCAACAGGCAACTGCCGTCCCAGCGTGCATTCCACACGTAGCCTTCGGCGTCCATCGCCGAACCATCGGGACCACCGTGTTGATCGGACGAGTAAAACACCTGCGGCGCATCAAGACTGCCGTCGGTGCGGATGAAATATCGATTGAGCGTGCTGTCGAGGCTTTCACCAAACAACAGCGTGGTGCCGTCGTCACTCCACAACAAGGTATTGGGAATGCCCAGGCCGAGCAGCAGCGGTGTCACGCGTTGATCGGGATCGATACGGAACAGGCCACCGGAACGGCGCACCAGCGGCAGATCCTCGCCGTGCTCGCCGATGTTGTTCTGCATGGTGCCCAACCACAACCGGCCCAAGGCATCGCAACGGGCTTCGTTGGGGCGGTTGCCCGGTTGCGGGTCGGCGACACAGAACAGCGTCAACCGGGGCTCGAGGCCGGGCGAATCGAGATCCAGCCGATAGACACCGCTGCTGAGCGTGACCAACGCATCGCCGCTTGCGCAGGGAATGAAGGCGGAGATGTGCTCGGGCATCTGCCAGATCTGCACGTTCTGACCGATCAGGCGCAACGCTTGCTTACCGGCGATATCGACCCAGTAAAGCGCTTGGGTCGGCGCATCCCAGAACGGGCCTTCGCCGAGTTGCGCGCGGTGTTGGGTCAGGGCGGTGCAGGTCATCTGGAATCCTTCATGTTCTTGTTGTTTCCAATGTGGGAGCGAGCCTGCTCGCGAAGGCGGCGTGTCAGTCAATGATGATGTATCTGACCTGACGCATTCGCGAGCAGGCTCGCTCCCACAGGGAATTTTCGGTCTTAGCTGGCTTTGCGGTCCGCCATGACTTTCGGGTAAAAGCGTTTTATCGCCAGGTCGGCGTTGTCGATCAAGGTCATGCACGCCCACACGCCACGGGTCGAATCGCGCGCGGCGATGGCATCGGCCATGTCTTTATGGATCGGCAAGGTGCGGCGCAGTTCATCGGGGTCGGCGGCGGAGACTTCGAACGACACCGCCAGCAACGCGCCGAGGGCTGGGACCATTTGTTCGATGAACTGATTATGGCTGGCGGCCAGGATGCATTCGTGGAAGGCCTGGTCGGCACGGTTGTAATCGATGCCACTGTCGACCGCACGCTCCAGTGCATTGAAAGCCAGTTGCACCGCTTCGATCTGCTCCGGCGTTGCGCGCTCACAGGCCCAGCGCACCGCCATCGGCTCGATGGTGCGGCGCAAATCCAGCAGGTCATCGACGAAGTTTTCCGGCAAGCCGTTGCGCGATAGCCAACCGACCACTTGCGGATCGAACAGATTCCAGCGCCGGACCGGCAACACCCGCGTGCCGACTTTCGGCCCGACTTCGAGCATGCCTTTGGCGACGAGGGTTTTGATGGCTTCGCGAATCACCGTACGGCTGACGCCAAGCTGTTCGCCCAGATCCGCCTCGACCTTGATGGTCTGCCCCGGCTTGACCTGACCGGCAGCAATCCAACTGCCCAGCCAGTCAACGGTCGACGCATGAAAGCTGCTGGACATGTACACCTCAAGGCGAATCGCGATGGGTGCCTACGCTAATCATCATACGAATAACAGTCAATCGGATTTTTTCAGTTTGCACAAACCATTGTGGGAGCGAGCCTGCTCGCGAAAGCGCCGTGTCAGTCAACATTGCTGGCGACTGATACAGCGCGTTCGCGAGCAGGCTCGCTCCCACATTTTGATGTTGTGTCAGGGTTCCAGGCCGATGCGAAAGAATTCGCCGCCACTCCACACGCCTAACCAGCGCTGGCCATCAATCTCGCGGCTCACCGCCAGTTCCACCAACTGGTAAAACACATTGCGATGAATCAGCGCTTCAAGGTTGCTGCGCACATGCACATAAGGCGCAGGCTCCTGGGTCTCAGGATTGATCTCGACACGCAGCGGATGCTCAGTCCCTGCTTCGGTGGTTTCCTCGACGTTGGTGGTAAAGCGCAAAACCTGCGCCTCGCCCTCCCCCTCCACGTCAACGGCAACCGCCACGAACGGCGCATCATCGACCTTGATCCCGACCTTCTCCACCGGGGTGATCAGGAAATAATCATCGCCGTCGCGGCGGATGATGGTGGAGAACAGTTTGACCATCGGCTTGCGCCCGATCGGCGTGCCCAGGTAGTACCAGGTGCCGTCGCGGGCGATGCGCATATCGATGTCGCCGCAGAAATCCGGGTTCCACAAATGCACCGGTGGCAGGCCTTTGGTCTTGGGGATCTGCCCCAGCAGGTCATTGGCTGTTTGCGGGTCACTCATGGCGTACTCCTTGATTACTGGTCGCCGATCCCCAGCAGGCTGCGTGCGTATTGCGCCAGCGGCGGACCGATGAGGTCTTCGGGTTTGGAGTCATGGAACGTCAGTAAACCGCCACGACTCTTGATCCGTGCAGTATCAATCAAATACTGGGTGCTGGTCTCGATCAACATGATCTGAATCACGCCGCCGTCGATACCGAGGCGATCCACGGCTTCCTGGTCCAGCCACTCGTCAGAGTTGCCGATGCGGTCGTCAGCCTTGGCGAAACGTGTGTACAGCAGATAATGCGCGCCGGCATCACGGGCTTCGCCCATGGCCTGATCGAGGCCTTCCGGCGCACGGGCGCGGCGGACCATCGGGAAATATTCGACAAAGCCCTTGAAGGCTTCTTCGGCGACCACGTTCGGCCGTGGATAGGAACCACCCGGTGGCGCGAACGCGCCCTGGGCGATGAAGATGAACGAGTCCGGCTGAATGCGGAGATTGTTCACCCGGCGGCTGTCACTGTGGTCCAGAAGCCCCGCATCGCTCATGTGATAACGAGTACCTTCGGCCATATCGCTGACATTCATGCAGCCACCAAGCGCCAAAACGGCCAGCAGCAAAACCAGGCTACGCATCCTATTCCTCCAGAAGCCGGTGTCGGAAAACCGGCGAATGGCCGTTGGATGCAGCTTTTGCGCCAGCTCGGCAAATTCAGTGATAGAGGCATTCGCGAGCAGGCTCGCTCCCACAATTGAAATGCATTCCAAATGTGGGAGCGAGCCTGCTCGCGAAGGCGGTTAATCAGCCGCCAATAATCTTCATGACAGTAGCACCGCCAGAGAACGCCACCTCCTGTTTGTCACCCAACGCCTTGACCAGCAAACGTTGCAGCGCCGGCAACGCCTGATGACGCGGCTTGTCGAGCAGATCGCCGACATAGTGGCGGTTGCTCGACGACAGGCAGCCATGCAGCCAACCGGTCGACGAAAGGCGCAACCGCGAACAAGTGCGGCAGAACGGCACACTTTCGTTGGCGATCACCCCGAAATTGCCGCGACCGGGAATCGCATAGCGAACGGCCGTGGCGTCCACCGGTGCGTCGGTCTGGGCGTATTCATAACGTTCGCCGATCAGGCCGAGCAACTGCTCAAGGCTGACGAACTGCTGCAGGAAGGCATTGGAATCCTTGGCCAGGTGGCCCATGCGCATCAGCTCGATGAAGCGCAGTTCGAAGCCGCGCTCCAGACAGTAATCAAGCAGCGGCATGACCTGATCGAGGTTCTGCCCGCGCAACGGCACCATGTTGACCTTGATCTTCATCCCGGCGGCGGCAGCCTGATCCATGCCATCGAGCACGCTGGCCAGATCGCCGCCACGAGCGATGCTGCGAAAAGCAGCGGCATCAAGAGTATCGAGGGAAACGTTGATTCGACGCAGACCGGCATCGACCAGCAGCGGCAGTTTTTTCGCGAGGAGTTGACCATTGGTGGTCAGGCTGATGTCGTCGAGGCCCATCTGGCCGACGGCAGTCATGAACGATTCGAGTTTGGGGCTGACCAGTGGCTCGCCGCCAGTGATGCGCAGGCGCTCGATGCCGGCCGCTTCGATCAGGTATTCGACGCCGCGCGCCATGGCTTCGGCCGACAGCTCATCCTGCGCAGCGACCAACCGCTTGCCGTTGGGCACGCAGTAGGTACAGGCGTAATTGCAGGCAGAGGTCAGGCTGATGCGCAGATTGCGAAAACGCCTGCCTTGACGGTCAACGATCATGAAACACTCCGGCGAAAGAAAATCGAGCGAGCAAAACTTGACTGAGAAATCAGGTTTTAGCAAGCCCTATGCCTGAGTATATTCCTGTGCTATTGCGCCATGTTGTGAAAACACGGCGCAATCAGCCCGCTGAATGACTTATGTGCTCGGCGTTTCCGGGTCGCGCTTGCGCTTGTTGCCCATGCGCACGCCGATGTCCATCAGGAACTGGAAGAAGCCTTCCTGATCTTCCAGCACGTTGCTCCAGAACGGCGAGTGATACAGCGCCACCGCGCCGTGTACCAACGCCCAGGATGCGCAGTAGTGGAAGTACGGCGGCACGTCTTCGAGCTTGCCTTCGCTGATGCGACCCTTGATCAGCAGGGTCAGGCGTTCGAAGTTCGAGGCACGGATCTTGTGCAGTTCCTCGACCATCTCCGGCACCTGATTGCCCTTGACCACTTTCTCTTCGAGACGGTCGAACAGGCGATAGCGCTGCGGGTCGCGCATGCGGAATTCGAAGTAGGCGCGCGACAGCGCTTCCTTGTCCTTGTCGACATCGGCCGAATGCAGCAGCTCGTTCAGATCGCGCTCGTAATCGAGCATCAGGCGCAAGTAGATCTCGGCCTTGGATTTGAAGTGCTTGTAGATCGTGCCTTTGCCGATACCCACGGCATCAGCAATCATCTCGACGGTGACACTGTCTTCACCCTGGTCGAGGAACAGCTTGAGCGCGGTATCGAGAATTTCCTGCTCGCGGCGACGAAATTCACGGACCTTACGAGGTTCTTTATGCATAAGAAAAAGGTCTGAAGGGTCAAAATTCGAAGCCGCGTATTATGCCTAACTTGCGCAAAAAAGCACGGTTCATCGACCAAATCTGTGTTTCTTGTTCATTTCGAGAACGAATCGGGTGCAATGAGAACTCAACTGAAGCAAACGTATTCCAAATTTGTTTAAAAACCCCGACCCGCTCACTGGACTGCACGCCAGACTGATCAATACTTGAACTGTCGGGCGACATCTCCCCCAAGTGTCGTGCCGGTAAAGGTACCAACGGACCGCGTGCCTTTGTTTTACTCCTAATGGTCTTAACCCGGATTCACCCCCCAGAACCCGGGTTTTTTTTGCCTGCGATTTGGCCTGCGGTCATACGGCAGATTTAACACTCGCCAGCGGGAACAAGCGCTTGAAGTTTTCCGTGGTCTGCTCGGCAAAGCGCTCGTAGTTCTCACCACGCAGCATCGCCAGAAACTCCGCGACTTCGCGCACGTACTGCGGCAGGTTCGGCTTGCCGCGATACGGAATCGGCGCCAGATACGGCGAATCGGTTTCCACCAGCAGGCGATCGGCCGGCACTTTGCTCGCCACATCGCGCAGAGCGTCGGCATTGCGGAACGTGACGATGCCCGACAGGGAAATGTAATAACCCATGTCCAGCGCCGCTTTGGCCATGTCCCAGTCCTCGGTGAAGCAATGCAACACACCGGCCTGGGGCAGCGCCGCTTCGCGCAGCAGTTCGAGGGTGTCGGCACGGGCGCCGCGAGTGTGGATGATCACCGGCTTGCCGGTGTGCTGCGCCGCTTGCAGATGCAGGCGAAACGACTCCTGCTGCAACTCGGCAGCTTCCGGCTCGTAGTGATAGTCGAGACCGGTTTCGCCGATCGCCACCACTTTCGGGTGATCGAGTTCGTGCAGCAGCCAGTCCAGCGCCGGTGCGGCGCCCGGCTGCACATCCAGCGGATGCACGCCGACCGAGCAATCGACGTCGTCATAACGCTCGGCGAGGGCTTTGACGTCGGCGGCGTTGTCAGCGCTGACGCCGATGCACAGAAAATGTCCCACCCCACGCTCGCGGGCCGCAGCGAGTGCGGCATCCAGCGAGCCGTCATGGGCGGCGAGGTCGAGACGATCAAGGTGACAATGGGAATCTACGAGCATAAAAAGGACTGCAACTTACATCGTATGAGTGGGACGGTCGGATTTCAGCGCTCCGGCCAGATGAGTTTCGATGCGACTGCGCGCGGTGTCGTCGCCGTCGTTGAATTGCACACCGACACCGGCGGCGCGATTGCCTTGTGCGCCTTTGGGGGTGATCCAGGCGACTTTGCCGGCGACCGGAATTTTTTCCGCTTCATCCATCAGGTGCAACAGCATGAACACCTCGTCGCCCAACCGGTAGCTTTTGTTGGTCGGGATGAACAGTCCGCCATTCTTGATGAACGGCATGTAGGCGGCGTAGAGCACCGACTTGTCCTTGATGGTCAGGGACAAGATGCCGTTACGCGGCCCCGGGCTGACAGGTTCAATCATGTTCACCTCCACTGCTGATCTTCAGAGTCTAGGTACACATTCTTATCTTTGACCAGGCAATCCCACCCATTGCACCAACAATGCTTCCAGCAACAGGGCCGGATTGAGGTTGGCCTTGCTCAGCACTTTCTGTCGCTGGGCGAGAATCCAATCCTGAATATCCAGCACTTTACCCTGCGGGCTTTTCTGGGCCAGGTACTGCACGACCTTGCGCATATCGGCCAGGCCGAGACCGGCTTCGTCCTGAGTCAGTTGATAGCGCAGGATCAGGCTCGACCAGTCGTAGAACCAGTCGAACAGACGCAGCATCGGAATGCTTTTCCACTCTTCCGCCAGTTGCGTCGGCGATTGCTGGCCCTTGAGCAACTTCTTCACGCCTTCGACCACTTGCGCGCGCTGTTCACGCACACCTTGCGATTGCAGGCTGACCGCCATCAGCGGCGACCCGGCGGCGAGGGTCAGCAGTTCGACGCGCTCTTCCTCCGCGCAATCCGGCAGCGCCTGGGCCAGCCATTGCAGGCTCATCGCCTCGCCCGGCAGCGGGCAGGCCTGCTGCACGCAACGGCTCTTGATGGTTGGCAACAAACGGCTCGGCTGGTGGCTGACCAATAGCAGCACGGTATCGCCGGACGGTTCTTCAAGACTTTTGAGCAAGGCGTTGGCAGCGTTGATGTTCATCGACTCGACCGGCTCGATCAACACCACTTTGCGCCCGCCGAGCTGCGCGGTCTGCACGACGAAACTGACCAGATCACGAACCTGATCGACCTTGATCGCCTTGTCCGCCTCTTCCGGCTCCAGGATGTAATTGTCCGGATGACTGCCGGCCTTGAGCAGCAGACAGGATTTGCACTCGCCGCACGCCTCAGGCGTAGGGCGCTGACACAGCAGGCTGGCCATCAAGCGCTCGGCCAGCGCACGCTTGCCGATACCGGCCGGACCGTGGAGCAGGTACGCGTGAGCATGCTGACTGCGGCCGGCCAGTTGCTGCCAGAGGCTGTCCTGCCATGGATAGGCCTCAGCCACGGGCCAGCTCCAGCAAATTCGGTAGCAAGGTGTCCAGCGATTGCTGGACCTTGGCCAATGGCTGACCGGCATCGATGCGCACGTAGCGCGACGGGTCGGCTTCGGCGCGTTTCAGGAACGCATTGCGCACGTTCTCGAAAAACGCCCGGCCTTCGAGTTCGAAACGATCCAGTCGACCACGGGCACTGGCGCGGGCCAAACCGATTTCAACGGGCAGGTCGAAAATCAAGGTCAGATCGGGCCGCAAGTCGCCCTGCACGAAAGTTTCCAGGGTGGCGATGCGCTCGAGTGACAAACCACGACCGCCGCCCTGATAGGCGTATGTTGAATCGGTGAAACGATCACACAGCACCACAGCGCCACGGGCCAGCGCCGGGCGAATCACCTCTGCCAGATGCTGGGCGCGCGCGGCGAACACCAGCAACAGCTCGGCGTCCGGGTGCATCACTTCGTCGGCCGGGGTCAGCAGGACATCACGAATCCGTTCGGCCAGCGGTGTACCGCCGGGCTCACGGGTGAGCAGTACTTCGATACCGGCGGCGCGCAGGCGCTCGGCGAGGTATTCGCGGTTGGTGCTCTTGCCCGCGCCTTCCGGGCCTTCCAGGGTAATAAACAAGCCAGTCACAGGCAGTCCTTCATCAAAGTCATTGCGCGTTCTGCGGTGCAGCGGCGTCCGGTTCCGGGGCTGGCGCAGGTTCTTGCGACGGCACTTGCGGCAGCGCCTCGGGCGCGGTGTTCGGCGAGGCCGCCGGAATCGCCTCATCGGTGGCCGGCGCGGTTACTGGTGCCGGGCTGGAACGGTAATCGGCACGGCGCTTGAGCTGGTATTCGCGCACCGCGTTGTTGTGCGCATCCAGATCATCGGAGAACACATGGCTGCCATCGCCACGGGCGACGAAATACAGGCTGCTGCCCTCCACCGGGTTGAGCGCAGCATGAATCGCCTCGCGCCCGACCATCGCAATCGGCGTCGGCGGCAAGCCTGGAATCACGTAGGTGTTGTAAGGCGTCGGCTCTTTCAAATGTGCGCGGGTCAGTTTGCCGGTGTAGCGATCACCAAGGCCATAAATCACCGTCGGATCGGTCTGCAACTGCATGCCCAGCGCCATGCGCCGTACAAAGACGCCGGCAATCTGCCCGCGCTCCTGCGGAACACCAGTCTCTTTCTCGACCAGCGAAGCCATGATCAGCGCTTGATAAGGTTCGCTGTAAGGCACATCGGCAGAACGCTGCGCCCACTCTTTGGCGAGCACTTCATCGAGACGATCAAAGGCCTTTTTCAGCAGCTCGGCATCGGACATGCCACGCACGAAGCGATAGGTATCCGGGAAAAACCGACCTTCCGGGAACAAGCCTTTGTGGCCGATCTTCGCCATCACGTCGCTGTCGCTCAGGCCATTGAGGGTCTGCTCGAGCTTGTCGTCCTTGGCCAGGGCGGCGCGCACTTGATGAAAAGTCCAGCCTTCGACCAGGGTCAGGCTGTACTGAACCACGTCGCCACGCTTCCACGAGTCGATCAGACCGTTGACGGTCATGCCCGGCTGCATGCGGTATTCGCCGCTGTGAATCGGTGTGCCGGCGAGATTGAAGCGCCAGTAGACGCGCAGCCAGAACGCGTCCTTGATGACGCCATCGGTTTCGAGTTCAAGGAAGGTACGGGTCGGTGTAGAGCCTTTCGGCACATCCAGCAGTTGTTCCTGCGGGATGTTCAGGGGCTGTTCCAGCGCCGAATGAATTTTCCAGGCGCTGGCGCCCAACAGCAGCCCTGCCAGAACCAGTCCGGTTTCCAGCAGCAGCAAAAGTTTACGTCTCACGAATCAAGCATCCAGTAGCGCGCGGGCAATGGTTTGCAGTTTACGGGTGAGCGGGCCAACCGGCCAGCTCAGTGCAGCACAGGCGCGTACCGGCCAGACGCCATAAACGCTGTTGCAGACAAACACTTCATCAGCCCATTGCAGCTGTTCGAGGCTGATATCGGCGATTTGCGTGGGGATGGCCAGCGACTCGGCCTGAAACAATATTTCCGCGCGCATCACCCCAGCGACGCCGCAGCGCTTCAAGTCGGGCGTGATCAAGCCACCGTCGCGCACCAGGAAAATATTGCTGTACACACCTTCGACGACGCGCCCGGCCTGATCGAGCATCAAGCCTTCGGCATGCTCGCTGTCCTGCCATTCGGCGCGGGCGAGCACCTGTTCCAGTCGATTCAGATGTTTGAGCCCGGCCAACAACGGCTGCGTAGATAAACGCGTGTTGCAGGGAAACAGGCGGATGCCGTGCTCGGCATGGGCAGCGGGATACGCTGCCGGCGGATTGCCTTGCAGGATGCGTCGGCCCTGCGCCGCAGGATCGGGCGCATAACCACGCAAGCCGTCACCCCGAGTGAGGATAAGCTTGAGCACGCCCTCGCCCATCGCAGCGGCATAGCCGAGCAGCTCATGGCGAACCAGCTCGAGATCGGTCGCAATGGCCAGACGCGCGCAGCCATCAGCCAGGCGCGTCAGGTGCCGATCCAGCAGGACGGGCTGACCACTGCGCACGGCAATGGTCTCGAACAGACCATCGCCGTAAGCCAGGCCGCGATCTTTCAGCGACAGCACGTCAGCCGGTTGACCGTCGACCCAGCTGTCCATCAGCCGGCGAACCGGCGAAACGCCAGAGTGCCGTTGGTGCCGCCAAAACCGAAGGAGTTGGACAGCACGACATCGATGTCCATGTTGCGCGCGGTGTGCGCAACGAAATCGAGATCGCAGCCTTCGTCCGGTTCATCAAGGTTGATGGTCGGCGGTGCCACCTGGCTGTTGATCGCCAGCACGCTGAAAATCGCTTCGACCGCGCCCGCCGCACCCAACAGGTGGCCGGTCATCGACTTGGTCGAGCTGACGGCCAGCTTGTAGGCGTGATCGCCGAACACCGACTTGATCGCATTGGCTTCGGCAAGGTCGCCGGCCGGGGTCGAGGTGCCGTGGGCGTTGATGTACTGCACTTGATCGACATTGATCTTCGCGTCGCGCAGGGCATTGGTGATGCAGCGCGCGGCACCGGCGCCATCGGCGGGTGGCGAGGTCATGTGGAACGCATCGCCACTGGTGCCGAAACCGATCAGCTCGGCGTAGATCGTGGCGCCACGGGCCTTGGCGTGCTCCAGCTCTTCGAGAACCAGAGCGCCAGCACCATCGGACAGAACGAAGCCGTCGCGGCCCTTGTCCCACGGACGGCTGGCGCGGGTTGGCTCGTCGTTGCGGGTCGACAGCGCACGGGATGCGCCGAAGCCGCCCATGCCCAGACCGCAAGCGGCCATTTCCGCGCCGCCGGCAATCATCACGTCAGCTTCGTCGTACATGATGTTGCGCGCCGCCATGCCGATGCAGTGCGTACCGGTGGTGCACGCGGTGGCGATGGCGTAGTTGGGTCCCTGTGCGCCCAGATGGATCGACAGGAAGCCGGAAATCATATTGATGATCGAGCCAGGCACAAAGAACGGCGAGATCCGTCGCGGACCGGTCTCGTGCAGGGTGCGGCTGGTCTCTTCGATGTTGGTCAGACCGCCAATCCCCGAACCCATGGCCACGCCAATGCGTTCACGGTTGGCATCGGTGACTTCCAGACCGGCGTTGCGCACGGCTTGAAAGCCTGCGGCGAGGCCGTACTGAATGAACAGGTCGAGCTTGCGCGCTTCCTTGACCGACAGGTATTCCTCGACATTGAAGCCTTTGACCGAACCACCGAAGCGGGTCGAATAGGCAGAAAGGTCGGTGTGTTCGATCAGACCAATGCCACTGCGGCCAGCCAGAATGCCCTGCCAACTGCTCGGCACATCCGTGCCCAGTGGCGACAACATACCCATACCGGTGACTACGACGCGTCTACGCGACACAGCACTCTCCTTTTTCAAATGACGACTTTGCATCAGGCCTAAAGAAAAAACCGCACGCCATGATGGCAGTGCGGTTTTTCCATGACAGCAAGCAACGATTACAAACTATTACGCCTGGTGGCTGGTAACGTAGTCGATTGCAGCTTGTACAGTAGTGATCTTTTCAGCTTCTTCGTCAGGGATTTCGGTCTCGAATTCCTCTTCCAGAGCCATCACCAGCTCAACGGTGTCAAGGGAGTCGGCACCCAGGTCTTCTACGAAGGAAGCGGTGTTGACCACTTCTTCTTCTTTAACACCCAGTTGCTCGGCAACGATTTTCTTGACGCGCTCTTCGATGGTGCTCATACCTTGTTTTCACTCCTAATGGACAAATTCAGGCAGCTGGCCAGTGGGTAAGTGTATAGAAAGCCTTTTCAGTTTTTCAACTGAAAGCTTCACTCCTCAAACCCTGCGGCCCTCTGCCTATAAATAGATTGCAGCTTTATAACGGATTTTAGACAGCTCGTATGACATTTTTTTGAAGCAATCCGTCACATTTTACTTACATGTACATCCCACCGTTCACCGGGATTGTAGCCCCGGTAACGTATGCCGCACCGTCGGATGCAAGAAAAGCGACCACGGACGCGATCTCTTGAGCTTGCCCCAGACGACCCAGCGGAATCTGCGTCTGCAAGGCTTCACGCTGTGCTTCAGGCAGCTCGCGGGTCATATCGGTGTCGATGAACCCTGGGGTTACCGAGTTGACCGTAATCGAACGCGAACCGACTTCACGCGCCATCGCCCGGCTGAAACCTTCCAGACCGGCCTTGGCGGCTGCATAGTTTACTTGGCCAGCGTTGCCCATGGCACCCACCACCGAGCCAATACTGATAATTCGACCCCAGCGCGCCTTGGTCATGCCGCGCAGAACGCCCTTGGACAGGCGATACAGACTGTTCAGGTTGGTATCGATCACGTCGTACCACTCGTCGTCTTTCATGCGCATCATCAGGTTATCGCGGGTGATACCGGCATTATTGACCAGAATCGCCACCGGCGCACCGAACTGCTCCTGAATGCCTGCCAGCACGGCGCTGACCGATTCGTCGCTGGTGACATTGAGTTCGAAACCGGCGCCCTGAATACCGTTTTCCTTCAGGGTCGCGGCAATGCGCTCGGCGCCCGACGCGGAGGTCGCGGTGCCGACAACGATGGCGCCCTGACGACCCAGTTCCAGCGCGATGGCCTGGCCGATGCCGCGGCTTGCACCGGTAACCAGTGCAACTTTACCTTGCAGACTCATGCAAGTTTCTCCTGATTCAGGCCTGCGCTGCGCGAGCGGCAGCGAAGGCGTCTGGGGTATTGAGATTGGAAGTCGAAACGCCTTCGGCGCAACGTTTGTTCAGGCCAGCGAGGACTTTGCCCGGGCCGCATTCAACCAGATTGGTCGCGCCCTTGGCGGCCAAAGTCTGCACCGATTCAACCCAGCGCACTGGCTTGTAGAGCTGTTCGAGCAGATCGCGCTTGAGGGTTTCCAGATCGGCTGGCACTTGTGCGCTGACGTTCTGCACCACCGGGATCTGCGGCGCCTGCCAGTCGATGGCGGCGATGGATTCGGCGAAACGCTCGGCAGCCGGACGCATCAGCTCGCAGTGCGACGGCACGCTCACCGGCAATGGCATGGCGCGCTTGGCACCACGGGCCTTGCAACCCTCGATGGCGCGCTCGACGGCCGCCTTGGCACCGGCGATCACCACTTGGCCCGGCGAGTTGAAATTCACTGCGCTGACGACTTCGCCTTGCGCCGCTTCGGCGCAGGCAGCCAGCACGTCGGCATCTTCCAGGCCGAGGATCGCGGCCATGCCGCCTTGCCCGGCCGGCACCGCTTCCTGCATCAACTGGCCACGGCGCTCGACGAGCTTGACCGCGTCAGCCAGGGTCAGGCTGCCGGCGGCAACCAGCGCGCTGTATTCACCCAGGCTGTGGCCGGCGACAAACGCCGGACGCGCGCCGCCTTCGGCCAGCCACAGACGCCACAGGGCGATCGAAGCGGTCAGAATGGCTGGTTGGGTTTTGTCGGTTTGATTGAGCAGCTCTTCCGGGCCCTGCTGGGTCAGTGCCCACAGGTCGTAGCCCAGCGCAGCAGAGGCTTCTTGAAAGGTTTCGAGGATCAGCGGATGTTGCGCGCCCAGCTCGGCCAGCATGCCGAGGGACTGCGAACCCTGTCCTGGAAAGACGAATGCGAGGGAAGCAGACATGTAACAAGCCCCTAATGATCTTGTCGTCGGAAAATAACGCCCCGTTGGGGACGCCAGAAACTGACAGTTTGGATGGCCCTTTGAACCGGGCGGTCACATTTAAGCATTGTCCGACGAAAACGCCTAAGACAACAGTTCCTCCAGACGACCGTGGAGACGCTCGGGCAAGTTCTCCTGAATCTCGATCAGCGCCCGTTGAATGGCACTCTGAAAGCCCTGAACCCCCGCCGATCCGTGGCTTTTCACGACGATGCCCTGCAAGCCGAGAAAGCTTGCGCCATTATGTCGCGCCGGGGCCAGGTCGGCCTGCAGACGCTTCATCAACGGCAGCGCGAGAACGCCGACAGCGCGCGAAGCGAAGTTTTTCTTGAACAAAGCCTCGATCCGCGCAGCAATCATCGTCGCCAGACCTTCGCTGGACTTGAGCAGGATGTTGCCGACGAAGCCGTCACACACCACCACATCGGCCTCACCGCGATACAAGCCGTCGCCTTCGATAAAACCGATGTAGTTGATCCCGCGCGCAGCCTGCAACAGCGTGGCGGCCAGTTTGACCTGCTGATTGCCCTTGATGTCTTCAGTGCCGATGTTCAGCAACGCAACACGTGGACGGGCAATGCCCAAAGTCTGCGCGGCCACCGAACCCATGACCGCGAACTGCAACAGATGCTCGGCACTGCAATCGACGTTGGCGCCCAGATCGAGCAACTGGCAATAACCGGTCTGCGTCGGAATGGCCGCGACCATGGCCGGACGATCAATGCCGGGCAATGTCTTCAGCACGAAACGCGACAAGGCCATCAACGCACCGGTATTGCCGGCACTGACACAGGCCTGCACCTTGCCATCGCGCAGCAGTTCGAGGGCGACACGCATCGACGAATCCGGCTTGCCACGCAGGGCTTGGGCGGGTTTTTCGTCCATGGTGATGACTTCGCTCGCCGCGACAATCGTCAGGCGCGCGCGATCGGCAGCCGACTGGCCGTGGATCAGTTCTTCAAGAAGGGAGGGTTGACCGACGAGGGTCAGGTGCAGCGAGGGTGTAGCAGACAGGCAAGCGAGACTGGCCTGAACAATGCTGCGGGGACCGAAGTCCCCGCCCATTGCGTCAATCGCGATGACTTGAGCAGACAAGTGATTACTCGTCAGCGCCCTTGTCGATCACTTTACGGCCACGGTATACGCCTTCTGGCGATACGTGGTGACGCAGGTGAACTTCACCGGTGGTTTTTTCTACAGACAGGGTGCTAGCCTCGAGAGCGTCGTGCGAACGGCGCATGTCACGGGCAGAGCGGGATTTTTTGTTCTGCTGAACAGCCATAATTGATTAACTCCTAAACGTTTGGGTCACGCTTTAACTGCGCCAATACACTGAACGGGTTGGACCGCGTTACCTCGTCCTCGCTCGGTTCGGGCTCATCTGCTCCCGCCGGCTGCTGGCATTCTTCCGGATGATGAGCAGGCACAATGGGCAAGGCGAGCAGAAGCTCCTCCTCGATCAGTGACTGCAGATCCAATGGATCTTCGCCCAGTTCCAGCACGTCATAACCTTTCGGCAACGACTGGGTATTCGCACCCTCCTTCACCACCGCGTAACTGCATTCGCTGTGGATCGGCAGGGTGACCAGCTCAAGACAACGCTGGCAAACCATTTTGACTTCGGTGTCGATAAAGCTGTGGATGACCACAGACTTACGTTCATCTCGTTCAAAAACGAATTTGGCCTGCACCGTACCGACATCGTCGGAAAGCGGGTCGCAGAGTCTCTTCAAATCGGCCAGCAGCAGTTCACCTTGAAGGGTGGTGCCACGGTCAGCCAATTTGCGCGGGTCAACGTGAGGTGGAATCGGGTCATTCAACATAGGCGCAGCATTATAGGGATGCACCCACCCATGTCAAAGGAAATTGTGCCCTGTCCGTCACTTGCGCGCCTCCGCTAGAATCCGCACCTGCCTCAGGAGACGTCCATGCTGCCTTTATTACTCGCTTCAAGCTCGACTTATCGCCGCGAATTGCTCGCCCGCCTGCACCTGCCGTTCGTCTGCAGCTCGCCGGACATCGACGAAAGCCACCGCCCGGGCGAGTCCGCAATCGATCTGGTCAAACGTCTCGCCGAAGAAAAGGCCCGGGCCTTGGCGGACAGCCACCCTGCTCATCTGATCATTGGCTCGGATCAGGTTGCCGTCCTCGGCGAACAGATCATCGGCAAGCCGCACACCTTCGAGAAGGCTCGCGAGCAATTGATGGCGGCGAGCGGCGCGAGCGTGACCTTCCTGACCGGCCTGGCGCTGCTCAACAGCCAGACCGGGCAATGCCAGGTCGACTGCGTGCCGTTTACCGTGCACATGCGCCAGCTGGATCAGGCGCGCATCGAGCGCTATCTGCGCATCGAGCAGCCGTACGACTGCGCCGGCAGCTTCAAGGCCGAGGGACTCGGCGTAAGCCTGTTTCAATCGACCGAAGGCCCGGATGCCACCAGCCTGATCGGCCTGCCGCTGATTCGCCTGATCGATATGTTGTTGGTCGAGGGTGTGCAAATCCCTTGAAAGCAAAAGATCGCAGCCTTCGGCAGCTCCTACACCGATTGTGCAAGAGCTGCCGTTGACCTGCGATCTTCTGACCTTGAAACGATTTACCGCAACGAAGGCCCGTGGAAACCCATCCACATCGCCAACTGCTCGGCCACGCTGGCGCCGAGCTTTTTCGAGAAGCGATCGAACGGCGATTCCTGCACGGTGAAGTCCACCAGCTCCTTCTCGCCAATCACATCACGCGCCACCGAACTGGCATTGCCCAAGCCATCGATCAGGCCTAGCGGCAGCGCCTGCTCACCCGACCAGACCAGCCCGGAAAACAGCTCCGGATGCTCTTTGTCCTTCAGACGATCGCCACGGCCCTGCTTGACGCTGTTGATGAACTGCTTGTGCGTGGTGTCCAGCACGCTTTGCCAGAATGCGGTTTCTTCAGGCTTTTGCGGCTGGAACGGATCCAGGAATGCCTTGTGCTCGCCCGAGGTATAGGTGCGGCGCTCAACCCCGAGTTTTTCCATGGTGCCAACGAAACCGTAACCCGCCGCCGTCACGCCGATCGAGCCGACCAGACTGGCCTTGTCGGCATAGATCTGATCCGCCGCGCTGGCGATGTAATAGGCGCCCGAAGCACCAAGATCGGAAATCACTGCGTAGAGCTTGATCTCCGGATGCAACCCACGCAGACGCTTGATCTCGTCATAGACATAGCCAGACTGCACCGGACTGCCACCCGGGCTATTGATGCGCAGGACCACGCCCTTGACCTTCTTGTCTTCGAACGCCGCACGCAGGCTGCCAACGATATTGTCGGCGCTGGCCGGCTCCTTGTCGGCGATTACGCCGTCGATCTCGATCAACGCCGTATAGTTCGGGCCGCGGGTGGCGGTTTTTTCCATGTCCATCAGCGGCGTGAACAGCAGCAGCGCAACAAACAGATAAACAAACGTCAGCAGCTTGAAGAAAATCCCCCAGCGCCGCGAACGGCGTTGTTCCTGGACGCCGGCCAGCAAAGTCTTTTCCAACAGCTTCCAGCTTTTCGCGTCACCGTCGTCGGCACTTGCCTTGGCCGGTGCTTTCCATTCGTCGGTCATGCCATCTACCCCAGCAAAAACGTATTAAGCCTGCTGACCCAGCCAGGCGTGCAATTCAGAAAAACGGTCGATCGACAGGCGCGGCTCGAACTGTTGCAGGGACTCGATCGATTGCGCGCCGTAACTGACCGCCACCGAATCCATCCCCGCGTTGCGTGCCATCAGCAGATCGAACGACGAATCGCCGACCATCAACGCCTGCTCCGGACGTACGCCGCAGTGCCTGACGATCTGCTCAAGCATCAGAGGGTGTGGCTTGCTGGCAGTTTCATCGGCGGCGCGGGTGATATCGAAATAATCTTCCCAGCCATTGGCCTTGAGCACCCGATCCAGTCCGCGACGGTTCTTGCCCGTCGCTACCGCCAGGTGATAACCCTGCTCGCGAAACGATGCCATCGACTCGACCACGCCCTCGAACAGCGGCGACGGCACGGCTTCGGCAGCGATGTAGTGATCGGCGTAATATTCGCGAAACGCGAGCATTTCTGCGTCGCTGATTTCGGGGTACAGCGTGCGAATCGCCTCCGGCAAGCCGAGACCGATGATGCCTTTGACAGCGAAGTCATCGCGCAGCTCGAAACCGGAACGCCCGGACGCCGAGTGCATGGCCTCGACGATCCGATGGATGGAATCGGCGAGGGTGCCGTCCCAGTCGAAAATCAGCAGCTTGTAATCAGATGGGCGCACTCAATCGCTCCACGGTCTTGGCCCACATTTCATCGACGGGCGCTTGCAGATTCAGCTTGCCGCCGTCGGGCAGCGGCACCGTCAGCATGTAAGCGTGCAGGAACAGACGCTTACCGCCCAGATCGCGGATTTCCTTGGTGAAATCCTCGTCGCCATACTTACTGTCACCGGCAATGCAATGGCCAGCATGCAAGGTGTGCACGCGAATCTGGTGGGTACGACCGGTAACCGGTTTAGCTTCGACCATGGTGGCAAAATCACCGAAGCGGCGCAGCACCTTGAACAGCGTCAGGGCTTCTTTGCCCTCGTCATTGACTTCGACCATGCGCTCGCCGGAACGCAGATTGCTCTTGAGCAGCGGAGCGCGAACCTGCTTGATCGAGGTTGCCCAGTTGCCACGGACCAGCGCCATGTAGCGCTTGTCGACGCCATCGCCGCGCAACTGCTCGTGCAGGTGGCGCAACATGCTGCGTTTTTTGGCGATCATCAGCAGGCCGGAGGTGTCACGGTCGAGACGGTGAACCAGCTCCAGTTCCTTGGCGTAGGGACGCAACTGACGAAAGGCTTCGATCACGCCGAAATTCAGCCCGCTGCCGCCATGCACCGCAATGCCGGCGGGCTTGTTGATCACGATCAGGGCTTTGTCTTCGAAGACGATCGAGGCTTCCAGGCGCTGCAACAGCCCCTGGGCCAGCGGCACCGGTTCGTCGCGCTCAGGCACGCGAACCGGCGGCACGCGCACGATATCGCCGGCCTGCAGCTTGTATTCGGGCTTGATCCGACCTTTGTTCACGCGCACTTCGCCTTTGCGCAAAATGCGGTAAATCAAGGTCTTGGGCACGCCTTTGAGCCGGGCGAGGAGAAAGTTGTCGATTCGTTGGCCGGCATACTCCGGCGAGACTTCAAGCAGTTGAACGCCTGGAGTCGAAGGGGCAGTAGTTGTCATGCCGCGGATGATAACAATTTTTATGGAATTGAAGCACTTAATCATTGCTGCTATAGTCGCGAACGCCGCCAAAAGCGGCCTGGACAGCGGAACCACGGTCAAAGACCGGCCCTGACCAACGCAATTCACCAGGGCGCGAGGCCGTCCTACGGGGCTTTCGCTACGTAACGGTGGAGTTTGCGGTTGTAACGAGCGCAGGTGACATGAGGCCTGAATTACACCGCCGGGCAGAGTTCTGACTCGCCAGGCAGGCGACATTCGAGGCCAGTTCACAAAGTGCAGTCGACTGCGAATGACCCCGAGCGATTGCTTCGGAAACATCGCCTGAATTAGCCATGATGCGTGACCTCCCCTTTCGGAGCTCACGGTAAATGCCAACCCGCTGCGGATTCTGCGCGCGGCAGCACCCGAATTATCAGGGATACGTGTAGGGTGGAGATGCACAACCGCCGGACTGTGTAGCAACAAGCTTTGATCAAGACGCTTCATCTCGTCCACAGCCGCTGGTTGATTCCTCCTCCTGACTGAGTGCTTAAGTAGCCACAGCAAGCAGGACGCGTACGTCGCGGTATCGGCCCAATTGGCCGCACATCGCTGGACACGGGAATGGCCAACCACTCCCGACGCACCTGACACCGACCGTGAGAAGTCGTGTGTGCCGAACGCCGTTTCCGGCAGCCCGGAAACCGACGGTACTACATGAAAAGAATGCTGATTAACGCAACTCAACCCGAAGAGTTGCGTGTTGCACTGGTAGATGGCCAACGCCTCTACGACCTGGACATCGAATCCGGTGCACGCGAGCAGAAAAAGGCCAACATCTATAAAGGCCGTATCACTCGCATCGAACCAAGCCTTGAGGCTGCCTTTGTCGATTTCGGCTCCGAGCGCCACGGCTTCCTGCCCCTCAAAGAAATCTCCCGCGAATACTTCAAGAAAGCCCCCGAAGGCCGCGTCAACATCAAGGACGTCCTGAGCGAAGGCCAGGAAGTCATCGTTCAGGTCGAGAAAGAAGAACGTGGGAACAAGGGCGCCGCCCTGACCACCTTCATCAGCCTGGCCGGTCGTTACCTCGTACTGATGCCGAACAACCCGCGTGCCGGCGGCATCTCCCGTCGCATCGAAGGCGAAGAACGCAACGAACTGCGTGAAGCGCTGAACGGTCTGGTTGCTCCGGCCGACATGGGTCTGATCGTGCGCACTGCCGGCCTGGGCCGCAGCAGCGAAGAAATGCAGTGGGACCTCGACTACCTGCTGCAACTGTGGACCGCCATCAAAGAAGCCTCGCTGGATCGCTCCGCGCCATTCCTGATTTACCAGGAAAGCAACGTGATCATCCGCGCCATCCGCGATTACCTGCGCCAGGACATCGGCGAAGTGCTGATCGACAGCGTTGAAGCCCAGGACGAAGCCCTGACCTTCATCCGCCAGGTGATGCCGCAGTACGCCAGCAAGATCAAGCTGTACGAAGACAGCGTGCCACTGTTCAACCGTTTCCAGATCGAAAGCCAGATCGAGACCGCGTTCCAGCGCGTCGTCGAACTGCCTTCCGGCGGCTCCATCGTCATCGATCCGACCGAAGCCCTGGTGTCCATCGACATCAACTCGGCGCGCGCCACCAAAGGCAGCGATATCGAAGAAACCGCGCTGCAGACCAACCTTGAAGCCGCCGAAGAAATCGCCCGTCAGTTGCGCCTGCGCGACATCGGCGGCCTGATCGTCATCGACTTCATCGACATGACCCCGGCCAAGAACCAGCGCGCCGTGGAAGAGAAAGTCCGCGAATGCCTGGAAGCTGACCGCGCCCGTGTGCAGATCGGCCGCATCTCGCGTTTCGGTCTGCTGGAAATGTCCCGTCAGCGCCTGCGTCCATCGCTGGGCGAAAGCAGCGGCATCGTCTGCCCGCGTTGCAACGGCACCGGCATCATCCGTGACGTTGAATCGCTGTCGCTGGCCATCCTGCGCCTGATCGAAGAAGAAGCCCTGAAAGACCGCACCGCCGAAGTTCGCGCGCAAGTGCCGATCCCGGTCGCTGCGTTCCTGCTCAACGAAAAACGCAACTCGATCACCAAGATCGAACTGCGCACCCGTGCCCGTATCGTCATTCTGCCGAACGATCACCTCGAGACGCCGCACTTCGAAGTTCAGCGCCTGCGTGACGACAGCCCGGAAGCCGCGACCAACCAGTCCAGCTACGAAATCGCTGCGGCCGCTGCCGAAGTCGAAGAAGTCCAGCCAGCCGCTGCGACCCGCACTCTGGTTCGCCAGGAAGCTGCAGTGAAAACTGCGCCGGCCCGTGCCAACGCACCGGTGCCGACTGAAGTTGCACCTGCCGCACCTGCTCCGGCATCGGTTGCCGCACCTGAGCCAAGCCTGTTCAAGGGCCTGGTGAAGTCGCTGGTCAGCCTGTTCGCCACCAAGGAAGAGCCAGCCGCACCGGTCGCTGTCGCGAAACCGGCTGCCACCGAGCGTCCTGCCCGCAACGAAGAGCGTCGCAACGGTCGTCAGCAGAGCCGCAACCGCAACGGTCGCCGCGATGAAGAACGCAAGCCGCGCGAAGAACGTGCTCCACGTGAAGAGCGCGCACCACGCGAGCCGCGCGAAGAGCGCCAGCCACGCGAAGCCCGCGAGCCGCGTGAAACCCGCAGCGAAGCGCCGGTAGCCCGCGAAGAGCGCGCACCACGTGCCCCGCGTGAAGAACGTGCACCGCGTGCACCGCGTGAAGATCGCAAGCCGCGTGGCGAGCGTGAAGAACGCGTGCGTGAACTGCGCGAGCCGCTGGACGCCGCGCCAGCCGCAGCCGCAGCTGTTGCTGCCGTGACCGCTGAAGAGCGTCCGGCCCGTCAGCCACGCGAAGAACGCGCCCCGCGTCCGCCGCGTGAAGAGCGTCAACCGCGTGCCGAGCAGGCCGCTGCTGCCGTTGCTGAAGAAGAAGTGAACAGCAACAACGAAGAGCAACTGCCGGAAGACGGTCAGGACAACGCCGAAGGCGATCGTCCACGTCGTCGCTCCCGTGGCCAGCGTCGTCGCAGCAACCGTCGCGAGCGTCAACGTGATGCCAACGGCAATGTGATCGAAGGTTCGGAAGAATCCGAGTCCGCTGAAAACGCTGGCGAGCCAAGCACTGCCGATCTGGCCGCTGGCCTGGCCGTCACCGCCGCCGTAGCCAGCAGCACCATCAGCGCTCCGGCAGAAGCCGAAGCTCACGAGCAGGCTGAACGCGCCACTGCCGCCACACTGGAAACTGCTCCAGTCGAAGCGCCGGTTGTCGAAGCCACCACTCCAGTGGAAGTGACTGCTGCACCGGAAATCGAAGTCGCTCCGGTCCGCGAAGCTCAGCCTCAGGTTGAAGCGCCTGCCGAACCGGAAGCTGTCGTTGAAGCGCCAGTTGCTGAATCCGAACCAGCGACCGAAACCGTCAGCGAAAACGTGACCAAAACCGTGCGTGAAGTTCGCGAAGAGCAGACTGCGTTCAACTGGGTTGCCGAGCCAGCCGTCACCGAAGCTCCAGCGCCAGTCGCTGAAGCCGAAGTACCGCAGGCCATGGTTTCCGAACCAGTAGTTGCAGCAGCAGAACCGGCGCCGACACCAGTAGTTGAAGCTCCGGTTGCCGAAGCTCAGGTTGAAGAAGCACCAGCCGCAGTCGAAGCGCCAGCCCCTGTGGTTGAAGCTCCGGCTCCGGTCAGCGCCCTGACGCCAAACGGCCGCGCGCCAAACGACCCGCGTGAAGTGCGTCGTCGCAAGCGTGAAGCCGAGCGTTTGCAGAAGGAAGCCGAACTGGCTGCCGCTGCAGCGCCAGTGGCTGCCGAACCAGCCGCTGCGGCTGAAGTGATCGAGGCAGCCCCTGCCCCGGTCGCGGAAGAAGCATCGGTTGAAGCGGTGATCGCTGAAGCACCACGCTCCGTTCAGGACGCGGTTGAACAGCGCGAAGAAGCCCAGGAAAAAGAGCACGAGCCTAAACCACTCGTGTAATTCCTGAAGCCATTAAAAAGCCCCGCCCGGTGAAAGCCTGGCGGGGCTTTTTATTGCCTGAAATACCAGCATCATCCACAACCTTTGTGGGAGCGAGCCTGCTCGCGAAAGCGCTGGGTCAGACAATATTCATGTAGCTGAACCAGCGCATTCGCGAGCAGGCTCGCTCCCACAAGGAATTTCAACACGGCTCAGGGCCGAGGAAATACCAGAGATTCAGGCACATCGATATCCCACAACACCCCAGGATCTTCCACCGCTACTTCCACCACCCTACCCTGCGCAAACAACGGCCGTGCGCCACGATCACCGGTCAGCGCCTGCAACTGCGCGCCAAACGAACGACCAAACCCCACCGGATGGCCAAACTCGCCACCCAGCACCGGCACGCTCACCGCATCATCAGCCATCGCCGCGACCACTCTCTCGATACTCGATGGCAAGATAAACGGCATATCACCCAGCACAATCAACCAGCCATCGGCGTCAGGGCAAGCGGCAACACCTGCGGCGATGCTGTCGCCCATGCCGGTCGACTCGATTGACACCACGTCGCAGCCATATGCCTGGGCCATGCGCATCGCCTGTGGTCGCGCTTCGGTGGTGACCAGTACGCGCTTGTCGAGACTGGCCGGCAGGTTCACCAGCACCTGCTCGATTACCGAGCGCACCGCGCCGTCACGCCCGGTGCAATCAGCGAGCAATTTGTCTTTGTCGGGACCGGCGATCTGGCGAAAGCGTTTGCCCTCGCCTGCTGCCAGCACGATCACTGCGATGGAATGGCTCATGCACCCTCCAGCGGTTTTTTCTGCTTCAACTCCACACCGTTCTTGATCGCGACAATTTCCGCCAGTAACGACAAGGCGATCTCTGCCGGCGAATGACTGCCGATGTGCAGGCCGATCGGCCCGTGCAAGCGATCAATCGATGCTTGCGACAAGCCTAGCTGAGCCAGATTTTCCCGGCGCTTCTGGCTGTTGACCCGCGAACCGAGCGCGCCGACGTAAAACGCCGGCGAGTCGAGCGCGGTGAGCAAAGCCATGTCATCCAGGCGTGGATCGTGAGTCAAGGCGACAATCGCCGTGCGCTCGTCGGTCTGGATGTTCAGCACAGCTTCATCCGGCATGCCGGGGACGAAACGGCCATGCTGCTCTTCCCAGCCGTAAACGAACTCGGTGCGCGGATCGCAGATCAGCACTTCGAAATCCAGCAGCCGCGCCATGTCGGCGACGTAGCGCGACAACTGCCCGGCACCGATCAGCAACAAGCGCCAGCGCGGACCGTAAATCGCCCGCAGAACCTTGCCGTCGAACACCAGCGAATCGGACTTGCTCGCCGGAGCCAGCCGCACCTCGCCGGTTTCGATGTTCAGTTCCCGGGCAACGATTTCATGGTTTTCGCAACGCTGCAGCAGCTCGGCGACCCACGCTGGGTCACCAACGCGCTCTTCGGTCAGGCGCAGGGTGCCGCCGCAAGGCAGGCCGAAACGCGCGGCCTCCTCGCGGGTCACGCCATAAGTGATCATCTGCACTGGCGGACCATCGGTGGCAATGCGGCCGTCGTGCAGCCGCGCGATCAAGTCATCCTCGACACAGCCGCCTGACACCGAACCGATCACCACGCCGTCCTCGCGCAAGGCGAGCATGGCGCCGGGCGAGCGCGGCGCGGTGCCCCAGGTCTGCACCACGCTGAACAACACCACCCGCTGCCCGGCACGGCGCCACTCGAGGACGCTGCGCAGGACGTTGAGATCGACGCTGTCCATTTACGCCTCCGCCTTCTGCCAGCCTTGTAACTGATAACGCACCGGCAGATTGCGGATACGCTTGCCGGTGGCGGCGAAGATCGCGTTGCACAGCGCCGGAGCAATCGGCGGCACGCCCGGCTCACCAACGCCACCCAACGGCACGTCACCCGGCGGCGTGACCAGATGCACCGCGACTTCCTTGGGCGCCAGCGACATGCGCGCGACCTCGTACATATGGAAGTTGTCCTGCTGGACTTTGCCTTCCTTGAAGCTGATCTCACCGAGCACAGCGTTGCCCAGGCCCATGACGCACGCACCTTCGAACTGCGAACGGATGCGCTCAGGGTTGATCTGCGGCCCGCAGTCCACGGCGATGTCGGCCTTGTGCACGATCAGCGAACCGTCGTCCTTGACCTCGACTTCGATCACTGCCGCGACATAGGTGACGAAGCTGTAATGCACCGCCAGACCGAGACCACGGCCCTTGGGCAGTTTGCGCCCCCAACCGGCGGCCTTGGCGGCAGTTTCCAGCACCGTGCGCATGCGCCCGGTGTCGATCGGATAACGCTCGGGCGATTCGCCGTAGTTCCACTCTTCGCTCAAGGTGCGAGGATCGATCTGCCGGTCCGGGCCGAGCAATTTGATCTGGTACTTGAGCGGATCCTCCCCGGCCTTGTGCGCCAGTTCATCGACGAAGCTCTGAATCGCAAAGCCGTGGGGAATGTTCGACACCGAGCGATACCAGCCGACCCGCGTGTGTACCTTGGCTTCGGGGTTTTCCAGGCGCACGTTGGGAATCGCGTAGGCCATGTTGGTAAAGCCCATGCCCAGCTCGAACGCCGCCTCATGGTTCATGTCCGGCGCAAACAACGCGGTGATGCTCGGCGCCACGGTACGATGCAGCCAGCCGGACGGCATGCCGTTCTTGTCGATTCCGGCCTTGAGATATTCCGCCGACACGGTGTGGAAATACGAATTGTGGATGTCATCTTCGCGCGTCCACTGCACCCGTACAGCCTTGCCCGGAAATTCCTTGGCAAGAATCGCCGCTTCGACGACGAAGTCCGGTTTCGACTTGCGACCGAATCCACCGCCCAGCAATGTCACGTTGACGGTGACCTTTTCGAACGGCACGCCAAGACGCTCGGCGATGCGCTCACGGGTGACCTGCGGTGCCTGACTCGGCGCCCAGGCTTCGCACACGCCGTCCTTGTAACGGGCGATAGCAACCATCGGTTCCATCGGCGCCTGCGCCAGGTGCGGCAGGTAATACGACGCTTCGAGAGTGCTGGCAGCGCCGCTCAAGGCCTTGTCGATATCACCGGTGTTGCGCACCACTTTGCCGGCCTTCAGCGACGCGGCTTCAAGCTCTTTGCGATAGGCAATCGAGTCATAACTGGCATTCGGGCCGTCATCCCACTCGATCTTCAGCGCCTCGCGGCCCTTGATCGCCGCCCAGGTATTGCTGGCCACAACCGCGACGCCGCCTAGTGGCTGGAACTCCGACGGCAATGGCCGGCCTTCGATCTGCATGACTTTTAGCACGCCAGGGACTTTCAGTGCGGCGCTGTCATCGAGGCTTTTGACCTTGCCTCCATAAACCGCCGGGCGAGCGATGGTGGCGTAGAGCATGCCATCGAAATGCACATCGGCGCCGTACACTGCGCGGCCATTGACGATATCGGCACCGTCGATGGCCTTGGTGCCTTCCTTGCCGATGTAGCGAAATTCCGACGGCTGCTTGAGACGCAGGCTGTCACGCGCCGGTACTGCCAGCGCACTGGCCGCAGCGGCGAGTTCGCCGTAACCCAATTCACGGCCGGACGGTTTGTGAATGACTTTGTGCAGCTGCGCATGGCATTCGCCAACCGGCACTTTCCACTGCGCAGCAGCGGCCTGTTCAAGCATGGTCCGCGCGGCGGCGCCGCAACGACGCATCGGCTCGTACCAGTGACGCATGCTGCGCGAACCATCGGTGTCCTGGTTGCCGAAGCGCACTTCGTCGCCCGGCGCCTGCTGCACTTTGACCTGCGCCCAATCGGCCTCAAGCTCATCGGCAACCACCATACTCAGGCTGGTGCGCACGCCCTGGCCCATTTCCGAACGGTTGCACACCACGGTGACGCTGCCATCGGCAGCAATGCTCACGTAAACCTTGGGATCGTCGATCCAGCCATTGGGCATGCCATCGGCGCCAAACTTCTTCGGCGCGTCATCGGCCAGCGCATCCTGCCAGCCCCAGCTCGCGGCGAGGACCAGCGCGCTGGTAGCGCCGACGCCTTTGAGAAAGCCACGGCGGCTGAGGTTGCTCAGGGCGAAATCATTCGGGACGCGGCTCATGCCTTCACCTCCTTCAGTTGAGTGGAGGCCTGGCGGATCGCGGTTTTGATCCGGTTGTAGGTGCCGCAGCGGCAGATGTTGCCCACCATGGCTTCTTCGATCTGCTCGTCGCTCGGGTTCGGATTGGTTTTCAGCAGAGCGGTGGCCGACATGATCTGCCCGCCCTGGCAATAACCACATTGGGCCACGGCACTGTCGAGCCAGGCTTGCTGCACGACCTTGCCTACCGGGTCGGCGTGGAGATTATCGATGGTGGTGACGTTCTGACCAATTACCGAGCCGATCGGCGTGATGCAACTGCGTGCCGGCAAGCCGTCGATATGGATGGTGCAAGCGCCGCACAGGCCCATGCCGCAACCGAATTTGGTGCCGTTGTAACCGGCGACGTCACGAATCGCCCACAACAGCGGCATGTCTTCGGTGACATCGAGGGAGTGGTCTTGACCGTTGAGTTTCAGGGTAATCATGGGCACGCCCGCATATTTTTTAGTGGTTATGGGGTCGAGCAATCTGCCGCCGGAAAATCAGCGGTGGGTTCGCGCAGATCGACTCAGGCTAATCAGGCTCTCTTGCGCCGACGGGAACGTCTGCACCGGGCCTTTGGGTGGAGCAAATGGTAGGTATCGTTAGGTCGCTAAGTTAACCCAGCATTAACAAAAAAGCCCTGCACTTTTTTCATCAGTGCAGGGCTTTGGATGGCGTCAGGCAAGCGTAGCCTCAATACCGATTGGGCTCCATTTCCAGTTCGACATGGAAGCGCTCGGCGATGTCTTTCTGGATACGTTGCGCCAGGTCGAGCAGTTGCGGGCCGGTGGCCGTGCCGTAGTTGACCAGCACCAGCGCCTGCAACTTGTGCACGCCGGCATCGCCATCGCGAAAACCCTTCCAGCCGGCGCGTTCGATCAGCCAGCCAGCGGCCAGTTTCATCTGCCCGTCCGCTTGCGGGTAAGCCACCAGATCCGGGTGCTGCGCTTTGATCTGCGTGACCACAGCGGCAGGCACCAGCGGATTCTTGAAGAAGCTGCCGGCATTGCCGAGCACCGCCGGGTCCGGCAGTTTTTCGCTGCGGATGCTGCAGATGGCGCGGCTGACATCGGTGGGCGTCGGCTGCTCGATGCCCTGCTCGCTCAGGCGCTGGCGCACCGGACCGTATTCCAGATGCAGGTGCGCTGCGCGATCAAGCTTGAAGCGCACCCGCAGAATCAGCCAACGTCCCGGCTGCTGCTTGAACAGGCTGTCGCGGTAGCCGAAATTGCAGTCTTCCAGACTGAAATCACGCAGCTCGCCGCTCTCGCGGTCCAGCGCGGTCAGGCCAGCAAACACGTCCTTGATCTCGACGCCATAGGCGCCGATGTTCTGCATCGGCGCGGCGCCGACGGTGCCGGGAATCAGGCTGAGGTTTTCCAGCCCGGCAAAACCCTGGGCCAGCGTGTGCTGCACGAACGGATGCCACGGTTCGCCCGCTTCCGCCTCGACCACCACGCGACTGCCATCATCGCTGAGCACGCGGATGCCGCGCGTGACCATGCGCAGCACCAACGCCGGAATATCCGCCGTCAGCAGCAAGTTGCTACCGCCGCCGATCACCAGTAACGGCACGTCATGGGAAGCGGCATAGGCCAGCGCTTCGCGGACATCGTCATCGCTGTGGGCTTCGGCAAACAGCTGCGCGCGCACATCGACGCCGAACGTATTGAAGGCCTGCAACGATACTTGCGGTTGCACCTGCAAACTCATAAACGGCCCTTCACTTCGATCAGCAACTGGTCGCAGGCCGCTTCTATCAGATCCAGCACCTGCTCGAAACCCTGATCGCCGTCGTAATACGGGTCCGGCACTTCATCGACCAGCCCGGCATAACGACGCAGGAACAGATCCAGCTCGGCCCTGCCGGTGGATGGCTGCAAAGCCTTGAGGTTGCGCAGATTGCTGTTGTCCATGGCGAGAATCAGGTCGTAGCTGGCGAAATCGGCCCGGCTGACCTGCTGCGCGCGTTGCGTCGACAGGTCATAACCGCGCAGTTTCGCTGCCGCCTGGCTGCGCTTGTCCGGCGGGTTACCGACGTGCCAGTCACCGGTGCCGGCGGAGGCTACTTCGACCACATTTGCCAGCCCGGCTTCACGCAACTTGTGGCGCAACACGCCTTCGGCGGTGGGCGAACGGCAGATGTTGCCCAGGCACACAAACAAAACGCGCATCAGGCCCCCAGCAGGCGACGAACCCGCTCAAGGTCTTCAACGGTGTCGACACCGGTCGGCGGCGCGATCAGCGCGTCGGCAACATGGATGCGCACGCCGTGCCACAGGGCACGCAGTTGCTCAAGGGATTCAGTGTTTTCCAGCCAGCATGGGCCCCAGTTGACGAAATCCTGAAGGAACCCGGCGCGATAGGCATATATACCGATGTGGCGGCGATAGGGCACGCCTTGCGGCAGTTGCTCGCGGCTCTTGGCAAATGCATCGCGAGCCCACGGCAAGGTGGCGCGACTGAAAGTCAGCGCGAGGCCGTTGATGTCGCTGGCGACCTTGACCACGTTGGGGTTGAACAGGGTTTCCACGTCTTCGATCGGCTCAGCCAGCGTGGCCATGCGCGCTTCGGTGTGAGCGGCCAGGTTAGCGGCGACCTGATCAATCACGCTTGGCGGAATCAGCGGCTCATCGCCCTGGACGTTGACCACGATCGCATCAGGCGCAAGACCGAGTTTCGCTGCGACCTCGGCCAGACGATCGGTGCCGGAATTGTGATCTTCACGGGTCAGCACCACTTCGGCGCCAAAGCTTTTGCACGCCTCGACGATGCGCGCGTCATCGGTGGCAACCACGACGCGGGTCGCGCTGCTTTTGCTCGCCTGTTCCCAGACATGCTGGATCATCGGCTTGCCGGCAATATCCAGCAACGGCTTGCCCGGCAGACGGGTCGAGGCGAACCGCGATGGGATGACAACGGTGAAGGCTGTGGTCATTTATCCAGGCGCTCGTCGGTGGTCAGGGTGCGCGCTTCGCTTTCCAGCATCACCGGGATGCCGTCGCGGATCGGGTACGCCAGACCAGCGCCCTTGCTGATCAGCTCGGTCTTGTCGGCACTGAGCTTGAGCGGACCTTTGCACACGGGGCAAGCGAGGATGTCGAGCAATTTGGTGTCCATGAACATTCCCAGAAATAAAAGAGTTAAGGCAGCAGACGATCCGGCAGCAGGCGCATCAGCTGAGTGTCGAACCAGGCCACGAAGGCTGGCGACGGCACGGCATCGACCGCCAGATACCACCAGTCGGCAGCAGCAAAGGCACGGCACTTCACCGCGTCCTTTTCGGTCATCACCAAGGGCAATGACGGGGTGAAATTCAACGCCTGCACGCTGTACTCGGCGTGATCGGCGAACGCGTGCGGGACTGGGCGCCAGTCTAGCGCTTCAAGGGTATTGAAGAAACGTTGTGGATTGCCGATACCGGCCACCGCGTGCAGCGCTTGCCCGGGCGGGAAATGCTCCAGTGACTGACGTTCGCCGCTGCGCAGATTGACCAGGGCCGTGGGTTGCAGGCGGAAGGCGAAACCATCGTCGCGATCATCAAGGGCACCGTTGAACAGCACGCCATCGACACTTTGCAGGCGCTCGACCGGCTCACGCAACGGCCCGGCCGGCAGACAGCGCTGATTGCCCAGCCCGCGCGCGGCATCGATCAGCACCAGCTCCAGATCCCGCGCGAGGCGATAATGCTGCATGCCATCGTCGGACAGAATCAGGTCCAGCGGCTCACTGGCAATCAAGGCTTTGACGGCGGCGCTGCGATCAGGATCGATCATCAGCGGCACGCCGGTGCGCTGGACGATCAGCAGCGGCTCGTCACCGGCAATCTCGGCGCTGTGCTCGGCCTCGACCCGCCACGGCAGGTGCGGCGGTTTGGCGCCGTAACCGCGGCTGACCACGCCGACGCGCAGTCCACGGCGTCGGCAATGTTCGATCAGCCAGAGAATCATCGGCGTCTTGCCGGTGCCACCGACGGTGATATTGCCGACCACGATCAGCGGTACGGGCGATTGGTAGATCTCTCCGTCACCGTCGAGAAAGCGCTGACGCTTGTTGATCACCACGCGGCGATACAGCATTTCCAGCGGCCGCAGCAGCGTCAGGGCCGGGTGCCCCTGATACCACGCGGCGAGCAGGCGATCGGACAGGCTCATCAGGATTTCGGCGCCGCCTCGACCGTGGTCATGCGCAGATGGCTGAAACCGAGCTTGCCGGCCGCGTCCATGGCAGTGATCACCGATTGATGCTGGGCCTTGCCATCGGCACTGATCGACAGCGGCATGTTGGTGTCGCCGTTGGATTCTTTCTGCATGGCTTCCATCAGCGTCGGCAGATCATTCTTCGGCAGAATCTTGTTGTTCACCGAGAACACGCCTTCGGCACTGATCGCGACATCCAGCTGTTTGACCTGCTGATCTTCGGCGGGCGAACCGCTGACCGCTTCCGGCAGATCCACGCGCAACTGGGTTTCCCGAGTGAAAGTGGTAGTCACCACGAAAAACAGCAGCAGGATAAACACCACGTCGATCAGCGACGCGAGGTTGATGTCCACGGTTTCCCGGGGCTTGCGACGGAATTTCACGCTTTGCCCTCGGCCAGGTCGACATCACGGTCGCCCTGCACCACTTCCACCAGTTTGATCGCTTCCTGCTCCATGCCGACCACCAGCTCGTCGATACGACGTTGCAGGAAGCGGTGGAAGAACACCGCCGGAATACCGACCATCAGGCCCGCAGCGGTCGTGATCAGCGCTTTGGAAATACCGCCGGCCAGTACCGAGGCATTGGTGGTCATGCCAGAGCCGGTGAAGGCACTGAAAATATCGATCATGCCCAACACGGTGCCGAGCAGGCCGAGCAGCGGCGCCATGGCGGCGATGGTGCCGAGGGCGTTGATGTAGCGTTCGAGTTCATGAATGACCCGCGCGGCGGCCTCTTCGATGCACTCTTTCATGATCTCGCGACCATGCTTGGAATTGGCCAGGCCTGCGGCGAGGATTTCCCCCAGCGGCGAGTTGGCGCGCAATTCCTTGAGTTTTTCCTTGTTGAGCTGCTTGTCCTTGATCCAGACCCAGACCTGACCCAGCAGATGCTCGGGGGTGACGCGACTGGCGCGCAGTGTCCACAGGCGCTCGGCGACGATCGCCATGGCCGCGATGGAACTCAGAATGATCGGCAACATCATCCAGCCGCCGGATTTGACCAATTCCCACACAGTGACAGTCCCCTCGAAAAAGTGCGCCACTTTACCATACCGATCCGCGATTAAGAGCCGCCGCCCCGACGACCGTGAGGTGGCACCCATGCTGGCACCGATCAACGGTCCGGGACCGGCGGATCGCGCCAGAAACGCCGCTGTTGCCGCATCGTCCACGGCGGCTTGAAGCTGCCCAGTTGCAAATGAATGGCACCTTGTTCGGCGCTGTCGTAGATGCGCAGGCCCTGTTTGCGATAGCGCGCCAGCACGGTTGGATGCGGATGACCGAAGGAGTTGCCGTGGCCACGGGAGATCAGTACCGCTTCGGGTTGCAAGGCTTTGAGCAGGGCCATCGATGATGAACTGCGACTGCCGTGATGTGGCGATTGCAGCCACTGCGTCGGCACGGCCAAAGCGCTGTCGAGCAGGACGCGCTCGGCATGAGTGTCGATATCGCCAGTGAGCAGCAGGCGTTCGCCGTTGGCTTCGATCTGCAACACACAGGAACGCTGGTTGCTGTCATCTGCCGCCGACCATTGCCAGAGCTGGAACCGCACGCCGTCCCACTGCCATTGTTCGCCACTTGCGCAGGCTTCGGCGTTCAGCTCCGGCGGCAGGTTTGGCGGATCGCCGCTGACCACGCGGTGCACGTTCAATCCACGCATGACCGCCCGGGCGCCGCCAGCGTGATCGGCGTCAGCGTGGCTGAGCAGCATCAGGTCGAGCTGTTGCACGTTGAGTTTGCGTAACGCTGGCAACACCACTCGCTCGCCGATATCGAAATCGCCGAAGCGCGGGCCGGCGTCATAGAGAAGCGCGTGATGGCGGGTGCGAACAAGGATGGCCAAGCCTTGGCCGACGTCGATTTGCCAGACATCGGCTCGCCTTTCTTCTATTCGCTCTTGAGGCGGCCATATCAAAAGCAACATCAGCGGCCAGCCCAATGGACGCATCGGCACGCCACGGGGAAACAGCAATAAAATCGCGCCAAGGCTGCCCAGGATCAACGCCCAGAGTGGAATGGCGGCTGGTATCCACGCCGGCCATTGCCCGGCAATCAGCGCCAGCCCGATAAACAGCCAGTCGATCAAACCACCGGCCAGCCACAACAGTCCTTCGCCAACATAAGGCACGGGCAGCAATAGCGTGCCGAGCAATGCCGGCGGCAGCACCACGAGGCTGACCCACGGAACGGCCAGCAGATTGGCTACAGGCCCGCTGACGCTGATGGGCAAGCTCAGCGCCAGCAACACCGGACACAAGCCGATCGCGATCAGCCACTGCGCGCGCGTCCAGGTCTGCCACCACCGCCAGGCCCCAAGCCGCCCGCCGAAGGTGAAAATCAGTACTGCAACGGCTGCGAAGGACAGCCAGAAACCTGGACGCAAACTGGCCAGCGGATCGAACAACAGCACGCCATTGAACGCCAGCAATAACGGCCACCACGCGCCGAGATGGCGAAAACGCAGCCGCCACAGCAGCACCAGCGTCACCATCACGCAGGCGCGCTGCACCGGCACATCGAACCCGGCGAGCAAGCCGTAACCCAACGCCGCCGCGAATGCCAGGCCACACGCCCACGGCAACCATGGCCAGCGCACCGGCCAGATTCCGAAACGCGCCAGCCCGGCAACCAGCAGATACATCACTGCGGCGAGCAAACCGATGTGCTGGCCGGAGATCACCAGCAGATGCACGGTGCCGGTGTCTTGCAGTACCTGCCAATCCTCGCGACTGAGCCCAGAGCCATCACCGAGCACCAGCGCTGCCAGCGCGCCCTCGCGTCCTTGCGCATCGGCCGACAGCAGGCGCTGGCGAACGCCGTCGCGCCATGCATACCGGGCCTCAGCCAGGCGCTGGCCATCCTTGATCGTGCCGGTCGCCCCAATCCGTTGCGCCAGCAGCCAGGCCTCGTAGTCGAAGGCGTGCGGGTTGAGCAGGCCACCCGGGCGCTTCAACTTCACCGCCAGTCGCCAGCGTTCGCCGCTGTTGACCGGCGGCCCGGCGTACCAGGCCAGGCGCAGCAGCGATGGCAGTTTTTCGTGGCGTGAGCGCGCATCAGCCAGCTCGAAACGCACCACGCCATCGCTGTGCTGCGGTAAGCCGACCACACGCCCTTCAAGCCAACGGGTTTCGCCGTCCAGGCTCGGTGGCAAGCGGTCATTCAGCGCCCACTGCGCACTGAAACAAGCCCACGTGAAACCAAACAGCAAACATGCCAATGGATAGCTGCGAAACGGCAGCAACATCAGCGCCACCATTGGCAGCACCAGCAACCAACCGACCGGCGGCAAGGCCGGCAAAAAAACCGGGGCCAGCAGACCGACTGCCAGCGCCATCATCCCTGTGCGCATATGCCCGTCCTTGAGAGTCCCCCCACTAGGCATAGCCGGTCTGCGGCACCACCGTCGTCAACAATTGTCACAAAGTCTGAATGGGCGGTTCGTAGAATCCAGACATACTTGCCGCCTTAACCGACCGAGAAGCCCTATGCCCCGGCGCTTATTCAAACGTTACATGCCCGACCCGACGAGCATCAGGGAACACAAATCCTTACGCTTTCTCGGCACGTTGCTGCATGACCCGAACCTCTGGCATCTCAACCGCCACTCGGTCGCCCGGGCGATGGCGGTCGGCCTGTTTGCGGCATTCCTGCCGATCCCGGCACAGATGCTGGTAGCGGCGGCATTGGCGGTGATGGTGCGCGGCAATATGCCAATCGCGGTGAGCCTGGTCTGGCTGACCAATCCGATCACCATGCCGGCGGTGTTTTTCTGCACCTACCAGGCCGGGGCGTTCCTGATGGATGTGCCGGCGCGGCATCTGCCGGACGAGTTGACCTGGGAATGGATCAGCGGTGAGCTGTCGACATTGTGGCAGCCGTTTTTATTGGGCTCGGTGGTTGTCGGCCTGGTGCTGGGCGTCCTCGCCTATTTTCTGGTGATGCTTTACTGGCGCTGGTGGGTGGCGCGGCAATGGCGGCGGCGCAAGCAAAGTCGGCAGAAATGAAAGCAAAACGGCCTCCGCGATGGGAGGCCGTTTTTTGTTGTGTCTGGGCTGGCCCCTTCGCGAGCAGGCTCGCTCCCACAGAGAACATCATTCCAATGTGGGAGCGAGCCTGCTCGCGAAGAAAGCGACGCGGTCGGGATCAGGTACGCATCCCGCGCCCGCTCACCAACAACCGCGCACAGCCGAGATACAGCACCACGGTCGCCACCAGCATGAAGGTGATGGCGATGCCGATACGGATATCCGAGACACCAAGGATGCCGTAGCGGAAGGCGTTGACCATGTGCAGCACCGGGTTGGCCAGCGACACGGTCTGCCAGAACGGTGGCAGCAAAGTGATCGAGTAGAACACGCCGCCAAGGTAAGTCAGCGGGGTCAGCACAAAGGTCGGGATGATCGAAATATCATCGAAGTTGCGCGCAAACACCGCGTTGATAAAGCCCAGCAGCGAGAAGATTGTCGCGGTCAGCACCACCACCAGGATGGTCACGCCGAGATGATGCACCTGCAAATCTGTGAAGAACAGCGACAGAATCGTCACGATCAGACCCACCGCCAGACCGCGCAATACCCCACCAATGGTGAAGCCGATCAGGATCGTGTGCGGTGACACCGGTGAGACCATCAGCTCTTCGATCGAGCGCTGGAACTTGCTGCCAAAGAAGCTCGACACCACGTTGCCGTACGAGTTGGTGATCACTGACATCATGATCAGACCCGGCACGATGTACTCCATGTAAGTGAAACCACCCATGTCGCCGATCTGCCGACCGATCAGGTTGCCGAAGATCACAAAGTACAGAACCATGGTGATCGCCGGCGGCAGCAACGTCTGCGGCCAGATCCGCATGAAGCGTTTGACCTCGCGGTAGACGATGGTTTGCAGGGCGACGAGGTTGGGACCGAACTCGGAACTCATACCGCCACCTTCGACAGATTTTTCTCCACCAGGGACACGAACAACTCCTCGAGGCGATTGGTTTTGTTACGCAGGCTCAGCACTTCGATGTTCTGCTGCGCCAACTGGGTGAACAACGCCGTGATGCCCATGGATTTGTCGACCTGCACTTCCAGGGTGTGGCCGTCGAGCAATCGGGCCGGGTAGCCGAGCAATTGCGGCGCAACGTGCAAGTCGTGTTTCAGGTCGAGCAAAAAGGTTTCCACGTGCAACTGGCCCAGCAACTGTTTCATGCTGGTGTTTTCGACAATGGTGCCGTGGTCAATGATGCCGATGTTGCGGCACAGCTGCTCGGCCTCTTCCAGATAATGCGTGGTCAGAATGATGGTGATGCCTTTCTGGTTCAGCTCGGTGAGGAAGGTCCACATCGAACGGCGAAGCTCGATGTCGACGCCCGCAGTCGGTTCATCAAGAATAAGCAGACGCGGTTCGTGCACCAGTGCACGAGCGATCATCAAACGCCGTTTCATGCCGCCGGACAGCGAACGCGACGGCACATCACGCTTGTCCCACAACCCCAGCTGGGTCAGGTACTGCTCGGCGCGTTCCTTGGCGACTTTCGCCGGAATGCCATAGTAGCCGGCCTGGGTTACGACGATGTCGAAGGTCTTTTCGAACTGGTTGAAGTTGAATTCCTGCGGCACCACGCCGATCGAGCGCTTGAGCGCCGCCGGGTTCTTGTCCAGGTCATTGCCGAAAATATTCACGGTGCCGCTGGTCTTGTTGACCAGGGTCGAGAGGATGCCGATGGTTGTGGATTTGCCGGCGCCGTTGGGGCCGAGCAAGGCGAAAAAATCACCTTCGGCGACGTCCAGATCGATACCACTCAAGGCCTGGAACCCGTTGCCGTAGGTTTTGGTTAGCTGCCGGATGGACAGAGCGGAACTCATATCGGATTTACGCACCAAGAAGGAAGGAAAGAAGTAAATAAGGGCGGGCGGCGAGGGAAACAACCGCGGCGCAAGTTCGCAATGGTGCTTGCCGCCGCCGCACAAGTACAGTCAAGTGTGTCGATAGTAATTATCAAGTCAACGCGGTCATGACCGCTTTCTGATAGGCCACACGCTGCTTCAAACGTTCATACCAGGCTTGGAGATGTGGTTGCGGGGCGCGCTCGATGGGCATTTCGAACCAGGCATAAATGAAGCTGCCCAGCGGGATGTCGCCCATGCCGATGTCATTGCCGGAGAGATAAGGCTGGCTGATCAGGGCATGGTCGGCCATGTTCAGCAATTCATCGCATTCCTTGATCGCGGCGTTGATCGCCTTCCAGTCCTGCTTCTCGGAGGGCGTGCGCAGCACACCCCAGAACACCGTGCGAAACGGCCCGGCGAAACTGGAAGTGGTCCAGTCCATCCATTTGTCCGCCGTGGCGCGGGCTTGCGCATCCGCCGGGTACCAAGCGCTGTCTGGGGCGTGCTTGGCCAGCAGGTAGCGAACGATGGCGTTGGATTCCCAAAGCACGAAACCGTCATCCTCGATCACCGGCACCCGGCCATTGGGGTTCATCGCGCGGTACTCGGGCGTATCGACCACACCGAACGCGCCGCCGGCATCGATGGCCTCGTAAGCCAGGCCCAACTCTTCGGCAGCCCACAAGGGCTTTCTGACGTTCGATGAATTTTTTCGTCCCCAGATCTTCAGCATGACCGCCTCTTTGCAAGTGAGTGGACGGCCAGCATACGCCGGATCAGGTGCGACTCAAATCCGCCTGCATATCGCCCAGCAGCACCGGCAGTTGCTCACTGAACAGATGCGGATAGCACTTTTGCAGGTGCTCGAAGAAGAACGTTTCCGGCACATCGGTGAACTGGCCGTGATCGAGCAGATATTCCATCAACTGCGCGCCATCACGGTTGAACGGGTGGAAAACGCTGTCGTTGACCCCGTCGAATTCCAGCGCTGCGACGTTGAACAGCTCGCACAGTTGCTGGTTGAACGCCGGCGTCGCCTTGACCCAGCGGCCGTCGAGAAACAGCTCGGTGTAGCCATGCATAGCGAACACGTCGCTTTTCAGCAGCTCGAGCAAACGCGGCGTCGACAAATGATTGCGCACATCGGCCAGACCGATGCGCGCCGGGATCCCGCAATGCCGGGCACAACCGGCGAGCAGCGTAGCTTTCGGCACGCAGTAACTTTCTCCTGCTGCGAGTGCGTAACTGCCACACAAAGTTTGCGGATCACGACTGAAGGTGTAGGGGTTGTAGCGCACCGCCTCGCGCACGGCGTAATACAGACTGATCGCCTGCTCACGCGGATCGTTACTGGCGCCGCGATGCTGCTCGGCGAACTCCACCACCGCCGGGTGGTCACTATCGATGAAGCGGCCGGGGCTCAGATACTCGTGCATGACGGCAATCTCCTGGGTAAGCCACGAGTCTAGCGACAGCCTGAGCACAGAGATAACGACGTTTCGGCCAAACCTGAAAGCAAAGCTGCGCAGCAACGAACGATTTCCCACACGTGTTGCCCACCGAACCTACGAAAACCATCCGGGGTTTCCCACGATTTCAATCACCATGCTCTGACCACCCTTGTTTGCAGATGCCGTCTAAGCTCTGGAGGGTCGATTTGCCTTGGTTCACGGAGGACTGAATATGCTGTTGTTGTGGATACTGGTTTTGATCGTCGGCGTGGCGTACCTCGCCCATCGACGCATCGCCCCGCTGCCCGCGTTGGGCATCGTTGCGGCCTATCTCGTCGCCATGGGGATTTTCAGTCACGCGCCGGGCTGGCTGCTGTTTGTCTTCTGGGTCCTGTTGGCGGTGGTCGCCGCGCCATTGTTGCTGCCTGACCTGCGCCGCAAGCACCTCACCGCGCCGCTGTTCAACTGGTTCCAGAAAACCCTGCCGCCCATGTCACAGACCGAACGCGACGCGATCGATGCTGGCACCGTATGGTGGGACGGCGAGCTGTTCAGCGGCCGTCCGGACTGGGACAAACTGCTGTCCTATCCAAAAGTGCAACTTAGCGAAGAAGAACAAGCCTTCATCGACGGCCCGACCGAAGAACTCTGCGCAATGGTCAGCGACTGGCAGATCGGCCAGTCCATGGACCTGCCGCCCGAGGCCTGGACGCACATCAAGGAACATGGCTTTTTCGCCCTGATCATTCCCAAGGAATACGGCGGCAAAGGCTTCTCGGCCTACGCTCACTCACAAGTGGCAATGAAACTGGCGACACGCAGCGGCGACCTCGCCTCCACCGTGATGGTGCCCAACTCCCTCGGCCCTGCCGAACTATTGCTGCATTACGGCACCGACGAACAACGTAATCACTACCTGCCGCGCCTGGCCCGTGGCGACGATATTCCGTGCTTCGCCCTCACCGGCCCGCTGGCCGGTTCCGACGCCGGCGCGATGCCCGACACCGGGATCATCTGCAAAGGCCAGTGGGAAGGACAGGAAGTCATCGGCCTGCGCCTGAACTGGGAAAAGCGCTACATCACCCTCGGCCCGGTAGCAACTCTGCTTGGCCTGGCATTCAAGGCTTATGACCCGGATCACCTGCTCGGTGAAGAAGAAGACCTCGGCATCAGCCTGGCGCTGATCCCGACCGATACCGCAGGTGTGGAAATCGGTCGTCGTCACCTGCCGCTGGGCGCCGCGTTCATGAACGGCCCGAACTCCGGCAAGGACGTGTTCATTCCGCTGGACTACCTCATCGGTGGTGAGGAAATGCTCGGCAAAGGCTGGATGATGCTGATGAACTGCCTGTCCGTCGGGCGTTCGATCTCGCTGCCAGCCGTGGGCACCGGCGCGGCCAAGTTCACCAGTCTGGTCACTGGCCAATACGCGCAGATTCGCGAGCAATTCAATGTACCGCTGTCCGCTTTCGAGGGCATTCAGGAAGCCATGGCGCGCATCGGCGGTAACGCGTGGATGATGGACGCCGCCCGCATGCTCACCGCCAACGCGGTGGACCTGGGTGAAAAACCATCGGTGCTGTCGGCGATCCTCAAATACCACCTCACCGAACGCGGCCGCGAATGCATCAGCCACGCCATGGATGTGCACGGCGGCAAAGCCATCATCATGGGACCGAACAACTACCTCGGCCGCAGCTGGAACGGCGCGCCGATCTTCATCACCGTCGAAGGCGCGAACATCCTGTCGCGCAACCTGATGATCTTCGGTCAGGGCGCGATCCGTTGCCATCCGTTCGTACTCAAGGAAATGGCCTTGGCCGGTCGCCAGGATAAAGACCAGGCACTCAAGGAATTCGATGGCCTGCTGCTCAAGCACATCGGTTTCGCCGTCAGCAATGCGGCCAGCACACTGGTGCTAAACCTCGGCCTTGGCCATTTCGAACATGCGCCGGGTGACAGGATCAGCCAAGGCTACTTCCGCGCGCTCAACCGTCAGGCCGCCGCATTCGCCATGCTCGCCGACTTCAGCATGATGCTCCTGGGCGGCGAACTGAAACGCCGCGAACGCCTGTCGGCGCGCCTCGGCGACGTGCTGAGCAACCTGTATCTGGCCTCTGCGGCGCTCAAGCGTTATCACGACCTGGATTCGCCGGCGTACATGGAGCCGCTGTTCCGCTGGGCCATGGAAGAAAGCCTCGGCCAGTCGGAGCGTGCGCTGGATGAACTGCTGAGCAACTTCCCGAACAAAGTCTTCGGCTGCCTGCTGCGGGTCATCGTCTTCCCGTTCGGGCGCCGTCACAAAGGCCCATCGGACAAACTCGGCGCCGAAGTCGCTGCGGTCATCGGTCGCGCCAAAGGCGATCCGGCCCTCGAAGAATTGCTCGCCGGCTGCTACCGCCCGCAATCGGCGGACGATGCCGTGGGCGCGCTGCAACACGCCAGCGACCTGCTCAATGCCGCGCAACCGCTCCACAAGAAACTGCACACCGCACTGAAGAGCGGCCAGGTCAAACCGGCAGCCGGCGAACACGCCATCGATGCCGCGCTGGAAGCCGGCGTGCTGCAAGCCGTCGAAGCGCAAAGCCTGCGCGACGCCGAAGCGGCCCGCCGC
This sequence comes from Pseudomonas sp. Irchel 3F6, assembly GCF_900187595.1. Taxonomy (NCBI): domain Bacteria; kingdom Pseudomonadati; phylum Pseudomonadota; class Gammaproteobacteria; order Pseudomonadales; family Pseudomonadaceae; genus Pseudomonas; species Pseudomonas sp. Irchel 3F6. The sequence goes on along the minus strand of NZ_FYDP01000005.1, from coordinate 376,993 downwards.
AAGGTGATCGACGTCGACGATTTCGCCAAAGAAGAACTGACCCAGGCAGAGGGCAAAGTCCGCTGAACCCGGTTTATGTGAAAAAACGGCGCGAGGGCTTTATACTCCCGCGCCCGTTTTGCTCTTGAGGACTTATCTCGTGTCCAACGTCGTTGCCGATCATCTCGTGTTGCTCGACCACCTGCGCAGTATCCTGGTCGCCGTAGGTGAGGCCGAACAAGTGCCCGAAGAAAGCCATGCCCTGTTCCTCGAGCGCTTCGACGAACTGCTGGCCTCCCTGCCTATCGACCCTATCGAAAGCCAATACCTGGGCCAGGACATCCTCACCCAAGTCATCACCCGCTACCCGCAAATCGCCCACCTGATCCCACGCGACCTGCTGTGGTTCTTCGCCGGCGACTGCCTGCACTACCTCTCCGACGAAGAAATCGACCTCTACCAGGCCCTCGAAGAACGCCGCTACGAAGCCGAACAGAACGACGAACCGTTCGACTGGAACCAGGAAAAACAACTGCTGGCCATGTCGGCGCAGGACAGCAAGCACTGATTTTTCAAACGGTAATGAAAAGGCCCGCACTGGTGATTCCATGCGGGCCTTTTTTTCAAGATCAAAAGCCCCCTCACCCTAGCCCTCTCCCGGAGGGAGAGGGGACTGACCGCTTTGTTTGGACGAGGTACCCCAGTCTGAATTACCGAGTCGAATGAGATTTCGAAAAGCCAAAAAATCGGCTCCCTCTCCCTGGGGAGAGGGCTGGGGTGAGGGGAGAATTCACCACAAAAACAGCCAGACACCACCCGCCCCTCACCACTCAAAACAATGAGCGCAAGCTCGAGTACCGCTTTTGATCTTGATTCACAGGCGACGTCGGAAGGCTGAGCGGAGGGATTGATCCGGGCGTGGGAGCGCAGCGACCGTACGACGCAGTCGTACACAGCGGAAGGAGGTGCAGCGAAGCAAACCGTAGCCGCTGCGCCCGGATCAGTCCCGGAGCGAAGGTACCCCGAGCCCCAGCGAGCGGGCCGAACGTAGGAGCTAGCGTTTTTTGCTTACTTTTTTAGGCGCTTGTAAAAAAGTAAGTCGCCGTAAGGGCGAAACCCTGAGCAGCCGTTACCGCAGAAACGGATATTCACTCAAACCACCAGAGCATGGTCGGCCCAAAGGCCGCCAAGCCCCCCCCCCAAAAAAACCTCAAAGCAACCCCTCACCCTCCGGCAGCTCATACGCCACAGCCAAATTGCCCCCGCCCACCGACTTCCCGGGCCTACCCAACGTCGGCTCCTTCTGCAAACACTCCACCAGATAATCAATGAACACCCGCAATTTCGGCGGCAGATACCGCGTCGGCGAATGCAGCAGCCACAACCCACCGTGATAAGAGGCAAGAAACGTCCAGTCCGGCAACACCTGCACAATCAACTTCTGCTCCAAGGCGTAACGCGCCGTGAAATACGGCAGACTGCCAATGCCGATGTGCTGCAACACCGCCCCCAAGCGCACACCCGTGTGATTGGCGGCATAGCGCCCACGCACGCCGACCGTCACCGCCTTGCTGCCCTTCTTGAATTTCCAGCGCGCATCGCTCGGCGTTTCGCCCAGATAAATACAACTGTGATTGAGCAAATCGTGAGGATGCGTCGGCGTGCCGTGTTCGGCCAGGTATTGCGGCGTGGCGCAAAGCAAATGATCGATGGTCAGCAACTGCCGCCCGACCAGACCGGCCGGTGGACGATCAGTGATGCGAATTGCCAGATCGACATGATCATCGATCAGATCGACCTGACGATCTTCCAGCAACAACTCCACATCAACCTTGGGATAGCGGCGCAGAAACTCCGGCATGTGCGGGTGAATCACAAAGCGCCCCACCGCTTTCGGCACGCTGACCCGCACCAGGCCTTCGGCTTCGTGGGTGAACTGGCCGCTGATTTCCATCACCGACCTGGCCGCGCTGACCATTTCCTGGCAACGCTTGAACACCTCCTCACCGCCATCGCTCAAGCGCAGTTTGCGCGTGGTGCGTTGCAGCAAGCGCGTAGCCAACGCCTTTTCCAATCGGGAAATACTGCGACTGACCGCCGAGGGTGAGGACCCCATCTGCCGCGCCGCTTCAGAGAAGCTGCCGGTCTCGACAACCTTGACGAAAATCGCCATTTCACCCAGCAGCGGCAGCGGAAGATTGATGCTCACGACGCACAAGTCCTTTGATGTTCGAACGGATTATCACGTTATTGCACGATTCATATAATAAAAACAGAACTTCGATCAGGGCATGGAATATGACGCTTCGCCTGTTTTTTCACAGTGACGACCTGAAGGCGAATGTCGAAGTCCTCGACTGCACACCCCACGAGAACGAATTCGCCGTAGTGCTGCGCGCTACCCTGTTTCACCCGCAGGGCGGCGGTCAGCCTTGCGACACCGGCTGGATCGGTGAAAGCCGGGTGTCGCGCGTGGTGCAGGAACCGGAGCGCATTGTGCATTTCGTCGACCGCCCGCTGCCGCTGGGCATGACCGTCATCCGTATCGATGAAGAGCGCCGCCGCTTCAATACGCGCATGCACTCGGCCGGGCACCTGATCGGTCATTTCATTCAGGCCATGGGCTGGATGCCGATCAAGGCGCACCACTGGCCGGACGAAGGCCGGGTGCAATTCAAGCCGGGCGATAGCGCTGAAGAAATCGATGCGCCAACCGTGCAAACCGGTATCGAGCAGTGGATCGAACATGATCTGCCGCGCCTGACCTCGCTGCGCGAAGGCGCGCGGGAAATCAGTTTCGGTGAGCTGCCAGCCTATGGCTGCGGTGGCACCCACGTACGTAGCCTGAAGGATCTAGGCACAGTCACGATCGCGTCCCTTTCGCAGAAGAAGGGCACGCTTTCCGTCCACTACAGCGTGGATTGAGCATTTCGGACATTGCCATCGCGCAGCGTCCGACGCCGGGGAACCGCATTCGCCGGTTCCGTTGACTATCGATAGATGGACCTAAAACAAATGATGCTAGACGTCGAGCGTCTCGATGAGACGTGCATAAAAAAACTGGCCAACGAAGAAGTCCTCGCCATCCGCGTCAAACGCTTTCTGCCCGAGCCGCTGGCGATCGAAATTGGCGACAAGATCCTCGCCCCGGGCTTTGAAGGCTACATCAACGCACCGAGCATCGGCCGCATCGGCATGGCCTTTTACGAGGCGGAAAACCAGCCGCTGCTGATCGAGGATTACTTCGAACGCGCCACCCGCAACATCGACGAACTGCGCCAGCGCTGCGCGCCCTACTCTTCGCCGATCGACACGTTGCGCTGCATGCTCGACGAATCCTGGCCCGCCGGCGCGCATCTGGAAAATCTCTACGGGCGCAAGATGTATGTCGGTTTGTCGCGGGTGGTCAAACCGGGCGTGTGCTTTCTTGCTCATCACGACATCTTCGCCAAGGACGCCCCGGACAGTTTTCAGGCGCGCAGTCTCGAGGCGCAATTTGCCTGCAACGTCTACCTGAACATGCCCGCCGAGGGTGGCGCCTTGCAGATGTGGAATGACCACATCACCCCGGATCAATTCGACGAAATGCGCGGCGACAGTTACGGCATCGAGCCGTCGCTGCTGGGGCCGCCCGCCCTCGAAGTACGACCGCAGCCCGGCGATTTCATCATGTTCAATTCGCGGCGCATGCACTCGGTCACTCCGGGCGTCGCGGATCCGCGTTTGAGCCTGTCGTTCTTTGTTGGCTATCGCGGCAATGCCTCCCCTCTGACTTTCTGGAGCTGACATGCTTTCCAATTACCTGGGCGAGTTTCTCGCATTGGCCACCATCCACTTTCTCGCCGTGGTAGCACCCGGCCCGGACTTCGCCGTGACCATCCGTCAAAGCGTGCGCTTCGGCCGGCTCGTCGGTATCTGCACTGCGCTGGGCATCGGCGCGGGGATTTCCGTGCACGTGCTGTATACCCTGCTCGGCGTCGGCGCCCTGATGCACACCACGCCGTGGCTGCTGACTGTGGCCAAAGTGGTCGGTGGGGCTTACATCCTCTATCTGGGCGTCAGCCTGATCCGCAGCAAACCGAAGAGCAGCGTCGAAGGTGAAAAAAACGCCGATGAGCCGCTGGTTGAACAGTCACTGTTCAAGGCATTCAGCACCGGTTTTCTGACCAATGCGACCAACCCCAAGGCCACGCTGTTTTTCCTGGCCATCTTCACCACGATCATCAGCGCCAGCACACCGCTGCAGATCCAGGCGTTCTACGGATTGTGGATGTGCTTCGTCAACGCGCTGTGGTTTGTGATCGTCGCGCTGTTTTTCTCCAGCAATAAAGTGCGCCTGCTGTTCATGCGCCTTGGACACTGGTTCGAGCGCAGCATGGGCGTCATCCTGATTCTATTTGCCGGACGCCTGATGCTGTCGATGTAACCCACACAAAAAAGTCCCGGCATCAGCTGCCGGGACTTTTTCATTTGTGCGCCTCTTTTGCATTTCTGTGCGACAGATCAAGTTTGTGACTCCCTCTTCACCTGCTCATGGTGGTAGGTTGCAAAATGTTTCTGCCGCAAGCGTCAGACATATTTTCCCAATCTCTAGCAAAGGAATGCCTGTTACATGGTCTTTTCCCTGAAAAAACTGGCCGCTGCCACGCTCGTCATGGCCAGCCTCACCGCATTTACCAGCGCAGCACAAGCCAACATCACTGCCGAGCAAAGTGCAGCGATTCTGAAATCCTTTGACGGCAAGAACCTGACGGACTTCCGTAGCTTTCTTGGCAGCCTGGCGAAAAGCGACCTGGCCAAGACGGATAATCTCACCCCGTCCATCAGCGCCTTCCTCGACAACAAGACCCTGAACGCCGAACAGCGGAATGAAATTCACCGTCTGCTAGGCATTTATACCCGCGTGAAATATGGCAAGGCCGCGCTGGAAACCCTGCGCCAACTCGTCGAGATCCCGACCTTCCGCAAGGACGGCGTGGAGCAACACGACAACCCGGAATTCATCAAGATTGCCGGCGAGATCCAGAAACTCGCCGAATCCTTCGGTTTGAAATTCCGCAACATCGATAACCGTGTCTACGAAATCTCTCTGGATGGCAAAGGCGACGAAGTCGTTGGCATTCATGCCCACGCCGATGTGGTGCCGGTGACGCCGGAAAACTGGGTGCTGAAAGATGGCACCAAACTCGACCCGTTCAAAGTCACGCTGATTGGCGATCGCATGTACGGTCGTGGCACAGAGGATGACAAGAATGCGATCGTCGTGGCGCTGTACGCCATGAAAGTGATCAAGGACGAGAAACTGCCACTGGCGCGTAACTTCAAGCTGCTGGTCGACACCACCGAAGAAACCAGCGGCGATGCCATTCCCTATTACTTCGAACGCAACCCGACGCCGAACTACAACATGGCGCTGGACGGCGGTTATCCGGTAGTGATCGCCGAAAAAGGTTACGGCACCGTCATGGCCAACTTTGCCAAACGCAAAGGCGAGGGCAACGGCGCGGAAATCATTTCGATGACCGGCGGCAAGGCGACCAACCAGATCCCATCGGCTTCGGTGGTCACGCTGGTAACCGACAAGCCTGCCGAGCTCGCCGCCAGTCTGCAAAAAGCCGGCGACGCCTACGCCAAAGCCAACGGCGGCGACTTCGAAGTCGCGGCAAAGATTGATGGCAAAGACGTCAAACTGACCGTGACGGGGGTTTCTGCGCACTCCTCCGAACCAGAGTCCGGCGTCAACCCGGTCGCGCGAATGCTGAGTTTCATCAACAGCCTGGACGGCAAAGTCGCGCTCAAGCACAACCAGTTCACCGATGCCGCACGTTATGCCGATGACAACTGGGGCCTGGATTATCTGGGCAAAAAACTTGGCGTGGGCTTCTCCGATTCGTTCATGGGACCACTGACCACCTCGCTGACCTACGTCGGCGAGGACGAAAAAGCCTTCAAACTGGCGGTGAACCTGCGGGTGCCGAAGGGTAAATCCCCGGAAAAGCTCAAGGCTGAGATCGCTGAGAAACTGGACGCCTGGAGCAAGAAGACTCACGTTGCCGTGGCGTTCGACTACTCAGTGGCCGAACCGATGTATCGCAACCCCGAGGGTGAGTGGGTCAAGGCGCTGCTTGCCGTAGCCAGCGAAAACCTCGGCATGAAGTCGGAATTCGGTACTTCCGCTGGCGCGACTTCGGTTCACGAATTGCCGAACGGTGTGCAATTCGGCCTGGCGCGACCGGAAGCCAAATACACCGGCCACACCGATGGCGAATTCAAGACCGTCGACCAGTTCCTGCTGGATCTGCAGATCGTCACGGAAATGATGGGGCGTGTCGGGCAGTTGCCGAAGCTGTAAAGCCCTGCCTGAGCCCAGTCACCGATGACCGGGCTCAAAATAAAAAAGGACCTGTGAAAAGGTCCTTTTTTATTGCCACCACAAAACGCGCACAAACAAAAACGCCGATCATCACTGATCGGCGTTTTTGTGAAATTGGAGCGGGAAACGAGACTCGAACTCGCGACCCCGACCTTGGCAAGGTCGTGCTCTACCAACTGAGCTATTCCCGCAAATGGCGTCCCCTAGGGGACTCGAACCCCTGTTACCGCCGTGAAAGGGCGGTGTCCTAGGCCACTAGACGAAGGGGACACGCTACCCGGAACACATGGTGTGTGTTTCGGTGTCCAGATCCGCATCCGAAGATTTGGTTCTGGTTTCACTCAGCACCGCCCGAAAGCAATGCTGTTTAAAATTGGAGCGGGAAACGAGACTCGAACTCGCGACCCCGACCTTGGCAAGGTCGTGCTCTACCAACTGAGCTATTCCCGCATTGGCGTCCCCTAGGGGACTCGAACCCCTGTTACCGCCGTGAAAGGGCGGTGTCCTAGGCCACTAGACGAAGGGGACACACTACAACATTCACTCCCTGCCGCGTTTCGCTGTGTGCTTTACGCTGCAAGTGGCGCGCATTCTATGGATGGATTGAGGGGTCGTCAACCCCCTGATATAAATTTATTTAAATCAATGACTTCGACCTGGATTAAGGGCTGCGCAGGGCTTTTCCGTCGTCCGAAACCTGACGCCTATATTCCGCCACTCGCCAAGACGTTATAGTCCACCGCACAGTGATGGCAATCTGCACATCAAGCGCCAGCATTCATCTATACCGCTGGCGGCCGATACAGATTGCAGCAGCCGATCAAACCCGTCGAGCGGCGCTAGGCGCCTAAATGCCCAGCCACTACACTCGCATGCGAACCCTATAAAGAGGTCTTACCGGTGACACCACTCATGATCACCCTGCTAGTCGTAGCCGGGATCGCAATTCTGATCGCCATTGGCTACATGAACCATGTGGTGGAAAACAACAAACTGGAGAAGGCCCGCACCAAAGTCGAACTCAACGACCGCCTGCGCCGCTGCGGCGAACTGACCGAAACCTTCCCCGGCCAGTTCATGACCCCGGCGCTCAAGTTGCTGCTGACCCGCCTGGAACTCAACGTCTGCCAGCGCCTGCTCAATCTGGAAAAGACCAGCGCAACCACCAAGGCCCGCATCACCGAACTGAGCGCGCTGGTGGCCCAGGGCGAATCGATCCCGGTCAACAACCCGCCGGCGCCGATCCTGACCGAAGCCAAAGCCAAAGACGTGCGCTTCCTCCTCGAAGCCCTGCACGGCCAGATCACCCGCGCCGCCCACGACGGCTTCCTGCCACCGAACGAAGCCAAACAATGGATCCGCGAGGTGCGCCACATTCTCGTGCTGCTGCACATCGAATTCTTCAACAACCTCGGCCAACAGTCCCTGCAACAAAACCAACCCGGCCAGGCCCGCCTCGCCTTCGAACGCGGCGTGCAATATCTGCGCAAACAGCAGGACCCGCAGATGTATGCCGAGCAACTGCAATACCTGGAAAAACTCCTCGCCCGAGCGAACGCCCAGGTCATGGACAAGATTGCCCCGGTGGAAGGTGAAGAAAACCAACTGACCGCCGGTTTGAAGGATGTCGAAGCCGATGCGGACTGGAAGAAAAAAGTGATTTACGACTGAGGCGGGAATGCTGGAAGAGAAGCCACCTTTATTGGTGGCTTTTTTGTGGGCGACTTGAAAGAGGATGTGAATTGAAGACCGCTTTCGCGAGCAGGCTCGCTCCCACATTGGGAAGTAGTGTTCTCAGGTAAAAATCGGTCGGCTGTCAGGCCGCCTTCGCTGGCAAGCCAGCTCCCACAGAACAGCAAAAGCAAACCCGGGCCATCCCCACGCGGCGAAGCCGAGAGCCTGGCCGGCCCGAGGGCCGCCAAGGCTCAAAGCCGAAAATGCCCAACCATCGAGCGCAACTCGCCGCCCAACTGCGCCAGCTCAACACTCGAAGCCGCATTCCCGCGCATCGCCACGGAAGAGTGATCCGCACTCGCACGAATCTGCGTAACACTGCGATTGATCTCCTCCGCCACCGAACTCTGCTCCTCCGCCGCCGCCGCGATCTGCTGATTCATCTGCTGAATCAACGACACCGCCGCGGCAATACTCCCCAGCGCACTCTCGGTCTGCAACGCATCACTGACCGCCAGCTTCACCAACTCGCCACTGCTGCGAATCTGCTGCACCGAAGACTGCGCCGCCGCGCGCAGGGCACTGACCAAGCGCTCGATCTCCTCGGTCGACTGCTGCGTGCGCCGTGCCAGCGCACGAACCTCATCGGCCACCACCGCAAACCCCCTGCCCTGCTCGCCGGCCCGCGCCGCTTCGATCGCCGCGTTCAGCGCCAACAGATTGGTCTGCTCGGCCACGCTCTTGATCACCTCCAGCACCGTGCCTATGTTCTGAATTTCGGCGCTGAGGCTCTCGATGCTGGAGCTGGCCGAGGTCGCCGAATCCGCCAATTGCTCGATCCGCGCCATGCTTTGGCGCACCACCTGCTGGCCGCTCTCGACCTTGTCATCCGCCGTCTGCGCCGCCAGCGCCGCCTCTTCGGCATTGCGCGCGACGTCATGCACGGTGGCGGTCATCTGGTTCATGGCGGTGGCGACCTGCTCGGTTTCTTCCTTCTGGCTGTTGACCTCCAGATTGGTCTGTTCCGTCACCGCCGACAGCGATTGCGCGGAACCGGCCAAGCGCTCGATGCCGGCCTGCAAGCCGCTGACAATCGTGCCGAGGCCGGCAGCCATCTGCTGCATCGCCAACATCAGCTGACCCATTTCATCGCGGCGCGTCACCTCGACCTTCGCCGTCAGATCACCCGCAGCAATCTGCTGCGCCACACGAATCACACTGCGCAGCGGCGCCACGATCAGGCGCGTGATCACCCACGCGGCGAGCAATCCGACCAACAAGGCCAGCGCCGAAGAGCCAATGATCAACACCGTGTTCTTTTTCAGCTCCGCCTGCATCGAAGCATCTTCGGCGACATAGGCCTGATTGACCCGGTCCACCACCTGCGCAGCGCGCTGATGCAGTTGCTCGTACACAGTTTTTTCTTGCGCCAGCAAACCGGTGTATTCAGCCAGTTTCTCGTTGAATCCGGCGATATGCCCCGACACTTCGTTGAGCACAGTCAGATAGCCCTCGTCCTTGACCGTGGTTTTCAGCGCCTCGGCCTGCTCCTGCGCTTGCGCGGCCTGCTCGATATTGCCCTGGCCGGCATTGTCGGCATCGCCCTTGCGGCTTTGATCCAGCCGCACCCGCGCTTCGTTCATCGCCTGCAGCATCAGTCGCGAGACCTGACTGACCTGATTCGCCTGTTCGATGAACTGCGCGCCGTCTTTGCCCTCGGTGTCTTTCAACGTATAGGCGCCATCATCGGCCAGGCCGCTCTGCAACACGTCAAGGTTATTGGCCACGCTGGACACCGACCAACTGGCCATCTCCAGCGCGAGGTCCTTGGCCTGGCTCAGCGAGACGAATTCATCGAAGGCCTTGCGATACGCGCCCAGCGCTTGCTCGACATCGCTCATCACCGGCACATTGGCCGGGGAATGTGCCTTGAGCTCGCCGGCTAGAACAACCAGCCCATCGACGCCTTCGCGCAAGGCATCGGCGGTTTTCGGATTGCCGCGCAGGGCGTATTCCTGCTCGAGCAGGCGCACCTTGAGCAGGCCGCTGTTGAGCGCGGACATCTGCTTCAAGCCGTCGAAACGCAGACTGATGGTTTGCAGCGACCAGACGCCGATCGCCGCCACCAACGCAGTCAGCAACAAGACGAGCACAAATCCGATACCCAGTTTTTTCGCCATACCGAGGTTGGCGAAACGTCCTTGCACGGCCGAAATCATTGCGCGTAGTCCCCTGCCAAAGTCTGTTGCCGAAGATTCGCAACGGGCTCGAACCAGCACAAGACTCTGGCGTCGGAATAATGGCAAAAAGCTACGCCCGCGTCGTTTTCAGAATGCTGGAGGTCGATCCGCGCAGGTATTGCGAAAAAACTGCCGCGCCCGTGGGTCGCAGGCACAGGCCACATTGATGCGCTGCCAGTCACCGCACTCACCGCTGGGACTGAAAGCGTCCGCTGCTGACAACTCCAGCCCGCATTGCTGGGCCTGCCTGCGCACCGACGTCTGGTCGCGCAAGCGTGCCCGCGCCCAGATAAACAGCCCGCCAACCGGCTTGCCGAACACTTCCCACTCGGCGTCTTCCAGTGCCTGCAAGGCCGCCGCGCGATCGGCATTCAAGCGCTGACGCTGGCGCTGCACCAGTTTGCGATAGGCGCCGGTCGCCATCAGTCTGGCCAATACCGCCTCGGCCAGCCTCGAACAGCCCAGGCCGCTGATCATCTTGACCTCCGCCAGGCGCTTCAGCAGTTCGCTGTCCGCCAGGACAAAACCGACCCGCAACGAGCTGCTCAGTGTCTTGGAGAAGCTGCCGACATAAATGACCCGGCCGCCATGGTCCAGCGCCGCCAACCGCGTACCGTTGCCGGTGTGCAGATCAGCGTAGACGTCATCTTCGATCACGCGCAGGTCGTAGGTCTTGCTCAACTGCACGATACGCTGGGCCACCGCAGGCGTCAGGCAACTGCCGGTGGGATTGTGGTGATGACTGCCGATGAACAGGGCGCCGGGACGAAACTGACGCAGCACCGACTCGAGCATGTCGATGTCCGGCCCGCTCGGCGTACGACGAACTTCGAGCATCTGTACGCCGTGCAGACGCAACAGGTCAAACAACGGTGCATAACCGGGCGTTTCCACCACCACGCAATCGCCAGCCTTGAACAGGGTGCGCACGATCAGATCGAGCGCATGACTGGCACCGCTGGTGCTCATCAGCCGGGTATTGCAGGCGTCGATATTCAGCAGTTTCAGACGCTTGGCAATTTGCTCGCGCAACGCTGGCAGGCCCAGTGGCGAGCTGTAGTTGAACAGGCTGGCCATGTCGGTGCGTGCCACCTCGCGCAGCGCGTAGCTGAGGTCGTCGGGCTCACGCCAACTCGGCGGCAAGCCTCCTTGCCCCAAAATCAAGCGACTCGTTGCGGCGTCCACCTCATCACGCCATGCGGGGCGGCCCTCGCACGCTGCCCATTCCGAGTCCGCTTCGCGCAATGCCGGCGAGGCCGCGACGATGAATCCCGCGCCCTGGCGCGTGGTCAATACGCCTTGCGAGACCAGGCGCTCGCAGGCTTCGACAACGCACGACTGGCTGAGCAGATTCCCCCGGGCGATTTGCCGTACGGAGGGTAACCGGGTGGCCGGCGGGATGCCGCTTTGCACAATCCAGTCAGTCATTCCGTCGACGATCTGCTGCACGACCGGCACCATTGCCTGTCGGTCAATTCTCAGTTCCATGAGCTCGCAAACTCCTGTCAGTTTTGCTGGCAGCAGTAAATCACAGCCGCACCGCCGAGGCTGTGCGACAACACCGCCAAATGCGCCAGTTCTAACGGTTTGATACACATTGTTTAACGGTATTCACAGGGACCGACCGCGAGGTACAAAAAAACCCGCACGCAGGCGGGTTCTTTGTATTTCGGCAACTTTCAGAACGCTGTCACGCCGCCGTCCACCGCCAATGAGTGCCCAGTGGTGAACGTTGCGCCATCGCTGCACAGATACAGCACCGCGCTGGCGATTTCCTCGACCTTGCCAATGCGCCCGACCGGGTGCATGGCGTTGGCGAACTCGGCCTTCTTCGGGTCGGCTTCATAGGCACGGCGGAACATGTCCGTATCGATCACTGCCGGGCACACTGCGTTGACGCGGATTTTCTTCTTCGCGTATTCGATCGCCGCCGACTTGGTCAGGCCGATCACCGCATGTTTCGACGCCGCGTAGATGCTCATCTTCGGTGCCGCACCCAGCCCGGCCACCGACGCCGTGTTGACGATCGCGCCACCGCCCTGCGCCAACAGCAGCGGCAACTGATACTTCATGCACAGCCAGACGCCTTTGACGTTGACACCCATGATCGCGTCGAATTCGTCCAGCGAACCGTCGGCGAGTTTGCCTTTCTCGATTTCGATGCCGGCGTTGTTGAAGGCATAGTCGAGACGACCGTAGGTATTGATCACCTCATCCATCAGATTTTTCACATCGCTTTCCACCGTCACGTCGCAGCGCACGAAGGACGCTTCGCCACCGGCTGTACGAATCAGCGCCACCGTGCCTTCGCCGCCGGCCGCGTCCAGGTCAGCCACCACCACTTTCAGGCCCTCGGCGGCAAACGCCAGGGCTGTCGCGCGGCCGATGCCGTGGGCGGCCCCCGTGATTACAACCACCTGACCGGAAAACGTCATGCTCATGGGTATGTCCTCGAACGCAAAAACTGGAAGATGTTGGCGTCGCAGCATAGCCAAGGGCAGCGAAAGCGCGTCAGCACTATGCAATCGCTGTTTAAAGGCCCATGCGCCGCAGTGATAAAACCCGCCCCGTAACCATCACCGCACTGGATCGACTCGCATTCGCCGTATCAGCCAACCTTGCGACATCGGCGTTGAAGAGCTATCAACAAGGCTTCATTCCATTCGAGTGCCTGTCATGACCAACCAGACCAATCGCCAGTTCCTGCTCGCCAAACGCCCGGTGGGCGCCGCGACCCGCGAGACTTTCACTTATCAGGAAGTTCCGGTCGGCGAGCCACAGGCGGGACAGATCCTGGTGAAAAACGAATACCTGTCCCTCGACCCGGCCATGCGTGGCTGGATGAACGAAGGCAAGTCCTACATCCCGCCGGTCGGTCTCGGTGAGGTCATGCGCGCACTGGGCGTGGGAAAAGTCATCGCCTCGAACAATCCCGGCTTTGCCGTCGGCGATTACGTCAACGGCGCTCTGGGTGTGCAGGATTATTTCCTCGGCGAGCCGCGCGGTTTCTACAAGGTCGACCCGAAACTCGCGCCATTGCCACGCTATCTGTCGGCGCTGGGCATGACCGGCATGACCGCCTACTTCGCCCTGCTCGATGTCGGCGCCCCGAAAGCCGGTGACACCGTGGTGCTGTCCGGCGCGGCCGGTGCGGTGGGCAGCGTGGCCGGGCAGATCGCCAAAATCAAAGGCTGCCGCGTCGTCGGCATCGCCGGCGGGGCCGACAAGTGCAAATTCCTCATCGACGAATTGGGTTTTGACGGCGCCATCGATTACAAGGCCGAAGACGTCGTGGCCGGTCTGAAGCGCGAATGCCCGAAAGGCGTGGACGTGTACTTCGATAACGTCGGTGGCGACATTCTCGACGCGGTGCTGAGCCGCTTGAACATGAAGGCGCGAGTGGTGATCTGCGGCGCCATCAGCCAGTACAACAATAAAGAAGCGGTCAAAGGTCCGGCCAATTACCTGTCACTGCTGGTCAATCGCGCGCGGATGGAAGGTTTTGTGGTGATGGACTACGCCGCGCAGTTCGCCAGCGCCGCGCAGGAGATGGCCGGCTGGATGGCCAACGGGCAGCTCAAGAGCAAGGAAGATGTGGTTGAAGGGCTCGAGACGTTCCCGGAGACGCTGATGAAACTGTTCAACGGCGAAAACTTTGGCAAGTTGGTGTTGAAGGTTTAAGGCCAGCCTGAAACCAATGTGGGAGCGAGCCTGCTCGCGAAAGCGGTGGATCAGTCGGTAATGATGCCGACTGACACTCCCTCTTCGCGAGCAGGCTCGCTCCCACAGTTGGATCTTCAATAAGGTTCAGGCGATTTCCGCTACAACCGCCGCCAGCGCCTGCGCCGGGTCTGCCGCCTGGCTGATCGGACGGCCGATTACCAGGTAATCGGAACCGGCATCCAGCGCCTGACGCGGGGTCAGAATGCGCCGTTGATCATCCTGCGCGCTGCCCGCCGGGCGAATCCCCGGCGTCACCAGTTGCAGCGACGGGTGCGCGGTTTTCAGCGCCGACGCTTCCAGCGCCGAACAGACCAGACCGTCCATCCCGGCCTTCTCGGCCAGTGCCGCCAGACGCAGCACTTGTTCCTGCGGCTCGATATCCAGACCGATACCGGCCAGATCCTCGCGCTCCATGCTGGTCAGCACGGTCACACCAATCAACAACGGTTGCGGACCACTGCGCTTGTCCAGCTCTTCACGGCAGGCGGCCATCATGCGCAGACCGCCCGAGCAGTGCACGTTGACCATCCACACACCCATCTCGGCAGCGGCTTTCACAGCCATCGCAGTGGTGTTGGGGATGTCGTGGAATTTGAGATCCAGAAACACTTCAAAACCCTTGTCACGCAGGGTGCCGACGATTTCCGCCGCGCAACTGGTGAACAGTTCCTTGCCCACTTTGACCCGGCACAGTTTCGGGTCCAACTGGTCGGCCAGCTTCAGTGCGGCGTCACGGGTGGGGAAATCCAGGGCGACGATGATAGGAGTCTGGCAGGCGGACATGGATGGGCTCTCAGGCTGGTCGAAAACGGCGCGCATTGTAGCGGAACCGGCGGCTGCGCGGCACCCGATGATCGGTAAATCGTCGCGCTGGCGGTTATCAGCTTAGCCGGCGCGGCTATTGTGTCGACTCCGATACACAACCGACACGCCCGCAACACGCACCCGGGTTAGCCTCGCCCGGCGCAACACGTCCTTACAACAGCACTTCCCGCCCCCCGGCCGGACGCCTATGCTGAAACCACCCCTGGTAGTGAACAGCCCCATGCCCAACGCCCCGACAACCGTGACGGATGAAAGCAAAGACGACAAGCGCTGGAGCATCCGCGCGCTGATCGTCGACGATGACGTGCCGATCCGCGAGCTGATGATCGATTACCTCGCCCGTTTCAACATTCACGCCAGCGGCGTCACCGACGGCGCGGCGATGCGCCAGGCGCTGCAGGGCGAACATTTCGACGTCATCGTCCTCGACCTGATGCTGCCCGGCGAAGACGGTCTGTCGCTGTGTCGCTGGCTGCGCGCCGAATCGGACATCCCGATCCTGATGCTCACCGCCCGCTGCGAACCCACCGACCGCATCATCGGCCTGGAACTGGGCGCCGACGATTACATGGCCAAACCGTTCGAACCACGCGAACTGGTCGCCCGCATCCAGACCATCCTGCGCCGCGTGCGCGACGACCGCACTGACCAGCGCGCCAACATTCGCTTCGACAACTGGCGCCTCAACAGCGTCCTGCGCCAAGTGGTCGCCGACAACGGCCTGGTAGTGCCCTTGTCCAACGCCGAATTCCGCCTGCTCTGGGTCTTCATCGAACGCCCGCGCCGCGTGCTCAGCCGCGAACAACTGCTTGACGCCGCTCGCGGTCGCTCGATCGAAGCCTTTGACCGCAGCATCGACCTGCTGGTCTCGCGCCTGCGGCAAAAACTCGGCGACGACCCGAAAGCCCCGCAACTGATCAAGACCGTGCGCGGCGAGGGTTACCTGTTCGACGCGCGGGACATCGGCTGATGAAGGCGCGCTTCGACACCCTGTTCGGTCGCCTGTTCGGGGTGCTGTTCGCGGCGATTGTCCTGGCGCACCTGCTGGCCTTCGCCTGGTTCAGGCTCTACGGCCCTCCTCCGCCCCCACCACCGCCCGAGTTCTCAGCGAACATCGACGGCCAACCGCCCATGCACGACGCCGCTTATCCACCGAGGCAAGCGCGCCCCTGGTTCGGTGGCCCGGTGGTGCCGCTGACCTTTCAATTCATCACGCTGATGATCGCCGCCTGGTACGGTGCCAAACTGCTCACCCGGCCGATCCAGCGCCTGAGCGACGCCGCCGAGCGCCTGAGCGAAGACCTCGACAGCGCCCCCCTCGACGAATCCGGCCCGCGCGAAGCCCGGCAAGCGGCGCACACCTTCAACCTCATGCAACGGCGCATCCGCGAACAGGTCCAGCAACGCGCGCGCATGCTCGGCGCCGTCTCCCACGACCTGCGCACGCCACTGTCACGCCTGAAACTGCGTCTGGAAAACATCAGCGACGACAAACTGCAAAGCCAGATGCGCCAGGACCTGGACGACATGATCGGCATGCTCGACGCCACCCTCACCTATCTGCACGAACAACGCACCAGCGAAGCCTTGCAGTTGCTGGACGTGCAGGCGCTGGTCGAATCGCTGTGCGAAAACGCCCAGGACCAGGGCGCCGATGTACAGGTCAGCGGCCACTGCGCGCCTTTGCCAGTGCAACCGATGGCGCTGCGTTCGTGCATCAACAACCTGCTGGACAACGCGCTGCGTTACGCCGGACAGGCACGGATTGAACTGCTGGAACAGCGCGAAGAACTGCTGATTCGGGTGATTGATCACGGACCGGGGATTGCTGAAGAACAGCGGGAAGCGGTTTTTGAGCCGTTCTATCGACTGGAGGGATCGCGTAATCGCAACTCCGGCGGCGTAGGGCTGGGCATGACCATCGCCCGCGAAGCCGCGCAGCGGCTGGGTGGGCAGTTGGATCTGGAAGAAACGCCGGGTGGCGGGCTGACTGCCATTGTCCGCTTGCCACGGGGCTGAGGCTCAGCCGGCTTGAAGTGTGAGCGAGCCTGCTCGCGAAAGCGTCTGATGATTCAATGCCTTGGTTGAATGTATCGGCCTCTTCGCGAGCAGGCTCGCTCCCACAATGAAACTGAGTGTATTCGGCAGATATTGGTTGGATGTGGAGGCGCTATCGCTGGCAAGCCAGCTCGGTAGATATTGGCTGGATGTGAGGGCGCTATCGCTGGCAAGCCAGCTCCCACAGGGATCGAGTGATTTCAGAGAGAGATGGGTCGGCTGTCAGGCCGCCTTCGCGAGCAGGCTCGCTCCCACAATGAAACTGAGTGTATTCGGCAGATATTGGTTGGATGTGAGGGCGCTATCGCTGGCAAGCCAGCTCCCACAGGGATCGAGTGGTTTCAGAGAGATATGGGTGGCTGCCAGGCCGCCTTCGCGAGCAGGCTCGCTCCCACAATGAAACTGATTGTATTCGGTAGATATTGGCTGGATGTGAGGGCGCTATCGCTGGCAAGCCAGCTCCCACAGGGATCGAGTAATTTCAGAGAGAGATGGGTCGGCTGTCAGGCCGCCTTCGCGAGCAGGCTCGCTCCCACAAAATCAAAATCAAAAGCAAAGCAGCGCAGCTGCCCGCGGCGAAGCCGCCCCACTCAACAATGAGCGCAAGCTCGAGTACTGCTTTTGATCTTGATCCACCGGCGACGTCGGAAGGCTGAGCGGAGGGATTGATCCGGGCGTGGGAGCGCAGCGACCGTCTGGCGCAGCCAGACACAGCGGAAGGAGGTGCAGCGAAGCAAACCGGAGCCGCTGCGCCCGGATCGATCCCGCAGCGAAGGAACCCGAGCCTGCGAGGGCCGAACGCAGGAGCAAGCCTTTTGGGTTACCTTTTTGGCGTTTGAAAAAGGTGACCCGCCGTAAGGGCGGAACCCTAAGTCGCCGTTACCGCAGAAATGGATATTCACCCAAAACCCCAAGAGCCTGGTCGGCCCAAAGGCCGCCAAGCCCCCCCTAGACCCGAGCCTGACTCTTACTCCAATCCGTCAAAAGACTATAAGCCACCGCCAACAACGTAGGCCCAATAAACAACCCGATAAAGCCAAACGTAATCAACCCGCCAAACACCCCGAGCAACACAATCACCAACGGCAGATTACCGCCACGGCTGATCAGATACGGCTTGAGCACGTTGTCCACGCCACTGATGATGAACGTCCCCCAGATCCCGAGAAACACCGCCATCCCGTACTCGCCCTTCCACGCCAACCACGCCGTGGCCGGCACCCACACCAGCGGTGGCCCCATCGGAATCAGACTCAGCAGAAACGTGACGATCCCCAGCACCAGCGCCCCGGGAACCCCGGCAATGAAAAAGCCGATCAACGCCAGCACTGCCTGCGCCGCCGCTGTACCAATCACACCGTTGACCACCCGCTGCACCGTACCGGCGACAAGTTCGATGTAATAGCCAGCACGATCACCAATCAAGCGCTGCAGCAGACTGTGCACAAACGCCGCCAGTCGCGGCCCGTCACGGTAGAAAAAGAACACGAACACCAGACTCAGCGTCAGCTCGAGAATCCCCCCGCCGATCTGCGCGCTGCGTGCCAGCAACCAGTTGCCGACCTGCCCCAGATACGGCTTGATCGAGACCATCAACGCCGCGCCCTGTTGATCGATGCTGTCCCACATCGACACCAGCCGCTCACCAATCAAAGGCACGCTGCCAAGCCAGGTCGGTGCTTCCGGCAAACCGTCGACCTGCACATCCTTGATGAATGCCGTGGCATCGCGCACATGATCGGCGAGGTTGAAACCCAGCCACACTAGTGGCGCCGCCACCAGCAACATCCAGCCCAGTGTCAGGATCAACGCGGCCAGCGATTCGCGGCCATTGAGCCAGCGCGTGAGCAAACGCATCAGCGGCCAACTGGCAAACGCCAGCACCGCGCCCCAGAACAGCGCCGACCAGAACGGCGCCATCACCCAAAGGCTGGCACCAAACAACACCAGCAGCAGAATCTGCACCAGCAGGCGATCGTTATTGAGCATGGGAAGTCCCGGCAAAGTCAGTCAGCGAAAGAGTAGGCGAACACTGTGTGCGTGCTCGCCCGGCACAGCTTATCGCAACAAGTCGATGCGCAGGCCAGAGCCTTCGAGATTGCCGGCTTCCAGACGTGCCGCCCGTACGCCCTGATTGATCAGCGCCTGGCGCCAGGCTTCGGCCTTGGGCCCGGAAACCGTAACCCGCAAGGTCGTGTCGAGATTCAGACCACGGGAAATCAGGCGCAGCCAGGTGGCATCCGGTTCATCGACCAGTTTCGGAAAATCCAGCTCGCCGGTGCTTTTCAACTGACGCAGCAGGGTCGCCGAGGTCGGCAGCAATTCGCCCAACGGCGCAGCCGCCTCGAATTGCTCGACATGCAGATAGGCTTTGCGATTGCCGCGAGTGATGCTGTAAAGCGCCACCAGCGTGTTGTCCTTTGGCGCCGCCAGCCTCAACAACAGATAAGCCTGTTGCTCGTCAGAGCCATACAGCTTGGCGTTGCCGAACACTTCGTTGGCCCACAGGCTGCTTTCGCCGCAATCGCGGGCCTGGCACCAGAACAGCAATTCGGCATCCTGCTGTTGCAGGGCTTCGCGGGCGGCAGTAAAGGCTTCGGTGGCGGAATGTTCCGGCGGCAACTCGTAGGTCACCGAGGTAGTCTGGCCGCGGGCGGTGACCTGACCGTCGAACCGCAACTGGCCGCTGATCTTGCGGATCGAGCCCAGCGGGTAGATGCGCTCCAGCTCGGCCGCCGGGCGATAGTCGACGATCTGCGCGTCGGCCAGACGCGGCACGATTTGCAGATCCTGGCTGCCCGGCACATCGGCAGCGAAGGACAAGGAGCTGAAGCAGCACAGCGCGAAGAGACTGAGTGACCGCATAGTCAGCCTCACCGGACGGTCATGGCTGGGCGGGTCGGGGTCGCAGCGGTATAGAAATCCATCGAGTTTGTCTCCCATTTCAACCCGCCCAGCCTCGACAGTTGCCCGCTGCAAGTCAAGGCATGGCGAAGAAGCGATTGAAACAGTCTGCTACAAGACCTGCGCCAGCCTCGTCATTCAGGTGCAAATGATGCCCGCCCGGCAACTGTTCGTGGCTGAAGGGTAGACGCTCCAGCAACTCAGGATGCCTGGCCAGCATGCCATCCGCCGCGACCACCAGACGCGCCGGGCAACTGACGCGCGAGGCAAACGCCATCGCCTGTTCTTCAGTAAGGCGCAGCGGCGATGGCAGAGTCAGGCGATTGTCGGTGCGCCAGGTGTAACCGCCGGGCACCGGCATCAACCCGCGCTGGGCCAACAGTTCAGCGGCTTCGCGACTGACCGCCACCAGGCCTTTCATCCGCGCCTCGATGGCACGCTCGAGGGTGGTGTAGACCGGTTTGCGCTTTTCCCGCAGATCAAGTTGCGCCTGCAGGGCCATGCCCATGCGTTCGGCAGCGTTTTCGCCCTTGTCTGTCGGAGGAATCACGCCGTCGATCAGCGCGAGATGGCTGATGCGCTCGGGCAGCGAACCGGCCAGCACCATCGAGACAATCGCGCCCATCGAATGCCCGAGCAGGCCGAAACGCTTCCAGCCCAGTTGTTCAGCGACTTGCAACACATCATGGGCGTAGTCCCACAGCGCATAACCGGCGCCGCTTGGTCGATGAGCGGAATGACCGTGGCCGGCCATGTCCAGCGCGACGATGCGCAAGCCATCAAGCTTGGGCGCCAGTCGCGCGAAGCTATTGGCGTTGTCGAGCCAGCCGTGCAACGCGATCACCGGCAGGCCGTCCTCGGGGCCGAACATATGCGCGGCCAATTCGATGTGCGGCAGGTTCAGGCGCACTTCTTCGCAGGTCGGGCTCATGCGCAATCCTTGTTCTGCCGCTGCTGCCAGCGCATGAACAGATTCTTGAGCAGCCGCGCCGTGTCCTGCGGGCGCTCCAGCGGGAACATGTGCCCGCCAGGCATGCTCAGCGCCTCGCCCTGGGGCAGGCGCGAGACGAAACGTGTGTGATGGCGCATGACCACCCGGCTCTTGTGCCCCCGCACGATGGCCAGTGGCACCTGCAACTGCCGGGTGCGCCCGGGACTGGTGTGCGGCACGCCGCGATAAATGCTGATTTCGGTAGCCGGGTCAAAACGCAGGCGCAGCTTGTCGTCCACCTGATGCAAACCATGTTGCAGGTAGGCATCGAAGCATTCCGGATCGAAGCCGCGAAACAGGGTTTTGCCGGAAAAGTAACTGCGCGCGCTGTCGAGATCGGCGAATTCTTCACGGCGCCCGAGGGTGCGCCCGGCGGGAGTCAGCCGGTCGATGAAACCAAAGCGCTTGGCCGCGCGAATCACCCACTGATCGGTGCGGGTCAGCACCGGCGAGTCGAGCATCACCACGCCGCGATACAGCTCGGGACAACGCAACGCCGCATGCAGGTGCAGCAGACCGCCAAAGGAATGGCCGACGCCCCACACCGGCTGCTCTTGCTGCTCCAGGTGATGGATCAGTTCGTCGACGAGGTTGTACCAGTTGTCGTCCGCCGGAAAACGCGGGTCATGGGCATGCTGCTCCAGATGCGCGACCCGATACTCCGGCGCCAGCGCCGCGAACAACTTGCCATAGGTCCCCGAGGGGAAACCGTTGGCGTGGGCGAAAAAAATCGGTTGCGACATGCGGGGAAATCCATGGGCGGGAAACGTGGCGTTGATTGTCCGCAAGACCCGGCGTCGCAGCAATGACTGTAAGTGCCAGGAATGATGACAGTCCGGTCAGGGTGATGTGCATCAGCGAGACCGCTGCCCCCTCACCCCAGCCCTCTCCCCAAGGGGGCGAGGGGGAAAGGGAGCAGATCGGGGGAGTGTCCGGGACCTGAGCTCGACTCGAATTATCAGGTCGACGAGGATCGCGAAAACCACACGGTAGGCTCCCTCTCCCTCTGGGAGAGGGCTGGGGTGAGGGCTCGACCTGACGGAACCCGATAGATGTCAACGCAGCGGCGGCTGTTCCCCCATCGGCACCACCGCCATGGTCAGGCGCGACACGCAACTGGCCTTGCCTTCGTCGCTGGTCAGACGGATGTCCCAGACATGCGTGGTGCGGCCGATATGGATCGGCGTGGCCACCGCCGTCACCCGCCCACTGCGCAAGCCGCGCAAGTGGTTGGCGTTGATCTCCAGGCCGACGCAATAGAATTTGCTGGCATCGATGCACAGATAACTGGCCATCGAGCCGACGGTTTCCGCCAGCACCACCGATGCGCCGCCATGCAGCAGACCGTAAGGCTGGTGGGTGCGATGGTCGATGACCATGCTCGCGGTCAGCGACTGTTCGTCGAAGGCTTCGAAACGAATATCCAGCACTTCGCCGATGGTGTTCTTCTGGATTGCGTTCAACTGTTCGATGTCGGGAGTAGTACGCCACAAGCTCATCGCAGACTTCCTTTGTTGTTGTAATCGATGCTCAATCCTGCCACAGCACCGCCTCGCTGCGCGCGCTCCATTCTTCGAAGCGTGCGCCGTAGCGGTCCTCGATGACGTTGCGTTTGATTTTCAGGGTCGGCGTGAGGAAGCCGTTGTCCACCGCCCAACTGTCCTTGACCACTACCAGTCGGTGCAGGCGTTCGTGCTTGTCGAGGGCGGCGTTGACCTCCTCCAGCAATTTTTCCAGGCTGGCGTGCAGGCTGGCACGAGGCTCCTGCTGATTGACCGCCGACAGCACGCACAACCCCAGCGGTGCACTCAGGCCATCGCCCACCACGCATACTTGCTCGATGCGTGAATGCACGGCCAGACGGTTTTCGATCGGCGCCGGCGCGACGTATTTGCCCTTGCTGGTCTTGAAGATTTCCTTGAGTCGCCCGGTCAGGCGCAGGCGCCCTTCGCTGTCCTGCTCGCCCTTGTCGCCGGTACGCAGAAAGCCGTCTGCGGTCAGCGTCTCGGCGGTTTTCTGCGGTTCCTTGAAATAGCCGAGCATGTTGGCCTGGCTGCGCACCTGCACCTCGCCGGACTCATCGATGCGCACCTCGACTTCCGGGCACGGCTGGCCGATCCAGCCCTGTTTGTATCGCCCCGGCAGACAGATATGCGAATAGCCGCAGCCCTCGGTCATGCCGTACACCTCCAGCACATCGAGGCCGAGTTTCTGATACCAGGCGAGCAAGGTCTGCGGTACCGGCGCGGCACCGGACAACGCCACGCGCAAGGCATCCAGGCCGAGCCCGGCCAGCACTTTGTGGCCGACCCGCTTGCCGATGAAGGGCAACCCGAGGAGGAAGTCCAGACGCTGCGCCGGAATCTTGCTGTATACGCCCATCTGGAACTTGGTCCAGATACGCGGCACGCCAAACATTGCCGTCGGCCGCGCGCGCTGCAGATCGGTGATGAAAGTCTCGAGGCTTTCGGCGAAGAAAACGGTCTGGCCGGTATAGATCGAGGCCAATTCGACAAACATGCGCTCGGCGACGTGGCACAGCGGCAGATACGACAGCAGCCGATCGTTCTCGTTGAGCCCGAACAGCTGCGTGCCGCGACTGGTGGCGAAACCGAGATTGGCGAAACTGTGCATCACGCCTTTGGGCAGGCCGGTGGTGCCGGAGGTGTAAATGATCGTCGCCAATTGCTCGGCGTCGGGACGTGGATCGTCCTGGATTGGCGAACAGCTCTGCAGGTCCGCCCAGCTGTAATCGAACTCGCCGGGCGGATGCAGCGGCAGGCTGATGGTCGGCAGGCCCGCCGGCACGCCTTGCGCCATGCGTGCCCAGTCATCGAGCTTACCGATGAACGCCAGCGCACTTTCCGAGTGAGTCAGCACCTGCGCAACGGATTCAGCGGTGAGATTGGGGTACAGCGGCACCGACACATGCCCGGCCATCCAGATCGCCAGGTCGGCGATGATCCAGTGCGCGCAATTTTTCGAGATCAGGGCGATATGGCTGCCGGGCGGCAACTCTCGCGCCCGTAACCAGTGCGCGGCGCAGCGGGCCTGATGGCCGACATCGGCCCACGTCAGCGTCTCGACCTGACCGCCGCCGATGGGCTGCACAAGAAAGCGCTGGCGCGGGTGCCGGGCTTCCCGTTCGTAGAACACGTCCAGCGGCAAACGGAAGGCGGCAGACATGCGACTCGCTCCTGTTTTTTTGGTCTGGAGCAAGCGTAGTCAACCAAGCAAGTGCTTGGTTGGAATTTTCAAACAAATAATTTCATGGGTTGGCAGAAATCAATGTGGGAGCGAGCCTGCTCGCGAATGCAGTATGTCAGCCCCAAAAAAGGGTGAATGACACGCCGCCTTCGCGAGCAGGCTCGCTCCCACAGGGATATGGCGTTAAGGGTGCATGAGGCTGTTGAGCTTCATCGAGCCGATCAGCAGCTCGCTGTGCTCAAGCTCCGCCAGCCCCGCCGTACTGACCCGCTCCGGCGGATGCCCGGCGCCATGCTGCAGATAGCTGAGCAGATTGCCCACCAACGGGTTGTGGCTGACCAGCAAAACATTACTGACGGACACCAATTGCTCGGCGACCTTGTCCGGATCGCTATCCGGCGTCAGCCACTCGACCGTGCGAATCTCCGGCTCGAAACCCAATGCGTCGCGCACGATCTGCGCGGTTTGCTGCGCGCGCAGATAAGGGCTGGCGTAAATCGCCGTCAGCGGCTGGCCCATGAGATGCGCGGCGCTGCGCAGGACTTCTTTACGACCATGCTCGGTCAACTCGCGCTCGGAATCGATTTTCGAGTGAGGCACCGCCTCACCATGACGCAATACCCACAGTTTCATAGTTTGGGCTCCTCATCGCGCACCGGATGCGCGGCCGGGGCGACGGTGTGCGGCGCCTCACCTTCCGGGGTGCGCGGCGCCGGCCAGTCGGCGAACGGCCAGGGCTTCTGGTCACTGTGAAACGTGCCGAAGCGGCCGATCTGCGCGAGGAACTGGCTGAGGCTGTCGCCGAAATTCATCAGGCTGGCGCTCGGTGCGCCGTAGATCAGGCGGTAGATCAGTTGCACCAATACCACCGCGCCGAGGATGAATTGCGCGACTTGCCAGACCAGCAGATAAACGATCATCCACAACACCCGCAGGAGGATGGATTCGTACTGGGTTTCGCTTTTCGGATCGTTCATGGCTTGCTTCCTGTCCGTGTAACAGCTGAATCAGTTGAAACCGCTGGTGGAAATAAAGTCGACGTCGGTTTTCGGCTCGGCACGCATCAGTAGACCGATCACCTGCTCCAGCGTGCGTCCTTCGAACAGGATCGCGTGCAGCCCGGCGACCAGCGGCATGTACACGCCAACTTCCTGGGACTTGGCCTTGAGCACTTTGAGGGTGTTGACCCCTTCGGCAACCTCGCCAAGACGCGACACCGCTTCGTCGAGGCTCAAACCCTGACCGAGGGCGAAGCCGACCTGATAGTTGCGGCTCTTGGGCGATGAACAGGTGACGATCAGATCGCCAACCCCCGCCAGACCAAGGAAGGTCATCGGGTTCGCTCCCTGATTCACGGCGAAGCGGGTCATCTCGGCCAAGGCGCGAGTGATCAGCATGCTCTTGGTGTTCTCGCCCATCTCCAGCGCCACCGCCATGCCGGCGATGATCGCGTAAACGTTTTTCAACGCACCGCCCAGCTCGACACCGAAACGGTCGGCGCTGGCGTAAACGCGGAAGGTGCGCCCGTGCAGGGCGGCTTGCACCGCTTTGCACAGTTCTTCGTCTTCGCTGGCGACCACCGTGGCGGTCAGCGCGTGCTCGGCGATTTCCCGCGCCAGGTTCGGCCCGGACAACACGCCGATCCGCGCCTGCGGGGCGATCTCTTCGAGAATCTGGCTCATCAGCTTGAAGGTCTGCGCTTCGATGCCTTTGGTCAGGCTGACCAGCATCTTGCCGCTCAAGCGCTCGGCGTGGGCGGCGAGTACCGTGCGCAAGGCGCTGGATGGCAGCGCGACAAAGCACAGATCGCAGGCATCGAGAGTGGCCTGCAGGTCGGTGACAGCGGTCACCCCCGGGAGAATCTTGATGCCTTTGAGGTAACGCGGGTTTTCGCGGTTGACCCGGATGGCCTCGGCCTGCTCGGGGTCACGCATCCACTGAAGGACTTGATGGCCGTTCTCGGCCAGCAGATTGGCCACGGCGGTACCAAAACTTCCGCCTCCCAGGACCGCAATCGGGCGCTGTTCAGTCATATGCAATCCGTTAATCCATACCAGTGGCGATGCCGGGCATTATACGGGGCGACCCGGTGGCGGCCAGCCCCAGCAACAATTACCGACATTTGTAGGAAGAAGACCAATAAAACCTAGGAAAATGCCTGCAACGTCACTGGAAAAGTCGCAGCCCTCGGTTAACATGCGCGCCAATTCTTCTCTCTGCAGGCTGTGTCGTGTTTTCTGGCCCTCCTTCCCCGCGCTCGCCCCTGTTACTCGCGCTGATGTTCAGCCCGCTGGTGCTGGCGGACGATCTGTTCGTCGACAGCCAGACGCTGCCGCCGGTGCTTACGGCCACGCGCCTTAAGCAGACCCCGGCCGAAGTACCGGGGAGCATGACCGTTCTCGACAGCGAATTGATCAGCGCCAGCGGCGCCCGCGACATCAGCGAATTGCTGCGACTGGTACCGGGAATGATGGTTGGCAGCATCAACGGCAATCAGCCAGCGGTGAACTACCACGGCACCAACGCCAGCGAAGCACGGCGCATGCAGGTGTTGATCGATGGCCGTTCGGTGTATCGCGCCGGGCTGGCGACGGTGGACTGGAGCGATATTCCGGTCGCGATGGAAGATATCGAGCGGATCGAGGTGTTTCGCGGTCCGAACACTGTCAGCTACGGCGCCAACGCATTGATGGCGGTGATCAACATCATCACTCGCCACCCGGCCGACAGCCACGGCACGCGCCTGAAGATCACCCGTGGCCAGCGTGGCATCAACGACTTTTATGCCAGCCAGGGCACCGGTTGGGATGGCGGCGATCTGCGCTTGTCGCTGTCCGGCCAGGAAGACGACGGTTTCGACAGCGACCGCAACGGCGCCGATTATCGCGACAGTCGGCGCTTGAACCGTCTGAGCTTGGCGGTCAGCCATGATCTCAATGAAGATCAAAGCCTCGACTGGCAGCTCAACGCCAAAGACGGCAGCAATCAGCGGCCTTATACCTACCGCCCGGTGTTCTCTGGGATTACCGACGCCGGGAACAATTCCGACGTGGTGGCCAAGGATTACGCCGGTTCGGTGCTCTGGAACCTCGACATCAATCCCGAACACAGCCTCTATGTGCAAGGTTCGGCGCAGCACTGGGATCGCCAGCAGGTCTGGCGCGCCTGCGATGCCGAAGTGTCGTTCAGTCCTGAACTGACGCAGCTGTGGCAGCTCAACCCGAATTACACCGAACGGCTGGCGCGCAACATCACCCGGTTCACCGGCCCCGGCGCGGCGCCCGGCACGCCGCAGGAAATGGCGCTGGCCAATCAAGTGCTCGAGCAATGGCGCAACGGCGCCAGCCAGACCTTGTGCGGCGATATCGACCAGAGCGCCCGCGAGTCGCGTTACGACCTCGAACTGCAGGACACCCTCAGCCTGGCAGACAGCCTGCGTCTGGTCAGCGGCCTGAATTACCGCTACGACCGCGCCGATTCCGAGACCTATTTCAACGGCACCCTCGACGACACCACCTGGCGCGCCTTCGGCCAACTGGAATGGCGGGCTACCGAGCACTGGCTGGTACAGGGCGGGGCGATGTTCGAAGACACGCAACTGATCGGCAGCTCGCTGACCCCGCGCTTCGCGGTCAACTACCTGATCAACCCGCGTCACGGCCTGCGCGCGGTGTACTCGGAGGCAATCCGTTCGCCGGACATGTTCGAGAACAACGTCAATTGGAGCTATCAGGTCAGCAACCTGCGACCCTCGGCTTACGGCCAGTCGTCGGCGCGCTATTTCGTCAAGACCCGTGGCCCCGGTGATCTCGATCAGGAACACATGCGTTCTCGCGAGTTGGGCTACAACGGCTACTTCGCCGAACTGGGGCTGGCCGTGGACGTGAAGCTGTTCTACGACGAAATCACCGGCATGATCAGCGAGCCGCTGCGCAACAATCAGTACATCGCCAGCAACGCCAACAGCTCGCGCTTTCGTGGCAGCGAAACGCAACTCGACTGGCGCCTCAGCAGCGCCGACCGCTTGCGTTTGACCTACGCCTTCGTCGACGCCGAGGCGAGCAATCCGCTGGACCAACAGTTCACCTCGCGTAACAGCGGTTCCGCCGGTTGGCTGCGCAATTGGGGCCATGGCTGGAACAGCGCCCTCTTCTATTACGGCGACAACGCGCTCAACGGCTATCGCTTCGAGCGCGTCGACACGCGCATCGCCAAACGCATCGCCATTGGCAAAGCTCAGCTGCAATTGGCCGGCGTGCTGCAACAGCGCCTCGACCATCAGCCGAACACTTTCGTCGACAATAATTACGATGAACGCCGGGTGATGTATTTCAGTGCCGAGCTGGAGTTCTAGGATGTGCACCGGCCCGTCACGGAAGACGCCCACCCTGGGCCACTGGCTGGCCGGGCTCTGCCTGTTCATGACCGCGTGGCTGCACGGCGTCGCGGTGCAAGCGGCGGATATTCTGTTGACCGGCGCCGAGGAAAGCCCCGGCGTGCAGGCCTTCGTACAAGCGCTGAGTGAACTGCGCCCGACCGACAATGTGCGGTTCCAGCCGCTGGCCAGCCTGCCGGCTCCGGGCAAACTGCCGGCCAGTCTGCGCTTGATCCTCCTAGACCTGCCCAGCCTCGACTGGCGTCTGCAAGACTCACAAGGCCCGTCGACGCTGGTGTTGCGCATCAGCCGCTTGCAGGCGCGCCAGCGTTTTGCCGATGCCCAACCGGCGCGCCTGAGCCTGCTCTGGAGCGACCCGCCGCTGAGCCGGCAACTGCAACTGATCCGCCGGATCTTGCCGCAGGCGCGGCGGGTCGGTGTGCTGTTCGATGAACACGGCGAGTTCCTGCTCGACGAATTGCGCGTCGCTGCGCGGCCATTGAACCTGGAGATTGTCAGCCAGCGCTGGGACAACATTCACGACAGCCGTCCGCTGCAAGCGGTGCTGAAAAGCAGCGATGTCTTGCTCGGCCTCGACGATCCCGACCTGTACAACTCGCAGACGGCAAAAAACCTCTTGCTCAGCAGCTACTCACGGCAGGTCGCGCTGATCGGCCCCAACATTGCATTCGTTCGCGCGGGCAGCCTCGCCAGCACCTACAGCGACCAGAGCGACTGGCTGGCGATTCTCGACCATCTGCTCGATCAGCCGACCAGCGCATGGCCGCGAACGCTTTACCCCGCTCGTTTCAAAGTCTCAAGTAATGCGCAGGTGGCTCGTTCCTTAGGCATCGAACCGCTGAATGAAGCATCTGTCGCCAGTGCCTTGGCCGAAGGAGAGCGCCGCCCATGAGTTTTCGTCGCCGTTGGGACATCAACACCCGCACGCAGCTGATCAGCCTCGGGCCGGCGCTGCTGCTGACGTTGCTGTTGATCAGCTTCTTTACCTTCGTGCGCATCCAGGATTTGCGCCAGGAGCTGAACCACACCGGCCAGTTGATCGCCAACCAACTCGCCCCGGCCACGGAATACGGGGTGATCTCCGGCAACAACGAAGTGCTGGAAAGCCTGCTCAAGGCGACACTCGCCACACCCAACGTGCGCTTTCTCGAAGTGCAGGACAGCGCCAACCGGATTCTGGTGTATGTCGAACAACCGGCCGACAGCCACAGTCGCCCGCATCAGGTCGAAGTGTTCCAGGCCCCGGTGCGTCTGCAACGGATCGCCTTGCACAACGATTTTTTCCAGGACGGCAAGGTCAGCAACAGCGCCGCCGGCGAGGATTATCTCGGGCGAGTGATCGTCGGGCTGTCCAATGACGCTTTCAGTCAGCGCCAGCAGGAGATCCTGTTCAAGGCCGGGATTCTCGCGCTGTTCGCCCTGCTCTTCACTTTTGTCGTCGCCCGTCGTTTGGCCGGCAGTCTGTCGCAGCCGATCCGCGACATAGGCGATGCGGTCAAGGCGATTCAGGAAGGCGATTACAAAACCCCGCTGCCGATTGTCGACGACACCGAACTGGGCGCACTGTCACAACACATCAACAACCTCGCCCAAGCGCTGGAGCAGGCCAGTCGCGAACAGCAGCAAGCGATGGCGCAACTGATCCAGACCCGCGAAGAAGCGGAGAAGGCCAACAACGCCAAATCCGACTTTCTGGCGATGATGAGCCATGAACTGCGCACGCCCATGAACGGCGTGCTGGGCATGTTGCAGTTGCTTGAAACCACCGAGATGACCGAGGAGCAGGTCGAATACGCCGCGCTTGCTTCGGAGTCGACCGAGCACTTGCTCAAGGTCATCAATGACATTCTCGACTTCTCGCGAATCGAGCGTTCGGAGCTGGAGCTGGAGCACATCCCGTTCAATCTCGCCGAGCTGATCGGCGCCTGCGCGCAATCGTTCCAGCACAGCGCGGTGCAGCGAGGCCTGGCACTGAATCTGCGCATTCCCGACGACATGCGCGGCTTGCAGGTGCAGGGCGATCCGACGCGGATCCGGCAGATTCTGGTCAACCTGGTTGGCAATGCCTTGAAGTTCACCGAGCAGGGCCGGGTCAGCATCGAGGCGCAATGGCAGTCGCTGGACCATGAACTGCTGTGGTTCACCTGCTCGGTGCGTGACAGCGGCATCGGCATTTCTTCGGAAAGTCTGGAGCTGATGTTCAATGCCTTCCAGCAGGCCGACAGTTCGATCTCCCGTCGTTACGGTGGCACCGGTCTTGGTCTGCCGATCGCACGGACTCTGGCCGAACGCATGGGCGGTACGTTGCGCGCGCAGAGTGAGGAAGGACGCGGTTCGGTATTCACTCTGGAAATTCCATTGGCGCTATATAAGCAGGCAATGCCAGCGCTGGCCGCGCCGCGAGCGCCGAACGGCAGTGGTCAGGGTGAAGGACGCCATGTGTTGCTGGTCGAAGACAACCCGGTCAACCAGACCGTGATCGAAGCGATGCTGCGCAGTCTGGGTTTTGCCGTCAGTGTGGCGACCGATGGCGCGCAGGCGGTGCGCAGTGCCGAGGGCAGCGAATTCGAAGTGATTCTGATGGATTGCCGGCTGCCGATCATCGACGGCTACGAGGCCACACGGCAGATCCGCGACCTGCCCGGACGCCGCGATGTGCCGATCATCGCGCTGACCGCCAACGCCTTGCAGGGCGATCGCGAAACCTGTCTGGCAGCGGGGATGAACGATTACCTGGCCAAGCCGTTCAAACGCAATGACCTGCAGCAGATTTTGCAGCGCTGGGTGTCGTAGTGTGGGCCTTTCGACCATCTGCGACTGGCGTGAAAAGCGAAAGTGCGGCAGTCTTAGGCACCCGAACGAGCCCCAAAAGGGGCTTGATTAAAAATTTCAGTGCACAAGTGTACATTCATGTCCTTGGTGCTGTGACTTTCACCACAACGCAATAGTCTATGAGTAGGCTGCCGGTTCGAGGCATGAATGCCTTGAACGGTCGGGAAGATCTGCCCCACCTGCCGCATGGGATTATTGAGGAGCTCGCATGACCAAACAAAACGCCTTTACTCGGGAAGACCTGCTGCGCTGCAGTCGCGGTGAGCTGTTCGGCCCAGGTAACGCGCAACTGCCCGCCCCGAACATGCTGATGGTGGATCGCATCACCCATATCAGCGAAGAAGGCGGCAAGTACGGCAAAGGTGAATTGGTCGCCGAGCTGGATATCAACCCTGACCTGTGGTTCTTCGCCTGCCATTTCGAAGGCGATCCGGTAATGCCGGGCTGCCTGGGTCTGGATGCCATGTGGCAACTGGTCGGCTTCTTCCTGGGCTGGCAAGGCCTGCCGGGCCGCGGCCGTGCGCTGGGTTCGGGCGAGGTGAAATTCTTCGGTCAGGTGCTGCCGACCGCCAAGAAAGTCACTTACAACATTCATATCAAACGCGTCCTCAAGGGCAAGCTGAACATGGCCATCGCCGATGGTTCGGTCAGTGTCGACGGACGCGAAATCTACACCGCCGAAGGCCTGCGCGTCGGCGTGTTCACCTCCACTGACAACTTCTAAGGGTTATTCGCATGCGCCGCGTCGTTATCACTGGTCTGGGCATCGTTTCGTGCCTGGGCAATGACAAAGAGACCGTCTCCGCTAACCTGCGTGCAAGCCGCCCTGGCATCCGGTTCAACCCGGAATATGCTGAAATGGGTCTGCGTAGCCAGGTTTCCGGCTCCATCGACCTCAACCTTGAAGAGCTGATCGATCGCAAGATCTATCGCTTCGTCGGTCATGCAGCGGCTTACGCCTACCTGGCCATGAAAGACGCCATCACTGACTCCGGCCTGACCGAAGAGCAAGTGTCCAACCCGCGTACCGGCCTGATCGCTGGTTCCGGTGGTGCTTCCACGCTGAACCAGATGGAAGCGCTGGACATCCTGCGCGAGAAAGGCGTGAAACGCGTTGGCCCGTACCGTGTAACGCGGACCATGAGCAGCACCGTTTCCGCTTGCCTGGCCACGCCATTCAAGATCAAGGGCCTGAACTACTCCATCGCTTCTGCCTGCGCCACCAGTGCTCACTGCATCGGTACCGCCATGGAACAGATCCAGATGGGCAAGCAGGACATCGTCTTCGCCGGTGGCGGTGAAGAAGAGCACTGGAGCCAGTCGTTCCTGTTCGACGCGATGGGCGCCCTGTCCAGCAAGCGCAACGACACCCCGGAACAAGCTTCCCGCGCCTACGACAAGGACCGCGACGGTTTCGTCATCGCTGGCGGCGGCGGCATGGTTGTCGTCGAAGAGCTGGAACACGCTCTGGCCCGTGGCGCGAAGATCTACGCCGAGATCGTTGGCTACGGCGCAACGTCCGACGGCTACGACATGGTTGCCCCGAGCGGCGAAGGCGCGATCCGCTGCATGCAGCAGGCGCTGTCCACCGTCGACACCCCGATCGACTACCTGAACACCCACGGCACTTCGACTCCGGTCGGCGACGTTGCGGAAATGAAAGGTGTGCGTGAAGTGTTCGGCGACAAGGCTCCAGCGATCAGCTCGACCAAGAGCCTGTCCGGTCACTCCCTGGGCGCCGCCGGCGTGCACGAAGCGATCTACTGCATGCTGATGATGGAAGGCAACTTCATCGCCGGCTCCGCCAACATCGACGAGCTCGATCCGGAAGTGGCCGATCTGCCGGTGCTGACCAAGACCCGCGAGAACGCCACCATCAACACCGTGATGAGCAACAGCTTCGGCTTTGGCGGCACCAACGCCACGCTGGTGCTGAAGCGCTGGGAAGGCAAGTAATTCCCCGCTGCTGAGCCGCACATGAAAACGCCCCGACTGGTTCGGGGCGTTTTTTTTGGCAGGTCAAAAACTCCCCGCATTTCAAGATAAAACCTGTGGGAGCGAGCCTGCTCGCGAAGGCGATATTCCAGTCACCCTATCGTCGTCTGACCCACCGAATTCGCGAGCAGGCTCGCTCCCACAGTGGGTTTCAGTGTGTTCTGGAGATGAAACTTTGATCGTTCCCACGCTCTGCGTGGGAATGCAGCCCGTGACGCTCCGCGTCACTGGACGCGGAGCGTCCCCAGAGGCATTCCCACGCTTCGCGTGGGAACGATCAAAGACAGGGATCCAGAGTGTTCTGGAGATGAAACTTCTGTCATGAAACTTACTACCCTGCGACCGAATGTCGCGGTTTACGCGGCCTCCAGCTTTGTTGCGAAATCCGCAACAACACCTTGCGCCAATCGGCAGTTTACTTAGCTGACTAACAAATCCTATAACAGAATCCTGCACACGCCTTGGTGCAGTAACTTGAGATCTGGAGCTAGCAGATGACTGTAAAAGTAACTGAACGCGACGATTCACACATGTCCCATGAAGGCCTGGCCGCCGGCATCCGTATCTGGGATGTGCATCAACAAGGCTTGCTGGTCGGCATGTTCCACAACGAGATCGATGCCCACAACTACAAGGCTGAACTGGAAGTGCAGGAACAGCAAAGAGAACTGAAGTCCGCCTGAAACAACACAGCATTTGAAAACGACAAACCCCGCCATGAGCGGGGTTCGTCGTTTTTACAGCCGTGGATTTACCACATCAGATCATCAGGGATCTGGTACGCCGCGTACGGATCGTCCTCAGCGTTGACCTCTTCGGTCTGCACGTTGAGCTGGACGATGCGCTGCGGGTCGCGCTCCTGGATCTTCAGCGCCGCTTCACGGGGGATCACTTCATAGCCGCCGTTGTGGTGCACGATCGCCAACGAACCGCTGCTGAGCTTGTTGCGCATCAGCGTGTTGACCGAGATGCGCTTGACCTTCTTGTCGTCGACGAAGTTGTAGTAGTCCTCGGTGGTCAGCTTGGGCAGACGCGAGACTTCGATCAACTGCTTGACCTGCGCAGCGCGGGCCTTGGCCTCGGCCTTCTCCTGCTGCTGACGGTTCAGTTCCTGGTCGCGCTTGACCTTCTCGGCCATGGCTTCCTGGGCGGCGCGCTGCTGCGAATCGTCCAGCTCGGCCTGGCCTTTGTGGGCCAGGCGCTGTTGCTTCTGCTTGTCTTTGCTGACCTGCTTGGCCTGCTTTTGGTTGACCAGGCCTGCTTTGAGCAACTGGTCGCGAAGGGAAAGGCTCATCAATGCTTACTCACTTGGGCAACGGCTCAGCCGCAGCTGGGCTCATTCTTTTCCTGGCGTTTGGCTTCGCCCCACAGGGCGTCCAACTCTTCGAGGGTGCAATCTTCCATGGGACGGTGGGTGTCGCGCAATGCCTGTTCGATAAAACGGAAACGTCTTTCAAACTTGCCGTTGGCGCCGCGCAAGGCGGTTTCCGGATCGACCTTCAGATGCCGGGCCAGATTGACCACGGAAAACAGCAGATCGCCGATCTCGTCGGCCACCGCCACCGGATCGTTTTCGGACATGGCTTCGAGCACTTCATCGAGCTCTTCGCGAACCTTGTCGAGCACCGGCAAAGCGTCCGGCCAGTCAAAACCGACCTGCCCGGCGCGCTTCTGCAACTTGGCTGAGCGCGACAGTGCCGGCAAGGTGGCCGGCACGTCGTCGAGCAAGGACAACTGCTCGGGCGCCGAGGCTTTCTCGGCACGCTCTTCGGCCTTGATCTCTTCCCAGCGCTGCTTGACCTGCTCTTCGCTCAAGCGCGGCACGTCGAGCGGCGCGTACAGGTCGCCCGTCGGGAACACATGCGGATGACGACGGATCAGTTTACGCGTGATGCTATCGATCACCCCGGCGAATTCGAACCGCCCTTCTTCCTTGGCCAACTGGCTGTAATACACCACCTGAAACAACAGATCGCCCAACTCGCCTTGCAAATGGTCGAGATCGCCACGCTCGATGGCATCGGCCACTTCATAGGCTTCTTCGAGGGTGTGCGGGACGATGGTCGCGTAGGTTTGCTTGATGTCCCACGGACAACCGAACTGCGGATCGCGCAGACGGGACATCAGATGGAGCAGGTCTTCGAGGCTGTACATCATTTTTCTGTCTCACCACAAAACCATTGTGGGAGCGAGCCTGCTCGCGAAAGCGCTGTGTCTGCAACAAAGATGTCGACTGACACGCCCTCTTCGCGAGCAGGCTCGCTCCCACAGGGAACAATCAATTGCATCACGGGGTACGGTTACGCCGCGTTTCGATGATGTTCGGCAATTGCGAAATCCGCCCCAGCAGCCGCCCCAGCGCATCCAGACCGGGGATCTCGATGGTCAGCGACATCAGCGCGGTGTTGTCTTCCTTGTTCGAGCGGGTGTTGACCGCCAGCACGTTGATGCGCTCGTTGAGCAGCACCTGCGAGACGTCACGCAGCAGCCCGGAACGGTCGTAGGCGCGAATGATGATGTCCACCGGATAGGTGAGCACCGGCACCGGGCCCCAGCTGACCTGGATGATCCGCTCCGGCTCGCGCCCGCCCAGTTGCAGCACCGAGGCGCAGTCCTGGCGGTGAATGCTCACACCACGGCCCTGGGTGATGTAACCGACAATCGCATCGCCCGGCAGTGGCTGGCAGCAACCGGCCATTTGCGTCATCAGGTTGCCGACGCCCTGGATCTGGATATCGCCGCGCTTGCCCGGCTTGTAACCGGTCGCCTTGCGCGGGATCAGTTCCAACTGTTCGTTGCCGCGCTCCGGTTCGACCAGTTGCTGCGCGAGGTTGACCAGATGCGCCTGACGCAGGTCACCGGCACCGAGGGCGGCGAACATGTCTTCGGCGGTTTTCATGTTGGCCTTTTCGGCCAGCTTGTCGAAATCCACCGCCGGCAGGCCGAGGCGATTGAGTTCGCGCTCGATCAGGGTTTTACCGGCCGCAACGTTCTGATCGCGAGCCTGCAGCTTGAACCAGTGAACGATCTTCGCCCGCGCGCGCGAGGTGGTGACGTAACCGAGGTTCGGGTTCAGCCAGTCGCGGCTCGGCGTGCCGTGCTTGCTGGTGATGATCTCGACCTGCTCGCCGGTCTGCAGGCTGTAGTTCAACGGCACGATACGCCCGTTGATCTTCGCGCCCCGGCAGTTGTGGCCGATTTCGGTGTGCACCCGATAGGCGAAATCCAGCGGCGTCGCGCCTTTCGGCAAGTCGATGGCGTGTCCGTCGGGAGTGAAGATGTAAACCCGATCAGGCTCGATGTCGACGCGCAACTGTTCGGCCAGACCGCCGATATCACCCAGCTCTTCATGCCATTCGAGCACCTGACGCAGCCAGGAAATTTTCTCTTCGTAATGGTTCGAGCCGGATTTGACGTCGGTGCCCTTGTAGCGCCAGTGCGCGCAGACGCCGAGTTCGGCTTCTTCGTGCATGGAGTGGGTGCGGATCTGCACCTCGAGGACCTTGCCCTCCGGGCCGATCACCGCCGTGTGCAGCGAGCGGTAGCCGTTCTCTTTCGGGTTGGCGATGTAGTCGTCGAATTCTTTCGGGATGTGCCGCCACAGGGTGTGGACGATACCGAGCGCGGTGTAGCAGTCGCGCATTTCCGGCACCAGCACGCGCACGGCGCGAACGTCGTAGATCTGGCTGAATTCCAGACCCTTGCGCTGCATTTTGCGCCAGATCGAGTAGATGTGTTTGGCCCGGCCGCTGATGTCGGCATCGACACCAGTGGCCTGCAGTTCGTCCTTGAGCTGGGTCATCACGTCGCTGATGAAGCGCTCGCGATCCAGCCGCCGCTCGTGGAGCAACTTGGCGATCTGTTTGTATTGATCGGGTTCCAGATAACGGAAGGACAAGTCCTCCAGTTCCCATTTGATGTGACCGATGCCGAGGCGATGCGCCAGTGGCGCATAGATGTCGAAGACTTCGCGAGCGACGCGGTTGCGCTTTTCATCGTCAGCGGTTTTCACCGCACGGATGGCGCAGGTGCGTTCGGCCAGTTTGATCAGCGCAACGCGCACGTCATCGACCATCGCCACGAGCATCTTGCGCAGGTTCTCGACCTGCCCTTGGGTGCCCATGACCATCGATTGCCGTGGGCTGAGGCTGGCGCTGATGGCCGCCATGCGCTGCACGCCGTCGATCAGCTTGGCCACCACCGGACCGAAGCGCTGGCCGATGGCCGCCAGCTCGATCTGGCCTTCGCGCACGCCGCGATACAAAACGGCTGCGACCAGCGAATCCTGGTCGAGCTTGAGGTCGGCGAGGATCTCGGCGATCTCAAGGCCAGTGCTGAAACTGCAGGAGCCTTCGGCCCACAGATTCTTCTTCGCATTGGACTGCTGTTCGGCCTCGCGAGCGAACTCGCAGGCTTCTTTCAAGGCCTCGCGATCCAGTGCCAGATCGACACTGACCGCGTGATCGAGCCAGGCCTCGAGATTGATACTGCCGTCGGTGTTGATCGGCTGGTGTGCTCTCACCTGTACCATGCTGCTTTACCTTCCCTACGACGCAGATTCAATGCGTCAAATCGCTGATCCTCAGTGTCCGTTCGCGCTCGCGGGGCTCAGGCGAGCGCTGCGCGGACAGATCAGACGGATTCAGACGAGCCGTCCTGGCTCGCTTCAAATAACGCCATGGCCTCGACATGTGCCGTCTGAGGAAACATATCGAGAATCCCGGCACGTTTTAACCGGTAGCCCTGCTTGATCAATTCCTGCGTGTCGCGCGCCAGCGTGGCCGGATTGCACGACACATATACCAACCGTTTGGCACCCAGGGTCGCGAGCTTGCGCACCACCTCGAAAGCACCGTCACGCGGTGGGTCCAAGAGTACCGCAGAAAAGCCGTTTCCGATCCACTGGGCATCGCTCAAAGGCTGGGATAAATCGGCTTGAAAAAACTTTGTGTTATGCAAATTGTTACTGATGGCATTTGCAGCGGCACGCTCGACCATGGTCTGCACACCCTCCACCGCCACCACTTCACGGACGCTTTTGGCCAGCGGTAGCGCAAAATTTCCCAGACCGCAAAACAGGTCGAGCACGCGTTCTTCAGCCGTCGGTTTAAGCCAGTCCAGAGCCTGAGCGATCATCGCTTCGTTGACCCCGGCGTTGACCTGAACGAAGTCACCCGGCCGGTACGCCAGCTCGAGATCCCACTGTTCCAGGCGATAGCCGAGGCTCTGACCGGCTTCGACCGGTTGCGGTTCACCTTCGCCATGCAGCCACAACTGCGCTTCATGGAACTGGCAGAAATCCTTGAGAATGGTCAGATCCGCTTCGGACAACGGCGCCATGTGCCGCAGCAATAGCGCCAGAGATGAGCCGCTGAACAACTCGACATGGCCCAGCGCCTGCGGTTTGCTCAAGCGCCGCAGCATCTCTGGCAAGCGGGTCATGATCGGTTGCAAGGGCTGTACCAGCACCGGGCATTCGCTGATCGCGACGATGTCCTGACTGCCGGCAGCGCGGAAACCCACTTCGAGTTTTTTTGCCTTCATGTCCCAGCGCACGGCGATGCGCGCGCGCCGACGGTAGCCGAATTCCGGGCCGCTCAGCGGCGCCGCCCACTCTTCAGGTTCGACACCGGCCACCCGCGACAATTGCTCGGCGAGCATGCGCTGTTTCAGGGCGAGTTGTTCAGCGTGGGGCAAGTGCTGAACGCTACAACCGCCACAGCGGCCGAAGTGTGGGCATGCTGCCGGGCGCCGCAATTCGCTGGCCGTGAACACGCGCTCGGTACGCGCCTCGACCACTTTGCCGTGGGCGCCGAGCACCCGTGCTTCGACCTCTTCACCGGCAAGGGCGCCGAGGACGAACCAGGTTTTGCCTTCGAAAAACGCGATACCGCGACCGTCATTGGCCAGGCGCTCGATACTCAAGCGCTGCTTTTTGCCGGTCGGGATCTGTGGCGCCTTGCTGCCGCCGGTGGGCTGGAAGCGCAGGCCTCGTTCGTGCTTGGCCATCAGTT
Organism: Pseudomonas sp. Irchel 3F6; assembly: GCF_900187595.1. Taxonomy (NCBI): domain Bacteria; kingdom Pseudomonadati; phylum Pseudomonadota; class Gammaproteobacteria; order Pseudomonadales; family Pseudomonadaceae; genus Pseudomonas; species Pseudomonas sp. Irchel 3F6. The sequence goes on along the minus strand of NZ_FYDP01000005.1, from coordinate 337,782 downwards.
CGGCGCGTCGAAAATGCCGGTCGACAGATAACGGTCGCCACGGTCGCAGATGATCGCAACGATCACCGCGTTTTCAACTTCTCTGGACAGGCGCAGCATCGCTGCCACCGCACCGCCCGAGGACACGCCGCAGAAGATGCCTTCTTCGCGGGCCAGGCGCCGGGTCACGTCTTCGGCTTCGCTTTGCGCCATATCGACGATGCGATCGACGCGGTCGGCCTGGTAAATCTTCGGCAGGTATTCCTGCGGCCAGCGGCGGATGCCGGGAATGGCCGAGCCTTCCATCGGTTGCAGGCCGACGATCTGTACGCTGTCGCTCTGTTCTTTGAGGTAGCGCGACACGCCCATGATGGTGCCGGTGGTGCCCATCGAACTGACGAAATGGGTGATGCTGCCCTGGGTCTGACGCCAGATTTCCGGACCGGTGGTGGTGTAGTGCGCTTCCGGGTTGTCGCCGTTGGCGAACTGGTCGAGCACCTTGCCACGGCCTTCGGCTTCCATACGCTGGGCGAGATCGCGGGCGCCTTCCATGCCCTCTTCCTGAGTCACCAGGATCAGCTCGGCACCGTAAGCGGTCATCGCCGCTTTGCGCTCGGCGCTGGAGTTGTCCGGCATGATCAGGATCATCTTGTAACCCTTGATCGCAGCGGCCATCGCCAGCGCGATGCCGGTGTTGCCGGAGGTCGCCTCGATCAGCGTATCGCCGGGATTGATCTGCCCGCGCAACTCGGCGCGAGTGATCATCGACAACGCCGGGCGGTCCTTGACCGAACCCGCCGGGTTGTTCCCTTCGAGCTTGAGCAAAAGGGTGTTGCTGGTGGCGCCGGGCAGGCGCTGCAAACGCACCAGCGGCGTGTTGCCGACGCAATCGGCGATGGTTGGGTACTGCAAGGTCATGGCGTATTCGCAATCCAGACGTGCGGGGGCGCCTATCATACCGGCAAACCCGCGCAGGCCATATCACGCAAAGTGCGGTGCTTATGGTTTATGGGAATAAGCAAATAAAAGTCGCGCCAGTGGTGCGACTTTTATTTGAGTAACACTCAGTTCTTGGGGTGATGCTTGAATTCGCGAGCAGGCTCGCTCCCACAGGGGATGAATTTTGCTTATGCGATCTGCGGTGAATGCACAGCCATTGTGGGAGCGAGCCTGCTCGCGAAGGCGTCCGCATGGGCGACGCCATCATCCGCCAACAAGCGCAAATTCAACCGCAGCCCCGCCCCGGTGTTTTGCGCCCAGAGCAACCCGCCCTGGCGCTGCACCGCATTACGCGCAATGCTCAAGCCCAGGCCAAAGCCACCATCCCCGGGTCTCGATCCGTCCAATCGAATGAACGGCGAAAAGATCCGCTGCAGATCTTCGTCAGCCACGCCGCCGCCCTGATCCTCCAGCCACAAATGCCAATACTCGCCATCGCGCCGTCCATCGAGCCGCACAATCCCGCCCTCCGGCGAGTGACGAATGGCGTTGCGCAGGATGTTTTCCAGCGCTTGCGCGAGGGTATTGAGGTTGCCGCGCACCCAACACGAAGCTTCGACCGAGCATTGCAATTGCAGGCTCGGCCAGCCGCTTTCATAACAGGCGTTGTCGGTGAGCATTTCCCACAGTGCCTGAATCTGGATCGCTTCATTTGGTAACGGCGAGCGGTCGGTGTCGAGCCAGGCCAGTTGCAGGGTGTCTTCGACCAGCCGCTGCATGCCGTCGACCTCGCGGCCGATGCGCTCGCGTAGCTGCGGCAGACCTTGTTCGCTTTCGCTGGCCACACGCAGACGGCTCAGCGGCGTGCGCAGTTCGTGGGACAAGTCGCGCAATAACTGCTGCTGCAAGGCGACTGTGCTTTGCAGGCGCTCGGACATGGAATCGAAGGCCCGCGCCAGCTCACCGAGTTCATCCGGGCGCTGGGTGATGCCGCTCGACAGGCGCACGTTCAACTGATCGGCGCGCCAGGCGTTGGCCTGTTCGCGCAGGTTGTTCAGCGGCACCACCAGCAGGCGATACAGGCCGACACAGAGCAACAGGGTGAACAGCCCGGGAATCACGCCGTTGGTGATCACCCGCCAGAACACCCGGTACTTGCCCGGAACAAAGCGCTCGGGCAACTCGATGACCAGAATGCCGGCGGCCGGATCCTGCGGGAACGGTACCCGCAGCCAAGGTCGGCCCTTCTTGTGGATCGGCCAGTCGAGGCCGCGCAAAAAGGTAAGGTGCTGCACCTCCGCGGCGTTCAACGGCTGGCTGCTCAGCGACTGCAAATCAGCGCCGATCACCCCGACCCAACTGGCCTCGCGCAATTCCATGCTCTGCAACCAGTCATCGACGCCATTGCGCCCGCCGCGCTGCCACGCCTGTTCGGCTTGCGCGGCATAACGGCTGAGGGTGCTGCGGGCGTCACTGGAGAGGAACTGATTGCGCTCCTCCATGTAGCGGCCCCACGACCAGCTCAGCCAGATCATCAGCAGACAGAATGCCACCAGCAGGCACGCCAGTTTCCAGAACAGCGAATGCCGCCCCGGCAGCTCAGACAGTTTCATCGGCGCCGCTCAAGACGTAGCCCTTGCCCCACACCGTGCGCACTTCGCGCTCGGTATAACCGATGGCTTTGAGTTTGCGGCGGATCTGGCTGATGTGCATGTCGAGGCTGCGGTCGTGCGCCGCAAAGCCGCGTTGCAGGACGTGCTGATAAAGGAAGGCCTTGCTCAACACTTCCTCGGTGTTGCGGTGCAGGGTTTCCAGCAGACGGAATTCGCTGCGGGTCAACCCGGCCGCTTGCTCGCCGAAGAACACGTCGCAGTGTTCGTCATCGAAACGCAGGGTGCCGCTGACCACCGCAGCGGTAACCGCAGGCGGGCGCCGATCCAACGCCACCCGGCGCAGGATCGCTTCGATGCGCACATGCAACTCGGCCATGCTGAACGGCTTGGGCAGATAGTCATCGGCACCGAGGCGGAAACCGCTGATGCGATCGGCCTCGGCACCCAGCGCCGACATCAGCAGCACCGGCGTCGAATGGCTCTGCCGCAATTGCGTCAACAACTGCAGACCATCGAGCCCCGGCAGCAGAATATCCATCAGCACCACGTCGAAAGGCTGACGCTGGGCGATGTTCAGACCTTCCTGGCCGTTCTGGCACCAGGTCACCTGAAAACCGCTGCGGCCCAGATGCTCGTGCACATACGCGCCGAGGACCGGGTCGTCTTCAATGGAAAGGATGCGTGGCTGGCCAACGGAAACAGGAGTCATGAGTATCTGCAAGTAATTCTCAGTTGGCGGATTATTCAAGATTGTCCGACAGCGGGCAACACAAGCTTGGCCTGTCGGACGAACGAGTGCGTCGGCGGCGCTGCATTTTCCGCAAGATTGCCCGCCTGCAAATCGCTACACTGCGCCCATGTCGCGTGCCGGATGCACGCATGTGTCAACAGATCAGCGGGATGCGGGAGATAGGCGTGCTCAAGAAACTGGGAATCAAAGGTCGCGTGCTGTTGCTGACCTTGTTGCCGACCAGCCTGATGGCGCTGGTGCTGGGTGGCTATTTCACCTGGACGCAGCAGACCGACCTGCACAGCCAATTGATGCAGCGCGGCGAAATGATCGCCGAGCAACTGGCGCCGCTGGTGGCGCCGGCGATGGGCCACGGCGACTCCGATCTGCTCGAACGCATCGCCACCCAGTCCCTTGAACAACCCGACGTGCGTGCGGTGACCTTCCTCGCTGCGGACCGCTCGCCACTGGCCCACGCCGGCCCGACCATGCTCAATCAGGCCCCGAGCGGCGACAGCGCGCTGTTGCAAAGACGCAGCGGCAATGACGCGACGCGCTACCTGATGCCGGTGTTCGGCAAGCACCGCAATCTCGCCGGTGAAATCATTCCCGAAGAATCCGAACGCCTGCTCGGCTGGGTCGAGCTGGAGCTGTCGCACAACGGCATGTTGCTGCGCGGCTATCGCAGCCTGTTCGCCAGCCTGCTGCTGATCGCCGCCGGACTTGCCGGCGCCGCCCTCCTCGCGTTGCGCATGGGCCGCACCATCAACCGTCCGCTGAGCCAGATCAAACAGGCAGTCGCGCAACTCAAGGACGGTCATCTGGAAACCCGCTTGCCGCCCCTCGGCAGCCAGGAGCTGGACGAACTGGCCTCGGGCATCAACCGCATGGCCGGCACCCTGCAGAATGCTCGCGAAGAATTGCAGCACAGCGTCGATCAGGCCACCGAAGACGTGCGGCAGAATCTGGAAACCATCGAGATCCAGAACATCGAACTGGACCTGGCGCGCAAAGAAGCGCTGGAAGCCAGTCGGATCAAATCCGAATTCCTCGCCAACATGAGCCACGAGATCCGCACGCCGCTGAACGGCATTCTCGGTTTCACTCACCTGTTGCAGAAAAGCGAACTGACCCCGCGCCAGCTCGACTATCTGGGCACCATCGAAAAGTCTGCCGACAGCCTGTTGGGAATCATCAACGAGATTCTCGACTTCTCGAAGATCGAGGCCGGCAAACTGGTGCTCGATCACATTCCGTTCAACCTGCGCGACCTGCTGCAAGACACCCTGACCATTCTCGCCCCGGCCGCGCACGCCAAGCAGCTTGAGCTGGTCAGTCTGGTCTATCGCGACACGCCGCTGTCGCTGGTCGGCGATCCGTTGCGTCTGAAGCAGATCCTCACCAATCTGGTCAGCAACGCAATCAAGTTCACCCGCGAAGGCACCATCGTCGCCCGGGCGATGCTCGAAGACGAACACGAAGACAGCGTGCAACTGCGCATCAGCATTCAGGACACCGGCATCGGCCTGTCGAATCAGGATGTGCGCGCGCTGTTTCAGGCTTTCAGTCAGGCCGACAATTCGCTGTCGCGCCAACCCGGCGGCACCGGCCTGGGGCTGGTGATTTCCAAGCGCCTGATCGAGCAGATGGGCGGCGAGATCGGCGTCGACAGCACCCCGGGCGAAGGTTCGGAATTCTGGATCAGCCTGAGCCTGCCCAAGACTCGCGACGACGCCGAAGACCTGCCCGCCGCGCCATTGCTCGGACGCCGCGTGGCGGTGCTGGAAAATCACGAACTGGCGCGTCAGGCCTTGCAACATCAGTTGGAAGACTGCGGACTGCAAGTTACGCCGTTCAATACCCTGGAAAGCCTGAGCAATGGCGTTACCGGCGCGCATCAGACCGATCAGGCGATCGATCTGGCGGTGATCGGCATCACCAGCAACGACATGCTCCCGGAGCGTTTGAATCAGCACATCTGGGACCTTGAACATCTGGGCTGCAAAGTGCTGGTGCTGTGCCCGACCACCGAACAGACGCTGTTTCATCTGTCGGTGCCCAACCCGCACAGCCAGCTGCAAGCCAAACCGGCGTGTACGCGCAAGCTGCGCCGGGCGTTGTCCGATCTGGTCAATCCGCGCCAGACCCGCAGCGAACCGGGCGAGCCGCTGTCCAGCCGTGCGCCGCGCGTGCTGTGTGTCGACGACAACCCGGCCAATCTGTTGCTGGTGCAGACCCTGCTCGAAGACATGGGCGCTCGAGTGCTCGCGGTGGAAAGCGGTTACGCGGCCGTCAAAGCCGTGCAGAGCGAATCTTTCGATCTGGTGCTGATGGACGTGCAGATGCCGGGCATGGACGGTCGCCAGACCACCGAAACCATTCGCCAGTGGGAAAGCGAGCGGCATTGCACGCCGCTGCCGATCGTCGCCCTCACTGCCCACGCCATGGCCAACGAAAAACGCGCGCTGCTGCAAAGCGGCATGGACGACTACCTGACCAAACCGATCAGCGAGCGGCAACTGGCGCAGGTGGTGTTGAAGTGGACCGGACTGGCCCTGCGCAATCAGGCGCCGGAGCGCAACGGCGACAGCGCGGCGAGTCAGCAGGAACTGCCGGTGCTCGATCACGAAGAAGGCTTGCGCCTGGCGGCGGGCAAAGCGGATCTGGCGGCAGACATGCTCGCCATGCTGCTGGCCTCGCTGGAAGCCGACCGCGAAGCGATTCGCGCCGCCCGTGACAGCCACGACCAGAATGCCCTGCTCGAACGCGTGCACCGTTTGCATGGCGCCACCCGTTATTGCGGCGTGCCACAACTGCGCGCCGCCTGCCAGCGCAGCGAAACCCTGCTCAAGCAGGACGATCCGAAAGCCGCCGCCGCGCTGGATGAACTGGAGCGCTCGATCAATCGACTCGCAGCGCAGGCGCGCATCAGCGCCTGATCCACGGCAAGGCGCTGCACGCGCAAAGCGCTACAGTTGTCGCGGGCCATTGCGGCCCGCGTCGATGTTCCAGGAGGATTCATGCGCACAATCTTTTTCAGCAGTCAGACCTACGATCGCGACAGCTTTCTCGGCGCCGACTGCCCGGCCGGGCTCGAATTGCATTTTCAAGCGGCGCGACTGAGCCTCGATACGGCGGCGTTGGCCGAGCAGCACGAAGTGGTCTGCGCGTTCATCAATGACGACCTCAGCGCACCGGTGCTCGAACGCCTCGCTGCTGGCGGTACGCGGCTGATTGCCCTGCGTTCGGCCGGTTATAACCATGTCGACCTGCCGGCGGTGAAACGCCTCGGCCTGGCCGTCGTGCGTGTGCCGGCCTACTCGCCGCATGCCGTAGCCGAACATGCCGTGGCGCTGATCCTCGCCCTCAATCGTCGCTTGCATCGCGCCTACAACCGCACCCGCGAAGGCGATTTCAGCCTGCATGGCCTGACTGGTTTCGATCTGGTCGGCAAGACCGTCGGCATCGTCGGCACCGGACAGATCGGTGCAACGTTCGCGAAAATCATGCACGGCTTCGGCTGTGAATTGCTGGCCTACGATCCGTATCCCAATCCCGAGGTGCTGGCCTTGGGCGCACGTTATCTGAGCCTGCCGGAGTTGCTCGCGCAGTCGCGGATCATCAGCCTGCATTGCCCGCTCAACGAGCAGAGCAAGCACCTGATCAATCGCGACTCACTGGCGCACATGCAGGCGGGGGCGATGCTGATCAACACCGGGCGTGGCGGGCTGGTGGACACGCCGGCGCTGATCGACGCGCTGAAGGACGGTCAACTCGGGTATCTGGGGCTGGATGTTTACGAGGAAGAGGCGCAGCTGTTTTTCGAGGATCGCTCCGACCTGCCGTTGCAGGACGATGTGCTGGCGCGTCTGCTGACGTTTCCCAACGTGATCATCACCGCGCATCAGGCGTTTCTGACCCGCGAAGCATTGGGCGCGATTGCCGCGACCACCCTGCACAACATCGCGATCTGGGCGGCAGGTGCGCCGCAGAACCAGGTCGAGGGTTGAACGGTTTTACTTGGACAGCGAAGACGCCAGGATCAGCAAGCCCAGCCAGCCGAACCCGAGCAGGCGCTGCTTGCTCGAATGGCCGTTGCGCAGCAGGAACCAGACGAAAAACGCCGGTAGCAGAAACACCATGATTTTCAGCCAGCCCTCCACCGGGCGGCTGCCATCGGCGTTGAGCGGTTGCTGCTCCTCGCGGGCCTGTTCTGCGGCCTGCTGACGACGGCGACGCCCTGCTGCTGCCGGCATCACTTTGGGTAAAGGCTCGGACACTGGCGGCGCAACCGCCTCGGGCACTGCCTTGTTGCGTGGCAGGCTGCCGAAGGAAATCGTCGCGGCTTGCACCGGTGCCGCCGTCGATTGCGCCTGCATGGCGGCATGTTCGGCCATCGGCGCGCCGCAGTGAATGCACACCAGCGCTTCGGAACTGATGCTCCGCTTGCATTCATAACATTCGATCAGCGCCATGTTCCGTTCCTTCAGATTCGGGGGCCGGCAGTGTGCCATGACTGTCGGCGCATTTGAACCGGATCGAAGGTCGCACGCGTGCATCATTCTGCAATCGAGCCCGTGCTAGCATGTCGCGCATATTTGGAGGACCCATGGTCGAACACGATTTCCGCTACACCCTGATGAACCCGCAACACACCCTCACCGAATGCCGCGCCCTCGTTCCGGGCCGCTATCAGGTGACCGGTAACGGTGGCTCGATCCGCATCGGCGATGCCCTGTTGGTCACCCTCAAAGGCAGCAAGGATTTGTCCATGCGCCTGACCGTCGACACGGTCCGCCACTTGATCAATCCGCCAGGCCAATGGACCGCAATGACCACAGGCCCGGTGTTTGGCGAACTGGCCATTCACACCTGGCAGGTCAACTGCGACAGCTGCGCGAAAGAGCTGAGTTTCGAATTCGCCGTGGATGCCAAACTCGGCAAAACCGCCGAGAAACCCGCCGCCACTGCGCGCATCGCCGAGCTCGGCTGGAAAACCGCTGGCGACAAGCACCTGTGCCCGAAATGCCAGGAGCCTGCATGATGAAACGCCTCGCCCTGACCGCACTGATCGGTGTCGGCCTGGCTGGTTGCGCCGCAGAGCCGGTACAACTGCAGCACAACCGCAGCTACATTCTGGAATGGATCGGCGAGCGGCCACTGATGGATTACAGCCATTTGACCGTGACCCTCGGCGATGACGGCCGCGCCTACGGCAACGGCGGCTGTAATCATTGGTTCGCGCCGTACACGCAGGACGGCGACAAGCTGAGCTTCGGCAAGATCGGCAAGACCCGCAAGCTCTGCGCCCCGGCGCTGATGGAGCAGGAACAACGGTTCCTGCAGGCGCTGGAAAAAGTCGAGCGCTGGGACATTTCGCCCATCGAGCAGATACGCTTCTGGCCGGCTCAAGGCAAACCGTTGCGCTGGTGGCTGGAAGAGGGTTGATCCGCCCTGGATCGCCAAGGCCCTCACCCTAGCCCTCTCCCAGAGGGAGAGGGGACTGATTGGGGGATATTGAAGAGTTATGTCGACGTGGTAATTCTTCGCCGAATCCATAATCGACTGGATTCTGTCTGACGGGACCATAATCAACTCGGTGTCTCAGGTCGATGTACGACGAAAGACACCTCGGTCGGCCCCCTCTCCCCCCGGGAGAGGGCTGGGGTGAGGGGCTTCTGGCGGTTTACTTCGTAGCCTGCAACGCCTCCAGCTTCGCCATCACCCCCGCCGCCGTCTGCTCACCCAGCAACTGCTCACGCACCTTGCCCTTGTCATCAATGATGAACGTCACCGGCAGCGCCTCACTGCGCGGCAGGTCGAACAGCTCGGCCGGATCCTGCGCCAGCACGGTGAACTTGATGCCGAGTTTTTCGCTTGCCTCTTTCAGCTCCGCGCCCTGCACGTTGTCGAAATTGACCCCGAACACCCCGACGTTCTTGCTCTTGAGCTCATCAGCCAAATGATTCAGCTCGGGAATTTCCGTGCGGCATGGGCCACACCATTCGGCCCAGTAATTGAGCACCACCCACTGCTTGTCCAGACGTTCGGACGCTACCTTCTGGCCGTTCTGGTCGATGCCGTAATCATTACCGCAGCCCCCCAGCATCAACGCCCCGAGAATCGTCAATGCCGCTGCCAATCGCCGTGTCATGTCGTGTTCCTTGTGAAAATTCGAAAGCGCCTGCGACCCATCGCCTCTGACGGTTCTGGATTGCGCGCCGCACAGTTAGAATAGCCGCCACTTTACGCCAGAAGCGACCCGCCATGACCGATCTGACGCTTTATCACAATCCGCGCTGCTCGAAATCCCGCGGCGCGCTGGAACTGCTCGAAGCCCGCGGCTTGCATCCGAATGTCGTGCGCTACCTGGAAACGCCGCTCAGCGCCGCGCAGATCAAGGCCCTGCTCGGCAAGCTCGGGATCAGCGCGCGACAGCTGCTGCGCAGCGGTGAAGTGGAATACAAAACCCTGAACCTGGCCGACGCCAGCCTCAGCGAGCAGCAGCTGATCGACGCCATTGCCGCGCACCCGAAACTCATGGAGCGGCCGATTCTGGAAGTCGGCGACAAGGCCGTCATCGGTCGCCCACCGGAAAACGTGCTGGAGTTGTTGCCATGAGCACGCCGTACATTCTGGTTCTCTATTACAGCCGCAACGGTTCGACCAACGAGATGGCCCGGCAAATCGCCCGTGGCGTCGAGCAGGCCGGAATGGAAGCGCGTCTGCGCACAGTGCCGGCGATTTCCACCGAATGCGAAGCGGTAGCGGCGGAGATTCCCGCCGAAGGCGCGCTCTACGCCAGCCTCGACGATCTGAAGAACTGCGCTGGCCTCGCCTTGGGCAGTCCGACGCGTTTCGGCAACATGGCCGCGCCGCTCAAGTACTTCCTCGACGGCACCAGCAACCTCTGGCTGACCGGCGCGCTGGTCGGCAAACCGGCCGGTGTGTTCACCTCTACCGCCAGCCTGCACGGCGGTCAGGAAACCACGCTGCTGTCGATGATGTTGCCGTTGCTGCACCACGGCATGCTCATCACTGGCCTGCCCTACAGCGAATCGGCCCTGCTCGAAACCGAAGGTGGCGGCACGCCTTACGGGGCCAGCCATCACGCCGGTGCCGACGGCAAGAACGGTCTTGATCAGCATGAAGTGGCGCTGTGTCGCGCACTCGGTCTGCGCTTGGCGAAAACCGCACTGAAGCTGGTGGGCTGATGGCGAAGAAGCCGAAAGTCCTGCCCTCGATAGAGTGGCTAGAGCCACGGGTCAAGGCGATGCGAGTGCTCAGCCTGCTGAGCTTTTTCGCCCTCGCCGGCTTGCTCGCTGTTTATTACCTGCTGTTCGCCGACCTGCATGGCGCGCGGCCGTGGGTGATTCTGCTGGTCGAGCTGATCCCGTGGCTGGTCCTCGCCCCGGCGATGATCATGGGCAGCGCCCGTGGCCATTCGTGGATGTGTTTTGTGGTGAACCTGTACTTCATCAAAGGCGCCCTGGCGGCGTACGACCCCAACCGGCAGTTGTTCGGCCTGCTGGAAATGGCCGCAAGCCTGGCGGTGTTCTGCTCGGCGCTGCTGTATGTGCGCTGGCGCTATCAGTTGAATCGCAAATTGGCTGGCGAAGGCGAGATCAGCGTCGCCTGACCAACCGCTTTCGCGAGCAGGCTCGCTCCCACAGGGAATGCATTCCAGAGGTGGGAGCGAGCCTGCTCGCGAATGCAGCGACGCGGTTTTAATGGTTGACGGTATAGGCGAGCATCATCGAAATCTGGCTCATCGGCCGTCCGCCACTCTGCTCATGCCACTGGTTGAACGCGTTCTGCACCGTCGCCAGATCGCGCTGGCTGGTCGGCACTTTGTCGACGATCTTCTGCGCATTAAGCGCCGCGACCACGTCGTAGCTCGGCACGAACGTGTCCTTGCCGACCATGCGCAAAAAGCGTGGCGCCGACAGCCCGCCGAGTTGGTGGCCGTGCTTTTTCAGGTACGTCCACAGGCCGACGATATCGGTCACCGGCCAGTCGGCGATCAATGCGCCGAAGCTGCCCTTGTCCTTTTCCACATCGAGAATGAACTGCGCATTGCGCGGCACACTTTTCAGCTTGCCCAGATGGCGGATGATCCGCGCGTCCTGCATCAGCCGCTCAAGGTGCTCGGCGCTCATCAGCACGACTTTTTCCGGATCGAACTTGAAGAACACCTCTTCGAACGCCGGCCACTTGGCGTCGACCAGGCTGTGCTTGAGCCCGGCGCGAAAAACCCGCAGGGCCATGGTCGAGAGGTAGCGGTCGTCGCGGATCTTACGCAGTTGTGCGGGGGTCTTGGGAACGGGCAGATGGGCTTCCAGTTCAGCCGCCGAACCGAAACGGTTCAGACAGTATTCGTGCAGCCACTTGTAATCGCGCATGCCCTCTCCTATTGAATGAAGCGAAGAAACCAATGTGGGAGCGAGCCTGCTCGCGAAGAGGGAGTCTCAGTCAACCAATCAGTTGAATGACACACCGCTTTCGCGAGCAGGCTCGCTCCCACATTTGAAGGTGTTTACAGATTGACGACGTTAACGAAGCGTGAAGCTGCAGTCTCGTCGATCTTCAGGCTGGTGAAGTCGAACAGGTTGCGGTCGGCCAGTTGCGATGGCACCACGTTCTGCAGGCTGCGGAAAATCGATTCGGTACGGCCCGGGGTCTTGCGATCCCAGTCCTGGAGCATTTCCTTGACCACCTGGCGCTGCAGGTTTTCCTGCGAGCCGCAGAGGTTGCACGGGATGATCGGGAATTGCTTCAAGTCCGAGTAGGCCTGAATGTCCTTTTCGTTGCAGTAAGCCAGCGGACGAATCACCACGTTGCGGCCATCGTCGGCGCGCAGCTTCGGCGGCATCGCTTTGAGGGTGCCGTTGAAGAACATGTTGAGGAAGAACGTTTCGACGATGTCGTCGCGGTGATGACCGAGGGCCATTTTCGTCGCGCCGATTTCGTCAGCGAAGGTGTACAGGGTGCCGCGACGCAGGCGCGAGCACAGCGAGCAGGTGGTCTTGCCTTCCGGCACCAGTTCCTTGACCACCGAGTAGGTGTCTTTCTCGACGATGTGGTACTCGATGCCCAGTTCTTTCAGATAGGCCGGCAGCACGTGCTCAGGAAAGCCCGGCTGTTTCTGGTCCATGTTCACCGCGACGATGTCGAACTTGATCGGTGCAACCTTCTGCAGGTGCATCAGCACGTCGAGCATGGTGTAGCTGTCCTTGCCCCCGGACAGGCAGACCATGACCTTGTCGCCGTCCTCGATCATGTTGAAATCGGCGACCGCTTCGCCGGCCAGGCGGCGCAGGCGCTTTTGCAGTTTGTTCTGGTTGACCGTAAGAGTGCCCATGACGCGAAATCCGTGAGGTGTGACGAAAGGCCGGCATTTTACGCAAAAACCCCGGTAGCGCGAAGCATCTGTGGCGAGGGGAATTATCCCCGCTGGGTTGCGAAGCAGCCCCAAAACCTGGGAACTCGTAATGCCTGACACTGCGCGCTGAATGGGCTGGCGACTGCTGCGCAGCCGAACGGGGATAAATCCCCTCGCCACAAAAAGTGTTTCAACCCCAAAAATGCCTTCCCGCGCAAGACCCCGAGGCGATTATCCATCCCGTTTACAGCGCGATTTGCTCTAAGCCCGGCATACCGGTGCGCTGGACTCCTTTCTATACTGCGACATAAGGTCGCACACATCTGAAGACCTGTATTTGCTCGGCCATCTTGGCCCGTAGGCGCTCCGTTGGGGGGCGATGGCAATGACAAGAGGAGTGAATGGCATGATCCATCACGTAGTGGGACTTTTTACCCACCCCGATCAGGAATGGAAGGAGATCCGTGGCGACCAAGAGGAAAGCATCAGCCACATGTACCTGACGCATACGCTCATTCTAGCGGCGATCCCCGCTGTCTCGGCGTTCATCGGCACGACCCAGGTCGGCTGGGTGATCGGCAACCGCGCGCCGGTAATGCTCACGTTTGAAAGCGCTCTGTGGATGACCATCATGTCGTACCTGGCGATGCTCGGCGGGGTCGCGGTGATGGGCGCCTTCGTGCACTGGATGGCGCGCACCTATGACGCCAATCCAAGCTTGGCCCGTTGCGTGGCATTCGCCACTTACACGGCGACACCGTTGTTCGTCGGCGGTCTGGCGGCGCTGTATCCGCACATGTGGCTGGGGATGATTGTCGGTACGGCGGCCATCTGCTACACGGTCTATCTGTTGTATGTCGGCTTGCCGACGTTCATGAACATCCCTTCGGATGAAGGCTTTCTGTTTTCCAGCTCGGTGCTCGCGGTTGGGCTGGTGGTGCTGGTGGCGATCATGGCGTTCACCGTGATTGTCTGGGGCCTGGGTGTCGGCCCGGTCTATACCAACTGACCTGTTTCCTCCCTGAGAAAAACAACATCTGCCAATACAGGCCGCCGCAAGGCGGCCTTCTTGTTGGAGCGACGACCATTCGGCAGGTCGGCGATTCGCAAGTCGCCGGGGTTGCGGCATACTCGGCGTCTCTGGAGATCCATCAAGCATGTCCGAGCAACTCAATACCCGCGTCGAAGATTGTTACCAACTCGCTGAATCCTTTTTCAAACGTTCCTTCAAACGCCCCGTGGTCAGTCTCAAGCTGCGCGGGCAGAAAGCCGGTGTCGCGCATCTGCACGAGAACCTGCTGCGCTTCAACCCGCAGCTGTACCGGGAAAACACCGAACACTTCCTCAAGCAGACCGTGGCCCACGAAGTCGCCCACCTGATCGCTCATCAACTGTTCGGCGACCGCATCCAGCCCCATGGCGAGGAGTGGCAACTGATCATGCGCGGCGTCTACGAACTGCCGCCGGATCGCTGCCACACCTATGAAATCAAGCGGCGCAGCGTGACCCGCTATATCTACAAATGCCCGTGCCCCGACAGTGATTTCCCGTTTACCGCCCAGCGCCATGGCCTGGTGCGGCAAGGGCGGCGGTATCTGTGCCGGCGTTGCCGCAGTACGCTGGTGTTCAGTGGTGAAATGCGGGTGGAATGACAGTTTTGTAGAGTATCGGCGGGCCCCTTCGCGAGCAGGCTCGCTCCCACAGGGGAATGCATTTCAATGTGGGAGCGAGCCTGCTCGCGAAGGCGGCGGCATGAGCGCTACAGAATCACCCTGGCCGAACGCAACTCGGCGATCCGCTCAGCACTCAACCCTAACTCCCCCAACACCTCATCCGTATGCAGCCCCAACCCCGCGCCAACATGCCTTGGCGCCGGCAATGCTTGAGAGAATTTCAACGGACAGGCCATCTGCGCCTGCGTCGTACCATCGCCGCGCGGCACCTGGGTCACCAGCTCCCGCGCCTGTAACTGCGGATGGCGCAACGCCTCGCCCAGACTCAGTACCGGCTCGACACAGGCATCGACCCCGGCGAACAATTCACACAGTTCTGCAAAATCGTGCCGCTCGAATTCGATGCGCAACGCCTCTTTCAAGGCTTGTTGTTGCTCGGGCCTGGGCGACAACCCTTGCGCCGCCAGCTCCGGCCGGCCCAGCGCCGTGCACAATTGCTGCATGAAGGCCGGCTCCAGACTGCCCACCGACATCCAGCGCCCATCCCGGGTGCGGTAATAGTCATAGAAACTGCCGCCGTTGAGCATCTGATCTTCGCGGCCCGGTTCCGCGCCGCAGGCCAGATAGCCAGCGCCGGCCATGGCGTTCAGGCTGAACGCGCAGTCGGTCATGCTCACATCCAGATGGGTGCCCTGCCCGGTTTGCTGACGGGCAATCACCGCTGCCAGCAAGCCGATCACGCCGTGTAGCGAGCCGCCCGCCACGTCCGCCACCTGCATGCCCAGCGGCAACGGCCCGCTGTCGGCGCGTCCGGTGTAACTGGCGAGTCCCGCCAGCGCCAGATAATTGATGTCATGCCCGGCGCGCTCCTTGTACGGCCCGCTCTGGCCGTAACCGCTGATCGACACATAAATCAGCTTTGGATTGATCGCTTTCAACGCTTCATAACCCAGGCCCAGACGCTCCATCACCCCGGGGCGAAACTGCTCGAGGACGATGTCGTACTCGCCCAGCAGTTGCTTGATGATCTGCAGCGCTTCGGGCTGTTTCAGGTCCAGCGCCAGACTGCGCTTGTTGCGGTTCAGATAAGCGTGGCTGGCCGAGACCCCGCCATCATGCGGCGGCAGCACCCGCAGCAGATCCATACGCGTCGGCGATTCGATGCGCAGCACCTCGGCGCCCATGTCCGCCAGCAGCAACGAGGCGAACGGCCCCGGCAGCAAGGTCGAGAAATCGAGAATCTTCAGTGAGGCCAGCGGTGCAGACATGGGTGAACTCCTTGGGCGATGTACTCAGCCTAGGCAGCCATTGCCGATGCGGCAATCACCGCAAATGTCAGCAGGTGTGACCGTTGCGCTCAAATTCCGGGCAAGAAAAAACCCGCCGGAGCGGGTTTTTCTGTGCAAGCGATGCTTACTTCACATTGCTCGGGGTTGGGCCTTCAGCCACACCCAGGTCGTCTTCTTCACGCTCATCGGAGATACCGCGACCGCCGGAAGCCAGCTCGGTCTGCAGTTGATCGGTGTCCAGCTCCTTGACCCACTTGGCCACGACGATGGTCGCTACAGCGTTACCGACCAGATTGGTCAGCGCGCGGGCTTCAGACATGAAACGGTCGATACCGAGGATCAGCGCCAGACCGGCAACCGGCAGGTGACCTACGGCCGACAGCGTCGCGGCCAGAACGATGAAGCCCGAACCGGTCACACCTGCCGCGCCTTTGGAGGACAGCAGCAGCACCAGCAGCAGAGTGATCTGGTGGGTGATGTCCATGTGCGTATCAGTCGCCTGAGCGATGAACACGGCGGCCATGGTCAGGTAGATCGAAGTACCGTCGAGGTTGAACGAGTAACCGGTCGGGATCACCAGACCCACGACGGATTTCTTCGCGCCCAGACGCTCCATCTTGATCAGCATGCGTGGCAGTGCCGATTCCGACGAGGACGTACCCAGTACGATCAACAGCTCTTCACGGATGTAGCGCACCAGTTTGAACACGCTGAAACCGTGAGCCCGGCAGATCGCACCCAGCACCAGCACGACGAACAGGACGCAGGTGATGTAGAAGCAGATCATCAACTGGCCCAGTTGCACCAGCGAGCCGACACCGTAGGCACCGATGGTGAACGCCATGGCACCGAACGCACCCAGTGGCGCCAGTTTCATGATCATGTTGATGATGTTGAACATCACGTGGGCGAAGCGATCGATCATGTCCAGCAGCGGACGGCCGTACGAGCCGAGGCGATGCAGGGCGTAGCCGAAGATCACCGAGAACATCAGCACTTGCAGGATGTCACCGGTGGCGAACGCGCCGACGATGGTGTTCGGGATCACATTGAGGAGGAAACCGACAATGCTCTGGTCTTTACTGGCCGTCACGTAGGTGGCGATTTTCGAGGCGTCCAGGGTGGTGACGTCGATGTGCATGCCGGCGCCCGGTTGCACAACGTTGACCACGACCAGACCGATCAGCAGGGCAATGGTCGAAACGATTTCGAAGTACAGCAGCGCGTAGCCGCCGGTCTTGCCTACCGACTTCATGTTCTGCATGCCGGCGATGCCGCTGACAACAGTACAGAAGATGATCGGGGCGATGACCATTTTGATCAGCTTGATGAAGCCGTCACCCAGTGGCTTGAGGGCCACACCGGTCTGCGGATAGAAGTGACCGAGCAGGATGCCGATGGCGATGGCAACGATCACCTGGAAATACAGGGATTTGTACAGTGGCTGACGAGTCGTCATTGCAGGTTTCCTCAAGCGTCCAGCGGCAACATCCATCTGTCGAGCGCCGAACCTTAATTGCGAACCCTCCTGCACTGGAGGGATTTGTTGTTGGAACGGCATTTTTCCCGGTCGGAGAATGCACGCTTCTGTGGCTTGTATCGCAAACGTCGTGCCAGATTGGTGCAAATGGCAGCAAGCCTTTTGATATCAGGGCCTGCGGGAGTTCCCTGTCACCAATCAGCGACTTGAGGCATGGCGGATTTCCGCCAACTGAGCGTTCAGCGTCCTGCAATTTGGCGGAAATCCGCCTTGTGGCGTTGCCGGCCCGCCATTACGATCGGTGCCTGAACAAGGATTGCCGCTTATGCGCGAAAGCACCATCGCCAGCCATTTCGCCCGTGCCGCCCTTGGCGGTGCGCGCCGGCGCGGCCTGGATTATTCAGGCCTGTTACAGCAACTGGGGATCAGCCCGGAGTTGCTCGACGAGCCCCGCGCGCGGATTGCCCCTGAGCAGTTCACCCGGCTGATTCAAGGGCTGTGGCTGGCGCTGGACGACGAATACCTGGGTTTCGGTAACGCCCCGAGCAAGCCCGGCAGCTTCGCCATGATGTGCCACGCCTCGATTCACTGCCGTAACCTGGAGAAAGCTCTGCAACGTGGCTTGTTGTTTTACAGCCTGTTCCCCGACGCTCCACGCCTGACCCTGCGTCGCGAAGACGAATGGGTGCGTTTGAGTCTGGACGACGCGCAGTGGTGGGACCCGGATCATTTTCTCAGCGAGAGTTTGTTGGTGATCTGGCACCGCCTCGGCAGTTGGCTGATCGGCCAGCGGATACGCCTGGAGCAGGCAACCTTCAGCTATCCGCGCCCCGAGCACGGCAGCGAATATGACCTGCTGTTCCCCTGCCCGCTGACCTTTGATGCCGAGCAAAGCAACCTGCTGTTTCACAGTCGCTATCTGGCCATGCCGCTGTTGCAGGACGAACGCACGCTCAAGCATTTTCTCGAACGCTCCCCCGCCGACCTGCTCTCACGCCCGGACGACGGCGACAGCCTGAGCAGCCGTCTGCGCCGCTTGCTCAGTCGCGACGCTGCGAGTTGGCCGGATCTGGAAGCCGTCGCCGCGCATCTGCATATCAGCCCGCAAACCTTGCGCCGGCATTTGCGCGAGGAAGGCAGCAGTTTTCAGGAACTCAAGGATCAGCTGCGGCGGGATATCGCCATCTACCATCTGGGTCGGGCGGAGCTGTCGTTGCAACAGATTGCCGAGCAGCTCGGGTTCTCTGAGCCTTCGGCGTTTCATCGGGCGTTCAAGAAATGGACGGGGCTGACACCGGGGGCTTATCGGGCGCAGGAGCAATGAGGCGCTAAATCAAAAGCCCCTCACCCTAACCCTCTCCCGGAGGGAGAGGGGACTGATTGGGGGATGCTTGAGAAATACGCCGACCTGCAAGCTCTCTATTGAATCCATATTCGCTGCAAACCGCTCAGGTCGATAATTTTCCAAAGACACTTCGGTCAGTCCCCTCTACCTCTGGGAGAGGGTTAGGGTGAGGGCAGCTCGCAATCACACCGCAGGAAAATCAATCCTGAACGCCGCCCCGCCCATCGGTGAATCACCCAAGGCCAAACGGGCGTTGTAGCTTTCGATGATGTCCTTGACCACCGCCAGCCCGATGCCCTGCCCCGGATGTTGGGCATCCAGGCGTTCGCCGCGTTCGAGAATCCGCGCACGCTGATCGAGTGGCACACCCGGGCCATCATCCTCGACACACAACTCGATCCCGGCCAGTGATTCGCGCACGCTGACCCGCACTTCGCCGAGGCACAGGCGATAGGCGTTTTCCAGCAGGTTGCCGAGCATTTCCAGCAAGGCGCCCTGCTCGATCGGCACGTAGCAGTGCTCGGGCAGATCAAAGGTCACGCGCACGTGTTTGTCGCGGTAGACCTTGTCCAGCGTATCGCACAGGCTTTTGAGCACCGGTTGCAGGCGCACCTGATGGCGCACCAGGCCGCTTTTGCGCAGGCTGGCCCGTTGCAGTTGGTAGCTGATCTGCTGGCTCATGCGTTCGATCTGGCTTTGCAGAACCCAGGCCTGGTCGCGGTCTGCGGGACGCTGGGCCATGTCTTCGCTGACGCCTTGCAGCACCGCCAACGGGGTTTTCAGGCTGTGGGCGAGGTCGTCGAGGGAGTCGCGGTAGCGGCTGCGTTGCTGGCGTTCGCTGAGCAGCAAGCGGTTGAGCGAGCCGGTCAGGCGCAGCAGTTCACGCGGGTGTTTTTCCGTCAGGCTTTCGCGAGTACCGCCTTCGATTTCGTCGAGTTCCTGGCTCAAGCGGCGCAAGGCCTTGAGGCCCCAGGTCAGGCCGATCCATAGCAGCGCCAGCAATACCAGCAACGCCGCACCGAAGCCCAGATAGAGATTTTCCCGCAGGCCTTCGAGGGTGGTTTCGTATTCACGTACCGGTTGCAGAGCGACGATGCTGAACGCTGCGCTTTTGCCGCCGAGCAATTTGACTTCGACGTCGTAGACAAAAAATTCCTGACCGCTGGCTTCACGGATCCGCGCGAACTCATTGCCGAGGCCGTCGTAGCGCGGTTTGTAGTTGATCTGTTCTTCCTGGGTGGCTTTCGAACGCCACACCAACTTGCCGTCGCGGTCGTAGATATAGCCGAGCAAACGGAAATCGGTGAGGTTGAAGCGTTCGTCGGGCAATTGCGACGGCATCACCAGCCGACCGTTTTCCACCCGTGCGGCGGAAATCAATGTGGTGACGTCGGAGGCCAGACGTTGCTCGATCGAGTCCTGCAAGGCAAGGCTGAAGGCACCCTGCATCGCCGGCAGCAAGGCAAGCATGAACAACACCGCCAACGTGGTGGCGGCGAGCATCAAGCGAACGCGAAGGGAACGGATCAAGTGCAGCGCTCATTGAACAGGTAGCCGAGGCCGCGCACGGTGTCGATCGGCTTGAACCCGGCCGGGCCTTCGAGCTTGCGGCGCAGACGGCCGACCAGCACTTCGATGACATTCGGATCGCGCTCGTCATCGTCCGGATAGAGCTGCTCCATCAAGCGATCCTTGGGCACCACTTGCTGATGGTGGCGCATGAGGTATTCGAGGATGCGGTATTCGTAAGCAGTCAGCGCCAGCGGTTGCTCATCGAGGCTGGCCTGTTTGCGATTGAGGTCGAGCAGCAACGGTCCAGCAACGATGGTCGACTGGGTGAAGCCGCTGGAGCGGCGCAGCAATGCGTTCAGGCGCGCATCGAGTTCTTCGAACTGGAACGGCTTGACCACGTAATCGTCGGCACCGGCGGCAAGCCCTTCGACCTTGTCCTGCCAGTTGCCGCGAGCGGTGAGGATCAGGATCGGGAAGGTCTTGCCGCCCGAGCGCAACTGGCGGATCAGGTCGAGGCCGCCCATGCCCGGCAGGCCGAGATCAATCACCGCCAGATCGAAGTTGTACTGGCCGGTCTGGTACAGCGCCTCCTCGGCATTGGCCACGGACTCGACCACATGACCGCTCTCCGTCAGACGGGTTTGCAGGTGATGACGCAACAGCGCCTCGTCTTCGACGACCAACAGTTTCATGCCTTTCTCCCTATCACTTGAACTCTCCAGGCAACTACCTGTGGGAGCGAGCCTGCTCGCGAATACGGTGGATCAGCCAAGCAAGTGTCGGCTGATACACCTTTCGCGAGCAGGCTCGCTCCCACACTTCAAACTGCGACAACCGCTTAGAAATAGTAGTTGGCCGACAGGTAGGTCTGCGCGCTGCTGGTCAAGTCCAGCGAGCCCTGTTTGCTGCCGCCGCTTTCTTTCATTTCGGTGCTGGCGTTGCTGCGCAGGTAACGGTAACCGAGTTCTACCGAGGTGTTCTGCGAAACTTGCTGCAACACACCGACCTGGCCACCAATGGCGTAACCGATGTCGCTGTCACGGCTGAAACCTGGCGAATCCTGCGTCAGCTTGGTCAGACCGGCCGTGGCGCCGCCGAACAATTTGGTGCTGCCGCCCACTGGATAGAACAGGTCATAGCTGCCGAGCAGATTTTCCTGGCGCAGTTTAACGCCATTGTGCGAGCCGGAAACGTTGTCGTAGGTGGCGTAGTAGCGGCCCTGGCTGTTTTGCTGACCGAGGCGCATGCCGTAGGTGTTGTTGCCGTCGATGGCCCCAGTGACGTTGGGGTTGCCAAGGTTGTTGTTGAGCGCGTGGGACTTGTCGATCTTGTCGCTGGTCTGGCCGAATGTCAGGCCGGCGAAGTTGCTGGTGTCGTCGGCGTTCGCCGCGATGCTGGAGCCTAACAGGGTGAAAGCCAGCAGCAATTTGTTTAAACGAGTCATGGGTATTTCCTCTTTCACAGTGCTGTTTGGGTATGGCGCAAGGTTACTGAGCCGCCCCTGTACGGCCCCTGAACCGTCTCTGAACCTGACCTGAACCGGATCGACTAGGCTGTTCTGACCACTTTCAATAAGGACACCCGACCATGCGCCTGTTCCTCGCCCTCACTTTGCTGGCAGTCAGCAGCCTCACCCAGGCTGCGATCAAGACTGAAGAAATCCCCTACCAAAGCGCCGACGGCAGCAAACTGATCGGCTACTACGCCTATGACGACGCGATCAAAGGCCCACGCCCCGGCGTTGTCGTGGTCCACGAATGGTGGGGGCTGAACGATTACGCCAAGCGCCGCGCGCGGGATCTCGCCGAACTCGGCTACAGCGCGCTGGCCATCGACATGTATGGCGAAGGCAAGAACACCGAGCACCCGAAAGACGCCATGGCCTTCATGCAGGCAGCGACCAAGGATGCCGATGCCGCCAGTAAACGCTTCGCCGCCGGGCTCGATCTGTTGAAGAAGCAAAAGCAGACCGACCCGAACAAAATCGCCGCCATCGGCTATTGCTTCGGTGGCGCCGTGGTGCTCAATGCCGCGCGTCAGGGTGTGCCGCTGGCTGGTGTGGTGAGTTTCCACGGAGCGCTGGCGACCAAAACTCCGGCGACTCCGGGCAGTGTGAAGGCGAAAATCCTCGTCGAGCATGGGGCGCTGGACAGCATGGTGACTCAGGACAATGTCACCGCGTTCAAGGCAGAAATGGACAAGGCCGGGGCGGACTACAAGTTCGTCAGTCTGGATGGCGCCAAGCATGGTTTCAGCAATCCGGATGCCGATCGTTTGAGCCATGGCGAGCATGGCGGGCCGGACATTGGTTACAACAAGGCGGCGGATGAAAAGTCGTGGGCGGATATGCAGGCGTTCTTCAAGAAGATTTTCGGTTGAGTCAGTAACGCCGAGGCGCGGCTTGCGCGAGCAGGCTCGCTCCCACACCGGATATCTGTCGCGCAGAAGATCCCTTGTGGGAGCGAGCCTGCTCGCGAAGGCTTCACCGCCGATCTCGACCTCGCCCCGACTAACCGGCAAAATGCCCGCCATGAACTTCACCCCCGCCCTGCCCGCCTGCTGCACTGCGCTCGACAGCCACTGGCCGTTGCCGACGGTCCTGGCCGATACCGTGCTGCTCAGTACCCACTTCGACCCCGCACGCCTGCTTGGCGATGACTTCCAGCGCAGCGCTGTGCTGGCGCCGCCGAGCATTCAGCGCTCGGTGGCCAAGCGCCAGGCCGAGTTTCTCGCTGGACGCATCTGCGCCCGGGCCGCGCTGCAACAACTCGAAGGCCTGTATATCGTCCCGCCGATCGGCGAAGACCGCGCCCCGGTGTGGCCGGCGCATATCTGCGGTTCGATCACTCACAGCACCGGCCGTGCGGCGGCGATTGTTGCCAACAAGCAGCACTGGCGCGGCTTGGGCATGGATCTGGAAAACCTGTTGAGCCATGAGCGCGCCGAACGCTTGGCCGGGGAAATTCTCACCCCGGCGGAATTGCAGCGCATGGCGGCGGGTTCTCAGGAGCAACTGGCGCTGCGGGTGACCCTGACGTTTTCGGTCAAAGAGAGTTTGTTCAAGGCGCTCTACCCGATCGTGCAGCAGCGCTTTTATTTCGAGCATGCCGAAGTGCTGGAATGGACTGAGGCGGGACAGGTCAGGCTGCGGTTGTTGACGGATCTGTCCAGCGAATGGCGCAACGGATCGGAGCTGGAGGCGCAGTTCGGAGTGCAGGATGGGCAGTTGTTGAGCCTGGTCAGTATTCAAGCCTGAGGATTTGCATTGTCTGTTATGGCGCCTTCGCGAGCAGGCTCGCTCCCACAGGGGATTGCATTTCAAATGTGGGAGCGAGCCTGCTCGCGAAGGCGGTATACCGAATCTCAGCGGCGCTCCTGATTCCTCGGCCAACTCAGACTGAAACACGCCCCACCCAGGCTCTTGCTCTTGCCAATGATCGCGCGGCCGTCGTGCCAGTGAATGATCCGCCGCACAATCGACAACCCCAGACCATGCCCGCCCGAGGCGCGCGTGCGGCTATCGTCGAGGCGCAGAAACGGCGTGAAGATCCGCTCCCAAGCCACTTCCGGCACGCCCGGCCCGTCGTCCTCGACGTCGATCCGGCAGCGCAACTGGCCGACCTGATAACTCACCGTCACCTGCGAATGCGCATGGCGCATCGCGTTGCCCACCAGATTCTGCAGCGCCCGATGCAGATAACGCGGTTCAGCCTCGACCCAGGCGCCGTCATTGTCGGCAGATGAAAGACACAAACCGCGCTGCACCGTGACCTCGGCGCGCAGCGGCGCCAATTCTGCGATCACCTGATTGACCAGCGCATCCAGATCGATGCGCTGGAAGGTCAGCGCCGGCGAGCCTTGCTCCAGTCGTGCATAGGTGAGCATTTCGTCGACCAGCTTATCGAGGTCTTCAATGTCGTGATCCATGCCTTCGCGGTATTTTTCCAGCGCTTGCGGAGTGGTCGCCGTGCCGATCATTTCCAGCCCGAAACGCAGCCGTGCCACTGGGGTACGCAGTTCATGAGACACCGCGCGCACCAGTTCACGCTGGATCGCCAGCAACTGTTGCAAGTGCTCAGCCATGCCATTGAACGCCGACGCAAGCCGCCCGACCGAGTCAGCGCCGCGCGCCGGCACACGGGTTTCCAGGCTGCCCTTGGCGATGCGCGTGGCCGCTGCTTCGAGACCGCGCAAACGTCGCTCAAGCTGACGCACCAGCAGATAGACGATGAGACCGATCAGCGTCAGACCGAGCGCGGCAATCAATACCAGCCATTCCGGCGGGTACGGATTCATCTGATACAGCGGGCCGATTTCCAGCACCCACGGCGTGCCGACCATGCCGGCAAACACGCGAATCGAATCGCCGCCCTTGCCCAGCGCCATCACCGTATCGCCCTCGGCCACGCGGCGGCTCTGGTCTTCGTCCATGTCGGCGTCATTTACCGTGACCAGACGCAGATCGAAGCCGAAGCCCTTTTCCTGCTTTATCTGCGCCAGACGCTTGGGCTGTTCGCCGACCGGTACCCGCACCAGCTCATCGGCCAGCAAATAGATGGTCGCCCGGGCCAGTTGCTCGCTGATCTGCTGCACCTCTCCTACCAATACAAGCTGCTCTTTTTCGCTGATCAGCCGATAGACCTTGGCGGCATGTGGCCCGGTTTGCTCGACCAGCGCCTGACCGCGCAGGACACGGGTGCGCTGGGCCAGATCAAGGTCGGTTTCAGAGAATTTCTTCAGCGTCAGCGGTATACCGAGCAGCCGCTCCCACACCAGCAGCGCGCGATGGCGTTCGGTCTGGTTCATCGGTTGCAGGTTGTCGGCCATCAGCGAGAAGGTGCCGTGGGCCAGGCGTTCGCGATATTGCTCGCTGCGCACCTGATTGAGCAGGTTCAGCGCCAGCACGCCGAGCACCGCCACCAGAATCAGCGCGGCGCACATGCCGCCGTAGATGCGCAGGAAGATCGAATTCACAGCGCCAGGTCTGCGCAGGCCTCAGGGACGAACAGATAGCCTTTGCTGCGAATGGTCTTGATCAGGCGCGGATGATCGGGGTCGTCGCCGATTTTCGGGCGGATGCGCGAGATGCGCACGTCGATCGAGCGGTCCTGGCCGTCGTAGCCGATGCCGCGCAATGCAGTGAAGATTTCTTCCCGGGAAAGTATCCGCCCGGCGTTGGACACCAGCAGCCACAGCAGGTCGAACTCGGCGCTGGTCAGCTCGATGCCGTTGTCGCTCAGCCAGGCTTCGCGTAAAGCGTTGTCGACCACCAGTGGACCGAATTGCAACCGCCGGGATTTTTCCGCGACCGGCTCCGGTGTGTCACTGCGTCGCAGCAACGCCTGGATGCGCGCCAGCAACAGGCGCGGGCGTACCGGTTTGCACACGTAGTCGTCGGCACCGAGGTCGAGGCCGTGGATCTGATCAGCGTCGTCGGTGCGCGCGGTGAGCATCAGGATCGGCCCGTCGTACTGGCTGCGCACCTTGCGGCAGATGCTCAGGCCATCTTCGCCGGGCAGCATCAGATCGAGGATCACCAGATCCGGCTGCTCCTTGATGATCCGCGCCGCCGCCAGCGCACCGTTGCCTTCGATCTCCACGCGCAGGCCATTGGCTTGCAGGTAATCGCGGGTGAGCTCGGCCAGTCGCTGGTCATCCTCGACGATCAATACCTGCCAGGTTTGTTGCTCCACCGGTGACCTCTGCTTGCTGTTTTTATTAAAAGAAGAAAGACAATCGCCTGACACGGACAAAACCTGTGGGAGCGAGCCTGCTCGCGAAAGCGTCTGTTGCTTCAACCTGAATGCTCAGTGGTCAACCGATTCGCGAGCAGGCTCGCTCCCACAATCCTGCGTGTATCTCCCGATCATCTGTCATGTTTCAGGAGGATAAAAATGCTCATGCGCCCAGCGATTGTATAAACGCCGATCACCCGGAAAACAAGTCGGTAAATGCGTTCGGACAAGGCGGAATTCTGTGATAGGGTTCGCGCCCTTAAAAAACCGCTGAAGCGTTTTTCCAGGCAAAAAAACAGTGACAAACGGTCTGGCTCAGCAGGTTCGCGGCCTACACGCGTTTTCGCTGTTTCTTACACAAATTACGCACAGGCTTATCCACAGGTAGTACGTTGCAATCCCCCCCTGAAACGCATTATCTTGTAGCACGGCGAAAACGGAGACCCTACATATAGGGTTTTCACCTAAAACGCCCAACCACATTTCAGACCTGAAACTCAAGCGCTTTATGGCCGGTTTCCGGTAGAACAAGCGAGTTTTTTCAAGCCCAAACCGCACTGGCGGATGGCACCGTTTTATTTGGTCCGAAACGGACAAAACGGTATGGGTGTTGCAGTCATGACTGCCACCCGCGAAGGAATCCGGTGGCGAGCTTCGGCTCGTAACCAAAACTTCGGCAAGGATGCGGCGTTGCAGCCTTTTTCCTACTGTTCCGAAGTTTGTAATGCCGACGCCCGTCGGTTGCAGTGCTTCGGTACAGAACGGTGAGCACCATGACGGTGCCAAACAAACATAGAGAATGTGGAGACCACCCCCCATGCAAACCGACACAACTCGCGAGAACCCGCAGGGCACCTTGCCGCAGGCCGCCGATTCGACTTCGGATCTGGCAGCCACCGCGCCTGGCCAGCTGCGCGTGATCAAGCGTAATGGCACTGTCGTTCCTTACACCGATGACAAGATCACCGTCGCTATCACCAAAGCGTTCCTCGCAGTTGAGGGCGGCACCGCTGCCGCCTCGTCGCGAATCCACGACACCGTTGCGCGCCTGACCGAGCAGGTCACCGCGACCTTCAAGCGTCGCATGCCATCGGGCGGCACCATCCACATCGAAGAAATCCAGGACCAGGTCGAACTGGCCCTGATGCGCGCCGGCGAGCAGAAAGTCGCCCGTGACTACGTGATCTACCGTGACGGCCGTTCGAAAGAGCGCGCAGCTCACGCTCCTGCCGAAGCAGCAGTCAACGCGCACCCGTCGATCCGCATCACCCGCGCCGACGGCAGCCTCGCGCCGCTGGACATGGGCCGCCTGAACACCATCGTTACCGAAGCCTGCGAAGGTCTGGAAGAAGTCGACGGCGACCTGATCCAGCGCGAAACCCTGAAGAACCTGTACGACGGCGTGGCCCTGACCGACGTCAACACCGCACTGGTGATGACCGCCCGTACCCTGGTCGAGCGCGAGCCGAACTACTCGTTCGTCACCGCCCGCCTGCTGATGGACACCCTGCGTGCCGAAGGCCTGAACTTCCTCGAAGTCGCCGAAAGCGCCACCCATCACGAAATGGCCGACCTGTACGCCAAGGCCCTGCCGGCGTACATCGCCAAAGGTATCGAGTTCGAACTGCTGAACCCTGTGCTGGCCACCTTCGACCTGGAAAAACTGGGCAAGGCGATCAACCACGAGCGCGATCAGCAATTCACCTACCTGGGCCTGCAGACCCTGTACGACCGCTACTTCATCCACAAGGATGGCGTGCGTTTCGAACTGCCGCAGATCTTCTTCATGCGCGTGGCCATGGGCCTTGCGATCGAAGAGAAGCAGAAAGAAGACCGTGCGATCGAGTTCTACAACCTGCTGTCCTCGTTCGACTACATGGCTTCGACCCCGACCCTGTTCAACGCCGGTACCCTGCGTCCACAGCTGTCGAGCTGCTACCTGACCACCGTGCCGGATGACCTGTCGGGCATCTATCACGCGATCCACGACAACGCCATGCTGTCGAAATTTGCTGGCGGCCTGGGCAACGACTGGACGCCGGTGCGTGCGCTGGGTTCGTACATCAAGGGCACCAACGGCAAGTCGCAAGGCGTTGTGCCGTTCCTCAAAGTGGTGAACGACACCGCTGTGGCCGTGAACCAGGGTGGCAAGCGCAAAGGCGCTGTGTGTGCCTACCTGGAAACCTGGCACATGGACATCGAAGAGTTCATCGAGCTGCGCAAGAACACCGGTGACGATCGTCGTCGTACCCACGACATGAACACCGCCAACTGGATCCCTGACCTGTTCATGAAGCGTGTCTTCGATGACGGCAAGTGGACCCTGTTCTCGCCATCCGAAGTACCGGACCTGCACGACCTGACCGGTAAAGCCTTCGAAGAGCGCTACGAGTACTACGAAGCGCTGACCGAGTACCCGGGCAAGGTCAAGCTGTTCAAGACCATCCAGGCCAAAGACCTGTGGCGCAAGATGCTCTCCATGCTCTTCGAAACAGGCCACCCATGGCTGACTTTCAAGGACCCGTGCAACCTGCGCAGCCCGCAGCAGCACGTCGGCGTGGTCCACAGCTCGAACCTGTGCACCGAGATCACCTTGAACACCAACAAGGACGAAATCGCCGTTTGCAACCTGGGCTCGATCAACCTGCCGAACCACATCGTCGACGGCAAGCTCGATACCGCCAAGCTGCAACGCACCGTGAACACCGCCGTGCGCATGCTCGATAACGTGATCGACATCAACTACTACTCGGTGCCGCAAGCGAAGAACTCCAACTTCCGCCACCGTCCGGTCGGTCTGGGCATCATGGGCTTCCAGGACGCTCTGTACCTGCAGCACATCGCCTACGGCTCCGACGCTGCCGTCGAGTTCGCCGACAAGTCGATGGAAGCGGTCAGCTACTACGCGATCCAGGCTTCCTGCGACCTGGCCGACGAGCGCGGCGCCTACGAGACGTTCAACGGTTCGCTGTGGTCCAAGGGCATCCTGCCGCTGGATTCGCAACAGATCCTGATCGAACAGCGCGGCGAGAAGTACATCGATGTCGACCTGAAGGAAACCCTTGACTGGGCACCGGTTCGCGCCCGTGTACAGAAAGGCATCCGTAACTCGAACATCATGGCCATCGCACCGACCGCGACCATCGCCAACATCACTGGCGTTTCGCAGTCGATCGAACCGACCTACCAGAACCTGTACGTGAAATCGAACCTGTCGGGCGAATTCACCGTGATCAACCCGTACCTGGTTCGCGACCTGAAGGCTCGCGGTCTGTGGGACTCGGTGATGATCAACGACCTGAAGTACTACGACGGTTCGGTGCAGCAGATCGAGCGCATTCCGCAAGAACTCAAAGAGCTCTATGCGACCGCGTTCGAAGTGGACACCAAGTGGATCGTTGACGCCGCCAGCCGTCGTCAGAAGTGGATCGACCAGGCCCAGTCGCTGAACCTGTACATCGCCGGCGCATCGGGCAAGAAGCTCGACGTGACCTACCGCATGGCTTGGTACCGCGGTCTGAAAACCACTTACTACCTCCGTGCCCTGGCCGCGACCAGCACCGAGAAGTCGACCATCAACACCGGTAAGCTGAACGCTGTTTCCAGCGGCGGCAACCACGGCGACGATTCGGTCCTGGCCGCTCCGGCAGGTCCGGCGCCAGTGCCAAAGGCCTGCGCGATCGACGAGCCGGATTGCGAAGCTTGCCAATAAGCTGAGCTGAGATCAGGCGTTGCGAGACGCCTGGGATCTCGAGACAAAAGAAAACCCCCGACAGACTTCAGGTTTGTTGGGGGTTTTGTTTTTTGGCGGCCTTGGCGGCCTCTGGGCCGACCAGGCTCTTGGGGTTTTGGGTGAATATCCGTTTTCTCGGTGCTGCGGCTGGCGGTTTCGCTCTTACAGCGAGTCACCTTTTTCAGACGCCAAAAAGGTAACCCAAAAGGCTTTGCCCCGGCGTACGGCCCGCTCGCTGGAGCTCGGGGTACCTTCGTTACGGGACCGTTCCGGGCGCAGCGGCTCCGGTTGGCTTCGCTGCACCTACACTCGCTGTGTACGACTGCGTCGTACGGTCGCTGCGCTCCCACCCCCGGATCGATCCCGTAACGAAGCCTGCCGAAGGGGCAAAAGATCAAAAGCCGGATCAAAAGCCAGAGCAAAAGCAAAAGCAAAAGCAAAAGCCAGATCAAAAGATCGCAGCCTTCGGCAGCTCCTACAGTTGGATTGGGTACCACTTCAAGAACAGGTCGGCTGACATGCCGCCTTCGCGAGCAAGCTCGCTCCCACAAAAAGGCAAAAGCAGCGCAGCTGCCCGCGGCGAAGCCGCCCCACTCAACAATGAGCGCAAGCTCGAGTGCTCTTGATCTTGATCCACCGGCGACGTCGGAAGGCTGAGCGGAGGGATTGATCCGGGCGTGGGAGCGCAGCGACCGTCTGGCGCAGCCAGACACAGCGGAAGGAGGTGCAGCGAAGCAAACCGGAGCCGCTGCGACCGGATCGATCCCGCAGCGAAGGAACCCGAGCCTGCGAGGGCCGAACGCAGGAGCTAGCGTTTTTTGCTTACTTTTTTAGGCGCTTGTAAAAAAGTAAGTCGCCGTCAGGCGAAACCGCCAGCAGCCGCTACCGAAGCAACGGATATTCACCCAAAACCCAACAGCCTGGTCGGCCCAAAGGCCGCCACGACCAAAAAAAAAGCCCCTCAAAACCGAGGGGCCCAAAAAACCAGTCAGAAACCCGAATCAGGTCATCTGAATAATGGTCTGCATAATCGTGCTCTGAGTCGAAATAGTCTTGGCGTTCGCCTGATAGTTGCTCTGACCCTTGATCAGATCAACCAGCTCATTGGTCAGGTTAACGTTCGACTCTTCCAGCGAGTTGGACACCACCTCACCCAACGTACCGGTCTTCGGCGCGTCATAGCCCGGAATACCCGAAGCGAAAGTCTCTTTCCAGCTGGTGCCACCGACAGCCTGCAAGCCCTGTTCGTTGGTGAAGCTGGCCAGTGCAACCTGACCAATCGCCTTGCTCTGGTTGTTGCTGAAGTTGGCAAACAGCGTACCGGTGCCGTCGATGGTCAGGTTGGTGATCTGGCCAGTGGCGTAACCATCCTGAGTCGGGATCGTACGCGAGGTATCAGCGTTGTACTGAGTGGTGTTGGCCATCGAGATGGTCACGCCATTCGGGTTCGCTGCCGCGCCGTTAGGCGTAAACACGCCATTGGTCACAGTGCCCGGCACCCAGCCGGTCATCTTCAGATCGCTGCTGATGATCGGGTTGGCCGGATCCGCCGGGTTAGGCGTGCTCACCTGAACCAGCTTGCCGGAGCTGTCGAACGACAATGTCGAAGCAACCGGCGCAGTGGTCACAGGGTTGCTGCCGGTAGCGTCCGGGTTACGGCCATCGACCAGGGTGTAAACCTTCCAGGTGTTCCCGCCAGTCTTGACCATGTACTGGTCCATGACGTGGGCGTTGCCCTGGGTGTCATAGATCGGTGTGCTGAAGGACTTGGTGTAAGTCTCAGGCTTCGACGGATCAAACTTGACGGCGCTGGCGCCGGTATCAACGATCACTGGCGAAGACGAATTGAGGTTGATGCTCGAGGTCACCGCAGAAGACGACTTCGGCGCCAGGTTCGAAGTGTCGATCTTCAGATCGGTCAACACGCCGTTGATGATCTTGCCGTTGGCATCCACACCGTAACCCTGCAGACGCGAGGTGTAGTCGGTGTTGGTGATGTAACCGGCGTTGTCGACCTTGAACGTACCGGCACGGGTGTACGAGATCGAGCCGTTGTTGCTCATGGTGAAGAAACCGGAACCGTTGATGCCCATGTCCAGCACGTTGCCAGTGTTGTTGATGTCACCCTGGGTGAACTGCTGGGAAACGTTGGCCAGGCGCACGCCGTTGCCGATCACTTTGCTGCCGCTGCCCAGACGAGTCGACGAATAGACGTCTTCGAATTCTGCGCGCGAGGATTTGAAACCGGCGGTGGCGACGTTGGCGATGTTGTTGCCGGTGACGTCGAGTTGTTTGTTGGCGGCATAGAGACCGCTAAGGCCGATGTTAAAAGACATGTTCCACTCCTTCGTGCCGGGTTAGTCGGCTCTATATACCAATGGTTTGTACTTTGGACAGGGCAACGGTGCCCTTGCCGGCCAGGTTGAGCATCAGCTCGCCACCGGTCTGGCTGATCGTCACGCTGTTGACGGTCGCTGGCAGGTAAGTCGCCAGGTCGGTCGCGGTGCCGTTGATCGGTGCGTTGGCCTTGAACGTGTAAGTGCCGACCGGAACCACGGTGCCGGCGGTGTCCTTGCCGTCCCAAGTGAAGCTGGCATCGCCGGCAGCGCGGCTGCCCAGGTCGATGGTGCGCACGGTTTTGCCGTCCTTGTCGGTGATCGTCACGGTGCCGCCGGCAATCGACGAAGGCACGGTGACCGAACCGGTCAGGCCTTTGCTCGGGTCATCGAGCTGGGCGGTGTTGGTCTGCACGATCACGTTGCGACCGACCAGCGACGACGCTTGCAACGCCTGCGACGAGTTGTAGTTGCCGGCAAGGCCACTGACAGTGGAGTTCAGCGTGGTGATGCCTTCAAGGCTGCTGAACTGCGCCAACTGCGCGACGAAGGCGCTGTTGTCCTGCGGATCGAGCGGGTTCTGGTTTTTCAGCTGGGTGACCAGCAATTGCAGGAAAGCATCCTTGCCCAGCGCCTGGCCGCCGGTGGCACTGTTGGTCGCCGAAGCGATGCCGCCCGACGTCGTGCTGCTGGCCTTCTTCGACGAGTTGGCCAGGATGTCGTTCATGCTCAGGCTGCTGGTGGTATCCGTAACGCTCATGGCAGTCGCCCCTTATTACTGACCGAGGGTCAGTACCTTCTGCATCATGGTTTTGGCGGTGTTCATCATTTCCGCGTTGGTCTGGAACGAGCGGCTCGCGGAAATCATGTCAGCCATTTCTTCCACCACGTTGACGTTCGGGTAGTAGACGTAGCCCTTGGCGTCGGCGGCCGGATGGTTCGGCTCGTAGCGCGCTTCGAGGTTGCTCTGGTCTTCGACGACGCCGAGCACCTGCACGCCCTGCCCGGCCGCGTCCTGGTTCTGGAACAGCGAATTGCTGCCGCCGGCCTGGCCGCCCTGGAACATGGTGGCGAACACCGGATGACGGGCGCGGTAGGTCTGGTCGATGCTCGACGAAACGGTTTCGGCGTTGGCGATGTTCGAAGCCACGGTGTTCAGACGCGTGGTCTGCGCGCTCATGCCGCTGCCGGCAATGTTGAAAACGCTGGACAGGGACATGGATTATTCTCCGCGCAGGGCTGACACCAGCCCTTTGAATTTGCTGTTGAGCAAGGTGAAGCTGGCCTGGAAGCCGACAGCGTTTTCCGCGTAGTTCGACTGTTCCAGTTGAGCGTCGACGGTGTTCTGGTCGATCGAAGGCTGCATCGGCGTGCGATACATCAGCGACTCGTCGCCGTTGCCCAGCCCTTCAGCCTCGATGTGCCGGCTGTTGGTCATGTTCAGGGCAAAGTGGCCGCCGGTCTTGGTCTTCTCGGTCTGTGCTTCGAGCACTTTGGAGAAATCCAGATCCCGCGCTTTGTAGTTCGGGGTGTCGGCGTTGGCGATGTTGTTGGCCAGCACTTCGGCACGCTGGGCGCGGAAGCCCAATGCCTTTTCGTGAATGCCCAGCGCTTTGTCGAAGCTGATGCTCATGTCGGGAACCTTCAGGTGACCGGTTTTTCGTATCTGAGCTTTAGCAAGCGCCGTGCCAAATGATCAAAGCCCCGTATTCCGGGGCTTTGCGCCTGACAGGCAAAGCGGCAATGCCAGAAAAGCGGCAACCGGTTACCGCCGGATGCCGCTTTTCTGCCGCTTGCCGTCGTTGCCAGGTCAGCGCAGATCCCTGTGGGAGCGAGCCTGCTCGCGAAGGCGGCGTGTCAGGCGCCAACTGTCTTATGGACAGACCGCTTTCGCGAGCAGGCTCGCTCCCACAGGGGTTTCGTGGAAAATAATTCGGGCATAAAAAAAGGAGGCCTTTGCGGGCCTCCCGTTTTTGTATCAGCGCAAACCGCTTATTTCGCCTTGTAGATAATCCCCGGGCTGCACTGAACCATCTGGTAATGATCCGGCAATCCGTTCAGCGCTTCCGAAGCGCCAAGGAACAGATACCCGCCCGGCTTCAACGTGCTGTGAATGCGCAACAGGATGTCCTTCTTCACTTCGGCAGAGAAGTAGATCAGCACGTTGCGGCAGAACACGATGTCGAACTTGCCCAGCGCCGCGTAGCTGTCGAGCAGGTTGAACGAGCGGAATTCCACCCGGCTCTTGATCGGCGCCTTGACCACCCAGCGCCCCGGCCCTTTCGGGTCGAAGTAGCGTTGCAGGCGTTCCGGCGACAGACCGCGACCGATCGCCAGGCTGTCGTACTCGCCGGTCTTGCAGTTGTTGAGCATCAGGCCCGACAGATCGGTGGCAACGATCTGCACACCCATCTTCAACTGACCCAGGTTGCTGCGCTCGAACTCGTCGATCGACATCGACAGCGAGTACGGTTCCTGTCCCGACGAGCAGGCCGCCGACCAGATCCGCAGACGCTGGTTGGGGCTGGCCTTGATCGCTTCCGGCAGTACCTTGTTCTTCAAGACTTCAAACGGATAGGTGTCGCGAAACCACAGGGTTTCGTTGGTCGTCATGGCATCGACCACCTGCTCGCGCAAACCGCTGCGCGGCTGGGTCTGGATGCGCTGTACCAGCTCACCCAGGGACTTGATGCCTTGCTGCTCCATCAGTTTGTTGAGACGGCTCGAGACCAGATACTGCTTGTTTTCACCGAGCAGAATGCCACAGGCTTTTTCCAGGAAGACCCGGAACTGTTCGAAATCCAAATTACCCGTAGACAATGATGCCGCCTCTTAAATCGTGTTGACCGCCAGGGGCAGAAGGCCCCTAGCTGATATCTGCTGCTTTGATCCGGTCGACTACCCGGGATGCGAGGTCATCAGGACGGAATTTGGCCAGAAAGTCATCAGCACCGACTTTCTTCACCATCGCCTGATTGAATACCCCCGACAACGAAGTATGCAGGATGATATGGAGCTTTTGCATGCGTGCGTCGCCGCGGATTTCCGCCGTCAGGGTGTACCCGTCCATCTCCGGCATCTCGATGTCGGAAATCATCATCAGGAACTCTTCTTCCGGCTTCTTGCCCTCGTCGACCAGCTTGCGCAGGTAATCCAGCGCCTGCTTGCCGTCGTTCAGCGCCACCACTTCGACACCGATGGTCTGCAGACAACGCGTGACCTGCTTGCGCGCCACCGACGAGTCATCGACCGTCAGCACCCGCAGCGACAACGCCTTGGTCTGCGTCTCGACATCGACCACGCCCACCGAAATCGCTTCCGGCGTCGGCGCCACTTCGGCCAGCACCTTCTCGACATCGATGATTTCGACCAACTGGTTGTCGACCCGCGTCACAGCGGTCAGGTAGTGATCGCGACCGGTACCCTTGGGTGGCGGATGGATCTCTTCCCAGTTCATGTTGACGATGCGCTCCACCGAGCGGACCAGGAAACCCTGGGTCTTGGTGTTGTACTCCGTGATGATCACGAACGGACTGTTCTTGTCTTTCAACGCACCGGAGCCCGTTGCCATTGCCAGATCCAGGATCGGAATGGTCGCTCCCCGTATATTCGCTACCCCGCACACGACAGGACTGGATTTGGGCATCAACGTCAGGGACGGGCATTGCAACACTTCCCGTACCTTGAACACGTTGATCCCATAGAGCTGCGGCCCGTCGAGACGGAACAACAGCAGCTCGAGGCGATTCTGCCCTACCAGTTGCGTGCGCTGGTTCACCGAATCCATTACACCAGCCATGCCCAGACTCCTACACCAACGCCAAGTGTTGTTGCGACGCACATTCATTGCTAAACGGCACGGCGCTTGCTTTTTAACTCGTATGAACGCTCAAACGACATTTTCCCGACGCCTGACATCTTCCCTTCGCAAAGGGCTTTGCGCGGTGTCCGCCGTTTGCTGCTTGCTTGCTGGCAGTCCTGCCCATGCAGATGCGGTTACCTTGCCTGATATGCTTATCGGCGTGACTCAGGGCTTTCTTGAATTCACCGTAGAAGACTATTTGGCTTCCAGTCAAACCGAAGGCCGCTACGAAATCGAAGTCAACCAGCTCGACCCGCGCATGCGCATGCCCATGTGCGACAAGGAATTGACAGCCACGCTGGAGAGCCCGGCACGCCCGCTGGGCCGCGTCACGGTGAAGGTTCGCTGCGAAGGCAGCTCGCCCTGGACGGTGTTCGTACCCGCTCAAGTCCGCCTGTTTCGCGAGATCGTGACGACCACTCGTCCGCTGAAACGCGCCGGCATTATCGAGCCGCAGGACGTGACCTTTCGCGAGCGCGACGTCAGCACGATCAACCAGGGTTTCCTGACCTCCGTCGACGAAGCGATCGGGCAGAAACTTACCCGACCAACGGTCGCCGATCAGGTCATAACTCTGGTGCATCTGGAACAGGCCGAAGTGGTCCGTAAGGGTGACCAGGTGGTGATCACTGCGCGCAGCGGCACCCTTGCCGTACGCATGCCGGGGGAAGCGCTCTCCAATGGCGGCATGAAAGAACAGATTCGAGTAAAAAACCTTAATTCTCAAAGAGTTATCAAGGCGCAGGTGATTGCGCCGGGACAGGTCGAAGTGGCCATGTAAAAGCCTCGTGGAGAAAACTGGCGCCGATCCCGTCGCTTCCCTAAACTGTGCCGCAGCAGGTCTCGCAACGGCGCATGCAAGCTTATGGTTGATTGGGCCTAAAGTTTTTCAGGGGATAGCCGAAAACATGGCAAGCGTCCAAATTCCCAGAGGTTTTTTATCATGGTTATCGATTTCAACCGATTGAACAGTTCCTCGTCACTAACCGGCAGCACACGTACCAGCAACGCCAAGGAAAGCGCTGAAAACAGCCCCTCCGCGCCGCTGAATACCCAGGCCGAACAGGCCAATGTCGCCAAAAGCGGGGAGTCGGTACACCTCAGCAATGAGGCTCAACAGTTGCAGAAGGTCACTGACAAGCTGCGCGATCAGCCTGCTGTCGACAAAGCCCGTGTGGCCGAGTTGAAAGCCGCGATTGCCGATGGCAGCTATAAAGTCGACAGCAACCGTGTAGCCAGCAAACTGCTCAACTTCGAAGCCCAGCGCTAGGCTTTTGCCGGCGCCAGGCTTTTGGACGCTTAAACCCCAAGGCCAGCCATGCACGACACTAACTTATTGCAACTGATCAACGACGACTTTGCTCCAGCGCAACAATTGCTGGAGTTATTGCAAACCGAATCCCTCGCTTTGCATGGTCGCGACATGCCGTTGCTGGAAGAAATTCTGGCGACCAAGCAAGCGTTGATCATTCTGCTCGAGCAGCATGGCCGCAAGCGCAGCGAAATCCTCGCCAGCCTCAACCTGCCGACCGATCGCACAGGTCTTGAGCAACTGGCCAGTCACTCGAGCATTGGCGAACAGTTGCTGACCCAGGGCGACGCCCTGACCGCGCTGA
The DNA here is from genome assembly GCF_900187595.1 of Pseudomonas sp. Irchel 3F6. Taxonomy (NCBI): domain Bacteria; kingdom Pseudomonadati; phylum Pseudomonadota; class Gammaproteobacteria; order Pseudomonadales; family Pseudomonadaceae; genus Pseudomonas; species Pseudomonas sp. Irchel 3F6. Next base: position 300,558 of record NZ_FYDP01000005.1, on the reverse strand, counting down.
TCGCCCAGTGCCAGGCTGCCAACGTCAAGAATGGCCAGTCGATCCAGATCCAGCAGGCGACCACGGCCAATCAGCTGAAGATCCTCACCGGCGGTGAGCCGCCAGCGTTGTACGACGCCAGCGGCACCTTTGCCAAACCGGTCAAGCCGCGAACGCTCAGCCAGGCATGAGCCATTCGCTGACCCTGCACTATCCACCTGCGCAACATGCTGGCAAAATACTGGCCAGTCGTCTTATTTTGTCTGGAGATTGAAGAACCGTGTCCAACACCCTAAGCGCGGATGATGCTCCGCAGCCTCCGAAGGTGCTCACCACGCCACTGGAAATCTCCAGCAACCTGCGCCAGCTGCAAGACAGCCACGATCCGCTGATCATCACCTTCCATGAACGCAGCCAGCGCTTTCAGAGTTACCTGATCAAGGTCGACCGCGAAACCGCGACGATCGCCCTGGACGAAATGATCCCGCGCGATGGCGAGCGCTTCCTGCAAGCGGGCGAGCCGTTCAAGGTCGAAGGCTTTCATGACGGCGTGCGCATCGCCTGGGAATGCAACGGCACACTGAACATCGAAGAATCCGACGGCGACCGTTTCTACACCGGCGACCTGCCGAGCGAAGTGGTCTACCACCAGCGCCGCAACGCCTTCCGCGCTGCGTTGAAACTCACCGACCTGGTCAGCGTTGAACTGGGCGGCGAAAAGCTCAAGGTTCCTCTGCACGGCAAGCTGCTGGACATCTCCGCCACCGGCTGCAAATTCCGCTTCGAAGGCGACATCACTGACCGCCTGCAACTGGGCCAGGTCTACGACCGCCTGATCGCCCCGCCGCTGTTCGGCAATCAGCCAACATCGGTCGAGCTGCGCTACCTGCACTTCGAAGAAAAACTCAACATCACCTTCGCCGGTCTGCGCTTCCACAACATCAGTGGCCAGGCTGCGCGCAACGTCGAGCGTTTCGTTTACCAGTTGCAGCGTGAAGCACGGCGTTTCGACAAAGACGATCTCTGAGTCGCAGCGACCAATAAAAAGGGCAGTCCTGTGCGGGACTGCCCTTTTTTATGCGCCGGTGTTTATCTTCGGCTCAGGGCCTGCCACCACTGATATCCGGCGCAGGCTTGTCGTCATTGCCGCTGTCCAGTTCGGTTTCAACGACTGCTTCCGGCTGCGCTTCGGGCTCAGGCTCAGGCTCAGGAGTGACCGGCGCCGGGTCCTGGACCATCTGCTCCTGCACCACCTGCTCATCGACACGCGGGTCAAGCGCCGCCACCAGCGGCGAGCTCGACATGCTGTCCGGCATTGCCACGTGATGCAGCGGTGCGTCGTCGACCTGGTGCAGGTTGGTCACTGCTTTCGGACGAATCCGCCAGACCAGCACCAACGCGAAGAAACTGAAGAACGCATACAGGCTCTGACTGCCGAGAAACTTCATCAGCACACCCGCCAGCAGCGGCCCGATGCTCGCACCAACACCATAAGTCACCAGCAGCATGGCGGTCAGCGACACGCGGCGATCGCCTTCGACGTGGTCGTTGGAAAACGCCACCGCCAGCGGATACAGGCAGAATTGCACCAGCGAACAGAAGAAGCCGACGACGAACAACACCTCCAGCGGCACCTGCGGCATGATCGCCAACGGCAACGCCGCCACCGCCAGAAACCCGGCAAAGCAGCGGATCAGCAGCGCGCGGTCATAACGGTCGGACAACCAGCCCAACGGCCACTGCACCAGCAAGCCGGCAAAAATACAGCTACCCATGAACAGACCGACCTGCTCGGTCGTCAGCCCCTGTTGCGAGGCATACAGCGGCGCCAGACCGTAGAACGAACCAATGATCAGACCGGCGCCGAGCACCGTGCTCAGCGATTGCGGCACCCGTTTGATGAAAAAGCGCGGCTCCATCGGCGCCGGATGCAGGGGCGCCGGGTGAATCCGTCGAGTCAGCGTCACGGGCACCAGGCACAGGGCAAAGCACAGCGCCACCAGCATCAGCAGTTCCAGCCCGAGGCCGGGATGCATGACCAGAATCAGCTGGCCCAGCACCAGGCCCAGATAAGAGGCGATCATGTAACCGCTGAACACCAGGCCACGCTGATTGGCATCGGCCTGCTCGTTGAGCCAGCTCTCGATGACCATGTACTGACACATCATGCCCAGACCGACGATCGTCCGCAGCACCAGCCACGCCGGCAGCCAGTCCACCAGACCATGACCGAGCACCGCCGCGCCGACGATCCCCGCACACGCCGAGTAGGCACGGATATGCCCGACCCGGGCGATCAGGCGATGGCCGATCTTGCCGCCCAGCACCAGACCGAAATAGTTGGCCGCCATCAGCGCACCGACCCACAGCCCGTCGACATTGTCGGCGGCCAGACGCAAAGCCAGATAAGTAGAAAGAAGGCCTGAGCCGATCAACATCATCAGCGAGGCGAAATACAGCGCTCGAAAGGATTTCCAGATTTGGCGCATCGGCGTTCCGAGCGGCTCCTTGCAGTAAATACCGGGCGGTCAGAACGACAGCCCGGCAGCAGCGATACGTCAGGCCTGGGCGGCCAGCACACGGCGCTCCCAGGGAGTGATTTCATCAAAGAAGCTGGTCAACTCCATGGTCTTCGAAGCGATGTAGCCTTCGATGAACTCCGACCCGAACAGTTCCCTCGCCAACTGGCTACGTTTCAGACGCTCAAGCGCGGCGTGCAAGGTACACGGCAAGGCCAGATTATCCGGCACGGCGAACTCCCCCTGGATTGCCGCGCTCGGCTCCAGCTCCTGTTCGATGCCGTGCAAACCCGCGGCCAGACTGGCGGCGATCGCCAGATACGGATTGGCGTCGGCGCCCGGCAAGCGGTTTTCGACCCGACGTGCGGCCGGCGAGCTGGCGGGAATACGCAAGCCGGCGGCGCGATTGTCATGGGACCAACAGGCATTGTTCGGCGACGCGTACGGATGACACAGGCGCTGATAGGAATTCACGTTGGGCGCAAACAGTGCGGTGAAATCGGCGAGGCCTGCCTGTTGCCCGCCGATGAAGTGGCGGAACATCGACGTCGGCTCGCCGTTCGAGTCAGTGAAGACATTCTTGCCGCTGCCGATCTCAACGACGCTCTGGTGAATATGCATCGAGCTGCCCGGCGTATGCGCCAGCGGTTTGGCCATGCACACCACGCTCAGGCCATGCTTGAGCGCAACCTCCTTGAGCAGGTGCTTGAACAGGAACGTCTGATCGGCCAGCAGCAGCGGGTCGCCGTGCAGCAGATTAATCTCGAACTGGCTGACGCCCATTTCATGCATGAAGGTGTCGCGCGGCAGGCCGAGGGCCGCCATGCATTTATACACTTCGCTGAAGAACGGCCGCAGACCGTTGTTGGAACTGACGCTGAACGCCGACTGGCCATCCTCGCGGCGGCCGTCGAGGCCGACCGGCGGACGGAACGGCTGAGTCGGATCGGTGTTCGGTGCGAAGACAAAAAATTCCAGTTCGGTCGCCACCACCGGCGCCAGACCGTGCGCGGCGTAACGGGCGATGACCGCTTTGAGCTGGCCACGGGTCGAGAGACTTGAGCTCCCCCCGCTCAGTTCGTCGGCGTCGCAAATCGCCATGGCACGCGGCTCGTCGCTCCAGGGCAAACGGTGAATCTGCGCAGGATCGGCGACCAGCGCCAGATCGCCGTCATCGCTGCCATAGAACCGCGCCGGCGGATAGCCGCCCATGATGCATTGCAGCAGCACACCCCGCGCCAACTGCAAACGCCGCCCTTCGAGGAAACCCTCGGCGGTCATCACCTTGCCCCGTGGCACACCGTTCAGATCCGGGGTGACACATTCAATCTCATCAATGCCGGTCAATCGCTGCGCGAGTGAACCCTGGCCATCGGTTGTCATGACGCAATCCTTGTTGTTGTGCGAGCCGCGAACGGCGACCCGGACAAAATAGGCTGCGGCTGTTCGGAATATCAAGCAGCGCCCACAAAAATCCCGATCTTGCGCAGGAGCCGTAGGAGCTGAGGAGTGCAACGAGGCTGCGATCTTTTGATCTTGCTTTTTAAAATCAAAAGATCGCAGCCTTCGGCAGCTCCTACACCAGACCTCAGGGCAAGTAGAGGCTGAACACCCCACCGCCCAACGGCCCGCCATTGCTGATTTCGGTGCGCCCTTCCACGCCGTTGCGCTGATGCAGCGCCGCGATGCGATTGGCGAAATACAGACCGAGGCCGGTGCTGCCGCTGCTGTGATTGATGCCCTGCACATAATCGGCCTGACGCTCGAGCATCTCTGCCGGATAGCCGTCGCCATCGTCGTTGATGCTCAACACCAGTTGCCCGGCTTCGTCGCTGACAGTAATCAGCAACGACTCGCGGGCGTAGCGAATCGCATTGTTGATGCAGTTGCCGAGCACCGAGGCGATCAGCTCGCGATCGAAGAAACCCAGCGGGCTCAACGGGTCGACTTCATAAGTGGCGATGATGCCGCGACTGGCAAACACTTCCTGATGCGCGGCCAGTTGCGCCTCGATGAAATCGTCGAGTTCGTGATACGCCGGCTGCAGCGGCAACTGATTCACGCCAAGTTTGTACAGCCCCAGCAACTGCACGAGCATGCCGTTGAGGTGGGCGAACTCGAAGTCGATCACGCCCTGCTCCGAGCCGTCGCGCAGCTCTTTCGGCAGACGCGCCAGCCATTGGCTGTGCGCCTGCATCAGCATGGCCAGAGAGTTCTTCATGTCGTGAACGGTGGAGGCAATCACCGTGGAAAAATCCAGCGCCGGATCTATTGGGTTCATTCGCCAAACGCCTTGCTTTTCAGCTTCTGATAACGCGCAAACCGCGCGTCGGTGTCGGGCATCAGGCCCACCAGTTTCAGGCAGGCCCGACATTCTTCCAGCTCCGCCGACGGCACACTGGTGTCGGTGCCGTGCAGCAGCGACTGGGCCAGGTTCAGCGCGATACTGATGTTTTTCGGTTGCAGCTTGAGCGCCTTGCGGAACACTTCGCGGGCCTCGACCAGATTGCCGGTCTTGTACACGCGCACGCCCTGACGGTTGAGATCGGCCGCAGCGTTGCTCGAACTGAGAATCGTCGGATCGTCGGTGAGCTTGGCAATGTCTTTCATCACCGCCGGGTCATCACCGTAGATCTCCGCGCAGCTCTTGAGCATCGAAGTGCCCGCCTCGGCCTGACCGAGCATCTGCAACTGCTTGGCCACCAGCAACGCCGCCTCGGGACTCATGAATTGCTCCATGCCATCGAGGCGCATCAGCGCCTGTTCGGTGAGCTTGTCGGCGGTTTCGGCGTCGTTGAGCAACAGGCTGGTGGCTTTCATCAAACGCGCGCGAATCTGCAGACCGGGGTCGCTCGGGTTTTCTTTGGCCACAGCGCTGAGGGTGGTGTTGATCTCCAGTCGCGTACGCGTGTCGAGCCCGCGATCGCTACCCTTGCTGATCAGCGCGTGCGCCAGGCCGAGATTGCTTTCCGGGTCCTTGAAACGCGACTGCGCGCCCTGCGCCACGGCCTGACGATAAGCCCGCGAGGCGGTTTCGAAATCTTCGTTGGCCATCGCCAGTTTGCCCAGCAGAGCCTGACGGCGCACCGCCAGCGGCGACAGACGGATCGCTTCTTCCAGCACTCGCTGCGCGCCTTTGCTGTCGCCTTCGGCCACCAGCACATCAGCCATGCCGTCATACAGCGCCGGCATCATCGGAAAGACTTTCAAGGCCTTTTCATAGACCTCTTTGGCCTGCGTTACCTGCCCGCGTTTGAACAGCAACTTGCCCAATCCGGCGAAGGCCCACGGCAACGGACGGTCGGCAATGATGCCGTCGTAGAGTCGCTCCAGCGCTTCGTTCTGATTCATGTCGCGCAGCGCATCGGCGCGGTAACGCAGGCACAGCGGCGAATAGCGGATGTCCTGCTTGCACAGGGCGATACAGGCATTGAGCACCTCGACCGGCTTACCGCGATCAAGGGCCTGCAGAATCGGTTTGAGCAAAGTCTTGCGTTGTTCCAGACGCTCAAGGCGCTGGGCCAGCCCGGAACGGTTGAACGGCTTGGTCAGGTACGCATCCGGCTCGTGCTCCAGCGCACTGAGCACCATCGCCTGACTGGTCTCAGCGGTGACCATGACGAAAACGGCTTCGTGGCTGATGAGCTTTTCCGACATCAGGTCTTCGAGCACCTGCTGGCCGTTCTTCTTGCCATCGCCGAGGTGGAAGTCCTGAAGAATGAAATCGTAGGACTTCTGCGAACACATCTTCAGCGCCTGCTCGCCAGTGTCGGCAGTATCGACATCCTTGACGCCGAGCTCACGCAACATCGAACGCACGGAACTGCGGAAATCGGAAAAATCATCGACGATCAGAAAGCTTTTTTGGTGATACGACGACATCGAAGATTTCCAGGCAATTGAAGAAAACGAACCGAGGCGATTTCAGGCGCGCAGATGATAGCTGGAGGCCATGCGCCATCAAGCGATTTCGCGCGAGCCTGAACTCACCGTTCGGGTTATCGGCCAAAAGTGCCGGGGCCTGAGGGTGGAGCTTCAAGAATGTTGCCTGGAGTATTACTCTGCGCGCCTGCTCAAGGATTTGCATAAGGACTGAATCGTGTACATCAAGGGACACTACATCCTGTCAGCGTGTTTGCTTGTCTTTATCCAGCAAGCGACAGCGGCGGCGATGGATTGCAAAAAAGCGGCGAACGACGTGGAAAACATGATTTGCGCGAATAAATCGCTGTATGAGCTAGACGCGCAGATGGGCACGCTGTATCGCCAACTGATGACAACTGCCACAGCGACGCAACCTGAGCTCAAGCGCACCCAGCGCGCCTGGCTAAAAACCCGCAATGCCTGCGCAGTCGATGTCGCTTGCCTGGATGGCAGCTACCGCCAGCGCCTGCAGGCATTGCAGGCACAGTGGACGCAAGCCGCAATGTGGCAGCCGGACGCCGTGGATGTTCAGGCGATGAACGATCTGCAGGAAAGCATTCGTGCCGAGAGCAAAAACCACCCGGAATTTGCCCTGGAACATGCCTTGGCCGCACGGGCTTTCGAGTCTTCGCAGACATCTTTCGCGGGCGATCCAGTCGACAGCTACGGCGAGCAAACCAACTTCCCCAAGTCGCGTCCCAAAGGCGTGAGCGAGGACGAATGGAAAGCATTGAACGCCTCAAGCATCGACGGCGCCGCCGAGACCGGACGGTCTTCCTACGCACTGCTGGATCTGGACCATGATGGCCAGCGCGACCTTATCGTCGACACATACGCAGGCGGCACCGGCTTGTTCACCTACGTGGAAACCTGGCGCCGCAAGGGCGAGCGGTTCGTCAAGAGATCGGTCGAGCCGGAAAGCTCGCTGTTCTACACCAACGACCGTGGCGCCAATCAGGCAATCAGCTGGATCAAGCTTCACGACAGAATCTATGCCGCCTACCGAAACGGCGCCTACGGTGTCGACAACCTGTATCTGCTCAATCCGCTGAAGGTCAACCGTCAGGTGCCGACGGTGTCCGTGCGTTACAGTTACGCCCTGCAGGTGCCCACGACTCAACATAAAGAGGATGGCACCAGCACCTACGAGCTTGACGCGGAACTGCACGGGGCACTCGAACACGCCATCACCCAGGCAATGAAAGTCGCATCGGAATCAACCGCTAACGCGCCCCTTTGCCCTATTCCTCCCACGGGTGCCGGAGACGACGATTACTACAGCTACGGTCCAGGGCACTACACCATCGAAAAGATCGCTGATTTGCCGGTAATGATCGGCGGCGAATGCTACATCGGAGCGCTGATTGACTGGTTCGGCAGTTACAGCGAAAAGACGGGGTTATTCGCTCAACTGGCCGTGCGCAAGCCGGGCGTCGAGGCGAGCGGGACTACTTACGAAGTCCACGGCCGTCGGCATGTCACCGACGTCAGCAGCACTCTCGGCAAAGTCGAACTGAACGGCGACTGATCGTCAGTCAGCACCGGCGCAAATGCCCCGATGCAACGGCAGAGGTGGGACCCCGGAGTTTGTAACAGTGCAAAACGCCTGTTCGTCGACCAAACCAAAAAGCCCCGTCGCAATGGATAAATGCGACGGGGCTTTTCGTTTTCAAGAAGTGGTGTCCCAGGCGGGGTTCGAACCATTATCTGGGGTACCTACGCCCCCCGCAGCACTCCCTAAAGCTTTAACTTACTGATTTATTGATGAATTCACCATAAAACATAGCCCGCAGTCAATAGGAGTTCAGACTCCTATTGACTGGCCTGCTTGGCCGCGCCCGGTAGCTTTCGCGACTACAAAGCCCACCCATCGGTTAGGGCTTAAATCGGGCTCTACGATCACTTCGTTTTCCACCGCCTCACATGGCGGCTTCAAAGCATACGAATCATCTGAGCGTCGTGGAGCCGGGGATATCGTTGTCAATCTGCGTGGGCATCAGGCACGCCGGCCCAACGAACATGACCGTTCGTCGCGAATTTTTGTTAGCCAATAGCAATCCCTTATTTGCCGCAAATACCACCCAGCCTTACTGCGACATATATATAGTCAAATTAGGCCAATCCAAGGAAGCAAAAAACGCTTAGGAAACATCACATTACGACACGCAAAAAATATATGATAAATATAAAAATAAAAAATCTAATTAAATCAGCCGCTTAAGAAAAACCAATACTGAGAAATTGACAATATATAAAAGCAAGACAATCAAAGAGAATGAAATCAAATTTAATTATATAGATAAAAAAACCCACTTGACAGCATCAAACCCTCTTATCTAAGGTAATAAGAGAAACTAAACATAGTTTATGAGACATCGCCCCCCCAAAAAAAGATTGGCGACCGTATGCTCGTGGGAGATGGAAATGCTGATCAACTTCTTTTACACGAAATCAATCTATCTTGGAAAACAGCACCATATTCTCCGCAGTGCTGATCAAGATAAATTCGGAAAAGAGTTTACTCCTCTTACCATTCACCTCCGAGACTTGATTGACTCAGGCAGCCCACAGCTTTCCATAAATAAGTCCGGACATTGCATAAGCAATTTTGTCGACTATTTTCATATCGCATCCAAATACATCGACCCAACAAAATCCGCTATTAATACTGCCTATCGCGAGTACCACTCTTACCTGACTGCCGGAAAAGAGAGCAGTTCCGAAACAGTTCGAAAGATCTGCGAGACAAAACCTTCACCACAAGTTGAAATCTCAACATCAAGCAACTACCACGCGCAGATCACCCCATTTTTGACAAACCTCAAAAACATCCAGGCTACGTATGAAGAGCTTATCGATAACGGACTCTCTGTCGAACAGCCTGAAACTTCACTACTCATTAGTAACTTGATGAAGATTGAACCAACAAGTATCAAAATCAGCAATTATGAAAAATCTTCAATGACCCGACACATCACGCCTATGACCGCTGGAACATGCGAAGGCAAACGAAGAACCAGCTATACAAGCCATATTCCTTTTAAAGAAACCTTCGGAAAGCCTATCGAAGAAGATAAGTTCTTCCCCTTAGACCGGATAACAGATCTGCTTGGTAATGCGAGCAGTTACCGGAATGCCTGTCTATACGCGTTAATAGCGGCTACTAACGCTCGAGATTCAGAGGCAGACCAGATCCTCTGGCAAGATATCAATTTTTCAACAAGAGAAGTATTCCTGAGAAACCCAAACACCAGAAGTAACCGAAACGAGGCCTATCGCGGGATAAGCGAGATCGAGAGAAACCGACTTGAGTGGAAAGGCCGAGGCACGGAGCTCACAGTATTACTTGAGCCATATGGCTCGCTGTTCTTCAAATATCTGGAAGATTATCTCCGCCATGAGTACAACCCGAGTTGCGGCCACAACTTTGTATTTCATGACAAGTATGGCAAGCCGCTCTTTCTCTGCGACTACTCCACCGTCATCCTTCATCAGTTCAAACAGGCTGCCACCAAAACACTTCTAGATCAACCGCACATCGCGGGAAAACTTGGACTACATAGCCTTCGACACAGCAATATCTACTTCTTCAAAAATTACCTTGAGCACAGCAAAGGACAAGGTTTGAGCGATAGCGAGTTGCTGTTACTTACAGGCCATAGCGACATTCGCAGCCTTCAAAAGTACGCCAAAGTAGACCGAGAAATGTTGCTCGAAAAAATCAGCTTCGCAAATCACATGCGGAAACACGGCAGCATTAAATCAAGCATAGAGTTTCAAATTAAATACTTAGAAGAACGATTGGAAATTTTCAAAAAAGAACTAGAAAAACAAAACAAAAAGGATACATACGAATGATAAATCTCAGCAAGAAATTAATTTTTCTAATGAATGACAAAAAACTTTATAACCATGTGGTCGCAGCATTAGAGTTGATACTGAAGATATTTGCCGACAACAACAAGAACTTTAAAACCGCCATGCACAAGTTTGTCAGCATATTTCTTAAAAGAGACGAAAATGACACCACCAAATTCTTGAGCGATTGCCTTGAGTACGTAGCCTATAACAAGGCCACAAATCACCACACATACTATAGAATCGAAAAAACATATTTTTCATCACTAACAAAAACAGACAAAGGGCCAGCAAAAACAATAATACGCCTCGTACTCGTATTTCTTCACAAGCAGCAATCAATAGTTTTGCCCCACAACTTCACTCGCCCTCAAGGTTCAATCACACGGCTCCCCGAATCCCAAAAAATGTTTTATGCCGAAACCATTCATCCATTTCTAGACCTAGAAAACAATTCTAACCACAACCCAGGTGACGGGAAACGGATTTACACGGATACACAAAGACTTTGGCAGACGGGAATCAAATCAATTTTGATGTCATCCTTCTTCTCACCTGAGGATATAAACGACGCTGACGTCCAAGTTTTACGCTTCGCACAGCTCAAAGACAGCCGACAGAACATCCTCCCAATTCCTACAACCCAGATATTTGAAACACTGTGCATGCGATTCCCATCCCGGATACCGCAAGAAGTGAAGGACTGGGTAGAGCACTCTTTAACCGCAGGAAACTCTATTCGCGTCCAGCTTGGCACCTGCGAAGAATTCTTGGTAGATATACTTAATCGACATAACTCACCTATTGAAATCGTACGTGACGTTACCCAAACAGGGAAATACGGAGTCAGCAGTTTCTCCACGGACAACTTGCACAAATATCGGCTTGACTCACATATACACCAGGGATGGGAGATTTTTTCAACAGCCATGAGAGTCTGGCTCGCTGCACAACAAGCCTTTTTAGACCATAAAAAATTTGAAAAGCCGAAAAAAATCCGATCTGCATTCGGAAAGATCAACCTATATCTGTTTATCTATCTTCCACTCTGGATATTACAAAATCCACTTTCAAAATTTAAATACCCTGATACACCAGCAAAGTTTACTGCCAGCGTTCATTACGACTGCCAAGCCGACATCACTGAAGACAGACCCTTATCCCTCTGTGAGTTATTTCGTGCAATGGGGTATAAGGAAAGCTATGGGAGTCAAAAAGATTTTCGAAGCTTTTTCAGCTACTTGATCGAGTTTGGAAGTGATCTTGAAGGTTGCTTCGGAGTCAAACAAGCTGTCCGAAAACTCCCCAAAAGTAAGAAGTACATTAACGTTACTAAGAACGTTTTCACTGGCGAACAACTTCGTCAGTTCATTGCATACCACAATTCAATCAACGAAGCCTCTGGCTACTTTTCCGAACAACCCGATCAAATGAAATCAGTGGTCGACGAGGCCAGAATTAATAACAACTTTGTAGATACTAATGACCTAGGATTTGTTCCAGTCATGTATCATGATGGAAAATTCAGCCCCATACGACGACTGCATCCGGATACGTTCTTTTTCGTAGAACACGATTACCACTTCCACTACCATCCGGGTTCAATCCGTTTCAGCTTATTCATGCTAGAGTGCGGCGTAAGAGGGCAAACATTGCAATGGCTGGATGCTAATACATACGACCGAGTATCACACCGCCTGTCAAAAGACTCTTTGCAACTCACTAGCCTATGGCTAAACACCGACAAAATCCAAAAGATGCCGCTGATTATTTTGACGACAATGGGCAACCTTATGCTTCTTGACGATCAGCGCCGTTGGCGCCAATACATGATTGACGAGATCAACGTAAGCGGCTTCACCAAGAAAGTTTACTACGACCACGAGCCAAAATCTCACTAGGGTAAAATTCTTCCACTTTTTGTGGCTAACCCCGTTACCGGTGACCCCTTCACTGATGGACAGTACACCACGCTCTGGAACTCTCACTGCCTGAATTTTCAAATTTGGCTCAAGGATAATACACAAGAAACAAAGCCCATCATCGGCTACCTCCCCCTTAGAAAGAGCCCTCAGAACTCTTATTTCACCTGGGAAGAGTGGACAAACAAAATTAATCCTGCCGACGTGTTAGTTATAGAGGGATCAGATTCTAATCGCATATACCAAGGGGACTATTGCCCAATTGCTCTACGTGCATTCGCGACCCCTCATGCTGCGAGAGCTTCCTTCATTACTGACATGTCTACGAACCTGCCACCAGAGGCAGTTGCATTACTGACCGGACAAAGTCTGAGCACCATTATCAGGTACAATAAAGGCCACCACCTACTTCTGAACAAACTACAAGGCGCATTCAATAACAAAGATGCTTCATGGTATCTGACAAACCCTTTCAACCCATCATTTTCGATGATGGATGTAAGAGACCATATCGAAGACGCAGTACGGCAAGGTCGCCTTCCCAAGATTGTAGATAAGCTTGGCTTAAACTCTTTTCCAACCTCTTCAAGTCCTCGTGAAATGACCGGCTTAAAACTCATAGCGACTGATAGGTCTCTACGCTTGGGAGCTTGTTATACACACATCTGCCCATACAACTTCATTTGCCCGGAGTCTATCTTAATAAAATTTGGCGGACTGAAGAGGTGCTCTCAATGTCCCTTTGCAGTTTTCTCAACTCATAACCTGCCGGCAATCGAAGCTCACCGCCAAAAATTGGCCGAAGACTACCTCAGCACCGTTGAGATCGTTCTACAACACAGCGCTAGTAAAGAGGTCTCTACTGCAGAAGTCAGCCGTCTTCAGGAAGAGGTCAAGAGCGCAGCTAAAGATGTGATGAGCTGGATGTGGGTAGAAGAATTCTTGTGGGCTAAAATTGAAATGCAGCAGCACGTGGATGAAGACTCACAAGATAGAGACTTAGTGGTTACTGACGGTGAAGCCGTCCTCAAGGAATTATCACGTTCAGAGTACAAGCTAGACTCGGTTGAAGGCTTCCTCTCAAGACTTAATAGCGCCTGCACGCACCCAGAGTCCCTCTCCCGGAGCTTCGAATACAAGATAGACCGTGCAACTCGCTTACTGATGATTAACGATGGCAAAACCCTGGAGGCTGCAACGATGCCTTCCAGCTTCCCCAGCGCTGTAAAACTGGCAGGCATGCTTCGCTCCACTCTTGAATTCAAAGATATCGACCTTGATCAACTTGTTCGTTTGATCAACCTAGAGGACAAGCAATGGACGCAGGCTTTGCTGTCATACCGTCCCTCTAAAGAATCAGATAACCAGCCGTGATAGCGTAGCACTTGAGGGGTGAAATGATGGTCTCAAGTAACTTCTATAGATGGCAGCAGGATCGCATTAAAAACCGCTTGGAAATTATCGAAAGCGTATTAAGTGAGCTCGATGAGCGCAGGACGAGTTTCGAACTTATCACATATCTAGCCAAGCATCTAGCGGAAGCGATTTCGTCCGCCGAACGTAAAGCGCTATCGGATGTCAAGAATCTTGGCGTAAAGGTTTCTACGGTGAAGACGTGTAGGGCTAGCAGCCTTCTTAAGAGCAAAACCTATCGTCCACGCCTTGACATGTGGTTCTTGAAGAATGCTGGTGAAAACATCAAGGAGAGCGCTGAGCTAACCGAGTTGCGGTTCAAATTGTTAAAGCTCAGCAACGAACACGCGATTGTGAAGGACGACCTTCGGATACTTCAGGAGCTGCATGGCCGCAAGGTTGATACTTATCAAATAACTACAGACCGCAATGATGGGATGACGATTGCCCAGATGGTTATCGAGCACTTTTACGAGTTTTGTGAAATACATGAGGGAGCACTGGTAGAGCCATCACCAGCCCGCCCAACAATCGTTGCTAGCCACTTATTCGCCGCATACTTGAAGTGGAGGAACAGCATGTATTAATTGATATTTAGAATGGATAATCACCTTCATACCGGTCACTGCCTGCCTCATCCAGGCCGAACTCATCTATCGTTCTCACTGTTCTATCCATTAATGGGCCAGACACGTCTTTGAGCACCTCCTCCCTGCGCTCCCAGTATGACTCGAGCTCAAGTCTTCTGAGTTCATTCAGTCGTCCAGCCCTCATGAGAAAAGCTGGTCATATCCACAGATATTACCAGGGCGAATCGAGCTCACAACTTTCCCCCTTAAAGCCAATCAAAGGAACACCCTCCAGCATCAGGTGGTTCAAACATGGAACTCTTTTAGGTAGGCCAGTGCCGCAAAGGCGTCTTGGGTAGGTTGTGCGCGCCTTTCGGGCCGGCTGTCGTGAACCAAGCCGCTGCCGCGTATCGGCTCGCTGGGCTTCCACCCTCGCGCCTACGCGATCCGCTTGCAAAGCATGGGAGCCATACAGTTCCGGAAGACAATTAATGGAGAGTGGGCATTACGTTTTGCTGGACTGTATGAGGGTAAATCTTGAGACGCAGTCGCCAATAAACCAGCCTGCCGACGCCAAACCTCGACAAACCGGGTGCCGCATTTTTCCACCCCTATCAGACGTCAGTGTCCTCCTCGTCCGGCTCATCTGTAATCCGGTAAAACCCTCTCCCTGGATGCCCGCAATAGCTTGGAAGATCACCGGAGAGCCAGGAATCGCGCACGCTGAAATATGAACAAGGCACGCCGTGCTCTTGCTCCAGTTGCTTGCATAGCGTTTTGACGATCAGTTGCCTCTCTTCCAGATCACGCCCACGGCCAAGTTCGGTCAACGTACCGAGATACCGGCCAGACTTATTCACAACTACGAGTCCAGCCTTCAGAAGAGCTCGGACGTAGGGGTGGGAATTATCTTCGAAGTAAACCCAACAACCGCCACGTTCCTGGATCTCCCCTTTCAAGGATGACGTTTCAAGAGCAGAGATCCGCGCCTTAAAATCTGCCGCAGCGACGGCGGCATCTTCATCGGAAACCGTAACGCCTGATTTGAAGTCAAGGCATGCCGCTGTCATCGAAGCTTCCTGCTCTGTTGCAGTGAGCCCATCCAGTTCCTTCGGCAATCGCTCACAGACCAAGAGATGGTCAAAGTGATCCACTGAAACAACCTGCTGGTCAATCAGGCACAAGATGTCGTACTGGAGCCTCAAGGCATCAGCCTCGGTGGCTACTACCACACCGATTTGTGACCACTTCTTTTGGGCCAGATCTATCCCCGGCAGCTTATCTCCCAGGTGCCCTTCTCGCTCAATTTTTTCGATGGCGCGGCGATAATTCAGGGTATAAGGCCAGCGCCATTCCAACTCCGCCGTCTGATTACCGAAGATATCAAGCTGACCATCCAGATAGCGGTACTGATTGCGCCAAATCTCTTCCTGGGTCACAGGCTCCGACGGGTGGCTTGCTTGAAGCATCGCTCGCAGGTTTTCACCCCGAACTACCTTCGTTGCGCCAGCTTGCTCTGCTGAATGCGTAGGGAACGTGATCGCGTATTGAGTGACTGCACCACTAGCCGCTGCCAAGCCATCTCGAACAGCGACTAAATCAGAGACGCTAAAACCTGAAAAACAAACAGCAGGATGGCGTCCCTGAATCGTCGCATGCCCATTCCTGACGCCGAAGGTGGCCCAGATGTGATGGAAGCGAATAGCAACCCTCAATAGGAACCGTCTAGGCCAGCAATCTTCAGCCCAACAGTTAAGAGCGAAACTTTCCGGTATGAAATCGGGCCGTGAGCCGCTAGTGAGATCGACGTCTCGAAAATAATGTACGACGCGATTGGGCTGTTCGACATCAGTTCGCTGCGCCATATGAGCTCCTTTTTTTAGGACAAGCGGCCTTCGCCTCTTAATTAGAGGTTTTTGATGAGAGTGTTTTTGTACCCTTGTAGTGCATAAAAAATAGACCACCCAAGCACTTCAGGCAAGTAACCACGCACAAAAAAAAATATAAACTTTTCACACCAAAAAATAATTAAGCACTTATTGACTCAAACACATAACACCAAAATAAAATCAAATACATTACAAGCACAGATAAATCAACAATACGTATAAATCTTTGTCAACGATCCTTCCACCAAACCAACAACACCCCTAAATAACAATACGCTCTCATAATTACGACCCCATATTTCCGTGCCAATAGATCGTCTAGATTTTCTATCTATATCAATGGTTTGGTAGCCCCCCACCTCGTTGGTCGGCGCTTACTCAACCAAGACATCCTCATGCCGCCCTTACACACTTACATTAAGTCTCCAATTTTTCCCGACCGACAAGCTAAAGCGCACGACTTACAATGACAAACGAAAGGTATATATATCAAACGCTCTTCATAAGCTTATATCGCTATCAAATAGTGCAATGAAGGGCTTGGGTATACTTTCAGGATACTGTTCATCCGTCGCAAAATTTTTAGACACATCAGTTATTTCTTGACCACTTCACCCCCTTGGTCTTCAGTTCCGCTACCACCTAGGAGATAAGTCGCTATGAGATTTTCGTCCTTGTTCCACCTGGAATGCGCTCCCGTAGCTCTCGATGATACTTTCCACTACGTTGTGCTCAGCACTCTTCAGTGGAAAACACCCAATCTTGATCTGATGGCAACCGCTAGCAAGCAGCGCTTCGCTGTCCTCTATAACCAACCCTTAGGGGACAGGTTCGCCATTGAGACTCTAGAGCAGGCACACATCCAAGGCGCAATGTCCGGGGTGAAGCTGGTTTCCGTCCACAAAGACGTACTTCGTATCTTCTTGAGTGACGAAGTGGCGGGCGCCACCTTCCCTGCCATCGAGGCCTTGTGGGATCCGATCAAAGAACTGGATCTCAATCGAAGGCTGGAGGTTGTTTTTTCGTGTGAACATGAAGTCTATTCTGGCCGTTCCGAATACTTGTTCTGGTCTGCAGCCAAGGAAGTGCTTGAGTCGAATAGCCTGGGGATTGAGCGGTATGAGACACCCGTTCTCCATGACTGCGCAGAGGAAATATCTAGCGGCGATGCCGTCACTTCATCAGTATCATATCGTCAATCTACCTCCTCTGAAGCAGCAATGCCCAACGGATTCTGCCCGCACGTACTGGAGAATGTAGATTCCATAGTTGGTCACTCCAGTTCTTCGATGTTGGAGTGTTACGTCTGCCCGCCTCCAAACTGGAAGATGCCTAGAAGTTTCGTCGAACGGCCATAGGACAGGACGAAGCATCGCCACACTTGAGAGCGATTGGCATGGGATCAAAGCGCAAACCATTCATTATTTGCAAAGCAATCAGTGAGGCTGTGCTTCGGTCTGGTGAAGAAAGTGACTGGTCAGCATTCCAGGTTATAGAGATATGGACATTGGCCTCTATCCACCTCACTGAAGAGGTAACCGGGGCCTTATTCGAGGAAGTTCTTTCCAGGTCAGGCTCTGCAGCGCTTTTCCGTAGACGCAATTACAAGGTTACTGGATGTGATGTGCTCGGCATCAATCTGCCTCCTGTCCACGCGTGCAATCCGATCCATATCCTCAGCGAAAAAGCGCGACGCCTAATCAAGGAGAACTGGCCGTTAATGGACTCACCGGTCGCTGACTGTCAATGGCACGAGTTCAGTGATTCGTTACTGATGGTTCTGATTAAAAAGAAGGTTGTCTCCAATCGTCTGAAGGGTAAGAAACTCGAGCAAGACTTAGGATTATGAGCGTAGGAATTTTACGATGGGGCGGTCTTGGACTATTGTTTCTTTGGAGTCACCTGGACTCCTGCGGTCAGCTTGCATAGCCAATGCGCACCAGGCCAGAAGACCCTATTTCGCCCACCTGTCCTGAAGGTCTGTCGAGTAGCTGACATCGATAATAGGCCTGAAGGTGGTACAGGTGGGTCGAGAATGCCCCCCCATCCCTGCCTCCTTACTTCCGATTACCTGTAGTCATCCAGCTCACATCTCCGCGCCGCCCCGCGCGCAACCAACAACGATGCTGATTTAGACCAACGCTATTTACTTCTCAAAGAATCTTCGCATCAGGCTCAAGGTTTTCCAAAACCAACCGTTTGTCATAGGTATGTACTCCCTTTGAGCAAACCGCTTTGATCCCACCAACCGATGATTACGCACAGCGTTTGAGTGCTGCCATTCCGTTTCCCAAGACGATCCTGGGCAACCGCCAGCACGGTGCCTGGCAACGTCTGATCAGCGTCATCAAGTCCTCGGAAACCCTATCTGCATTTGATAAAGCAGCAGCCTATATAGAGGGCTACGCACATGCGCTGATCGACAGCGACCAGATCGACATCTCCATCGAACGAGATGTGTTGATCATCGAGACTGTCGACGCCTGGCGATGCGCCCGTGTTGGCTCCAGCACCCCCACCTATTTGTAGCCACCAGTGAGAACCATGACTTCTATTTTTCAACGCTATGCCGACGACGAACCGTCTGAGTTACGCATCCAGATGCCGCAGCGGGTTCTGGCTACAACCGTCAGTCATAACCCAATTGATGTTCTCGTAGGCCACTGGGAAATGTATCTTGTTGACTCCTCCTCCGCTCACGATAGGTTTCCATGGGCTGGACGATTTGTCATGGGTATGCCCGTACCCACTTGGGCGCGCGGACTGGAATGGAACCTCAGTCAGAAGGCTCGTTTCATTACCGCTGTTTGGTCAGGGACAGACCTGGGGAGCTACCTCACGAATGACTGGTACGGGCCAGAAAGCGGTAGCAGGGCATTGGCGGAAAACAGTGAAATTTTGATTGATGGCCAGCAACGCCTTCACAGCCTGGAAGAGTATCTCCTCGACCGTTTGGCGATTCCTGATGCACAAGGACAACCAAGAATTTGGTCTGAGCTCGGCAATGGCGAAAGGAAACGCTTTCTGTCGACGATCTTTACCCACGTGAGGGTGTCGTCTGGTGACGAGGTGGCATTGCGCAGAACATACGATCTTTGCGCGCTGGGCGTAGTGCCTCGGTCATTTGATCAACGAGCTGTTCGGTAATCTGTGCATTTCCAGTAGGCGGGCGTACCCCTCCGGGGGCGGCTGTCGTAAACCGAGCCCCGTGATGACGGGTCTCGGCCCTCCGGGCTTCCATCCTTACGCTCTTCGACCATCGTGATCTGCGCGCTCCGCTTGCACAGCGATCCGACTCACCTTCGTGCTTGGACATTGGCTACCGCTCCCACATACTGCTTAGCATCCGATCAAAGATGAGGCCGGGCAAATGGGTTGGCTATTTTGGAAAGACAAGCGGCCCGCGTGGGTTCAGGCAGAGGAACGGGAATTCATCAAGGCTGCGAACCGCTTAAAGACGCTTCAGGTCACGCCTCGCGGTGGCATGCGCATTGACCCGGAGGAGATCAGGGATCAGATTCTTGAGGCCCGAGAGTTATACAAACAGCTGGTTCAAAAATAACGGTAGTGAGTAGGCAACCTGCTTGCAGCCACAGCCCATTCGCACGCGTTCAGAGATGTAAAAATGGTGCTCGATGGAGGTCTATTCACTGACGCCATGGCCCCCAGTTCGGTGGGTTCTGAATGATATCGATTGAGGTGCTGAGCTCATCCTGCATGCGCTCAAAGACTCCATCTAGGGTCGGGTAGGCATTCGACTCCCTGAGTGTGCTCACCAACTGCAGAAGCTCTCTGCCCTGCGCCAGGGGCATTTGAATATCGCAATAGACAGTGTCTTTATCGTCCGTCATGCCCATCTGACTTCTCCACTCAATCTAGTCGGCTCTGCGCTCCGCTACTGCGATAGCTGTGCGTGCCCTAAAGGGAAAAGGCTCTCGTAATCCCTGGCTCCGGTGAAGCACGCCCGTTGATGCCGAATGCCAGCTACCGGACGATGACGCGACGCCCTTAACCTGAGCCGTGACTCGGCAAGCTCAGTGACATATACCCTGCCAATCTTCCGCGAGGACAAGAAACTTTTTCATATCATCTCGCATCATGTACTGCCAAATAAGCGCTTCATCCTCAACATTCTCATCAATCTCCGGCTTACCCACCAGATTGATCAGATCTACCATTTTTCCGAGTAGCTGCGTTCGATCAGCGCGCTCACCGTGGTCTTTAATCCTAGCTACACAATCCGTTAAATCCATCCAAACTCGAGCATGATCAACACCGAGTGAAACGGCCAACTGCAATGAGTTTGAAAATTTTGGATATCCCCACTTGGCGATGAAGGCTAAAGATAGAAACTGTCTCAAATCGGGCTTGCCATTTAGCAGAGTCTTGGACTGGGCGACTTCTTCGACATCTAACGCATGAAATTTACCGAGTGGCTCTGCGTGAGCCGTCACTCGGTCGTGAAGGAAGGTTTCAACTAAAGATGACACCAACGTGCTGAGTATTGCCTGAGTTTTTTTCTCGGCTCTTCGTCTCGGTATTAACTCAATAATCAGATAAAAGAAATACGCTGATATCACCCCCGTGAGCAAATCGCCCGCGATATCTTCGAAGGCATCAGACTGAAGCGTCGTAATCAGTCGGGGCCATTCATTCATGGCAGCCGGCACATCGAGTTTAATCTTCACGATTAGCAGTAGGCCGAACGCAATCCAAGCACCGCAAAACAGCCAGAATTCCCTGCGATCCTTCAAGAAACTAAACATCCATATCTCCGCGATAACTGGCCACGTATAGCCCAGGCAGACAGGCGAGCGGTTAGCTTACTTTGGTAAGCCAGCGCCAGCTGCCTCATTTCTGTTGATGTGTTCTAGCACGCGTTCTAGGAATCGGCGCTCTTCCCCATAGAAAAATGCAGAAGGTTTATGAACCGCCAAGTGCTTGATGTCCTCCTCCCACTCGCCATACCAAGCGTCTGGTTTGTCGACATAGATACCAGGTCGGTCGGCGAATTGGTCGCCGGTGATGTCGACAATCAGGCCGTCGACTTCAAGCCAGGCATGTGAAGCGCCGTCCTTCATCCCGCAAACGTAGAAGAATTCGCCGATCCCTACGGTGTTCAAATAGTCGCCCATGACCTCAGAAATGATCCCGCAGCATCCGCGTGGAAAACCTTGGATATGCATAGGGACATTGCCAGTCTGTACCATCGTCTCGACTGCCGACCCGAAGGCACCTGCCAACTGAAACACTGCTGACCAAGCATCTCCTATCCCCCATAAAGAAGGGCCCCGCAGGGCCTTCCATTTGTACTCAACAGATTTTACTGGGCCAGCCAGCTCTCGACCGTATCGGAGCCATGTTCGGCTTTCCATTCCTTCAGCACTTTGTGATTGCCACCCTTGGTCTCAACCACTTCACCTGAGTGAGGGTTCTTGTAAACCTTGATGGCGCGAGCCTTGCGGACGCCCTTGGTCTGAGCGACTACAGGAGCGCGGCGCCTAGAAGATTGCGGATCGAGAATCGAGACGATGTTGCGGAGGCTGTAGCCATACTCGCCCAGAAGATCGCGGAGCTTCTTCTCGAACTCGATCTCACGCTTCAGACCATCATCGTTTTTCAGTGTTTCAAGCTCTGCCAATTGGGCAGCAAGCTGTTGTTCAAGCGCGCGGAATTCAGCGAGACGGGACATCTAACACCTCAGATATTTAGTGTTGCCAGTATAGTCAGCACTTTCCAAAGTAGACAATCGAAGGTGCCCTCCGACGCCTAACGCTGACGCGCTCGCCTTGCAGACATGTGAGCATCCAAGTGCTTCATCTCAGCCTGCCATTGAGCCAGAAATTTTTCCCAATCATGGGCGTATGGGCCATCGATCAGGCGCGTCGAGCCGATGCTCGCTTGTAGAAAACGCTCACGCCACGGCTGCGGAATACTGGCCTCGTCAACGATGTTGATACCGGAACTGTGGCGCTCAATCAGGACTGCTTTGCGGACAGCATCAATATCGAGATGTGGATGACTCTGGTTTAAGTCGACGCGCTCTTGGTCTTCAATGTCGTCAAGCACATTCAAAATAGTGGCAGCTTGTGGGTCGCCCGGCACCAGGTGCGAAAGTGTCCAGAGGGCTTTGCGCCTAACAGACTCACGCGTACGAAGATCATCAGCCATGTTCAGTGCCTCGATTGGAACCGGCAGTCAGTCGACGATAAAGTTCGGCTAAGAGACGAGCATCCAGCAGCGCGTGATGTGGAAGTTCCGGGAGCGTCACGTCGCCGATATCCTCCGCTTCGAGATGCCTGAATAGCAGGATCAGGTTGATTGGACGATTGGCAACGTTAGCTGGCCAACGGTGATTTACGTAGGCCAATTGGCAGAAGAGATCCCAGTCCCAATCCGGCGCGTCCGAGCAAATCTCGAGCGGGCCTTCAAGGTTGCTCAAGAAAGCGAGCAGTGAGGTTTGAGCTTCGACCAAGGGTTGTCCATGTTCAGGAAGATTAAGCTGAGGCAGGACGTTCTGGATCACGAAGTCACTGCAGTCCCCAACTAGATATGTATCTGTGAGCTCGACGTAAAACTCGTGCCCGGCTTCGGACACGAGCGCCAAGGAAATCAGCTTCGTATCTCGGTTCAGCTGTGTGAACTCACAGTCCAAAAATAGCTTCATCTGCTCCTCCCTGTGAGTACCTGGTTCATGCATGCCGGTGTACCTTTGGCAAAACGACCAAAGCCGACTGGTTTCTTTTATGACTTTAATCTATTGCCCTGACGAACCTACGCCTGCGCTCACAGCAAGAGAGGTTTGCCAGGTACTGCGCGATGCGATCTTTGGGCGACGTACGATGATCAGAGCATGTGCTCAGACTTGGGACGAGCTCTATGCCGGGATGTTCATGATCGACGTCGAGGGATGGAGCATGACGATCTTCAACGACTGTGAGGAGCTCGATTATCGCGGAGGATGCGTGAGCCCAGATGGGAGGAGATGGTCGTTCGATTCAGGTGATAGATTCGGAACGGATCCCATTGCCATGTTATCGACATGGGAGCATCAAAATCTTTACCGAACGGTGAAGGCCCTCTAAGTCGGGCAGCATGTTATTGGGCGTGCCCACCGGGGCGGCTGTCGTGCACCGAGCCACGTCGTGTCTCGGCCC
Source organism: Pseudomonas sp. Irchel 3F6 (assembly GCF_900187595.1). Taxonomy (NCBI): domain Bacteria; kingdom Pseudomonadati; phylum Pseudomonadota; class Gammaproteobacteria; order Pseudomonadales; family Pseudomonadaceae; genus Pseudomonas; species Pseudomonas sp. Irchel 3F6. Next base: position 277,328 of record NZ_FYDP01000005.1, on the reverse strand, counting down.
TGCCGGGCGTCCATCCTTCACGCCTGCGCGCTCCGCTTGCTCCAAGGCTTGGCGCCTCTGACCCGTGCCTTAGCCATGCCTGTACCTCGTATAGCCCTGCCCTCGAAGCTTAACGAAACAAATAGGCCTTAGCCTTAGATGATCTCCAGGGCATTGCAGCATTACGAGTGCAGTTTCGGCGCTCGAGGTTACTTATCCAACTTTCCATCCTGCCAGCCATCGTGGATGCCCCGTCTATGTGCGATCAAGCTCTCCACAGCCTCGCAGACCGACAATCCTTCGTGCTTAACCGCACCTTTTTTCCTCTTTACGTTTCTACATCGATCCTTTATCGCTGCTGACGCAGGGCGAAAAGAGTGTTGCGGCAATCTAAGCTTTCGCGACAACTGGGCTTTAGCACTGCGCATGACGACCGATAACGTAAGCATGGCCGCATTGCCAGCGGCCCTACGAGCGCATCTACATGTCATTCATTAGTAACCCGAAGCCAGTGCGAAGCGATCTTTACGCCTTGCTTGGTTTTTACCTGTTTTCCATTTTCTTGCTTGCCATTGCTTGGGAGTTCGAGCTTGAGCCCCTGGCCATGCAGCTTTTGGGCTTGCCCTACGACGGCCACTTTGAAACATCTGAACGTTGGCGTTTCGTCCTGACCTCGACCGGTTTTGGCATACTGGCGATGATTGTTCCTCTCATCTTGTTGAAGCGCTTGATAAACCGTCTCCATCATAGCTACAACAACCTAGTTGAGGCTCAAGCGCATAGCGACTCGCTGGCTCGCCACGATCCGCTGTCTGGTCTGCTTAACCGCCGGTTTTTTCATGAGCAGTTAGCTTCGCGTCTAGTGCAGCCGAATTCAAACACCGCCGTATTCTTGATTGACCTCGACAACTTTAAAACTATCAACGACACACGCGGCCACGCCGCTGGCGATGCTGCCATCTGCGCCGTCGCCGATACGCTACGGGGAGTGACTAGCGGCTGGCATGCGGCAGTTGCGAGACTCGGAGGGGATGAGTTCGCTATCGCGGTCACAGGCGATTTCAGCCGTCTTGAGCTAGCAACATTGGCGGAGAATGTTTTAACTCAAATTGCCACTTCGCTTTCAGGTTTGCCAACGCTAGCTTTCACCGCAACCGTGGGTATCGCCGTCTCACCCACAGATGGTGATAGTGCCGAAACCTTGCTTCAACGCGCTGACAGCGCAATGTACCGAGGTAAAAACAACGGTCGCGCAGTATTTTATTTTTATGAAGCCAGCTTTGAACAAGAGCAGCGTGAACAAGCGCATTTCGAGCAGGAGCTACGGCAGGCAATTGAAGAGCTGCAAATCCTTCCTTACTATCAACCCATCGTTAGCCTACCTGATCAGAGACTGGTAGGGTTCGAGTTACTAGCTCGATGGATACACCCCGAGCGCGGCATGATCATGCCCCAGGATTTTATACCGCTGACTGAACAGTTAGGTCTGATCAAGCAACTCACTGAAGGCCTGTTGCTACAAGCTTTCGTCGAAGCGCAAAAGTGGCCCCGCACCCTGACCCTAGCGGTAAACGTTACTTCATTGATGCTCGAGAGCAGCGACTTTCCGGAATGGCTGGAGCGTTTGGCGCGTAGGGGCAACTTCCCGCTGAGTCATTTAGAGGTAGAGGTGACTGAAAACGCCCTCGTAGCCAATACGAGCAATGCGCGCCTCAACCTAGATCGGCTGCGTGGAATCGGAGTCACCGTAGCTCTGGACGACTTTGGTACGGGTTATTCGGGGCTGTATCACCTGACGCAGTTAGCTGTCGATAAGATCAAGATTGATCGATCATTTTTTACCGAATCCCTTTGTAACGAGAGCGAAATGGCCAAGGCCATTTTAGCTTTAGGCAAAAGCCTGAGCATGCAAATTACTGCGGAAGGAGTAGAGCATGAGCATTTGGCGGATTGGCTGGCCCAGCATGAATGCGATTTCGCGCAAGGTTACTTATTTGGGAAGCCCCTACCTGCCAAACAGATAAAAGAGCTAATAGAGAATAATGAAACTTCCGGGCCCCTTAGAGCATCTGCTTGGCATTCTGCTAGCAGCGTCTCGGGGTACGACCGGGGCTGACGGTGGAATGAGCGCTGACAGAAATTCTTGAAGCGCATCTGAATGCTACAGAGTTAAGCGCGGACAGTTCAGATACTTTGCAACCTCCTTTGGACTGTCCCCGGAGCTGTAAACCAGCTCCGTATTCGGAGACCCGGATATTTGTTTTTGCCGCTTGGAACATGACCCTCCACGATTTTCCGCCATCTACCTTCGTAAATCAGAATCTGCAAGATGCCCAAGACGGACTTGATAACCTACACCTCGGCATTCAATTCCGAACTACTCTGAATCAATTCCATCGATGTGCTCGGCAACCAAAGCCGCCGAGCGCAACCAAATGATGAAGGGGGGTGAACCTCCTTCATTTTAACCGATTTGCAAATCGCCCTACTGCGCTTACGACTTGCTTTGCACCCTCTTGAATTTTCACGATGACCGAGCCAGCTTGGTTGGCCAGAACTAAGCCTTGCTCGGCTTGGTGCTTACTGCTTGCCATGTCCTGCACGGCTTTATTTACCAAGTCTTGATTCTTGCCCACCACACTGACAATTTCCTCCGTAGCAGCACTGGTACGTCCTGCCAACTGGCGCACTTCATCCGCTACCACCGCAAATCCCCGCCCTTGCTCTCCAGCCCGAGCAGCTTCAATGGCGGCATTGAGTGCCAACAGATTTGTCTGTTGAGCGATACTACTGATGGTCTGCACCATCGAGCTAATAAGGTGAGATTGCTTGCCCAAGTCCTCGATACTCAAAGATGCAGACTGCATGACAAGGGATATGCGCTGCATTGTGTCGACAGTTTCCTGAACAACCTGCGCACCCTCCTGAGCGGTAGAGTCGGTCTTTTGGGAAATCTCGTAGGCTATGCTTGCCGCTTCGTTAACCTCAGACTCCCGATCAACTTGATCAGTTACAACAGTAGCAAACTTAATAAATTTGTAGAGTTTATTCTGCGCGTCGTAGACAGGATTGTAGGTGGCTTCTAGCCAAATTGTGCGCCCGTAACTATCAACGCGCTTAAAACGCCCTGCTACGAACTCGCCGTCGTTAAGGGCTTTCCAAAAAGCGGAATAGGCTGGTGATGAGGCCTCATCATGTTCGCAGAACATGCGATGGTGTTTGCCTTTGATTTGGTCGAGATTATAACCCATCGCTGTTAGGAATGGGGCATTCGCATTGAGTACAGTGCCGTTCAAATCAAACTCAATTACTGCTGTGGATCGCGAAAGCGCCTTTATAAAAGCTTCATTCTCTCGAGCGAGATTCATTGACTCTGTGACGTCTCTGCCAAAAAATCTAATGTGCAGCAGTTTTCCAGTTTCATCCTTCATAGGCTGCCATATCCCCCATAACCAGGCCAAACTACCACCAGCACTCAGATAGCGGTAGTTATCGCTTACTGAGCTGCCTATTTTCACAGCATCACGTAAGTTTCGGTAACATGGAAGGTTGACCACGTAGTTCGGAACGATCTCACTAAGAGGCCGCCCTATAAGGCTAGTGCTATACCCAAGACAGCTAAGAAATTTCGAATTGGCATCTACTATGTTAAAGTCTTCATCGACGGTTAGCGCTAATGTCTCTTCAGTGAGACCCTTCAGCAATTGCTGGCTCAGCGCTAGCTCGTTTTTTGCTTTTTGCAACTCTTGCTTGATATTTTTGTTGAACATGCCTGCCACCGAAGGATTCACCGAGCGTTGCCAAGCTATCGGCAACTAAAGCACAAGCTTGACCGACATTCGATAAACGGGCAAAAATCTAAGATGACCAGCTGACTTTGTCCCTTAGGTTGCAGTGCGAAGCGCCTGAAATGACAGCATTAAGAAGGACACCTATTTTCCTTAGAAAGAGATAGGTAAACGGTTGTAATGATGATAGAGGCAACGATATGCGTGGGAAGCTTATGGGCCAGGAGGGTGGCACCGCTGGGGCCAAAGGCAAACCGGCGATGGTTCATGAGTCTTGAGTCAAGACACAGCGCTTGGGTAGTGGCTGAGAGCTTCGGGAGCATGATCAAGCTTGACTAGGTGGAGCACATACCTCAGCCTGCGCGAGAAACTCGGTTCGCACTTGGTAATAGTCTTCAATTATTCCAAGAGCACTATCCACACAGCGTGTTGAGTGTCGATCACTTCAGGAGCTCAGGTGCTTAGCGGCAGCATTAGCTTAACACGGCGTGATGTCCGGGTTGGTTGTGGCAAGTCCATTATGAATTGTTTAAAAACCTCACTTACTCGTAGTAGTCTTTTGAACAAGAGCTTTAAGCTCCCTCAGCACTTCTTCTAAAAGCGGAAGAATTTCCTCTGGTGACTGAGCGATCCCGCCAGTGTCGTTAAATCGTATCCTGAGCATTCGTCCGGGCTGCCCTTTCAGCCAACCCACAACTCCATGCCATACAGCAGGGATTCCAGCTTGATAGAGAGGGATAAAAAATTCTATGTAATACCGGCCTAAATCATACTGCCAATTTTTTTTCCAGTCGCTTGCGCCCGCATCGTTGAGACTAAAGGGGTGCAGTAAAGCCCTCAACTCTGCCTGAAACACTGCGTCTGCAATGGGCAAGTCTGTGGCAGCACAGGTCATCCTCAGGTGGAATCCACTTAACTGGCTCATGAAAACAGTCCTTTGCATGATTTGATGTCCAGACCATTGTGGTGGTTTAACCATGTACTTGGAACTGTTTAGCGTGCACCGGGCCTCGCGGCGCGAGAGCTCGTCAATGAGGCTCAGTAGCTTCGGGAGGGAAAGGCATGTAGCACCATTGCGACCGCACTGCGCTCAGGTGCCATTCAGGGTAGTGATAACATGAATTACCCAATTGAGCTATCTTGTTCTATGACTTCTCCACGGTTGAGTTAGCCTACTCTAGCTTGTGCCTTGCAGCTCTGTGAGTTTCCAAGTGCCACATCTCAGCTTCCCATTCAGTCGAAAATTTATTCCAGTCTGTGGCGTAGGGCCCACCAGCAACTCTGGTCGACCCGATGCTTGCCTGGTGGAAACGCTCTCTCCAAGGTTGCGGAATAGTCTGCTCCAAAATGATGTCGATTCCGGAGTTATGGCGGATTACCGAGACAGAGTTACCAACCTCAATAAGTTTGAGTGGCTTATCGCCATAAGAGGTGACGTTTCGCTCTTGGTCATCGAGATCATCGAGGATGGCAAGGAGGTCGGATGCGTTTGAATCAGCGGGGTGGAGACAGGCAAGCGCCCACAGAACCCTTCGCCTAGTTTTCTCACGCTCGCGGAGTGCATTGCAGGTCATTTAAGCCTCCTTCTCACAAGCTGGGCGGTAGTTATGGCGTGCCGTCTTCGGCGGGTGGCTTGCGTGAATCGAGCTGTGGCAAGCCACGTCTCGGCCCTACGGGCTTTCATCCAGCACGCCTGCACGCCCCGCTTGCTTTGATTATTTGAGTTCGTCCGAAAATCTTAGTGCGCCTCTGGCGGGTGCCTGAGGTTGTGGTGATCACCTAGTTCGCACCCGGTATCACACACGCGTCTGTCCAGGTCACACGTCACAAAGTCATGTGCAACGAGCAGGACACAGCAGGTTTCATGAATGAAGTACCTCTACCATCGCGGCAAGAATCAAACAGACACTAGCGACGAGAGTAAGCCGTAATCGCATTGGCAGATACCAGGCGGGCAAACTCATAACCCGCAACAGATGCCTGTCTTGCTGAAGATGGGCAACCAAGCAGACGACCAACACAACAGCAAGCAACCCAGTGGGATTGGCAGTAACGTGGCGACCCAAGCGACAAGCGCAGGAATGACACTCCAGATAAACCGGTCACGACGCTGCTCGACGCTTATGTCTTGCACGGTCATGGCGAAGCCCCAGTGCAAGGCTCCCACGAAGCTCAGGATGACTGCGCCATAGTTAACAAGCGCGATTTCAAACAACGTCCGATAGTCGAGAGTGAAAGGGATCAGCAGCGCCAGAAAAATAAACGGCAATAGACCGCCATAACCCAACAATCTGACGTGCTTTGGCAGGGAGGTTGAATGCAACGCGTTCATTAGTATTCCTCGCGGTGAGCGACATTCAAGACTGTAGGCTCAAAAGCCCCAGCTTGGGCGAGATATTGATGACGAGGTGGACTAAATGACTGAAACTTTGAAGCTATCGGCGTTTTTGAATTTATGAAAACAGGGGCCATCCGAGCTAGGTGGCCTGCAAAAGTTAAAGTCTGGTTAAGCTCTCAGTAGCCCACCAGCAAGGTTGTTCAGGCGGGCCACTAAAGCAATGTTTGAATGTGAACAACGAAATGCGCAAAAAATTCAGTCACGGTCAGCAATTACCGCTCAGCAGACGCTCCAACTACGAATCATCCCAACGCCATTGCCATTAGCTCCGTCTTCAGGAACACCCTCTCGAACTTTCAGAGCCTAGTGTGCGGGCCAAACGCTCCTCAATGCGCGGCTACGACATCTGTACGGGACACGACCTACTCGGATGCTCCGCGTTCTAGAAGCACTTCCAAGGTGCACGCGATATTTCGCTTACACTCATGCAACCGTTCCGTTTGCTCCGGTCGGTTTCTCTGGTTAAGGGGTATTGCTTGAACGTAAATTGGGAAGGATTGCTGCCGATTCGCGGTGAGGTCATCGTCATCGAGGACGACCCAACTCTGCAGTCGCTCATGACAGATATCATTGATGAGATGGGTGCTAGGACTGTCCCGTTCGCTACGGCGGATGATGCGCTGACCTACCTGCTCGAAGCATATGGCGAATGCGCCTTAGTGATCGCCGATCATGGCGTCCCCGGACAAGTCCAAGGCGTCGAGTTCATAGAGATGGTTAAAGGCAGGTGGCCTCACATCGCTGCGATACTTACCTCGGGTTATCTGATCGAGAGCACCGAAGTGCCAGCTCAAACCATTTACCTGCACAAGCCTTGGTCGCTGGATGAGATGGTTGTGGCAGTGGCGGAGCTTCTGCAGCCCGGAAACCCCATAAGTAAACGCTGAGCCTGTCTTCAAAACCGTGAGACCACGCAGGACTTGGTTGGTGTGGAGCGGATGAAGCTGTATCTCCGCTGTCCTGATTCAATACTGGGGTGAACTCCCTGAATTTTTTGAATTTTTTCCCGCTCAATGACTCCGTTAGCGAAGAGCAGACGGAGTAAGTCATGGAAAACAGTCTATTCGTCATCAACTACAAGCTTCATGGTGTGCCGAAGTCGTTCATCATCCGTAGCAAAGCGATGCAAAACGCTGATGCCTGGCACTGGGCTAGTTGCGACTCGGGCGTAGCTCCCATCCCCAGGCCCGGTCGCCCGCCACTGAAAATGGTGTCCAAACCTCAAGCCGAAAAATACGGCATTACCGATGTCACTTGGCGAACCAGCTCAACGTAGCAGTGCGTTATATGGCGCGGGCCTTTGATAAGGCCGCTTCGCGTCGCAGCCCTACCGCAGAGTCCGATTGCCGGCTGAATGCACTGGCACCAGTATTGGAATCAAAGCCTGAATCTATCAGTCGTCTACTCTCACAATAAAATCGAGGTCACGATGTCGCCTTTTGATATCCAGCGGATGCTGATAGACGAATTTCCCTTCACGTTTTTGCTGGAGGTGGGTTTCAGGGCCACTTTCGCATTCCTTGCAGTGTTTCTTTTTTTGAAATCCAGCGGTCGACGAGGGATCAGACAGCTTTCACTTTTTGAGTTGGTCGTAATTTTGACATTGGGCTCAGCAGCAGGAGACGTGTCCTTCTACCATGACGTTCCGCTGCTGCCGGTCGCCGTAGTATTTCTCACGCTCCTACTTCTTTACAGACTTACCGTGCTGATAATGACGAAGAGCAAAAGATTCGAAGCCTGGATGGATGGGGTTCCGGTAACCGTCATCCGTGACGGTCTCTATGAGCTCAAATCTTTAGAAACGCTGAACATCTCATCTAACGAATTGCTGATGGAGTTACGACAGCAAGGGGTTGAACATCTCGGACAAGTAAGGCTCGGTCTCGTTGAGACCGACGGCGACGTCAGCCTTTATTTTTTCGAGCAGAAAGACCTGCGCCCTGGGCTGTCCGTTCTACCATTAGAGCACCGTACCGAGTTTCAAACTGCGCCCACAACGGCTCTGTACTGCTGCGTAAATTGCGGTTTCGCTCAGCATATTCCGGAGGCCCAGCGGGCAAATTGCTCTCGATGCGATCATGAAGTTTGGTCAATTGCGCTCACGACACCCCGCTGCCGATGACGACGCTCACAGTAAGGCTAGGCTCACGCCTTCCGCGTTATGCGTGCCGGGTTATCTGTAATTTATAAAAGAGCTAAACCAAGGGAAAACTCACCGTGAAGGTCGTGCCTTCGTCAGCAGTAGAGTGCATTGAGATATCCCCCCCGTGGGCCTTGGCGATTTCCCGAACTATGAAGAGACCAAGCCCCACGCTGCGGTGATGCCCGTCATGGTTTGAACCACGGGTCATGGGCTCGAAAAGCTTGGGCAGAGCGGACTCAGGAATTGCCGGGCCGAAGTTGTGAACCGAAATGCTCACGCGGTCAACATCAAGACTCGATACTACAGTAATCGGTTTTTTATGGTCTCCGTAGGCGGCACTGTTAGCGACTAGGTTACCAATGATTTGTTGAATGCGATCAGCGTCGAGCTCGACATTCCCCTGCCCAACAGATTGGTGCTTAAGACTTACATCTGGAAAGGTCATTTTCAGCTCTGGGATGCTCTGAGCCACCACTGAATGGAAGTCAACTGCTGAACGCGAAACGGATATACCTAGCCCGACCCTAGCCAGCGCAAAATCCAAAAGATCAGTGATCATTCGATGTGCACGATCAGTAGAGCTGCTGATGTGGCTCAGCATCTGCTTTTCTTTCCCTGAAGGCATTTTCCGCGCGAGTATCTCTGCAGCCATTTTGATAGCCGTCAGCGGGTTCTTGAGGTCATGGCTAACGATAGCAACCATTTGCTCAGCAAATAACGCGCGCCGTTGAGCTTTTTCATAAGCTTTATTTAGCTGCGCCTGCGCTCGCGACAACGCTGCATCAGCAGCAACCTTAGTCGCGAGGAGCTTCTCAGCAAGGTGCCGGGCTTCCAGCAGTTCACGTTCGTACTTATCCCGGTCGGCGGTACAGAACAACGCCAAATGATAAACAACGCCGGACTCATGCTGATGACGAACGCCGTTAAGCAGCATCGAAATTGTTGTCCTGTCTCGATGTTGCAGCTCCAGCTTCACCTCGGCCAACGAACCTTGCATTTGTATTAACGGCGACCAGTGAATCTGATGAAAAACACGTCCGTCCATCGTAAGGAGGTCTTGAAAGCGCCGGCCCTCCAGATCGGTTTTTCCCCAACCAATCCAGGTACAAAAAATTTTGTTGGCGCGCAGGATGCTGCCGTCTTCCCGAGTAACAACCAAACCACAGGGCGCGTTTTCAAAAAGCGACTGCGGATCAGGTATTAGGTATGATTCATCAGCCATCACCGCCTTCCGTTCAGGGTAAAAGAAAACTGTCCATGGCTTCCCGAGTATCCGCTAGAGGCTCATGTGCGGACAGTCGCCGACGTAAGCGACCAATATGAGTGCCCACACCCTTGAAAAAAATCACATTTACCTATTCATCGCCAATGCACGACACTCCGAAAGACCGATAGATTTTCAGACGCAGCATGTATTCTAGTCGGCAAGGCGTACGCCGTCACCGTGACAAAATCGATTACACGAAAGTTCAAATCCAAGCACCACCTGTACCCCAATCAGTTCAATCCAAGCCCGCAAATGATCGATCAAAATAGATTAGGTTTAATTATTGAACAGTGGAGTCGTGGTCATTGCAATGCTCAATCAGTTGTCGACATCTAAGGTCGGGGGCAAATTCAGATGAAGCGTCGGCATCGACCCATTCACGGATTTCTCCTTCAGGGTGATGGAAAAGAGACTCCTCAGGGCGTACACGCGAGTATCGGCGGGGTTATTTTTCCCAACGGACAGTATCGGAGCTAATTACTGGCCTGCGATTGTGCCCAAGCCTCTGACTGACGAGCCAAAGCCTTGTCGCTTGTACGGCTACGACTTTCCCCTGGAGCACTTTCTTTTTGAGGACATCGGCCCTAATAACGTAGCTACCGCACTCAACGCAATCAACAATCGCACCATGAAAGTTCGTTTCAATCACCCGAGCCGACGCCCCACATATTGAACAGCTCATACGTCACTCCTTGTCAGTCGTTGAACTGTAGCCGAACCCTAATGACTCTCAATGTTTCATGCGAAGCCACATGGATTTTCTCGCCAGCGGAAGCCGTTTCGACTTGGCATGGAAGCACGCATAGGGGCCACTGAAGTTTTTTGACAGCTGGATGCTACTCAGCGGTAAAGTTTTCCCTTTCTACCGGTCGACCATCAATGGCAGGCAATGGATCGGTTTTGATTCCCGTGAGAATTGAAGCCCAAGACTCATAGGCTTGCTTGTGACGAGATACCGCATCATCCCAACGGCTGCCTGTCATTTCGCCGGAGACGACCAGCATCATGAGATGATTCGTGCTTGCATCAAGGTCAAGCAGAAGGTGGTGGGCGTTGAATCGAAAGTCGTCGGTCGAAGGCATGATGTCACGCATATTTGAGGGTGTGGGTAAGAGCGTCGACACTCCCATATGACATCATTATGGCATTATCCAGCGTCGTTAGTGAGACGCGTAGACGACCGGTGGCTAGATCGTCTGGCTTCGAAACGATGCTATGAAAATCGATCCGCAGAGATAACGCTTCGAGCTGCTAGTACAATCAAGAGCCAACTGCACATGATTGATGGCTTTTTTGCTCCCAACGCCGGGGCATTTTAGACTTGGACTAGAGGGTCGCTCTCCGATTTGAAGAGCAGGAATAAGGACGAATCTGGGCGGCATTTTTGGTGTCCCTTCATCAAGAACTTCTGTGTAACAGCTCGGCAAACCCATCTGCCTAGTCGCGTACATTTCGATGAAGCCCCGAGATTAGATACCTGAGACCCTCAGCATTCAGAATCTTGACGTCCCGACCAGTTATTTCGGCTAACCCATGGTTTCGAAAATGCGCAATGCATCGACAAATGGTTTCCAGGCGTAACCCTATATACGAACCAATATCCTCACGACTCATCTTCAATACAAAGTTCGTGGACGAATTCCCTAGAACGCTAAGCTGTTGCGACAGATTAAGAAGAAAGCCTGCCAACCTTTCCTTAGAATTGAGATTCCCCATTAGAAACATCATATGCCGGTCGCGTACGATCTCACAACTCAGGAGTTTACTCAAATTATGCTGTACAGCTGGCAAATCCTGCGCGAGTGTCTCCAGTTGAAAATAATTAATGGAACTGACTTCACTATCCTCTAGGGCCACTGCATCACAGCCGTAATAACCCGTGCTGATAACTTCTAGACCAAGCATGTCACCCGACATTTGAAAGCCAAGGATTTGATTATGCCCATTAACCGACATAATGCCCGTCTTGAATGCGCCGACACGAACTGCGTATATCGAGCACAACGGATCGCCAATACGATACAAAGCAGAGCCCCTTCTGACCTTGATGCGCTCGGCCATTAAATTGTTTAGACGCTCAGCATCCCTACTGGACAGACCAATGGACAGACACAATTTTGAAACACTGCGACTCAGCCACAAGGCTTCTGGGTACTGACTTTGAATAAATGTCACTTCATTCATCGGACACTGGCTGCAATCGGTGGAGTCCTGATTTTGCGACGCAGCGCTGCGCCCGCCATTGTCGCCGCCACGGTTTCTAAATAAGCGTAAGCGAGCCGGCCACGGAGTTTCTCCCTGACAGAAATCCTGTGGCCGGAACATCGTCTCGCGAAGCGAGGTCATCGTGCTTTACGCCACAAGTTGCTGAGATATCCCTCAAAGGCTGATTGGCGGCATCAACTCGGACGCCACTTTTTTCAACATGAGAGTTTCGCGCTGAATTGACTGCCCCATCGATGACTCCTGACGCTGCATCACGGCTTCGTTGTGCGATATGGCCTCATGCAGGTTGACCCAGACAGGCCGCATTCCATTAGCGATTTCGTGGCTTTCCATTCTGACAGGCTCTAGTTGGGGCGCTACTTCGCATAGATAAAAATGCGACGTCATGTGCATCAGGTCATATTGTGGCTTCCAGTAAGGCCGGTATTCTTCGATATAGCCGTAGTGCTGGAGTACCTGAATCTCACGGGCACCAGTCTCTTCCTCAAGCTCACGCTTCAGGCCTGTGACAATGTCCTCGTCGGCATCAAGTCCGCCGCCCGGAAAGCTAAAGTCGTTATAGCGCTCAGTGAACAGCAACAGGATCTGTTCGTCCCGTAACACGATGCCGCGTGCGGCATGACGGCGGAATACTCTGCCTTGTATGGATTTAAGTTCTGGGTGAATAATTTCGGTTATGAGTTGCATGAGGTCTCAACCGGACTTGTTCAGGTAATCATCATTTAAGATGTTCACAGTATTTCCAGAGTCCTGGAAACACTGCAGTCTGATGCGATACTTCAACGAAGCAGCAATACAGGCATGGAGGCTGCCCGAAGCATCGTAGTAGTCGTGCTTCCTACCAGAAACCGTCTGATGCGCGAGTGGCCGTAGGCTCCCATGACGAGAAGATCAATTTCGTGCTCGGCCTGATAAACGTGCAGAGCCGCTTCCACTTCTCCTTGCAGGATCTGGGCTATGACGACAAAACCGTTTGTAAGTAGGAGGTTCCTAGCTTTCTCCAACACGTCTCGGTTGCCTTCCGAGTCAGCACCAACCATCACCAGATGAATCGATAGGTTTGCGCAAAGCGTGCTGGCGGCAAGCAGCTCAACGGCCTTATTGGCTGTTGGGCTACCGTCAAACGCGAGCATTACTTTTTCCGGTTTTTTATAGTTGCTGGCTGCGATCAAAATTGGACGGTGAATAGTACGCACGACAGCTTCAATTTGGCTGCCAAGTCCGTGAACTCCACGTGTGCTGTCATCACCCACTCGTCCGATGACCAGTAATCGAATATCGTCCTGAAGATTGATCAGACTTTCTATCAAGTGTCCGTGGCGCTGCTTCAACTCAGGAAATGCAGCTCCGGAAGTGACCGTTCGCTCCCTAGCCTTTTCAAGCATGTGTTGACCTTGCTTCAGAGCGAGTCTGGCGCGCTCTGCATCCAAGGTGGCCAACTCCTTCAGCAGATGCTCTCGACTGCCAAGACCGATGTTGCCGCTCAGGTCTGCCGATGCTGGGTACTTCTCCTCATCCAATACATGCAACAAGGTAAGGGGTGCGCTGAGTTGTTGCGACGCCCATGTTGAGTAATCGCAGACCGCCAGCGAGGATTGTGAATTATCAATGCATGCCATTACGTGGGTCATTGTCGGTCTCCTCAGTGGCTCATGAGCTTATCGATGGCGCCAGGTATGTAATGCACGCCGAAGCGGTCAACGATTGGGGCGCTGGCCTCATTGAGACAGAGCACTTCAACCTCGGCGCCCTCGCGGCGGAACCTGATCACGACCTTATCCAACGCTGCGACGGCGGTGATATCCCAAAAATGCGCGTGTGTGAGATCGATGGTGACTTTGTTGAGAGCTTCCTTGAAGTCAAAAAATTCAGTGAACTTGTACGCAGCGCTAAAGTACACCTGGCCACGACGTGGTAAGTCCGATGCGACTTCGACTCTTGAAAAGGTGCTTTTGAGGTCGAGGTAATGTCCAACCTTGTTCGCAAGAACAGCGAAGCCAAAAGAACGCCCACGAGTACGCCGTAAGCCAAGTTATGCGTTGCCACGGCCACCACAACAGTCGCGACCATGACAAGGTTGGTCGATAGCGGTTTTTTTCCAGGTTGCGCAGAGAATCCCAGCTGAAAGCTCCGATGGAGACCATGATCATCACCGCAACAAGTGCCGCCATTGGTATTTTGAAAAGCCATTCGCCGAGGAACACCACCATCAGCAGCAGAAAGATCCCCGCACATAAAGTTGAAAGACGAGTACGACCGCCAGACTTCACGCTGATGATCGATTGACCAATCATGGCGCAGCCGGCTATCCCACCGAGCATCACAGCTGCGATGTTAGCAACACCTTGCCCCTTGCACTCACGGTTTTTTGTTACTGGTGGTATCTGTCAGATCATCGACGATGGTCGCTGTCATCACAGACCCCGTAGACCGACGACTGCGAGTGCTGCTAAGTACGGAAAAATGAAGCGCAAGGTTTCAAAATACAGCGGTACTTCAGGCGACAAGAAAATCGGCAGTGTGTCCGGTAGCTGCCCCATGTCCCCCACGGCGCGGATATCCAGTCCCAGGTAAATCGCGATAGCAGTCAGGGTCAGCACGCACACCAGCGGCAAGGGAATCAGCTTGCCAATTTTCGGCACATACGGGAACAGGTATATGATGCCGAGGCCAGATGCGGTCATGGCATAGACATGCCAGGTGACATTCGTAAGTTCCGGCAACTGCGCCATGAAAATCAGGATCGCCAATGCGTTTACGAAACCGGTGACTACAGAACGTGAAACAAAGCGCATTAACGAACCAAGCTTCAGGTAGCCGGCAACGATTTGAAGTACGCCACATAGTAGAGTCGCGGCCAGCGGGTACTGAAGTCCATGCTCTTTACTAGGGTAACCATCAGCAGTGCCATGGCGCCTGTCGCCGCCGAGATCATTCCGGGACTCTCGCCGACAAAGGCGATGACAGCACAGATACAGAAGGAGGCGTAAAGTCCGACCTTTGGGTCAACGCTGGCGATGATGGAAAAGGCGATGGCTTCCGGGATCAGCGCGAGTGCGACCACTAACCCCCCGAGCACGTCGCCACGGACGTTGGAAAACCACGTGTGTCTAAGTTTTTGCAGCATAGAAAATATCCAAGGCAAAGCATCGCGCACGCCAAGGGAAAGGCGAGCGAATCGATACAAGTTCAAATTTTGAGGTTTTTTTACTGTGTGCTTAAGGTGTAAAACCAGGCGTACAGCAGTGGCCACCCGCGAGCGAGGCTAGCGAAAGCAGGGTGTTGCGAGGGGTAGTGCTAAGGCGGCCTAGGCTGCCAGTAGATCGTTTGGAGTACAGTCATCCTGATGGTTCTGTAGCTCAAGGGTAAGGCTCATCAATAAGTATACGGTTGGGTTACTGTCGATTGCCACTCGCCGATTCGGATTTGGTCGGCTCGAGTTGAGTTATAACTATTGGCAATCCCATGCTTGTGTAACGTAGGGTGAAAAGTGCGCCAGCAAAAGCGCACTTTTCTATGGGATCTAAAGCTTAAATTTGGCTACCAACTGGTTGAAGGATACTGCAAGCCTTGAGAGCTCGTGGCTCGAGGCATTTGTCTGATGCGCGCCTGTAGCTGTTTGAGCTGACAAGCTTTGAATGTTGACGAGGTTACGATCTACCTCACGAGCAACCTGTGCCTGTTCTTCTGACGCGCTTGCGATTACCAGATTGCGCTCTGTGATTGCAGCTACACCTTCAGTGATCGATTCCAGTGCTACGCCTGCGGCCTGCGCAAGCTGACGTGTGTTATCTGCCTGGATCTCACTCTTGCTCATGGTTTCCACTACCGAAGTCGCGCTTGTTTGCGCGGTGTTAATCATCCCCTCAATTTCGATAGTAGAGGACTGGGTGCGATGAGCCAAAGCTCTGACCTCGTCAGCCACCACTGCAAAGCCACGACCTTGTTCGCCTGCTCGAGCAGCTTCAATGGCCGCATTCAAAGCCAGGAGGTTGGTTTGATCAGCAATCGACCTAATAACTTCAAGCACCTTGCTGATTTCTTTCGTCTGATGAGCGAGCGCCTGAACTTGCGAGCTCGATGAATTGATTTCGCCAACCATGTCCTCAATCGCCAGAACCGCTTCTCCAACCTTGCTCTTGCCCGAGATCGCGTCCTGATTGGTACGTTGCGATATTTCTGCGGTAGAAACAGCGTTACGAGCAACCTCGTCAACGGCTGCTGTCATTTCGTTTACAGCGGTAGCAGCCTGTTCAATTTCGCTGTTTTGTTGAGTGAGGCCACGTGTGCTTTCGTCTGTGACTACACTCAACTCTTCTGCAGCGGAAGCAAGCTGATCTGAGGCGCTCGATATATTTTGAATAGTATTCCGAAGACTCGCCTGCATCTCACCCAACGAAGACAGCAATTGCCCCGTCTCGTCCTGGCTACCGGGCTCAATACG
The DNA here is from genome assembly GCF_900187595.1 of Pseudomonas sp. Irchel 3F6. Taxonomy (NCBI): domain Bacteria; kingdom Pseudomonadati; phylum Pseudomonadota; class Gammaproteobacteria; order Pseudomonadales; family Pseudomonadaceae; genus Pseudomonas; species Pseudomonas sp. Irchel 3F6. Next base: position 261,083 of record NZ_FYDP01000005.1, on the reverse strand, counting down.
CTGCGTTAAATCTCCACCTGCAACGCGTTCAGCAGCCAACACAGCATAAGACAGTGGTTTTGTAATCAGGCGAGTAATAAGAAGGCCCAAGCCCATAGCCAGGATAAACGCGATCACCATGCCCGAAATCATGGTAAGTTGTGAGTTACGAATTAAACCTTCGCTAGCTACTTGCTCGTCATCTGCTTGATCATTGTTAGAGGCAATAATCCCTAACATCTCTTTTTCAGCAGAGTTATATTTATTGCTGACATCATTGGCTAGGGCTGCCCTCGCCTGTGGCAGGTCTTCTGCTCGTACAAGTTTGATAAATTGCTCACCCGAATTTATGTAAGCGGGCCAATCAACATCAAATTTCTGACTCAACGCTTTTTCATCGTCACGCTGTGGTGTACTACGATATGTCGCAAACGCTTTTTCAACAGCAACCTGGCGATCAGATATAGACTTTTGAGTTGCTGCCAACTCGGCATCAGGAGCGTGACCTGCTTTTTGCGAAAGGAGCAGGTAAAGATCTCTATTGTGATAAATTAATTGCTGAAGAGCCTCATTTACTTTGTTCATGGAAGTTATGTTGTTGTCAAAGACGGATGAGATCATTTCACCTAGTCGTGAATTTCCGTTCATTCCGACAAACCCAATCGCAACGGTTATCAATGCACATATCAAAAATGACATCGACAGCTTTGCCGCAAGGCGTAGATTAAGAAACCAAGTCATAAAAAGTCCTCTTTAGTAGGGGTGATCTGGTTTACCTTGAGGCGTGCCATTGATCAGGATGGCTATCGGCAGATAGGCTCTATCATTGAGCTTTATTTGTTACAGACTGCTTCAACACACACGACTTCAGGGAAGATAACTTAAGTGGCGACAGTTTTTTAATAATGATTATCGCTTAAGTCTTTGATGCTCGCGATCCTCTGTGGGTATGCCAGTGGTAAGAGCCATAGCTTCACTGCCGAGCAAATGAGTTAAGGGCGATAGACTATAGGCAGGAAGGAATCACTGTTGAGCCGAGGATCGGTGTCCACGTACTCACGCATTTTCATGCTCATATTTAATCCAAAATAGGTCTGGAATTCTTGAATCAGAGACGACTTACATGGCGTTGAAAATACGTGCGGCGTCGGTAGCAGACGCTTTAGCTATCCAGCGCATTTACGCCCCCATCGTTTCAACAACAGCGATCTCGTTTGAAGAGATTCCGCCAAGCGCTGAGGAAATCGCTCAGCGAATAGCGACGACAGTTTAGACATATCCCTACCTGGTGGCCGAAGAAGGTGGGGAGATCAAGGGCCACGCCGATGCCAGCCAGCACCGCGCACGTCCGGCAGACTTTGTTGACTACACCCCAAGCGGTGCGGGTTACTCCGATCAACGTAGCGGACGCAAGCCCCGTCCAACCGCCATAGCCCTCCATCCACAGATGGGGTGAATCAACACTCCGGTTTTCATTCACAGCGACTTTGCTGCCATCGCCGATGATGCTCAGGTTGCTCGGGTGGTCGACCGCCTGAGAAAATCCAGTACACCAGATGACGACATCGGTCTTCGTCTAGGTTACCGAAGGCCATATAACACCCATTGACATGAAATGCGTGAATGGCCGTATCGCGTTCAGCATACCGCGTTCGCGAGCTTCCTTTACGGTGCACGATCCAATGCCGGGCAGCTCCCCACTGTGGCCTGAGGAGCCTCTAGCCCCTCTAAGCGCTGAGCCACTCTTCAACCTTGTCAGGGGTCGGGATGCCCCCTGAGTGAACAACCTTTCCATCAATCACAACACTCGGGGTGGACATGACCCCGTAGCCGACGATCTGTTGCATGTCTTCGATTTTTTCCAGCTTTACGGGGATGCCTTTCGCACTCGCCACTTGTTCGATGATGGCGACTGTCGATTTGCATTTTGCGCAACCGGTGCCCAGAACCTTAATGTCTTTCATAAAACCTCGGTAGGTGGATTACAAAGCGAAGTTGAAGACGTAACCAACGATGAGAATGCCGACGGCGACGACCCCAATGAAGGTAGCTATCAGGCGAACTTTAAGCACCTTGCGCAAAATTACCATCTCCGGAAGAGATAGAGCGATGACACTCATCATGAAGGCCAGCAGAGTGCCCAGTGCCGCGCCCTTTGCGAGTAGTGCCTGCACAATGGGGATCATGCCTGCCGCATTGGTATACATGGGGATGCCGATAAGAACCGCGAGCGGAACCGACCACCAGGCTTCCTTGCCCATGAAACTGGCCATGAAATCCTCTGGCACATACCCGTGAATGCCCGCGCCAATGGCAATACCGCCGAGGATGTAAGGCCAGACTTTTCCGACGATTTCACGCACGCAGCCAAACCGGCACTTATCCGCTCATATAAGGGCATGCGTGTGTCCCCGGCAGTTGCCTGAATCCTGGGCATTTCACGAATCCAATCTTCCAGATAGGCCTCCATTTTCAGGCGGCCAATGACCCAGCCAGCCACAATCGCAATAAACAACCCTAGGCTGAGATACAGCAACGCAACTTTCCAGCCGAATAAGCCAAGCAGCAGTGTCAGCGCGACCTCATTCACCATGGGCGCAGAAATGAGGAAGGAGAACGTCACCCCCAGGGGCACGCCAGCTTGAACAAAACCTATAAAAAGAGGAACGGCTGAGCATGAGCAAAATGGGGTAAACACACCGAGCGAGGCCGCCATGACATTGGCCGTGCCCTCGCTTCGCCCTGCCAATATTGCGCGGGTGCGTTCAGGCGTGAAGTGGGAGTTGAGCATGCCCATCAAGAACACGATGCCCGTCAACAGCATCAACACTTTGGGCGTGTCGTAGAAAAAAAACTGTAAGGCGCCTCCAAGGGGGCTATTCCGATCAACTGGAAGCGCTGCGACCAAAGCCTCTGAAACAGGAATAAGGGCTTCGTACAATCCGAACCAGGCAAGCGCTGCTGCCGCTAAAAACAGGCGGGGATTTCGCGCAGCCCAGCGCACGATCATGTCGTTCATGCCCTCTACTCCCTAGGCTCAGGCGCGCTAGGCCATGGATGGATCGCCAAGACAGGTCGCGATCTCGTTGACGGTGCTGCGTGCGGTGCGTGTGACACCAATCAGCGTCGCGGAAGCCGAGCCTGTCCATTCGCCATAGCCCACCAGCCATAGTCTTGGCTCGTGGATCGAATGAGTGCCTTCGACCTCGACACGGCCTTCGGTGTTGATCACTCCCAGCGGCTCCAAGTGCTGAAGTGCGGGCCTGAATCCGGTACACCAGATGACAACATCCACTGCAGCTTCAGATCCATCGGCCCAAATAACGCCTTCGCGAGTGAAACGTTCAAATGGGCGTACAGATTTTAAAGCTTCGCGTTCACGGGCTTCTATAACGGGCGGTACCATGACAATGTCGCCCAACCCGCCGATGGGCTGGTCAATGACGCGCCCCTCCTGTTGAGCTTTCAAGCGCTGAGTAGCCCGTTCGAACAGCACCCGTCCATCCACTTCATCAGGCAAAAACACAGGTTCAGCAGGCGTTACCCAAGTAGTCTCAGCGACTTTGGAGACTTCCGCCAAAATCTGCGCTCCTGAATTACCACCCCCCACCACCAGAACCTTCTTGCCAGCAAATGCATGCGCTTCAACATAGTGCGCGGAGTGAAGCTGACGACCGGCGAATAGCTCGGCATTAGGATAGTGAGGGATATACGGATTGCTCCAAGTACCGGTAGCGCTGATTACAATCTTGGCATCCCAATACTTGGCGTCAGAGCGTACTCGTAAGCCAGACTCTATACGCTCTACAGAAATAGCCCGAACCGGGCGTTCAACCGGGAATTGGTAGCGCTGCTCATATTGACTGAGATAGTCGATCACATGATTTCGTGTTGGGTAGCCTTCCTGCGCTGGAGGCATCATCCAGCCAGGTATCGAACTCCAGGTGGAGGGTGAGAATAAACGCAGCGAGTTCCAGCCATGCCGCCAGGCACCACCGGGCCCTTCCTCGGCGTCGAGGATGACAAACGACAGTTGAGTTCGGCGCAGAAAATACGCCACTGCCAAAGCTGACTGCCCCCCGCCAATGATGACTACGTCTAGTTTGTCGCGGGCCGAATGAGTCATGGGGGGGGGAAACCTTAAGTCGATGCTGAACTGTCGCCAGTATAGAGACCCAAGAACGAATCCAGTCTGATCTCGATCATCTGTTGAACATGCTAAAGCTGCCGTTGGTCAGCCGGCAATTAGGCCTCATGCCTCCAGGCCCATCTGCTTTACATCGGTTTAAACCCTACGGCCATTCTCATCAATGACGACTTGTCCGTCTTCTTTGACGAAGCTGCCGCGCTGCTCTTGCGGCAGAAGGTCGAGGACGGCCTCTGACGGACGACACAAGCGTGTGCCCAAAGGCGTCACGACGATGGGGCGATTGATCAGGATGGGATGAGCCATCATGGCATCGATGAGCTGGTCATCAGTAAGTGAAGTATCGCCGAGTCCTAGCTCCTCGTAGGGAGTACCTTTGATACGAAGCAGCGCCCGCACCTCGGTACCCATATCTTTGATCAGCCTGACAAGCGTGGTGCGGTCAGGTGGGGTCTGTAGGTACTCGATAACCGTCGGCTCTTCTCCGCTGTTGCGGATCAGCTCCAAGGTATTGCGAGAGGTTCCACATTGCGGGTTGTGATAAATCGTTATCTGACTCATACCGTTTCCTCGCGGTGGTATCAAATGGAGCGCTGGTTGACGCGCTTGGACAGCTCTTCAGCTGACTCTTTACGCTCGGAGTACCGATCAACCAAGTAGTCCTGGCGACCCCGCAACAGCAGCGTGAACTTCATCAGCTCTTCCATCACGTCCACGAGTCGGTCGTAGTACGAGGACGGCTTCATACGACCTGCCTCGTCGAACTCGGTAAACGCCTTGGCCACCGAAGATTGGTTTGGGATGGTGAACATCCGCATCCATCGGCCCAGTACGCGCAGCTGATTGACCACGTTGAAAGATTGCGAGCCACCGCAGACCTGCATTACTGCAAGGGTCTTTCCTTGCGTAGGTCGAACTGCACCAATCGCAAGCGGAACCCAGTCGATCTGGGCCTTGAATACTGCGCTCATGGAGCCGTGCCGTTCAGGCGAACACCACACCTGTCCTTCAGACCATTGCATGAGTTCGCGCAATTCCGCCACTTTGGGATGTGTATCCGGAGCATCGTCCGGCAGCGGCAAACCCGAGGGATCGAAGATTTTGGTTTCGGCGCCAAACTCCTCCAACAAGCGGGCTGCTTCCTGAGTCACCAACCGGCTGAATGAGCGCTCTCGCGTTGATCCATACAGTAGAAGAATGCGCGGTTTATGGAGCGAAGGCGTACGCGGCTCCAGTTGCTCCAACGACGGAATGTCGATCAGGTCGGTGTGTACGTTCGGCAATGTATCTTGCATATAAACTCCTACCACGGCGTCGGCTAGGACGCCGCCTCGGTTGATCTTTAAAGCGAACCGATGCGGTTCAGTTCAGCTTTCAACTGGTCAGTGCTGATGGTCTTCAGTGGCAGCGCAAGAAATGCGCTCACGCGTTCGTGAATTTTGGCCAGTGTGGTTTCAAACGCTGCTGTGATCTCGGCTTCCGACCCGCTAGCCTCAGACGGGTCGGCCAGCCCCCAATGCGCCTTCAAAGCTGGGCCGAAAAAGATGGGGCATGCTTCTCCTGCAGCCCGATCACAGACAGTAATCACGATGTCGGGAGGTGAGCCTTCAAAAGCATCCGAAGCCTTGCTGCTTAAGCCCGCCGTAGAGATACCCGCCGCCTCAAGCGTCTGCAGTGCCCTTTGATTCACCCGGCCACTGGGAAAGCTCCCCGAGCTGACCGCTTCTACGCCTTCAGGCGCCAGGTGATTGAACAGCGCCTCGGACAGAATGCTTCGGCAGCTGTTGTGGGTGCACATGAACAAGACTTTCATCAGAAGATTCCTTGACTCAGAGACTGAGGCGCAATGCCAGGGCAGACAAGGTGGCGACGAGGATAGGCAAGGTCAGCACGATCCCAGTCTTGAAGTAGTAACCCCAGCTGATCTTGATGTCCTTCTTGGCCAGCACATGCAGCCACAGCAGCGTGGCCAGACTGCCAATTGGAGTGATCTTCGGGCCTAGATCGCAGCCAATGATGTTGGCGTACACCATCGCTTGCTGTACGACGCCATCAACTTCGGCGGCATGAATGGATAAGGCACCAACCAGAACCGTAGGCATGTTGTTCATGATCGAAGACAGCAATGCTATTAGCAGCCCTGTACCCAGGGACGCGCCCCAAACGCCATAACCGGCGAACACGTTCAGGATCTGCGCGATGTGGTCGGTCAGGCCGGCGTTCTTCAGGCCATAAACAACCAGGTACATACCCAAAGAAAAAATCACCACTTGCCATGGGGCCTCTTTGAGCACCTTGCTTGTGTTGATGGCGTGACCACGAGCCGCGATGACATAGAGAATGAACGCACAGACCGCTGCAATGGCGCTGATTGGCACCCCCAATGGCTCAATGACAAAGAAGCCGATCAGGAGTAGTGCCAGCACCCACCAGCCGGCTACAAACGTGGCCCGGTCGTGGATTGCCTCGTCCGGATTGTTCAGTTGGTTGAGGTCATAGGTCTTTGGTAAATCTTTGCGGAAAAACCACAGTAGCATGGCTAATGTCGCCGCCACGCTGACGATGTTTACCGGCACCATGATCGAAGCATATTCGTTGAAGCCGATATCGAAGTAGTCGGCAGAAACGATGTTGACCAGGTTGGAAACCACCAGCGGTAAGCTCGCCGTATCGGCGATAAAACCGGCTGCCATAACGAATGCCAACGTAGCAGCAGGAGAAAAACGCAGCGCCAGCAACATCGCGATCACAATGGGTGTGAGGATCAATGCTGCTCCGTCATTGGCGAACAGAGCCGACACCGCTGCGCCCAGCAGGACGATAAATGCGAACAGTTTGCGGGTGCTCCCGCCTCCCCATCGGGCCACATGCAGCGCAGCCCACTTGAAAAAACCTGCCTCATCAAGAAGCAGACTAATGATGATGACCGCGATGAAAGTCCCAGTGGCATTCCAGACGATGCGCCAAACCTCTGGTATGTCGGCAAGGGTAACGACACCTGCCAACAACGCCACGATGGCACCGAACATCGCACTCCAGCCCACCCCAAGCCCCTTGGGCTGCCAGATGACAAGGACGATGGTGGCGATAAAGATCAATACGGCAATCAGCATTTCATTAATCCGGTTGGGCGTGAATCAGCTACACACGGCTTGGTTGATCGGACGGTCGTTCATGCCGCAGAGGCGCTTAGCCTCGGTTTCCAGCCATTGCTGATTGGCGTCTACCACTTCCTTCAAAACTGCAGTCACCCACGTGGGCAAATCAGGATTCAGCCGGTAGTACACCCATTGGCCTTGGCGACGATCCAACAATAAACCGGCAGAGCGCAGCAGCGCCAAATGACGAGAAATCTTCGGCTGACTCAAGTCGAGTGCTGCCGTTAGCTCGCATACACACAGCTCACCTTCACTCACGACAAGCAGCGAAATTTTTGCTCGGGTGTCATCCGCCAGGCACTTGAATAAGGTGGTGGGGTTCATGGGTTCTGTCACAGATCCTCCAGGTGTTTGGTCTTGACCAAAACGAAGAGCTTGATGCGCTCGTGGATGTCGTGGAGCGTGTGGCGAAATGCGCCAGGATCATCGCTAGTTACTGGGTCAGGAAAATCCCAGGCAAATGACTTCATTTGCACTGGGCATTGGTAGGCACTCGCTTGCGGATTTATCACAAAGAGTGATTACGTAATCGAATCGATCAGCTTGAAACTCGCTGAGGGACTTGCTGCGCAGGCCCGTTGCATCGACTCCAACTGCCTCCAATGCCTGAGTGGTGCGCGGATCAACCTCAGACGGTTCAGATCCTGCGCTGGAGGCCTCGAAGCTCGGGTCGGTGTCGCAGCAAAGCCTCTGCAAGCAGGGAGCGGGCTGAGTTGGCAACGCACACGAAAAGCACTTTGATAGCAGGGCTCATGGTGGAACTCGATGCATATGAAAAATCGAATATACGCTTTGGCGAATATTCGGTAAAGCGAATATGATGTCTGCTGTTTCGGCATGTGCCCTAACGTTCCATGCGTGTCGGCATAACGGAGATGAGAGGATGGAGGGGGATATGATGATCCAGGCAAAGGACATAGCCGGAGGACAGTAGCAGCGCTTTCGCGATGCGCTGAAATCTGCTGATCTTCCAGCAGACGATATTGATCTTCCAGGCCGAACCTTTTTTGAGTTCACACTGGACAGTGAGACGGTCGCATGGGGAGGATTCGAAACGCATGGTACGGACGGGTTGTTGCGTTCTCTGGTCGTAGTATCGACATACAGATCGAAGGGGGTCGGTATCGCGGTGCCTCGGGTCATTGAAGCGATAGCCGCCGAGCAGGGAATCGCTCGATTTCATTTACTGACAACAACTGCGTCAGGCTTTTTTGAGCAGCAGGGCTATGCAGTCAATCAACGAGTCTCTGCGCCGCCTCTGATTTCTCAGACGGAGCAGTTCATGGGGCTTTGCCCTGGCTCGGCGTGCTACATGTGCAAGGCGTTATCTGCAAGTGCGCGAAAGTAGCTGATCACCTTGGTGATGGCTTTTAGCCTCGATGCCAGCTAGATTTGGGGCTTTCTACGGTCAAGGATGGATATGAAAAAGCTCATCACAGTAATTGGCATCTGTGTCGCACTTGGCGGTTGCGCTACGTCCCACTACACCGCAGGACGAGACTTTCCGTCGGCCAGTGTAGCGAGTATCACCAAAGGCAAAACGACGACTACTGAGTTGAGGGCGCTGTTCGGTGAGCCCTACGCCAAGAGCGCAGTCAGCGAGACTGACGAGAAGTGGATCTACACCTACACCAACGGCTCAGCCCATGCCCAGAGCTACGTGGTCACCATGAAGGTGACGACTACGGGCACTCAGAAAACTCTCGACGTCTTGATCCGAAATGACGTGGTCATCAACTACACGTTCAGCGAAGGCCCCGCTCCAGGCACTACCACTGCGACGAACTAAGTTCGCCACCTTGCCATTGGGCGACCCACCGGGCTCAGTACGTTGTTGATGGAGCAAGCTCATGGACAGAACATATGCTTTCGTGGACGAGTCCGGGAATTCCGACCTTAATACGTTAAACGGAGGAAGCACAGGCTTCTTAATCGTCTGCTCCATTCTAGTGGCAGAGAAAGACCTGGAGGATGCTTATGCCCAAGCTGAAGCACTCCGCAAGCGGCATTTTCAAACAGGCGAGATCAAATCTAGCAATCTTAAGCCCAAGGATTCAGATCGCCGTGCCCGTATCCTAAACGAGCTAGCCGATTTGCCATTCAGGCTCTATTTTACCGTCGTTGATAAGTCCCAAATTCGCAAAGACGGTGGCCTTCGTTTCAAGACCTCATTCATAAAATATGTGAATGGGTTGCTCTATGAACGTTTGTTCAGTGCATACCCCGACCTCCAGATGATCGTAGACGAGCATGGTGGCCAGGAATTTCAGGAGAGCCTCAAAAGCAACGGTTCGTCGATGACCTATTTGGCGATAAAGATGCCTTCCAGACGGTGGCCAGTAAGGACAACGTTTTGGTTCAGGTTGCAGATTTCTTCGTTGGCTCAGTCGCTCATATCTACGAAGAGAAAGCATCGGAAGAAGCAGTTCTTGCCTACAAAAAGATCCTACGCAGCCTGACGCTTGGAATGCTTGAGTGGCCATCCAAGTACCAGTCTCTTCTGCCACCGTCGGCGGGATGAATCTGGGTATGCAGACTACTAGGTACACCAAGAAGCTCTCCGCCAAGCTGACCATTTTAGCGAGCGGGCTGGTGAGCACCCTAATGAGGATGAGCGCCTGCAGCTAAGCATCTTGCGGTTCTTGAGATTCCAAAGTGAATTCGTCACCAAAGACTACGTGCCAACCGCAGAAATAGTCGCCCACCTAAAAGATAGCGGTTTCGGAGATATCAACGACCAGAGAATCCGCTCCAGCGGCATCGCCAAGCTTCGAGATTCGAACGTGATCATCACAAGCGCGGCCAAAGGCTACAAGATCCCTCAAACACGGGCAGACATTAACGAATTTCTTGAAAGAGCGTCAGGCATTGTTGTTCCTCTACTGGAACGGGTAAAAAAGGCTCGAGAGGTGTATCGGCTGAGTAGTCGAGGAGAATATGACATCGTGACGGCAGCCAACCTGGCTGAGCTTGCCAAGCGGCTCACTGCGCTCGAGGCGTTTGCAGATGACTGAACGCAACGAACCTCAGCAGGCTGCATTGATCCAGGATGAAATCCTAGAGATTCTGAAAGAAGCCAAGGTGCTCGCGCGTAGATTCTATCGCCTGACCGGCAAGCCGCTGGGCGTAACCGGCGAGGTGGCAGAGTACGAAGCTGCTACTCGGCTCGGCCTGGTACTACATCCTGCAAGGCAGGCAGGTTACGACGCTACAGAGACGCTGGAAGTTGGCGTCGCGAGAATCCAGATCAAGGGGCGATGTATCCTGAACTCGCAAAAGATTACGGGCCGTATGGGTGCAATTGATCTACGACAACCCTTCGATAAAGTGCTCTTGGTGCTGCTTTCAACGCATTTGCTATGTACGAAGCGAGTCGTGCCAGGGTAGAGGTAGCATTGACCTTGCCTGGGTCGAAAGCCAGAAATGAAAGGGGAGCGCTGGCTATTAGACAATTCATGTCGATAGCTAGATTGCGCTGGGCTCGTCATGAGCCTAACGACTAAGAGTATTAACCGCCGTCTGGACGCCGAGTGCTGCGGATATGGCCCGTGTGACGAGCCAGGCCAATGTCCCCAATACGGCACATTAACCACCATTTTTAGGCTAAATGACCCTGTTTGGGCACATTAAGCTAAGCGGCGGAATGCAGCCTACGTTGAGAGGAAGGCTTCACGCCCTCACCAGCTGCGACCTGCGCCATGACTGCTCAGGTGGCATCTCACATAAAGCATAGTGCGCCATCAAGCAACCCGTTAGTGAATGTAAAACTCGCTTCCGAACCAGCCACTAGAGGGTTCGGCATAGGACTTTTACGAGTCAAAGCAAGCGGAGCACGCAGGCCGCTCGGCGGGAGACGTGAGGATGGAAGCCCGTCAGGGCCAAGACACGTAGGGGTTTGGTGCACGACAGCCGTCCCCCGGAGGGGCACGCAATGAACTCTCGGTGGCCGCCCTAACCTCCAAAGCCGCATTCACTGGTAGTCCTCGACGGCTAATCAGAAACGCGGAATCACAAATCCTTCTTCTCTTCCGTCAGTTCAACGTCACCCAAAGACCCCAAGTGAATTCGTCGACACGGCAGCTCTACAAGGAGACCTTGCTCAACAAGCATCCGAGGAACCTCCCAAAGCACTCCGGTTACTTCCCAAGTTTCTGCAGCAGCAGATACGGCCTTGCCAACGCATGCACCAAGGTCGAAATCTTGAGTCGCTACAAACGGCCCTTCCCGGCTGTACGACTCAAAGATACCGGACGCCACTGTGACGACCTCGCCTTTCTTCAGGAGCATGAAGCCACCTTGATCTCAAACTCACAACAGCAGGCCGTGAGATCCCCTCCCTGCCGTTGAAATATCACTGCAAGATCCGAGGGGTCGGATGGTAATGCCCCTTAGTAGTAAGCAAAAAATCACGCAAGCTGGCGCGGCCATTTTGGCGCTGAAACGTCGCTAAGACATAACGGCTATTCTCGGTAGTCATTACCCAGAACCTCCCCTCGCGTTCGACCTTCAACACGTCAGAAGTCCTGATCAGGTGACCATCTTCAAAACGCCCATACTGGTCTTTCCGCTTGTGGCCAAAAACAACGCCGATACCTGCCCGTGACCTTATGGAAACACCGCAGAGGTACGCGGTCACTGGCACATCAAAGCCTTGCTCCTGGGCTTTAATGATTCGTTTGAGATCGAACTCTGTATGGCGCTTTCCGTGAAAATTGACATCAATGGTGTCGAGCATCATTGCGCTCCAGTTGCGGTCTGTATGGAGTTATCAAGAATTGCACACGCGACCAGACGCACTGGTATCGTGCAACATTGTTGGTAATTTTCAGATTGATCGAATCATGCTCGAGAGAAAGATCGGGCGAAGGTCTGTTAGCAAATCGATTTGAAAGTCTGGTCGGTGAGAGCTGTGGTAGACAGCACCTCCCTCAACCTCTATTAGGCAGACCTCAAAATCACCGTCGTAACCTAGAGTTACTTTAGCTACGCGTTCCATGTCCCATCTGGCGCCCTTGTTCATCCATGGGGGAGTCATGACCTGAACATCAGTTATCTCTTGTTCAGAGTTCTGGGTGACGAGCATACTTTGCAACTTGTGCTCCCCCTCAATCATCTCAACGCATTCAGTGCTACGACCTTGGTCAGTCAAGCGAATAGTAAGGTGATACCAGTGAGTCCTGAGAATCCGTGACACGCTATGCCAATGCGCAAGGCCTTCACCAAAGATCCCCGGGACGCCGATAAGATCTGAGTCTTGTGTTCTGAACATCAGGTGCCTCAATTTTCTTCGGACGCAAAGCAGCCCGGTTGATAATTCAAAATAGAGAGAAAATCTCTTTGATGGTTGCTGACTTGCGATGACCCGGCCCGAGAAGGACGTAGACGGTATTCCGAGTTTCGAACAGAAAGCCGTCGTTGAACGCAGTGCCCATACTCGATCTGACCCAGTGGCCAGGCTCAAAACGCCTCTGCTCGTCGTCCACGACCTTGTGGGCAAACATGAACATTGGCTGGCAGCCTGCAGCGGATACTTTCGCTCGCTCGTCATCGGTGACGACGGCGTCTAGGATTGTCCATTCTTCTACGGCGCAGAGGGGCATCCATTTGTAGCGCTTTCTGGCTGCAGCCATCACGGCTTCGAGACCCAACTCAGAACCCATCAGGCTGACACCGGGATCGCCCAACAGACCACCTTCGATGACCCCATCCACGGCCCAACCCTCTCTGTCAATATTCGATAATTAGCAGCTGAGGCATAATACCGCCACACCTACAAATATATCTGTTTGTGCGGCGGCAGGCAAATGCGACATACCGTCTCTTTTTATTGGGATAGTGAAATGTCGCTGCGGAAATCTTATGCAGCAGTAGTTCAACTGCTTCGCACTCGGAAAGGCTTGTCTCAAGCAAAACTCGCGGGCTCGATCACACAGGCCCACGTGAGCGAGCTAGAGCTCGGTAGAAGCTCAGCGACCATCGAAATGAGTGCCCGTCTTGCCTCTGCGCTGAAAGTAGAGCCAATAACTTTGCTGGCACTTGCTGCTGCCGCGCATGAGAAGTGCACAGTGCGGGAAGCTCTCCTGGCTGCGCTGGCCGAAGCAGAAGGCTTAGGGCTAGCTGATGCCCTGCTACCATCAGAGCCACAAGCCTTGGCCGTGCCTAGCGTCGTGGAGGCTAGAAAGAAATGGTTGGCGGTGCAGGAGCTGAAGAAGCGTGGGCTCAGCCAGTCCCAAGCGGCGAAAGAGCTCGGACTGCCAGAGAGCACCTTAAGGCGGCTGTGGCATCAAAACATTACCGACTGACGGAAGAAGACTGCGTTCTATCAATCGCCAGCATCATCGAAGCTACTGCCCCATCTTTAAATAAGACGTGATCGCTAAGCAGCCTATTCCTGAACGACGGAAGAGAAACTTCCTCCGACGGCAACCTTGTGGTGCCTCGGCTCAAACACCCTCAAGACCGTCTTCTAGCTGATGGAGCTTTCTGATGGGAACGGTAGCGACTGAAGAAGGACGCATGGTGTGCGCAGTGCGCGTAGCTTGTTGCCAGATGAGTAGCAAACGGCTTGGGAAGGGAAGGAAAGCAAATACGGATGATGTGTCCCCTGCTGGAATCGAACCAGCATCTAGCCCTTAGGAGGGGCTCGTTCTATCCGTTGAACTAAGAGGACATTGAGCGCGATATCTTACGTAAAACCATGCACTTAGGAAAGCTCATGCCCCTAACCATACCCTATCATCACAAGATCTTCAGCTTCTCGCTTAGGGGCGGATGACGACTTATCTCAACAGGAGACTAGATCCCACCCCAGATAAGAACCTGCAACCTTCCCCTTAGGAGGGGGATGCTCTATCCAATTGAGCTACTGAGACACTGATTGAAGCGCGCTGTACGCGGGGCGACAGACGGCGTGCATGTTAACGGCCGGCCCCTGTTTTGTCATGTCGTCCGTAGGGCTTTTTAAGTGTAGGCAGGCGCCGTGCAAGATTGCGGGAACTTTTACCGGGCAATTTGCACTACGCGAAAAAGCGGTCATTGCAGTTTGCAATCAGTGCCGCCCGAAAAACCTTACCAAACCCTTGTTTTTAAAGGACTTATCAGCCGTTACACTGTTGGCACGGCGACTGCTATGGCTGTTCTATCAAAAAGAACAATTTGGAGCGTCGTGCCATGAACAGCACCCTCTTGCTTGCAAACGCAGCGGCATTGGCCTTCTTGCTCGGATCGCATTTTTTTCCCAAGGCGGACATCGAGCAGCCAGTGGCGCAGCGCATGCCGCATTACTTGCAGGTGCAGAAAGCGCCGCAGTGGGCGGTGCTGAGTGATCGCAGCGATGCCTCTACGCAAATGGTCAGCGAGCCTGAGCTAGCCTCGGCGCCGACCACCGAACGTCTGGTTTTTTGAAATATCTTCAGGAGTACAACATGTCCAAATCAGCGACGGGATTTCTGATCCTCGCTTTACTGAGTGGCGTTACCCATCTGGCGCTGTTCGAGGAGACGGAAGTCACCTTGCCTCTGGTTGGCTGTGGCGTGTTTGCGGTGCTGTTTGTGCTGGCGCTGATTGCAGGGCGCAAGATCAAGTTCGATCCGGTTCTGCGTTGAGCCGGATCAGCTCAAGTAATGCAGAGACAGCTTCAGCAAGGTCAACAGAATTGTCGATCTGATGAACGGGGCTGTCGCTGGATCTTCGGTCTTTGAACAACGCATTGCGAGCCAGCCTCGCATCGATTTGCTCAGGGGTCTCCCGACCACGGCTGAGCAAGCGCTTGCGCAAGACCTCATCGCTGACTGTCAGCAGAATCGGCACCAGCGTTGGATACTTCTCCATTGCTTGACGCAGGTTCGCTCTCGACCCGTTAACCAGTACGTGCCGGCCCGCTTGCAACCATTCATCCATTTCCGCGGGAATGCCGTATGAGAGTCCGTTGGCTTGCCAGGCCAGGGAAAAAGCGCCAGTGTGCTGTCGCCGCTCGAATTCTTCAGGTGTCACGCCGATTGCATCTTCGCCGACTGACTCCGCCGATCGGGTAATCACCCGGCGCATCACTTCACAGTTCAACTCACGCAGTGGCTCACGCGCTGCTTCGATCAGGCTGTCCTTGCCCGAACCGGACGGCCCCATCAGGTAAAAAAGCTTGCCATCCATCCCGAAAACGCCCTCCGACGGGTCCTGCCTCTAGTAAATCGGCAAATTGCCACTATCCTGTACACATAGGGATCAAGAATAGCGAGCCGCATAGCATGCACGTTCTAAGGTCTTCGGACATCAACAGATGTGCATGCGAAAGCGGGCAGCGATACGGAAGGATGGAAAGTTTTCCAACCAGTCCGCATTTCTGACAACTGGTGCTGGCATTACGCCTTTACCCGGCTCAATATTTGTCACAGAATTGACGCCAATGATCTGGCAATTTTGAGGCATGATGCCGGCCTCTTAACAATTCAGGTTGAACCAATTGGTCCGGATGCTTGTCCTACCACACATCCTGCGGCCAATCCCGAGAACCGCTCCCCTGAACTAACCGGTTAAATATATGCGCCCATTGAAACAGGCAATTTATTCCAGCCGTACGGCTGACAAGTTTGTCGTACGTCTGCCAGACGGAATGCGTGAACGCATTGCCGAGGTGGCTCGCAATCATCATCGCAGCATGAACTCCGAAATCATTGCGCGCCTTGAGCAGAGTCTTATTCAGGAAGGCGCACTGGGCGAAGAGCTGAGCATGCGCCTGGACAGCCCGGAGCTGTCGCTGCACGAGCGCGAGCTGTTGCAGCGCTTCCGTCAGCTGTCGCACCGTCAGCAGAACGCCCTGGTGTCGCTGATCGCCCACGACGCTGAAATGGCCGCAGACGCGTCCTGAGTTATACCGAACATATTGAAGCCAGCATGATTGCTGGCTTTTTTTTGCCCGCGATATGACAGATGGCCGCTTGGCAATGGAGTGTGGCGAGGGGATTTATCCCCGCTGGGCTGCATGGCAGCCCCAAAAACAATGGGACTGCTGCGCAGTCCAGCGGGGATAAATCCCCTCGCCACCGTTACTTGTACTTGCGCCCGTATTTGTTTGGCAGGCACAAAAAAGCCCGTCGATTTGACGGGCTTTTCATTGCACAAGGTCAGAGCAGGAAGATTGTCGCCAACCCGAGGAAGATGAAGAAGCCACCGCTGTCGGTCATTGCGGTGATCATCACACTGGCACCCATCGCCGGATCGCGGCCCATCTTCGCCAGCGTCATCGGAATCAACACCCCCATCAACGCCGCCAGCAACAGGTTGAGTGTCATCGCCGCCGTCATTACCACGCCGAGTGACCAACTGCCGTAGAGCATGTACGCGACCACACCGATCACCCCGCCCCAGACCAGACCATTGATCAAACCGACCGCCAGCTCTTTGCGCATCAAGCGCGAAGTGTTGCCGGTGCTGACCTGATCCAGCGCCATGGCGCGCACGATCATGGTGATGGTCTGGTTACCGGAGTTGCCACCGATACCCGCCACGATCGGCATGAGCGCCGCCAGTGCCACCAATTTCTCGATCGAACCTTCGAACAGACCGATCACCCGCGATGCCACAAATGCAGTGATCAGGTTCACCGCCAGCCACGCCCAACGGTTACGCAGGGATTTCCACACGGAGGCGAAGATATCTTCCTCTTCGCGCAGACCGGCCATGTTGAGGACTTCGCTTTCGCTTTCCTCACGGATCAGGTCGACCATTTCATCGATGGTCAGACGCCCGATCAGCTTGCCGTTCTTGTCGACCACCGGCGCGGAGATCAAGTCGTAACGCTCGAACGCCTGAGCAGCGTCGTAGGCATCTTCGTCCGGATGGAAGCTCACCGGATCGCTGGCCATCACTTCCGCGACCTGCTTCTCCGGATCGTTGACCAGCAGACGCTTGATCGGCAGCACGCCCTTGAGCACGCCGTCGTAATCAACCACGAACAGTTTATCGGTATGACCGGGAAGCTCTTTGAGGCGACGCAGATAGCGCAGAACCACTTCAAGGCTGACGTCCTCACGGATCGTCACCATCTCGAAGTCCATCAGCGCACCGACCTGATCCTCGTCATAGGACAGCGCCGAGCGCACGCGTTCGCGCTGCTGGTTATCCAGACTCTCCATCAGCTCATGGACAACGTCTCGCGGCAGCTCGGAGGCCAGGTCAGCGAGTTCGTCGGCGTCCATGTCCTTGGCGGCAGCCAGGAGCTCGTGATCGTCCATGTCGGCGATCAGCGTTTCACGGACGGAATCGGATACTTCGAGAAGAATGTCGCCGTCGCGGTCGGCCTTGACCAGTTGCCAGAGCGTCAGGCGATCGTCCAGCGGCAAGGCTTCGAGAATGTAGGCGACGTCGGCGGAGTGCAGATCATCGAGCTTGCGTTGCAGCTCGACGAGGTTTTGCCGGTGAACCAGGTTTTCCACGCGGTCGTGGTGCGGACCTTCCTGGCGATGAGTCAGGTCTTCAACGACACGCTGGCGCTGCAGCAACTCGACGACCTGAGCCAGGCGGTCCTGCAGGCTTTCCTGTGTTTTTTTTACTTCGATTTCGGACATAGGCGAACTCCACTCCCAGCAGCGGGGCACGCCGGAAGGATCAATCAGTCAATTCATGATTGGTGAAACGGTTTACTGAACAACTACTGGGTAAGTCCATGGAGGTTTTCCATAAGCCCCGGCGGGGCTGACGGGCGCAATGATACACGCCTGACGGTTTAAAACGTTGAAAAAATCACGGCTGAAACAAGCGCTTGCGAAACAAACCTGAGCGCCTGCCTGACCCGTGCAAATGCGACGACTCATCTCGAAAAGAAAACACACCGGCAATGCAAAAAGCAGCGACTACCCTTGAGCTTAGATCGTCACGGAGGACATCGAATGCCAGCAAAACCAGCGCTTTTTCTACTGACCGCCCTGCTCCACATCACGCCTGCCAACGCCACCACACTTCATCGCTGCCAGGCTGCTGACGGCAGCGTCACGTTTACGTCGATGAGCTGCGCAACTGGCGAGCAACTCTCAACTCAGGAGGTCCACCCGTATTCACCCGGCTGGGTCGCAATCATGCCGGAGTTCAATCACGAAGCTGTGACCGGCATGAAAGACAGCGGACGCGAACCGGGCATCGTCGGCGGCACTGAACATAAATGTGGAAACCTGATCGACAACAGACAGCGGCGCGAAGCGATCATCAACCGTCGAGTGATTGCCGGCATGAGTCAGCGGGACGTCGAAAGCGCGCTGGGCAAACCGGACAAGATCAACACCCGCACATCGACCACGAGCTATCGTTACGACCTCAAGCGAGGCCGCAGTGCTCAAATTGATTTTGATGAAAGAGGCTGCGTGAAGGGAAAAGCCAAATCCCGGACAGCAAAAAGCCCGCGTTAAACGCGGGCTTCTTGGTATATGGTGCACTCGACAGGATTCGAACCTGTGACCGCTCGGTTCGTAGCCGAGTACTCTATCCAGCTGAGCTACGAGTGCATTTTGTGTTTTTAGACCAGACCACAACTGGCTGAAGCCGAGTTACTCACCTTACAGCAGATAACTCTTAAATGGTGCACTCGACAGGATTCGAACCTGTGACCGCTCGGTTCGTAGCCGAGTACTCTATCCAGCTGAGCTACGAGTGCATTTGTTGCCGCGCATTATAGGCCGTCTAATCTCTATGTCAAACACTTTTTCTAGTAATTTCAACAACTTACAGAAGAAGCCAGATTACGACGTACTAAGCAAATAATGGCGGAGAACGGGGGATTCGAACCCCCGACACCCTTTTGAGGTGTACTCCCTTAGCAGGGGAGCGCCTTCGGCCACTCGGCCAGCTCTCCGCAACACGGGGCGTATATTAACCAGCTTCTTCCCCGTTTGCAAACATAAAAATCGATAAAAATTAATGGCTTGGTTCTTCGTCCTTCTCTTTCTTTATACGCAGGTAAATTTCCTCACGGTGCACCGCAACCTCTTTCGGAGCGTTGACGCCGATACGCACCTGGTTTCCTTTGACGCCGAGCACGGTCACGGTGATTTCGCCGTCACCGATAATCAGGCTTTCCGCGCACCGACGAGTCAGAATCAGCATACCTTTCTCCTTACGCCATTCATTTCAGGGACAACAGTCTGCAAAAAAAAGGCACCCGACCTACAACCGCAGCGATCGTAGCCCTACATGCCTGAGTATTGACCAGCGCGAGCAAAAGAACAGTTCCGGGGCTCGCGCCATTCAAAAATAAAGGGCGCGGTCAGACCGCGCCCTTCACAGAATCGGATTACTCGCCCTGACGGGCCGGAGCATCCAGTTCGAAAGCCGTGTGCAGCGCGCGCACGGCCAGTTCCAGGTACTTCTCTTCGATCACTACGGAAACCTTGATTTCCGAAGTCGAGATCATCTGGATGTTGATGCTTTCTTTTGCCAGGGATTCGAACATGCGGCTGGCCACGCCTGCGTGAGAACGCATGCCGACGCCGACGATCGAGACCTTGGCGATCTTGGTGTCGCCAACTACTTCACGGGCACCGATTTCGCGAGCGGTGTTTTCCAGCACGGTCTGTGCAGCTTGGTAGTCGTTGCGGTGCACGGTGAAGGTGAAGTCGGTGGTGTTATCGTGCGCGACGTTCTGCACGATCATGTCGACTTCGATGTTCGCGGCACTGATCGGGCCGAGAATCTTGAACGCCACGCCCGGGGTGTCTGGCACGCCACGGATGGTCAGCTTGGCTTCATCGCGGTTGAAAGCGATGCCGGAAATGATCGGCTGTTCCATGGTTTCCTCTTCATCAATAGTAATGAGGGTGCCCGGACCCTCCTTGAAGCTGTGCAGTACGCGCAGCGGAACGTTGTACTTGCCGGCGAATTCCACCGCACGGATCTGCAGGACCTTGGAACCGAGGCTGGCCATTTCCAGCATCTCTTCGAAGGTGATCTTGTCCAGACGCTGAGCGACCGGCACCACACGCGGGTCGGTGGTGTAGACACCGTCGACATCGGTGTAGATCTGGCATTCATCCGCTTTCAAGGCCGCAGCCAGTGCCACGCCCGTGGTATCGGAACCGCCGCGACCGAGGGTGGTGATGTTGCCGTGCTCGTCGACGCCCTGGAAACCGGCGACAACCACCACACGGCCAGCCTTCAGATCACCGCGAATCTTCTGGTCATCAATCTGCAAGATACGCGCTTTATTGTGCGCACTGTCGGTCAGGATCCGTACCTGATTGCCGGTGTACGACACCGCCGGCACACCGCGCTTGATCAGCGCCATGGCCAACAGGGCAATCGTCACCTGCTCACCGGTGGAGACGATCACGTCCAGCTCGCGCGGAACCGGTTGCGCCTCGCCACTGATTTGCTTGGCCAGATCGATCAGACGGTTGGTTTCGCCGCTCATTGCAGACAGCACAACCACCAGGTCATCGCCGGCATCGCGGAATTTCTTAACCTTGTCGGCGACCTGCTCGATTCTCTCGACAGTGCCGACCGAGGTGCCTCCAAATTTCTGTACGATCAAAGCCATTTCAAAGCCGCCTCTGCCCATGAAGGGCGCCCAATAATCTTTCGAACAGTCGCCAGGCCCGCCACTAGACTGCGGGCCTGGCGAGCCGTCTTATAAAGCCTGCTCGACGAATGGAACGGTCAGCGCCAGTGCGCCATCCAGCGCAGCGGCATCGACACCGCCGCCCTGCGCCATGTCCGGACGACCACCGCCCTTCCCGCCCACTGCCGCAGCAGCCTGTTTCATCAAATCACCGGCTTTGAGTTGGCCAGTCAGGTCCTTGGTTACGCCTGCAACCAGTACGACCTTTTCCTCATGGACACCGCCGAGCAGGATCACTGCGCGGCCGAGTTTGTTTTTCAGCTGATCGACCAGCGCCAGCAGCGCCTTGCCATCCTGACCGTCCAGACGGGCGGCCAAAACCTTCACATCCTTGACGTCCACCGCCGAGGCCGACAGATCGTCGCCCGCTGCGCTGGCTGCCTTGGCCTGCAACTGCTCGAGTTGTTTCTCCAGCAGACGGTTGCGCTCCAGTACCGCCGAGAGCTTGTCGATCAGGTTGTCGCGGCTGCCCTTGACCAGGCTGGCCGCTTCCTTGAGTTGTTCTTCCGCCGCGTTCAAGTAGGCCAGCGCCGCAGCACCGGTGACTGCCTCGATACGACGCACGCCCGATGCCACACCGCCTTCGCTGATGATTTTCAGCAGGCCGATGTCGCCGGTACGGTTGGCGTGGATACCGCCGCACAGTTCGACCGAGAAGTCGCCCATGCTCAGCACGCGCACGCTGTCGCCGTACTTCTCGCCGAACAGCGCCATGGCGCCTTTGTTCTTCGCGGTTTCGATGTCGGTTTCTTCGGTTTCAACGGCGGAGTTCTTGCGAATCTCGGCGTTGACGATGTCTTCCAACTGCTTGATCTGCTCTGGCTTGATCGCTTCGAAGTGGCTGAAGTCGAAACGCAGACGCTGACTGTCGACCAACGAACCTTTCTGCTGCACATGCTCGCCCAGCACCTGACGCAGCGCGGCGTGGAGCAAGTGCGTAGCCGAGTGGTTCAGCGCGGTGGCGTGACGTACTTCGGCGTCGACGTGAGTTTCCACCGGTGCGCCGATGGTCAGACTGCCTGAGGCCAGCACACCGTGGTGCAGGAATGCGCCGCCGGTCTTGGTGGTATCGCGCACGTCGAAGCGGCTGCTGCCGGCCTGAATGAAACCGCAGTCGCCGATCTGGCCACCGGATTCGGCGTAGAACGGCGTCTGGTTGAGCACGATCACGCCTTCCTGACCTTCGCTCAGCACGTCGACCGACTGGCCATCCTTATAGATGGCAACGATTTTCGCCGAGCCGCGGGTGGCGGCATAGCCGGTGAACTCAGTGGCCACGTCGACCTTGACCAGTGTGTTGTAGTCCAGACCGAACGAGCTGGCCGAACGCGCGCGAACACGCTGCGCTTCCATCTCACGCTCGAAACCGGCTTCGTCGACGGTCAGGCCGCGTTCGCGGGCGATGTCAGCAGTCAGGTCCATCGGGAAGCCGTAGGTGTCGTAGAGTTTGAACACCACGTCGCCTGGCACCACGGTGCCTTTGAGCTCGGCCAGATCCTGCTCGAGGATTTTCAGACCGTGCTCCAGGGTCTTGGAGAACTGCTCTTCTTCGGCCTTGAGCACGCGCTCGATGTTGCTTTGCTGCTTCTGCAGTTCCGGGAAGGCTTCGCCCATCTCGGCAACCAGCGCCGCGACGATCTTGTAGAAGAAGCTGCCGGTGGCGCCGAGCTTGTTGCCGTGACGGCAGGCGCGACGGATGATCCGGCGCAGCACGTAACCGCGACCTTCGTTGGACGGCAGCACGCCGTCGGCAATCAGGAAGCCGCAGGAACGGATGTGGTCGGAGACGACTTTGAGCGACGACTGATCGCCGTTTTCGCAGCCGATCG
The DNA here is from genome assembly GCF_900187595.1 of Pseudomonas sp. Irchel 3F6. Taxonomy (NCBI): domain Bacteria; kingdom Pseudomonadati; phylum Pseudomonadota; class Gammaproteobacteria; order Pseudomonadales; family Pseudomonadaceae; genus Pseudomonas; species Pseudomonas sp. Irchel 3F6. The sequence continues at coordinate 238,370 of NZ_FYDP01000005.1, read as the reverse complement.
CTTCAGCCGAAGCCTTGAGCAGGTTCTTGAACAGGTCGATGTCGTAGTTGGAGTTGACGTGCTGCATCACCGCACTGATCCGCTCCAGGCCCATGCCGGTGTCCACCGACGGCGCTGGCAACGGATGCAACACACCGTCGGCGGTGCGGTTGAACTGCATGAACACGTTGTTCCAGATTTCGATGTAGCGATCGCCATCTTCTTCCGGCGAGCCCGGCGGGCCGCCCCAGATGTGCTCGCCGTGATCGTAGAAAATCTCGGTGCACGGGCCGCACGGGCCGGTATCGCCCATGGTCCAGAAGTTGTCGGAAGCGTACGGCGCGCCCTTGTTGTCGCCGATGCGGATCATGCGCTCGGCTGGCACACCGATTTTCTGTGTCCAGATGTCATACGCTTCGTCGTCGGTGGCGTAGACGGTGACCCAGAGCTTTTCCTTCGGCAGCTTGAGCACGCCAGTGAGGAAGGTCCAGGCGAAGGTGATCGCGTCGTGCTTGAAGTAGTCGCCGAAGCTGAAGTTGCCGAGCATTTCGAAGAACGTGTGGTGACGCGCGGTATAACCGACGTTTTCCAGGTCACTGTTCTTGCCGCCGGCGCGCACGCATTTCTGGCTGCTGGTGGCACGGGTGTACGCACGTTTTTCCTGGCCCAGGAAGCAGTCCTTGAACTGGTTCATCCCCGCGTTGGTGAACAGCAGGGTTGGGTCGTTGCCCGGAATCAAAGAGCTGGAGGCTACACGGGTGTGGCCTTGCTCTTCGAAGAAGCGAAGGAAGGCTTCACGGATTTCTGCGCTTTTCATTAGGTTCTTCCACGGAGGCTGCGGCCAAAGGCCTGTTCGAAACGTCATGAGACGAAGCGACGGCAAAGGGCCGCATTATATCGGCCCTGCGCGCGGGGTACAGCGTGTTTATACGATAGAAACGGTCAATTGGACGGCTGACGCTGTCACTTGCGTGAAAACTCGACGAATGTCGCGATCACTTGCTCGATTTGCGCGCGGCTGACGTCCATGTGCGTGACCATGCGCAAGCGCGCAGCGGCGCTGAGCCTGATCCCGCGTTCGCCGGCAAAATCCTTGAGTGCTGCGGCCTTGTCGCCCATTTGCACATAAACCATGTTGGTTTGCACGGGCTCGACGACGAAACCGGCCTCACGCAGCCCCTCGGCGAGCAACTGCGCGTTGGCATGGTCATCCGCGAGCCGTTCGACGTGATGATCCAGCGCGTACAAGCCAGCCGCCGCGAGCAACCCGGCCTGACGCATGCCGCCACCGACCATTTTGCGCAAACGCCGCGCCTTGCCGATCAGTTGCTCGGAACCGCACAGCACCGAACCGACCGGTGCGCCGAGGCCTTTGGACAGGCACACCGACACCGAATCGAAATGCTGGGTGATCTCCCGGGCATCGACGCCAAGCTTGACCGCCGCGTTGTACAGCCGCGCGCCGTCCAGGTGCAATTGCAGGCCGTGTTCCTGAGTAAAGCGTCGCGCGCGCGCCAGATACTCCAGCGGCAGCACCTTGCCCTGCATGGTGTTTTCCAGCGCCAGCAAACGGCTGCGGGCGAAATGGAAATCGTCCGGTTTGATCGCGGCGGCGACCTGATCCAGATCCAGCGAACCGTCGCCCTGCACCTCCAGCGGCTGCGGCTGAATCGAGCCGAGCACCGCCGCCCCGCCACCTTCGTACTTGTAGGTGTGCGCCTGCTGACCGACGATGTATTCGTCGCCACGCTCGCAGTGCGCCATCAGGCCGAGCAGGTTGCTCATGGTCCCGGTCGGCACGAACAGCGCGGCGGCAAAGCCCAGACGCTTGGCCAGTTCGGCCTCGAGGCGATTGACCGTCGGATCTTCGCCGTACACATCGTCGCCGGTGTCCGCTGCGGTCATCGCGTCGAGCATGGCGGGAGTCGGTTGGGTGACGGTGTCGCTGCGAAGATCGATAACGCTCATGAACCTGGCCTCTGGTCAGATGGGAAATCCCTTTGTGAAGTGGGATTACTGCGGTCATCGCACAGATTAATCAACCCTAGAACGAGGAAAAATCCCATTCTTCCTCGAGAAGACAAAGCCCATGTGGGAGCGAGCCTGAACGCGAAAGCGGAGTAACAGTCAGCATATTCGTTGAATGTGAAGCCGCTTTCGCGAGTGGGCTCGCTCTCGCAGTGTCATGTGCATGGCCGGGAAATATGTGTTACAAACTTGCCGCCGCCCGCCTATGGGCGGCGAAAACGTTCTCAGGGCGGGGTGCAATTCCCCACCGGCGGTAATTGCGCGCAATGCGCATAGCCCGCGAGCGCTTGGCGCTGCACACGGCTTGGATCGGGTGCATCGGCAAGGTCAGCAGACCCGGTGTGATTCCGGGGCCGACGGTCATAGTCCGGATGAAGAGAGAACGGGATCGACGCCAAAGGGCCGTCCGCGTGCATCCGTGCCTGCGTTCGCACCCTTGCATCCCTTTCGATTCATAACGCCCTGTTTTTCACACAAACAGGAGTCAGAACATGCAACCCACCGCAATCGACAGCAAAAGCAAACACCCCCAGGGCGAGCGCGTCGCGTTCATCCAGGCCTGCTGGCACAAGGAAATCGTCGACCAGAGCCGTAAAGGCTTCGTCGCTGAAATGCTGGTGCAGGGTTATCAGGAATCGGACATCGACTTTTTTGAAGTCGGCGGCGCCTTTGAAATGCCGCTGCACGCAAAGCTGCTGGCCAAGTCAGGCCGTTACGCTGGTATTGTCGCCGCCGCTTTGGTGGTGGACGGCGGCATTTATCGCCACGAATTCGTCGCGCAATCGGTGGTCAGCGGCCTGATGCAGGTGCAGTTGGAAACCGAAGTGCCGGTGTTCTCGGTGTCGCTCACCCCGCACCACTTCCATTCGGGCGAAGAGCATCAGAAGTTCTTCTTCGAGCACTTTGTGCACAAGGGTCAGGAAGCGGCGCGGACTTGCGCGGATACGTTGCAGAAGATTCGCGCGTTGCGCCGCACCGAGCCGCGCGCTGTAGCGGTCTGACTGCACCAGGCCGGGTGGGGACTTAAGCCCCACCCGAATTCAAATGTGGGAGCGAGCCTGCTCGCGAAGGCGCCGTGTCAGCCACCAAAGAAGTTGGCAGACAGTCAGCATTCGCGAGCAGGCTCGCTCCCACAGTGCTTCGCGTTAATCGGAACGTCAGGCGAGGTTTTCGTCGGTGGTCGGGACGATCAGAATGCCGGCGCGCAGGCCGTTCTTGACCTTGGGGTTGGGGAAGATGATCCGCGCGCCCTGCTCTTCGATCACCCAGCGGGTATTGGCCAGATCCTCGGCCAACACATAACCCGGCTCCAGCTCGGAAAAGTTCTCGATATCCGCCGGCAGATTCAGGCGGAACGCATCGCTGTGCTTGATGATTTCCCGCGCCACGCTGAACAGCTGCAAGCCATCCAGCCCTTCTTCTGTCTCCGGCTCAGCGCCTTCGATGATCTGCTTCAGGCGGGTTTCCAGCAGTGAAACGTTAACGCCGTCGTTCTGCCCGAACGGCCGCGCCTTGCCCAGTTCCAGGGTGAAAGCCTCGGCGTCGAGTTTGTCGTAGGTGTACGAACTGAACACGATGGATGGTTTGTTCTGCAACAGCACTGCTTCCATGCCGGCGGCGCGCAGGCGCGCCAGTTCGCGACGGGAATGCTGGCGCCCTTCCTTCCACGGGTACAAGGCGAACTGTTCGATCTTCGACCCACGAATCGCGGTGTGCAGGTCGTAGTGCAGACGCTGGCGCTCGGGCTTGCTGAAGAAACTCGCCGCCAGCCGTTCCAGCTCACAGGCGCGCAACGCTTCCGAGCCGCTGCTTTGTTCGTGGCGACCGTTGAACAGTCGATTGACGTCCTGCTCGACGAAACGCTCGCCCTTGCGAATCGCTTCCGGGTTGCCGAACAGGAACAGAATGCGTGCGCGCGGCTTGAGATCGCCGCGCGCGATGTCGTGCAGCAGCCGATCGAGCAACTCGATCGGTGCCGTTTCATTGCCATGGATGCCTGCCGACAGCAGCAGGTCCAGGCCATTGTCGCGCGCTTCCGGGGGCCGCACTTCCAGCGCCCCTTCGCTCAACCAGCGCATGCGCACGCCTTCGACAGTCAGTTGAGTCTTCTCCGCCGGTTCGCGGCCGGCGAGGGTCAGTTCAAGCAGTTTGCCGAGGGCGAGCATAGAGCGGTTTCCTTAGTGGTCGTGGTTGCAATCCGGGCCGTGTACGTGATCCTCGTCAGCGCCGAGGTCAGCCGGTTCCATTTCCAGTTGCAGACTTACCAGATTAGTCGCCAATGGGCGCAGCAGCAGGTTGGCGTACTCTTCGTCACCTTCCTCGACGTCCACGCCGATCAGCAGCTGGCCACGGCCGTCCTGCTGGATCCACAGCTCTTTGCCTTGCCACATGACCGCAACGCGGGTGCACGAGGTTTGCAATTGCGTGCCGTCGGTGTCTTCAAGGATCAGCTGCAGGGAATCGCTCATGTTTTTACTCTCTTGGGGTGACACGCCGCGCGCCACGTTCAGGCAGCGCGCTGGCGATCAATTGATCTGGAAGGGATAAACCGCGCCCAGTTTAAGGATTTGCGTCAGTTCATCCAGTGCCGTCCGGCATTCAAGCAACAATTGCGGGTCCGCCAGATCGGTTTCGCTCAGGCGGTCGCGGTAGTGCTTTTCAACCCATGCGGTCAACGAACCGTACAACGGGGCCGTCATGATAACGCCTGGGTTGACCGCCGCCAGTTCGGTTTCATTCAGCGCCACGCGCAGACGCAGGCACGCCGGGCCACCGCCGTTCTGCATGCTTTGCTTGAGATCGAAGACTTTAACTTCGCGGATCATTCCGCCGGAGCTGGTCAGGCTTTGCAGATAAGCCCAGACGCGTTCGTTGGCCTGGCATTCCTGCGGCACGATCAGCAGCATCGAACCGTCAGGACGCGAGAGCAACTGGCTGTTGAACAGGTAGGAACGCACCGCGTCATCCACGGTGACTGCCGAACGCGGCACGCAAACGGACTGGAAGTTACCACCGACCTTGGCCAGTTTGCCTTGCAGTTCGGCGAGCATCTTGTCGGTCTCGAGGAACGCGTCCTCGTGATAGAACAGCACTTCACCGTTGCCCACAGCGATCACGTCGTTGTGGAACACGCCCTGATCGATGACGTTGGGATTCTGTTGCGCGTAGACCACGCCTTCGTCACGCAGACCGTGCAGACGCGCGACGGCTTGCGAGGCTTCGAGGGTCTGGCGTGCAGGGTATTTCTGCGGCGCCGGGAAACGGTTGTCGAACGCACTGCGGCCGAACACGAAAAACTCGACGCCCGCCTCGCCGTACTCACGGCAGAAACGCGTGTGGTTGGCCGCGCCTTCGTCGCCAAACTGCGCCACTGCCGGCAAAGCGGCGTGATGGGCGAAGTGCTGTTGATTGGCGAACATCGCGCCGAGCACGCGGCTGGTGGTCGGGTGTTCGATGCTGCGGTGATATTTGCAATTGAGGTTGGCGGCGGTGAAGTGCACGCGGCCGTCAGCGGTGTCGGCACTCGGGCTGACCGTGGCGGCGTTGGCCACCCACATGCTCGACGCCGAGCAACTGGCGACCAGCAGCGGCATCGCTTCCTTGGCGGCGCGCTCGATCACCTGCGCGTCAGTGCCGCTGAAGCCCAGACGGCGCAGCGCCGCCACGTCGGGACGTTCCTGCGGAGCCAGCACGCCTTGCTGAAAGCCCATGTCCATCAGCGCTTTCATTTTTGCCAGACCTTGCAGCGCCGCTTCCTTCGGGTTCGAGGATTGCTGACTGTTGCTCTGCGAGGCGACGTTGCCGTAGGACAGACCACCGTAGTTATGGGTCGGCCCCACTAGACCGTCAAAATTGACTTCATAGGATTTCATCAGCGAGGCTCCACGAGAATCTGTTGTTATAGGCTTCAGTAACTATTCTTTGCGACCGCAGTGCGGCCTTCGCGAGCAGGCTCGCTCCCACAGGATTTAGGTTGGACACAAAATGTGTGAACACCACTGAACCTGTGGGAGCGAGCCTGCTCGCGAATGGGCGCTACGCCATTTTCACGCCAGGCGTCAGAGCCGATGGCAACACCAGGCTCGGGGTTTCCAGCGACGCCACCGGGTATGCGCAGTAGTCCGCTGCGTAATAGGCGCTGGCGCGGTGGTTGCCCGAGGCGCCGACGCCGCCGAATGGCGCGCTGCTCGCGGCACCGGTCAGCTGTTTGTTCCAGTTGACGATGCCGGCGCGGCTTTCCAGCCAGAACTGCTGGTAACGCGCTTCGGAATCGGAGAGCAAACCGGCGGCCAGTCCATAAGCAGTGTTGTTGGCTTCAGTGATCGCCGCGCCGAAATCGGTATAGCGGATCACTTGCAGCAGCGGCCCGAACAGTTCTTCGTCCGGACGCTCAGCCACGGCCGTCACATCGACAATGCCCGGAGTCAGCAAGGCCGATTGTGCTTGCGGCTGGGTCATTTCCAGCAGCGCCACCGCGCCGTTGGCCAGCAGTTGTTCCTGCGCATCCATCAGCGCTTTCGCCGCGCCGAGGGAAATCACCGAGCCCATGAACGGTGCCGGTTGCTGATCGAAGGCACCGACTTCAATGGTCGAACTGACTTCAACCAGACGCTTGAGCAGGCTGTCGCCCCACGCGCCTTGCGGCACCAGCAGACGGCGGGCGCAAGTGCAGCGCTGGCCGGCGGAAATGAATGCCGACTGAATGATCGTGTACACCGCCGCGTCCAGATCAGCGACCTGATCGACCACCAGCGGGTTGTTGCCGCCCATCTCCAGCGCAAGGATCTTGTCCGGACGCCCGGCGAATTGCTGGTGCAGATGATTGCCGGTGCGGCTCGAACCAGTGAAGAACAGACCGTCGATACCCGGATTCGCCGCCAGAGCGATGCCGGTTTCCCGCGCGCCCTGCAGCAGGTTCAACACGCCTGCCGGCAGGCCGGCTTCGATCCAGCACTTGACCGTCAACTCGGCGACTTTCGGCGTCAGTTCGCTGGGCTTGAACAGCACGCTGTTACCGGCCAGCAGTGCCGGGACGATATGACCGTTAGGCAGGTGACCGGGGAAGTTGTAAGGGCCGAAGACCGCGACCACGCCGTGCGGCTTGTGGCGCAACACGGCGGTGGCGTCGCCCAATGGGCCGCTCTTTTCCCCGGTGCGCTCGCGGTAGCTCTGCACCGAAATCGCGATCTTGTTGACCATACTGGTCACTTCGGTCGCAGCTTCCCACAGTGGTTTGCCGGTTTCTTCGCCGATGGTGCGAGCCAGTTCGTCAGCGTGGTTTTTCAACGACGCGGCGAAAGCTTCGAGGACGCTGATGCGCTCTTCGAGCGTACGGCGCGCCCAGCCGGGAAAGGCCTGACGAGCGGCCTGCACCGCCGATTCGACCTGCGCGACAGTGGCGCCCTCGCCCGCCCACAGCACTTGCTGGGTCACCGGGTTCAGCGATTGAAAGGCCTCGCCCTGACCGGCCAGCCACTCACCTGCGATGTATAGCGAATTCATTATTTCGACTCCCGTGCAGCGGACAACGCCACGGCGCGAACCTGATCGCCGGCGCTGAGTTGAAGACGTTTCGCGGTTTGCGGATCGACCACCAGGGTGCCCGCAGCCAGGCGCGCTGGTGCAGCCGTGATGCGGCAATCCTCGCGCTTGCGGTTGTGGATGATGAACGGCGTGGCGTCATCGCCCGGCGTGCCGACGGCCAGCACCAGCGCTTCGCTGTCACGCACCGCGCGGATCTTGCTGGTTTCGCATTCGATGGCCGGGCCGGCGTCGAAGATGTCGACGTAACCCTGGTAGCTGAAGCCTTCGCTCTTGAGCATGGCCAGCGCCGGCTCGGTGTCCGGGTGCACCTGGCCGATGACGTTGCGCGCGTCCGGCGAAAGGAAGCAGGTGTACAGCGGGAATTTCGGCATCAGTTCGGCGATGAACGCCTTGTTGCCGACGCCGGTCAGGTAATCGGCCTGGCTGAATTCCATCTTGAAGAAATGGCGGCCGAGGCTTTCCCAGAACGGCGAGCGCCCGGCGTCATCGGACACGCCACGCATTTCGGCGATGATCTTGTTACCGAACAGCTCCGGGAACTCAGCGATGAACAGCATGCGCGCCTTGGACAGCATCCGGCCGTTGAGGCCGTTGCGGTAATCAGCGTGCAGGAACAGCGAGCACAGCTCGGAATTGCCGGTCAGGTCGTTGGCCAGAAACAGCGTCGGGATTTCGCGGTAGATGGTCAGCTCTTGCGAAGCGCTGACCGTCAGACCGACGCGGAAGTTGTACCAGGGCTCACGCAGGCCGACCGCGCCGGCGATGGCGGAAATCCCCACCACGCGGCCGTCATCGTCTTCGAGCACGAACAGATAGTCCGCATCGCCACGCCCGGCTTCGCCGCGAAAGGTCTTCTCGGCCCAGCCGACCCGGTGGGTCAAGCGCTCTTCGTTGGCCGGCAATGTGGTCAGGCCGGTGCCGGTGCTGCGGGCCAGGTCGATCAGCGCGGATAAATCGCTGCTGCGTACGGGACGAACAATCATGCTATCTCCTCAAACGGGCCGCTCGCGCCACCCGTGAAACTCGCTAAGGCGTTAAACCGCCACCAGGCGCACGCTGGCACCTTCACCGACGCCCAGGGCTTCGGCCGCTTCCATATCCAGCGTCACCGGTTTGCCCGGCGCGTAATCCAGCTCGAGCAACACCGCGCGGTAATCCTGCAACTGCGCATTGGCCACCAGGTACTGACGCCCGGCACCTTTCACTGGCTCGCCGATCTTCACCGGCACCACGCGGCTCTGAGCGATCGAACGGATCCCGGAAACCCGTGCATGCAGGGTCGGGCCGCCGTCGAAGATGTCGATGTAGTGATCGGTTTCGAAGCCTTCGCGCATCAGGATGTCGAAAGTGATCTGCGCACGCGGGTGCACCTGGCCCATCGCCTCTTGGGCGGAATCCGGCAGCAGCGGCACGTAGATCGGGTAATGCGGCATCAGCTCGGCGAGGAAGGTGCGGCTTTTTAGCCCGCACAGGCGCTCGGCCTCGGCGTAGTTGAGGTCGAAGAAGTTACGCCCGATCGCATCCCAGAACGGCGAGTCGCCATTCTCGTCGCTGTAACCGACGATCTCGGTCACCACCGAGTCGGCAAAACGCTCCGGGTGGCTGGCAACGAACAGCAGACGGCCACGGGAATTGAGCTCGGCCCACGGCGATCCGACCAGCTCGCGCTGCACATAGAAACTGGTCAGCAGGCTGTTGCCGGTCAGGTCGTGGCACTGCGAGAGCACGTGGATCTTGTTGTGGATCTTCAGCTCGCGGGAGGCGTGGACGAAAGTCTCGTTGCGGAAGCTGTAGAACGGCTCCGAATAACCGGCGGAAGCGACAATGGCCGAGCAGCCGACCAGTTTGCCGGTGCTCGAGTCTTCGAGGACAAAGAAGTAACTCTCTTCACCGTTGAAGCTCACTTCGGCGGCGAACGAAGCTTCGCTCGCGGCGATCTTGTCGCTCAGACGTTCCACGTCATCCGGCAAGGAAGTGACACCAATCGGGCTGTCCGCAGCCAGACGCTGTACCTCGCCCAGATCAGCCATTTGCGCGGGGCGCATCACCAGCATGGTGTCACTCCTTTCTCTTCAATATTCACAGAAAAAACCGGGCCCACATAAAGATCGATGCAGGAATGGGACTTGTGGCGAGGGGATTTATCCCCGCTGGGGGGCGAAGCACCCCCAAAAATCTGGGGCCGCTGCGCAGCCCATCGGGGACAAATCCCCTCACCACAGGTTCAATCCAACAGGTGAATGTGCCCGGTATCAAAAATTGGTTCGGCGCCGGAAAAACTCCAGGCGCCGAAAGGTCCATCAGGCTTGCGTCAACTTCGCCGCAGCACGTTCGAAGCGGTCGAGACCGGCGTCGATATCGGCATCTTCCACCACCAGGCTCGGGGCGAAGCGGATCACGTCCGGGCCAGCCTGGAGAATCATCAGGCCTTCCTGCTCGGCGGCGTTGAAGATGTCCTTGGCCTTGCCTTTCCACGCTTCGCTCAGCACGCAACCGATCAGCAGACCGAGACCACGCACCTGAGTGAACAGGCCGTATTTCTCGCCGATCTGTTGCAGGCGGGTCTTGAACTTGTCGTGCTTGGCGTTCACGCCGTTCAACACTTCAGGGGTGTTGACCACGTCGATCACCGCTTCGGCGACGGCGCAGGCCAGCGGGTTGCCGCCGTAAGTGGTGCCGTGGGTGCCGACGACCAGATGTTTGGCCAGCGCTTCGGTGGTCATCATTGCCGCGATCGGGAAACCACCGCCCAGGCTCTTGGCGCTGGTGAGGATGTCCGGGGTCACGCCGTAATGCTGGTAGGCAAACAGCTTGCCGCTGCGGCCCATGCCGGTCTGCACTTCGTCGAACACCAGCAGCGCGTTGTTCGCGTCGCACAGTTCGCGGGCGCCTTGCAGGTAAGCCAGTTCGGCCGGCAGTACGCCGCCCTCGCCCTGGATCGGCTCGAGCACGACCGCGCAGGTCTTCTCGGACACCGCGGCTTTCAGCGCGGCCAGATCGTTGTAGGGAACGTGGGTGATGCCAGTGATTTTCGGGCCGAAACCGTCGGAGTACTTCGACTGGCCACCGACGTTGACGGTGAACAGGGTACGGCCGTGGAAGCTGTTCAGCGCGGCGATGATTTCGTATTTCTCGGTGCCGAAACGGTCGAATGCGACGCGACGGGCCAGCTTGAACGCGGCCTCGTTGGCTTCGGCGCCGGAGTTGCAGAAAAACACGCGCTCGGCAAACGTGGCGTCGATCAGCTTGTGCGCCAGACGCAGGGCCGGTTCGTTGGTGAACACGTTGGACACGTGCCACAGCTTGTTCGCCTGTTCGGTCAACGCGCCGACCAGCGCCGGATGCGCATGGCCCAAAACGTTGACGGCAATCCCGCCGGCGAAGTCGATCAGCTCGCGGCCGGCCTGATCCCAGACCCGGGAACCGGCGCCACGCACCGGAATGAAAGCGGCAGGCGCGTAGTTGGGAACCATAACCTGGTCGAAATCGGCGCGTTGTACCGCAGCGTGCTCAACGGACATCGGAGTCTCCTGAAGAGGAACACCCGCCTGGAACTGGCGAGCGATGAGGGGATTGTAAGGACAGTTTGGTGCCCGGCCTTGTCGCCAAGCGACAACTTCTTATAGCGCAAACCCCGGATTTTCCCGGGTTTACGGCAATGCGACATATAGCGTCGCAAAGGCGCAGTTTACCGGGCGCGGCCGATTTGCGGCAGGCCGCGCAGGATACCAAGTCAGCCCCCACGGCAGAGATATAAATATCTACCGCACGGTGGTCGCTTGCCGCTGATTTGCTGAGGGTTCTTCCCAACGCCAAGGAATGGCCATGCATTTGTCTGAAGCACCCCCATCGGCAACCCCGGACGCCGTACATGACGCGCAACATGCGGACGAGCATTACCAACCACTGAAAAACGCGATTCCGGCCTGGCTGGGCGACACCTCAGCCACGCGGCGCGAAGCGCTGAAGAACAGCGTCCCGCAACAGCCGGCCGCGCTCAAGGTCGCGCCAGCCGAACAGCACGCGTTGATGAAAAGCCTTGGGGCGGCGCATATCACCGCGCAGAGCCGGGTCGACAAGAGCCTTGAGCACTTGCAGGACGCTGCGGCCTTCGCCGAGCCCCTGCTCAAGGCCGAGCTGAAAAGCTGCTTCGATCTGGAACTGGATGTCAGAAACACCTACGTGCGCCTGTACATTCCCGCCACCACCCCGTGGTTTCCGATCCGCACCGGCGCCCGCGCCTGGTCCGTGTCACTGCTTGAGGCGGCACTGCATAACTTCGAAGAAAGGGAAACCGAAGACGACGCCTTCGAAGCCGAGTCGACATTCACTAGCGCCCCCTCGGCCACAGGGCAGTTTGAAACCCTGCCCGAGATCAAGGCGAAACTGAGCATTTCCGCTTTCACAAAACTGTGCCGTCGACTGGATATCGGCGCGAAATACAAAGCCAGTCTGGAAGACAATCTGGGCTACTCCGATCCGATGGTCGCGTCGGTCTTGCGCGGCAAGATCGACGCCAGCCAGAAGGCCGCGATGAAATCGGCCCTGCAATGGGCGCGGATGAACCGCGACGTGTCGGAAAACGCGGTACGCCTGATCGAAGCCATGCTCGACGGTGTGAAAGGCCTGCATGTGCACGGCGCCCCGCTGCTGTGTCATGACATGACGATGCTTTGCGCACCGCTCACCGGCATCGTGGTATTCGCCCCGGACCTGTACATGACACGCAATGCAGCGCGCGTCGTCGCCTACGTCCCGGATGACCCCGAACATCCGTTCAAGGAGTACGCCTCGCCATTGGAAATGGTCGTGGAACTGACGCGCCAGTTGCGCTCCAGGGACTATCAGCAGTTCTTCAGCCGCTTCGTCAATCACGACCAGCGCGGCTTCTTCTTCAGCACCCTCAACAGCCGGCTGAGTGAAATCCGCTGGCACCCGCACGAACCCGGCGACCCTCGGCCGGCGTGGCGCGAAGCCGCAGTGGAGCGGCCCGATCTGCAGACTGCGCTGACGCCGTTTTACGACGATGTGTGGCAACACCTGTACCAGGCAAAACTGAACAAGATTTTCAATGACGCCCGAACCATTGCCGTACCGACTGCGTTAGTCGATCAAAGGGCGCGCTGGGCGTTCTGGGATTCGCTGCTCAACATCCTCTCTTCCATCGCCCAGACCGCCGCGATGATCGTCGCCCCCTTCGTGCCGGTGCTCGGTGAAGCGATGATGGCGTACATGGCCTATCAGATGCTCGATGAAGTATTCGAAGGCATTGTCGAGTGGGCGCAGGGGCGCACGACCGAGGCGGTCGAACACCTGATGGGAACCGTGGAATCGATGATCCAGTTGGGCATGTTCGCCGTCGGCGGTGCGATTGGCGCGGCCGAGTTCCGCAAGATATTGCCCAAGGAAATCGTGGCGTTCATCGACCGCTTCAAACCGGTACAACTGGCCAATGGTGACACCCGCTACTGGCAACCGGATCTCGAACGCTACAAACATCCGCAGCGCCCGAGTGCCGATTCGCAACCCGATGCCCTGGGTTTGCATGCGCATGAGGACAAGCGCCTGCTGCCCTTGGAGGACGCGCACTTTGCGGTCACGGAAAGTCAGGTGCCGGGGCAGTACCGCATCGAACATCCGAGTCGCCCCGACGCATACCAACCGGTGCTGCGCCACAATGGCGAAGGTGCCTGGCACACTGAACTCGAGCAACCGCTGGAATGGGATGGCGCAACCGCGCTGCGCCGTATCGGCCCTGCGGTCGAGAGCTTGTCCGCGAGCGAGCGCGAAACCGTGCTGCAGATCAGCGGAACCAGCGAAGACGCGTTGCGCAAAATGCATGTCGAGCAGGAAAGCGTTCCGCCTCTGCTGGCCGACAGCATCCAGCGCTTCAAGATTGATCAGCAGTTGCAACGCTTCATCGACCAGCTCGACAGCGCTGACGCTGAAGTTTTCTTGCGCGCCGACCCGGTAATGCAGCTGCAGGTGCTCAGCGAATACGGCCGCTGGCCAGGCGACAAATGTCTGCGCCTGCTTGATCGCCAAGGCGAGCAACTGTGGCAATCGTCTGCCGACACAAGCCTGCCGGTAATCGAACTACGCCACGACACGCTGGCCGGTGGCGACGTGCTCAAAACCCTGCTCCAAGCCCTCGACGAGATGCAGATCAAAACCTTGCTGGACGAGCCCTTCGCGGGACCGACGCCGTCCATCGAGGTCCGCAGCCACAACCTGCGCAAACAAGTGGCCGACCTCGCTAGACGCAACACCAGCGCGCTGTTCGAGTCGCGCTATCAAGCCCTCCAGCACCTCGACGACCCGCTGGCCGCTCGACTCAAGATTCACCCTCCGCAATTGCCGGCCAGCATTACCCGCGAACTGCTCGATACCGCGACCGGCAGCGAACTGTTGCAGATCAGCGAAGGACAATTGCCCCCGCGCCAGCAGGCACTCATGCAGATGGCCAGTGAGGAGGTGCGCGTTGCCCGCGCATATGAGGGCCTTGAGCTGGATTCGATGAGCAATCACGACTCTGATTCTCTGGCGCTGCACAGCCTCAAATTGTTGCCGGGCTGGAGCGGCGATGTACGCATCGAAATCCGCGGCGGGCGCTACGAGGGCCGGTTACTGGACACGATCGGCCGTGACGATGCGCCCGAATACAAGGTGCTGGTTCGCCGCGACGATGGCCAATACCAACCTTATGACGATCGTGGGCAGCAGCTGCATTCGTTCGCTGATTTCTATTCCAGCCTGTTGTACGCATTACCCGACAGCGAGCGCCAGAGCCTGGACATGCGGATCGGCCAGGGTCAGACGCTGAAGGCGGCCATTCGTGAACGCACGCTCGAGCGCAACGAGTGGCGTCAGGTGATTGCCGATACGCCGTCCCGAGCGCCGGCTGTCGACACCCTGCGCCTGCTCGGTACCGACGGTTACGCCCATGCTCCGCGTCCGCCACGCCCCGCTTACCAGCCGCACACCCTCGAAGAAGACATCCGGGTGCTCTATCCACGCATGTCGAACCATGAAGTGCGCTTCCTCGCCGAAAGCATGCGAAGCAGTCCCGCAGGCCCGCGCGCCGAAATGCTTCGTTTGCAAAATGACTACCTGCAATTGCAGAACGAACTGCATGTCTGGGCCAACAACCCCCCCGCCGTGCACCCGGAAACCGGCACGGCGCTCACCTCGCTGGAGAAGCGCGCCGAAATCCAGAATCGCAGGCTGCTACGGGAGCAATTGCTCAAAGCCTGGAGACGGGAGCACGTCACGGGTATCAATCACCGGGGCTTTGCCGCCGGATACGCCTTGCGCCTTACACCTGCGGTGATGGGCGACTTGCCCGTGTTGTCAGCAGACTTCAGTCATATCACCTCGCTCGCCATTGATGGCAGCCCGATGACCACCTCCGTCGACAGCTTTCTGCAGTCCTTCAGCCAGTTGCAGAATATCGATGCGCGCAATCTCAATCTGTCGAGCCTGCCGCAAGCACTGACTTCGATGCGCTCGCTGCGCGAATTGCGCTTACGCAATTGTCGGATCAGTCTGACGACGGTCACAGAGTCGGTGCTCGCAGCCATGCCGCAGCTCACCCTGCTCGATCTGCAAGGCAATGCGCTGGGCCTGCCTCCGGACCTGCACACACTGCCTTCATTGCGCTACGTGAACCTGTCGGATACCGGCATTCACACGGTGCCCGACGATCTGCTGGATCATCCGCGCCTGATTTCGGCGCAATTCGATCGCAACCGCATCACGCGGATACCGGACAGTTTTTTCAACCTGGCCAGCTCCCTCAGCGATGGTTTTACCTTCGCCGATAACCCGTTGACGGCGGCTTCTCGCGAGCGGGTAAAAGTGTTCTACGAGCACACCGGAAGGCACTTCGGCGTCCGGCCCGTGCAGGAGGATCTGCAACGCACCATCGCCTTGTTTCCATCCCTCGACACGGAAGGCGCAACACAGGTGTTGTACCGATTGCCCGGGCCATTGGCGGAGTGCGGCGCACAGTTGTCCCGCTGGGAAAATGAACTCGGCGTGCTGAATCTCGAACTCAGTCAATGGATCAACCAGGCCACCGTGACCGCCTCTGAGTCGGGGGAGCGTCTGCCTCTCGAGGCACAGGCCCGCGAACTGGAGGCCCGGCGATCCTTTGCGCAACAGATCGAGCAATTCTGGCGCAGCCCGCCCCTGTACCCGCGCCTTGAAGAACTCAGGGCAACGGCGACGTTCAGTGGGGATATGCCGATACTCAGCGCCGGTCTCGAGCGCGTGACGCGGCTGAACCTCACCGGCAACGCCACTATCACCGACGCCCTGCGCTTCGTGGAGTGCTTCCCCAACCTTGCCAAGCTGAAAATGAACGGTTTCGAACTGGGACCGCTTGCGCTGGGCGAAGCAAAACTGCCTCAACTGAGCGATCTGGAGCTGAAAAATTGTGGCGTGGTCATGACCCCGGAAAATCAGGCTGCGCTGCTGTCACTTGGCAGCCTCGACTCACTGGACCTGGGCGACAATCCGTTGGGAACGTTCCCCGACCTGAATTTGTTGCCCGAATTGATCTATCTCGATCTGTCCAACTGCGGGCTGACCGTCGTGCCTGAAGGACTGGCCAGCCATCCGGGGTTGCGAACCGCAGTGCTCGCAGGCAACCGCATCACGCAACTGCCCGAGGCGCTGTTCGACCTCCCCGCCGAGCGCAGTGACGGCATTGACCTTGCCGACAACCCGCTATCGGCCGCCACCCGTGACCAAATCAAAAACTACTACCGCCTCCATCGCAACGACTTCGACGTATTGGCGGCCGAGCCGGACGTGAGCCTCGCCCGGCAGTTGTTTCCCGGTTTGAACAAGCAAGAGGCCAGCGAGATGATTTACGACTTGCCCGGCGACCTGGCCGACGGTCGCCAACAGCTCCTTCGCTGGCAAGCAGAACAGCAACAAATGCGCGATGACCTGACCCGCTGGGCCTTGGCAACGCCGTCTGCGCACCCGGTTACCGGTCAGGCCTTGAGCGCAAGCGAGCGTTTGGCGCAACGATCCGCACGCTCGGACTTCAAGCAATTGATAAAGGATTTCTGGGGCGAAAGATCGATGGGCACCGGCAGGCGCACGACTTCTTTCGCGGCAGACCTCAAGTTCCTCGGCGAAATGCCGCGCCTGACGGTCAACTTCGATCACGTTACCAGCCTCAAGCTGGCGGGCAACGTGACGATCGCGGGACTGGAGCCGTTCGCTGCCTTGTTCCCGAATCTTCAGATGCTGGAACTGAAAGCTTTCACACTCTATGACATCCCTTCATTCGTCAGCCGTCTGCACTATCTCAAAGAGCTCAAACTCAATGACTGCGCGCTGACGCTTACCCCTGCCGGGCGGCAGGTACTTGGCGCGCTGCCCGAGTTGCGGTTGCTCGATCTGAGCCATAACCCACTGACAAACGCGCCAGACCTGACAATCCTGCCCAAGGTGACGAACTTCTCGCTCGGCCATAGCGAACTGACGAGCGTGCCGAAGGGCATCGCCGAGCATCCGCTGCTGCGAGAGCTCCATCTCAATAACAACCAGATAACCGTGCTGCCCGACGCTGTTTTCAGTTTGCATCCCGAGCGGGCCGACAGCGTCTATCTGAACGACAATCCTCTGTCCATGAATGCCCGCGAGCGCGTCAAGCGCTACTACGCCGCACAAGGGCGCAACTTCCGGATCAAGCCGGCATCGGCTGACATTGCCATGGCGCAGAGACTGTTCCCGCGACTGGGCGAAAACGCTGCGATCAACATGATTTATCGCCTGCCCGGGACATTACAGACCGGCACGGCGCAACTGATCAGATGGGAGGCGGAAATCGCCCGCATGACCAGTGATCTCAACACATGGAGCGCGCGCTTGCCGGTCAACAACCCTTCGACAGAGCTGCCCTGGACTGCGCCGGAAAGATTTGCAGAACTCGCCGCCAGACAAAGATTCAGCAGCGACCTTGAGAAACTCTGGCGCGGCCGGCAAAACGAAAACTCAGCCCTGCGGTTCAATACTTTCGAAGCCGATGCGACATTCACCGGCGAATTGCCGGAACTGACCGCTGACTTCAGCCACATCACGCATCTCAACCTTCAGGGTAATCCGGGGCTGAACATTCCCGATGGTTTTTTCCGAAGCTTCAGTGGCCTGCGCGGACTGGAACTGCAGGATTTCGCCTTGGGCCGGATACCCCAATCGCTGCCAAGCCTGCCGTTGCTTGAGAGGTTGATGCTGAGCAAGTGCCAGATCACTCTGGATCCTGCCGGACAGGCGATCCTGTCCACGATGACCCGATTGAAATCTCTGGACTTGTATAGCAACCCTCTGCAGGTGACGCCCGATCTATCGACCCTGCAGAACCTGACGTTCATCGACCTGATCAACACCGGCATCGATAGTGTTCCCGCCGGGCTGGAACAGCTGCCGCACCTGGAAGTCGCGTTGCTGAGCGACAACAACATCAGCGAATTGCCGGCGCAACTGACGCAGTATTCCGATCGCGGTATTGAACTGGGCGGCAACCCGTTGTCGGTTGCTTCCAGAGAACGGATCAAGGCCGCATTCCAGGCCAAGGCTGACAACTTCGGTGTCTGGGTCCAACAGCAAGACATCGATCTGGCGCAAAGCCTTTATCCATCGCTGTTCGGCTTCGATGCCAACGATCTGGTCTACAAGCTTGCGGGCACGCTGGCCGATGGACGTGTTGAGCTGATGCGCCGCAAAACCGAGCTCACCAGCCTGCTCGAACGCCTGGATAGCTGGGCCAACGAGACTCCCAACGATACTGACACGCAGATGCCGCTCGCGACCGACGCGGCAGCCAGGGAAAGACTCAACCGCCAGCACTTCAGGCAAAACCTCGAAGACGACCTGCGCCGTGCGCCCTCGTTCCTGACAGGGCCAAGGGTCAGCTGCGAGTTGTCGTTTACCGGTGAGCTGCCGCCGCTGACTGCGCGTTTCGACCACATCGAACAATTGAAGCTGACCACCACAGCGTCCGCTGCGCCTCGGATCGTTCGTCTGCTGGAGCTGTTCCCGAAGCTCAAAGGCATCGACATCCGCAATTATCCGCTGGGCGAGATTCCCGCCCCGATTTTCGCCATGGAAAGGCTGCGCAGCCTGTATCTGCCGGGCTGTGAAATCACGCTGACTGCGCAGACCGCAGAAGCATTCGCAACGCTGAGAAACCTGAGTTCCGTGGACCTGAGCGACAATCCGCTCAACATCGCTCCGGATCTGAGTCATTTCCCGCAGATGACCGATGTGCGTCTGGGCAACTGTGCCTTGAGCAAGGTGCCTGACGGCCTGTTCGGACTGCCTCGATTGATGTACGCGGACTTGTCCGGAAACGCGATCACCGAGTTGCCGGGCGAGTTTCCTTTACAGCCCGGCGACGTGCTGACCGAATACGACTTCAGCGACAACCCGCTGACTGCCGAAAGTTTGCAGCGCCTGCAGCGGTATGAGGCGGCGTATCAATTGCGCCTGCTGGAGCAGCAGTCGAGCAACGACACCGCGTATCAGACGATTGAGGATTTCCATGACTTCTCCGGCGGCATGGAAACCGATTGAGGGTCGATCCGCGCTCAGCCACGCTCCGGCGGCACTGACGACAATTCGAACGGGCTGCTGCTGCGCCGCTGGTTGCGATCTTCGCGCGGCGTGGCACCGAAGAAGTTGCGATAGGCGCTGGAGAAATGCGGCCCCGAGGAAAAGCCGCACGAGAGGCCGATCTGGATGATCGATTTGCTGGTCTGCATCAACATCTGCCGGGCCTTGTTCAGGCGCAATTCCAGGTAGTACTGGCTCGGCACGCGGTTGAGGTATTGCTTGAAGATCCGTTCCAGCTGCCGACGGGACACGCACACATGCTGGGCGATTTCGTCGGTGGTCAGCGGCTCTTCGATGTTGGCTTCCATCAGCAACACCGCTTGTGTGAGCTTCGGATGGCTGGAGCCGAGGCGATTCTGCAACGGGATGCGCTGACGCTCACCGCCCTCGCGGATGCGCTCAACGACAAGTTCTTCCGACACCGCACCGGCCAGTTCCGCGCCGTGATCGCGGGCCAGCACCGCCAGCAGCAGGTCGAGCACCGACATGCCACCGCAGGCGGTCAGACGATCGCGATCCCAGTCGAACAGATGACTGGTGGCGATGACTTTCGGGAAGCGCTCAGCGAAATCGTCCTGCCAGCGCCAGTGCACGGCGGCGCGATAACCGTCGAGCAAACCGAGCTGGGCCAGCGGATAGACACCGGCCGACAGACCACCGATCACGCAACCGGCACGCACCAGTTGCTTGAGCGCACTGCTCAGCGCCGGCGCGAGCGTGGTCGGTGGCTCGTCAGCGAGCAGGAACAGTTTCTGGAAATTCTCGAGCTTGCCGGCCCACGGCTCGCCGGGCAATTGCCAGGCACCTTCGCTCTGCGGCTCGGCCTGCAAGAACGACAGTTCGTAAACC
Organism: Pseudomonas sp. Irchel 3F6; assembly: GCF_900187595.1. NCBI lineage: Bacteria > Pseudomonadati > Pseudomonadota > Gammaproteobacteria > Pseudomonadales > Pseudomonadaceae > Pseudomonas > Pseudomonas sp. Irchel 3F6. The sequence goes on along the minus strand of NZ_FYDP01000005.1, from coordinate 218,342 downwards.
ACGTCCGGGTGCACCCGCTGCGCAACACGCAAGGCCTCCTCCGCCAGCGCCAGCGTCAACGCTTTAGTGCTGGGCCAAATCAGGAAACCAATTCGATGGGCAGTCATGGGCGGGCAATCCGAAACGAACAACGGTGATGAAGGCATGGGCCAATGCTAGCCCGGAAATGAACACAAATCCTGAAACCGGTGAAGATCAGAATGTGGGAGCGAGCCTGCTCGCGAAGGCGGTGTACCAGTCAACATAATTGCTGGCTGTTGTACCGCTTTCGCGAGCAGGCTCGCTCCCACAGGGATCTGAGCCAGCCAGAAGATCGCGAAGCATGACCTAATCTGGTGCGCAACGGCAGCCCTGATTTATTTCAGGCTGCCCGACAGAAACTGCTGCAAGCGCTCCGACTGCGGGTTGACCAGCACTTCGCGCGGGTTGCCGCTTTCTTCGACGACGCCTTTGTGCAGGAACACCAGCTGGTTCGACACTTCACGGGCGAAGCCCATTTCGTGGGTTACCACGACCATGGTGCGGCCTTCCTGCGCCAGCGCCTGCATGACTTTCAATACGTCGCCCACCAGCTCTGGGTCGAGGGCCGAAGTCGGTTCGTCGAACAGCATCACTTCCGGTTCCATCGCCAGCGCACGGGCGATCGCCACGCGCTGCTGTTCGCCGCCGGACATGTGCCCCGGGAACGCGTCTTTGCGATGGGCCACGCCAACCTTGTTCAGGTAGTACTCGGCTTTTTCGCGCGCTTCGTACTTGGGTACGCCGAGCACGTGCACCGGTGCCTCCATGATGTTTTCAATCGCGGTCATGTGCGACCACAGATTGAAATGCTGGAACACCATCGACAGGCGCGAACGCATGCGTTGCAGCTGTTTTGGATCAGCGGCTTTCAGCGCGCCATCCTTGTTCGCCACCAGTTTCAGCTCTTCGTTGTTGAGCAGGATCTTGCCGGCGTGCGGCTGCTCGAGCAGGTTGATGCAACGCAGGAAAGTACTTTTGCCGGAGCCACTGGAGCCGATGATGCTGATCACATCGCCGGCGGCGGCTTTCAGGGACACGCCCTTGAGCACTTCGTGACTGCCATAGCGTTTATGCAGGTCTTGGACTTCAAGTTTGTACATGCGGTCGGTTCTCACAAAAACAGTCAGTCAGTCGTTGAGCAAGCGCCCGTGACGCAGCGCTTCGCGCCCCGCCACCTTGGCCAGCCAGAAACCGGGTTGGGCATAGCGCAGCCGTTCAATGGCAAACAGCACCCCGGACGTACCAGCACATACCGTGCTGACCCGATCGGACACAGGGTCGATCACTTGAAAAATCTCATCGCCCGCCTCGACCCATTCGCCAGGCCTGCGGGAAAAACTCACCACACCGGGGTGCGGTGCGAACAACAATTCGGTGCCTTCGAAGGGCATGCCTTCGCACGGTTCGAAGGCCGGGTCCGGCCACTCGCCGGTGATCAGACCTTGCTCGGCAAGGAACGCCAGAATGCCTTCAGCATAAGCCTCGGCTTCGACGCGGCCGGTGTCGGCCTGCCCGCCCAGCTCGATCGTCGTCGCCAGACACGCCAGCGGAATCTGCGCCTCGGGGAACTGCCGCGACAGGCGCAGCCAAGGCAACGAGCAGGCTTCATCGAAGGAGCTGCCGCCGGAATCTTCCGCGAGCAGACCAACCTTGACGTTCAGGTGCGCCGACAGCGAACGCCACTGCGGCCAGTGCTGCGGCAGCGCATACATGTGCAGCGCGGCTTCGGCATCGCAGTGCAGGTCCAGCACCACATCGGCGGTGCAGGCGTGGCTGAGCAGCACACGTTGCATGCCTTGCAACTGGCTGCTTGCTTCAGGCAATCCGGCCAGGTGGTCGGCCATTGCCTGACGGATCAGGCGCACGTTGGCATGGGGATCATCACCGAGTTTTTCGCCCAGCGCCGCCGCGACCGGCGCGCTGAGCTCGACGAAATCACGATTGAAATTCTTGCCGCTGCCCGCCTCGAAGCGGCCCTGGAAATTGCCTTGCAGCAATTGCCCGAGGCCGATCGGATTGGCCACCGGCACCAGCTCGATCACGCCGTTGAGCAAGCCTTGGGCTTCGAGTTCGCCGAGGCGCTTTTTCAGCTCCCAGGCGGTGCGCATGCCCGGCAGTTCATCGGCGTGCAGGCTGGCCTGGATGTAGGCCTTGCGCTCGCCCTCACCGAACCGGAAAACCGAAACCTTGCGCTCGCTGCCCAGGTGGCTCCACGGCAATACGTGGTCGATGCGTTGCATATCAGTGCTTCCGTGGCGCGAGGTAGCTCAACCAGCGACGCTCGGCCAGTTTGAACAGCTTGACCAGAATGAAGGTCAGGCACAGGTAGAACACGCCGGCAGTGATGTACGCCTCGAACGGCAGGTAGAACTGCGCGTTGACGGTACGTGCCGCGCCAGTGATGTCGATCAGGGTCACGATCGACGCCAGACTGGTGGTCTGCAGCATCATGATCACTTCGTTGCTGTACTGCGGCAGCGCCCGGCGCAGGGCCGACGGCAGCAGGATGCGCTTGTACAGCTTGAAGCGCGACATGCCCATGGCCTTGGCCGCTTCGATCTCACCGTTCGGCGTGGCCTTGAGGCTGCCGGCGATAATTTCCGCGGTATAGGCGCTGGTGTTCACGGCAAAAGCCAGGCAGGCACAGAACGTTGCGCTGGACAGCCACGGCCACAGGAAGCTTTCGCGTACCGCTTCGAACTGGGCCAGACCGTAGTAGATCAGGAACAGCTGAACCAGCATCGGCGTGCCGCGAATCACGTAGGTGTACAGCCACGCGGCGCCATTGACGAACGGGTTTTTCGAGACGCGCATCAGCCCCAGCGGCAACGCCGCGAGCAAACCGAAGAACAGCGACAGCGCGAGCAGTTTGAGGGTGGTCAGCAGGCCGCTGAAGTACAGCGGCAGTGCCTCCCAGATGACGTTGTAGTCGAAGATCATAGATCAGCCGCCCTTACGCCTACCGAGTAGCGCTTCTCAAGGTGACGCAATGCCAGCAACGAAACACTGGTGATCACCAGGTACATTGCCGCCACTGCGAGGAAGAAGGTGAAAGGCTCACGCGTGGCATCCGCCGCCTGCTTGGCCTTGAACATCATGTCTTGCAGACCGACCACGGAGATCAGCGCGGTGGCCTTGGTCAGTACCAGCCAGTTGTTGGTGAAGCCGGGAATCGCCAGACGAATCATCTGCGGCACCATCACCCGGAAGAACACCTGAAAACTGCTCATGCCGTAGGCCATGCCCGCTTCGGCCTGGCCCTTGGGGATCGCCATGAACGCACCACGGAAGGTTTCCGAGAGGTACGCACCGAAGATGAAACCGAGGGTACCGATACCGGCGGCCAGCGGGTTCAGGTCGATGTAGTCGTCATAGCCGAGCATCGGTGCGACGCGATTGAGCAAGTCCTGACCGCCGTAGAAGATCAGCAGGATCAGCACCAGGTCGGGAATGCCGCGGATCACCGTCGAATACAGATCGCCCAGCCACGCCAGCCAGCGCACCGGCGACAGGCGCAACGCGACACCGATCAGCCCGAGAACGATGGCCAGAGCCATGGACGACAAGGCGAGCTGAAGCGTCAGCCATGCGCCATCGAGGATGACAGCCCCGTAGCCTTTCAACATGATTCAGGTCCTCGAAAGTTGGGATGAAAAAATGGCGCAAACCGCAGAGATTCTGTTGCTTGCGCCATTTCGGACTTGTCGCAGAGACGTGTTACTTGCCGTAGATATCGAAGGCGAAGTACTTGTCCTGGATTGCCTTGTATTTGCCGTTCTCGCGGATGGCCGCGATGGCAGTGTTGATCTTGTCTTTCAGGGCGTCGCCCTTGCGCACCGCGATACCTACGCCGTCGCCGAAGTATTTGACGTCGGTGAAGGCCGGGCCGACGAACGCGAAGCCTTTGCCGGCGTCGGTTTTCAGGAAGCCGTCGTCGAGCAGGGTAGCGTCAGCCACGGTTCCGTCGAGGCGACCGGCAGCCACGTCGAGGTAGATTTCGTTCTGCGAGCCGTACGGCTTGATCTCGGCGCCCAGTGGAGCGAGAACTTCGCGGGCGAAACGCTCGTGGATCGAGCCACGCTGTACGCCGATGTTCTTGCCTTTCAGCTCAGCCAGACCATCGCTGACCTGAGTGCCGGCCTTCATGACCAGACGCGCCGGGGTGTTGTAGTACTTGTTGGTGAAATCGACCGACTTCTTGCGATCTTCGGTGATCGACATCGACGACAGGATGGCGTCGATCTTGCGCACTTTGAGAGCCGGGATCAGACCGTCGAACTCTTGCTCGACCCACACGCACTTGACCTTCATTTCTTCGCACAGCGCGTTGCCGATGTCGTAGTCGAAACCGACGATGCTGCCGTCCGGTGCTTTCGAAGCGAATGGAGGGTAAGCCGCTTCGATGCCGATCTTCAGCGGTTTTTCGTCAGCGAAGGCATTCATCGACAGCACGGACAGTGCCAGGGCGCCAAGCAGCACAAGTTTCTTCATCTTGGGACTCCATCGGTAAAGGGCAAAAACGGCAGAGTGAGCGACAGCCCAATATGCGAATGGGTGAATCGGAAATCGGTTGCGCATCGGCGGAAATTTCCCATTGGAACCGCAGGCGATTTCAACGTCAGCCACGATGAGCGAGTGATCGGCATTCTAACGACAGGCCCGAAGCCGATATTTCTTCAATGCGACAACTAATTACAGATGCACCGAGAAAGCGGTTTGAGCTCATTGACAGCCCTGCAAATTCATGCAAGAGCGAAAGACAGTGAACCGATACATATTGCAAGTTGCGGGCCTATTATTCGTAAACCCTTCTAATCCGGCAAGCGCAGCGTTATGTCTTATTTTTCAGCAGGGCTTTGGAGGCTCTAAAACAGCGCACCGCGTTTCCCTTCGCCCCGGTTTGGCGCGGGCGGTTACACATTGGGTTGTGGCGGGTAACAGCGGGAAAGGTCTGACGGGGGAGATCGATAATTATTGGTTGGGGTGTTGCGGTTTCCTACAGCTGACTACTGCGGTGTCTGACAGATCGCCTTCGCGAGCAGGCTCGCTCCCACATTTGAAATGCGCCCGCTTCCTTGTGGGAGCGAGCCTGCTCGCGAAGAGGCCCTCCCAGCTACCACAAACCTCACAGCCATAAAAAAGCCCCGCCCGGCATCACCGGACAGGGCTCCTATGCTTCTAACGCTTAAGCAACATTCATGGTCTTGTGCGTATCAATCAAATGCTGCACCACACCCGGATCCGCCAGGGTCGAGATATCGCCCAGCCCGTCGTATTCCGCCGTGGCGATCTTGCGCAGGATGCGGCGCATGATCTTGCCCGAACGGGTCTTCGGCAGCCCCGGCGCCCACTGGATCACGTCCGGCGAAGCAATCGGGCCGATCTCCTTGCGCACCCAGTTCTTCAGCTCCAGGCGCAATTGCTCGGTCGGCTCCTCGCCGTTCTTCAAGGTCACATAGACATAGATGCCCTGCCCCTTGATGTCATGCGGCACACCCACCACCGCAGCTTCGGCAACTTTCGGATGCGCGACCATCGCGCTCTCGATCTCGGCGGTGCCCATGCGGTGCCCGGACACGTTGAGCACGTCGTCCACGCGCCCGGTGATCCAGTAGTACCCATCGGCATCGCGACGCGCGCCGTCACCGGTGAAGTACATGCCACGGAAGGTCTTGAAGTAGGTATCGACGAAACGATCGTGATCGCCGTACAACGTACGCGCCTGGCCCGGCCACGAATCGAGAATCACCAGATTGCCTTCGGCCTCGCCCTCGATGATGTTGCCGAGGTTGTCGACCAGCGCCGGCACCACACCGAAGAACGGACGCGCCGCCGAACCCGGCTTCAGCGCGTGAGCACCCGGCAGCGGGCTCATCATGTTGCCGCCGGTTTCGGTCTGCCACCAGGTATCGACGATCGGGCAACGCGACTTGCCGACATTCTTGTAGTACCAGTCCCAGGCTTCCGGGTTGATCGGCTCGCCCACCGAACCGAGCAGACGCAGGCTGCTGCCATCGGCGCCTTCAACCGCCGCCTGACCCGAAGCCATCATCGCGCGGATCGCGGTCGGCGCGGTGTAGAGGATGTTGACCTTGTGCTTGTCGATGATCTTCGCCACCCGGGTGATGTCCGGGTAGTTCGGCACACCTTCGAACAGCACGGTGGTCGCGCCATTGGCCAGCGGGCCGTAGACGATGTAACTGTGGCCGGTGACCCAGCCGACGTCGGCGGTGCACCAGTAGATTTCGCCCGGACGGTAGTCGAACACGCGCTCGTGGGTCATTGCCGCATACAGCAGATAACCGCCGGTGGTGTGCTGCACGCCCTTCGGCTTGCCGGTGGAGCCGGAGGTATAAAGGATGAACAGTGCCTCTTCAGCGCCCATCTCTTTCGGCGCGCAAACGGTGCCCGCGACCTTCATCAGGTCTTCGTACCAGATGTCGCGATGCTGGTTCCACTTGATGTCGCCACCGGTGCGCTTGCACACGATGACCTTCTGGATGCTGCTGGTTTCCGGGTTGGTCAGCGCGTCGTCGACGTTGGCCTTGAGGGAAATCTTCTTGCCGGCACGAATACCCTCGTCAGCGGTGATCACCACTTTCGAACGGCAGTCGATGATGCGACCGGCCAGGGCTTCCGGCGAGAAACCGCCGAACACCACCGAGTGAATCGCGCCGATCCGGGTGCAGGCCAGCATGGCGACCACGGCTTCGGGAATCATCGGCATGTAAATGGTCACCACGTCGCCACGGTGCACGTCCTGACCACGCAGGGCGTTGGCCAGTTTGCACACTTGTTCGTGCAGTTCGCGGTAGGTGATGTTGCGGCTTTCGGAAGGATCGTCGCCTTCCCAGATGATCGCGACTTGATCGCCGCGCTCGGCCAAATGGCGGTCGAGGCAGTTGTAGGAAACGTTCAGGGTGCCGTCGGCAAACCACTTGATGTCGACATGGTGATCGTCGAACGAGGTCTGTTTCACCGTGGTGAAGGGCTTGATCCAGTCCAGACGCTTGGCTTGCTCGCGCCAGAAGCCGTCAGGGTTGACGACCGACTGCTGGTACATGGCTTTGTAGGTCGCCTCGTCAGTCAGCGTGTTAGCCAGAACCTCGGGACGAACGGGATACAGAGAAGCCGCACTCATCTTTCCTACCTCGGTGTAATAGTTGTTTTTGTATGACCCTGTTGTAGCCGGGTGGGGCCCATAGAACCATTCGACGATGGTAGTAACAAGCCCCTACAAAATGTCCGCATTCCATGTGGGAGCTGGCTTGCCAGCGATGCAGTCAACGCAGTCCTTCAGGCAAACCCCATCCGGCCAGACACCAAGACCTCAATCGATTGTTACCAAATCTATCAAAAGTGTTTATCAAAACCGCCCCTGTTTACCTGCACCCCACCACCCTAAAATTCACCTCGCCAACAAGGCAACCGCGATTAACAACGTTACAGCCCCCACGAAGGCCGTTAATCCAGCGCTCCAAGTAACGCATCAACTACTCAAGCTCCACACGCAACCCTAAAAAGGTTGCGTGACCCCACTCGACCTCAAAAAGGTGAATTAGAAATGAAAGCTTTATTGGTTCTGGCCCTCAGCAGTCTGTGCGCAACCGCCATGGCAGACGAGGTCCCGACTGATGTCGCACAGCAACAACCGGTAATCGAGGAATACACTTACTCCACACATCTGGACATCGCCAAAGTTGTATCGATGAGCGAAGTGCCAAATGTCTGCGAAGTAGTACCGGCAAAAATGGAATACGACGACTCCAAAGGCCAACGCCACATCCTGCGCTACAGCATCATGGGCAACGGCTGCACGAACTGAACCAGACTGCACCGAATCGGATCGCTCAGCGCTACATTGAGGGTCGATTCCAGCCCGGCTACGGTCGGGCTCAGTTGTGTCTGGAGCCGTGAAAAACGCTTGCAAAACACTAGATATAGTGAAAAACCCGCTTTTCTGGCTATTTTTTAAACAAAAAACCACCTGGCAAAAAATTAACGAAAAAAAATCTGCCGGGGCCGATTCCGCGCAAAGCCCTGTAATCCCTCGGTCGGACCGAAATCCACCCCCTCCTCGGCCTCGCCATGAGCCGATTCGCCGCACCACGCCGGTAAAAATTTCCCTATAATGCCGCCCCATACGGGTCAGCAATATTCCCTTACAGGGAGCAAAAGCCATTCTGAAGCCCCGCAACAGTGCCAGACGCTGATTGCGCCCATCAGAGGCTCTCGGAACCCGTCAAAATTTCTGTTTATTTGCCTGCGTGCAGCGCTGCAAAAAACGACATCCAACGCGGCTTGTTTGGCCGTGTGAAAAACCAACCCTTCAGGTTTCACACGGGCACAAGCCCTCACGCAGGAGACGACACGTCATGCTGAGCTGGGACGAATTCGATAAAGAAGACAGTGAAGTCGCAACCGTGAAAGGCGCCAACGCCGGCCACGCAAGCGAAGCCAACATGGACCGCCTCGACAACGCTGGCGGCGCCGCAGCGCTGGAAGCCCGCGCCGTCACCGCCGACGACTCGGCCGCCGTGGCCCGCGCCAAGGCTGCACTGAACTCCCTCGACGTCGCCGAAGGCCTCGCCGAACTCGAAGGCGCCTCCGCTCGTGTCGCCGTTGACGAAAAGCGCATGATCAACTGCCGCGCCGACCTCAACCAACTCGTGCCATTCAAGTACGACTGGGCCTGGCAGAAGTATCTGGACGGTTGCGCAAACCACTGGATGCCGCAAGAAGTCAACATGACCGCCGACATCGCCCTCTGGAAAAACCCGGAAGGCCTGACCGACGACGAGCGCCGCATCGTCATGCGCAACCTCGGCTTCTTCTCCACCGCCGACTCCCTGGTTGCCAACAACCTGGTCCTGGCCGTGTACCGCCTGATCACCAACCCGGAATGCCGCCAGTACATCCTGCGCCAGGCTTTCGAAGAAGCGATCCACACCCACGCCTACCAGTACTGCATCGAATCGCTGGCCATGGATGAAGGCGAAATCTTCAACATGTACCACGAGATTCCATCGGTCGCGAAGAAAGCAGCCTGGGGCCTGAAGTACACCCGTTCGATCTCCGATCCAAAGTTCGAAACCGGCACCCCGGAAACCGACAAAGAGTTGCTGCGCAACCTGATCGCCTACTACTGCGTTCTGGAAGGCATCTTCTTCTACTGCGGCTTCACCCAAATCCTCTCCATGGGCCGCCGCAACAAAATGACCGGCGTCGCCGAGCAGTTCCAATACATCCTGCGCGACGAATCCATGCACCTGAACTTCGGCATCGACGTGATCAACCAGATCAAAATCGAAAACCCACACCTGTGGGATGCCGAAATGAAGGAAGAAGCGACCCAGATGATCCTGCAGGGTACGCAGCTGGAGATCGAATACGCGCGTGACACCATGCCTCGCGGGGTGTTGGGTATGAACGCGGCGATGATGGAGGATTATCTGAAGTTCATCGCTAACCGTCGTTTGTCGCAGATTGGTTTGAAAGAAGAGTACCCAGGGACCACCAACCCGTTCCCTTGGATGAGCGAGATCATGGACTTGAAGAAAGAGAAGAATTTCTTTGAGACGCGCGTGATCGAATACCAAACTGGTGGGGCGTTGAGCTGGGATTGATCCGCTGCTACGCTGAAACACCTCAAGGGCTACCACTGGTAGCCCTTTTTTTTAGATTTTCTATTCAGTACAACCAGCTCGTCGACTATGCCCTTATCTCTTCAATTCTCACCTGCTAGACTGCTCTCGCATCACCACCATTTTTTCGGAATTCGGCATGCAACCTGATATAGATCACGCACGATTCCTAGCAAGGATTCTCAATCGTACAACATTTACGTCGCTCGCCCGTGGAGAGGATCCACGCGACATTTTCAAACTTTATCTAGATAAAGTCGACCACACATACATTAGTACAGCTAATGAATTATACGCTTTTGCCTACAATTCAATTCAAAAAAATTACAGAAATGAATACATATACAAATCCGCCATTGCAGACCGCATAATTTTTGGCCGGCACAGCCCAAGCTCTTCAGCACTTTCTATAGAGCTGCCAGTAGGAAGCTCCATTGTAGACGCCGCCGTATTTAACGGAACGTCCACAGCATATGAGATAAAAACCGAGTTCGACAGCCCAAGAAGATTAACTTCCCAAACACCAGACTACACAAAAGCCTTTGATAAAATCTACATTGTCGCCCATCCACAGCAAGCAAGGCGTTATGCTGAAAAAGCCGACACACATATTGGAATATTATCACTGACATCAAAAGGAAGTCTTTCAGAAGTAAAGCCAGCGACTAGCAACATTTTAAACATCGACCAAAGAATCATATTTAGAATGCTGCGAAGAGATGAATACCTACCAGCCCTTGAAAAAATAACAGGCAAAAGAATTCAGCTGCCCAATGGCATCATCAGGAACCACTGTGAAAAAATATTCTTAGACATTGAAAAACAAACAGCACACAAAATCTATATTAATGCAATGCGTCAACGGACAACCAAACCTGAAATAGTTGATTTCATGAGGAGCCTCCCTAGCCATTTAAGAGTTCTCGGATACGCCACCCCTCTATCAAGACCTCAAAGAGCTCGATTACTTACAGCACTTGAGGAAAAATTTAATTAGCCACACCTATATCAGCAAGGAAAGCAATATGTATAGCCCGTATCTTTACGCACGCGCATCAGAGTTACTAGCTCTAAGATCCCTAATCAGTGAAAAGACAGACTTGACAGGACTGTTACCGGTCATAGAGCCGGTAATTTCTGATACTAGTGGTATACATCGCTGCATGGACGCTTTTGGAAACGATAAAAAACCCCTGATAGTCGTCACAAACCCAAACCAGCACCAATATTTAAACAACCTTGCAACGCAAGCAAATTTCGTAAAAGTTAGTCAAAACCTATTCAACAGTCATACAACGCTGTTACCAGGTTACTGTATAGGTTCCACGACCACGCAAAAAGATGTAGGTGCGTTTCTAAACCAGTATCCAGGTAAGAACGTCGTACTCCTCTACAACAATCCAGCTCTCAGCGAAGTACAGATACAGACAAACGTCACTTTCAATCAAATTTTATTCCATGTTGTTCTTAACGACAAAATCTCCACCGCACAGCTATCCAAATTACCAAAAAACAAAACTATAATTACTCAAGATTTTTTCAACAAGCTTGATCGAAACACAGACTATAGTGGAAAAGAGTTTTTTACGGACAAACACAAATCCGTAGGGAAAGACTTCTATGCAATTGGCGATTACACAATTACGGGAAAAAAACTTGAAATGGGTGGCGGTAAACCTGGTGCCGTGGCAAGCCATATAACCTATAAAAACTCAAACACTTCAGACATCTGGGTTGAGCACTTCGTATCCGATGAAACTGATAGAAACATCAGCGACGCAGAAACAAAATTCTTAGAGATGGCGCGCAAACTCGTCCGTCAAGTGAGAAGCTTGCCAGCTGAGTTTGGGTGGAACAGTAGTTTAAAAGCTTACGATGATCACGTGAACCAGAGCACATGGTCAGGACTACCAAAGAACAAAGAATATCAAATAAAACACCATATCAACCTCATGCTTGATGTTTTAAACAAAAGACTATAAACAAGAAGACCGAGCGATGAAAATCGTTCGGCCTACAAACCGTATGTTTATCCCTGTGTATTCAGTCATAAATCTAGCTCTTGACCACGAGAACAAATGCCCATAGGCTTTTGTTTCCGGTGCCTAAGAAACGCCTCAAGTAGCGGCCTGGCCGCTCCCGAAAGATGCGTCTTTTTTGTGCCTATGGATTTATCGTGGACACAAAACACCTCTGCCATGTCGGGAGTGGGCTAATACAAGACCCGTAAGGGGAATATGTCCGGCCTTCTACTTGGGGTTTCTTAACTCCCGGCGCCTTAGCCCTAAGAAAGCTATCAAGTAGAGGTAATGGATATGCCTACGTATTTTCCCTTCTATATGAAGGAAAACGCCTACAGCTTTACTGCTGAAATTATGCTTCCTGTTCGGGAGGCTGCTCATGTCTGAGTCACACACCCCCACAGTTTTTATCCGCCATAGCCTTTATCTTCACGGCCTCCTTCACGAAAGCGAACCATGGTTCAGCGTCCGCGACATCGGTCGCTTGATGGGCGTCCATCTCAGTGATCGCATGGTCGCCAAGCTGGACAAAGATCAACATCGTTTTTTGTGGATTGATTATTACCGGCAGCCTGAAAAGCTGTTGATGCTCAGCGAGTCCGGCGTATATGCGCTACTTGTGTATCACTATGTCCCGGAAAATCGGTTGTTACGTGAGTGGCTTACTCATCTGGTTGTGCCGACGTTGCGCGACGCGGAACGCTCGGTAAATACAGATCAGCCGATGTTGAGTTTGCTGAACTGGCCCGAAATGTCGCTTAGCCTGCTGCATTGGCAGGATGAGAGCTGGATTAGGCTTCGGGATATGCCCTACCTGTTGAACGATCAGTCCCAACGGCGCGCTACTGCATCGGTTCCTTGGTGGCGGAGGATTGCGCAGGTGTTTCAGTCTTCGAAGCATTCGATGGGTTAGCGACGTGGTTGTCGGATCTCGAGAGATTCTTCGCTATTAACTGTAAGAATTTTCCTAGACAGCCGTGATGGCCACTCAGTATCGTCCGAGGGTTTTCGACCCTCGGCGATTTTATGAGCGACAAGAAAAAAGACACTGACTGGACTGTTGCTGAGATTGAGGCAGCGGTTGATGCCTACCTGAAGATGTTTGAGCTTGAGCGAATCGGCCAAAAATTCAACAAGGCGCATGAGAATCGCGTGCTGCGTGCATCTGCGTTGCACAACCGCACTGAAGGCTCAGTTGAATTCCGCATGCAGAACATCTCTGCCGTTTTGCTGAGAATGCATAGGGAACACATCAAAGGGTACAAGCCAGCCAGAAACGTTGGGACTAACGTTGAGCCAGCCATCCGAGCAGTGTTGATTGCCAAAGGGGTGACGCTTGGGGATCCAACGGTTGCGACTGCGGATGAAGAAGCACTAGAGCAGAGAGCTCTGGCGCTAGAGAAACTGCCTCTTGAAGACGAACCTGCGGGGATTGTGAAGCCGAAGCGCGCTCCCGCCCAAAGCACTGCATTTATACGTGACCCGAAGGTTAGAGCCTGGGTCCGTAAGAAAGCCAAAGGGATATGTGAAGGGTGCGGTGAACCGGCTCCATTCACTAAAAATGACTCTCCTTACCTTGAAGTTCATCACGTGAGGCATTTGGCGAATAAGGGTTCTGATCGAATCAGCAACGCTGTAGCTCTTTGTCCGAACTGCCATCGGCGCTGCCATCACTCGAATGACAGCAAGGAGTTCACCGAGTCGCTCTATGACAGGGTTAAACGGTTGAAGCGTGAGTACCCGAACCGAAAAACGATGTGACGAGAGGGCTTGCCCTCGCTCGGCCGTGAAATCTGGTTGATGCCATCAATCGCCAGCAGGCTGACTCCCACAGATTCCGCATCATCCTGAAAACAATCAGTGCAACCCGCGCCGCCTCCCGCTATTAATACCCCTCCCCCACTCAAGGATCCGAGCCCCACCATGAAATTCGATCTCGCCTACTGCCTCAGCCTCGACGACAAGTTGTCGATCTATGATGTTCGCGATCTCAATTTCGATGAGACGGTGGCGTTTGATTCCGCGAAGGAACACTTCCAGTGCCCCAACGATGCCTGTCGTTCGGCGTTCGAAGCTTCCAACGAGCTGGGCACGTTCAACGCCAAGAACGTGAATTACGTGCGCACGCCGCACTTCAAGAATCTGCCCACGACGCAGCATGTGGCGGGTTGTCCGTATGTGAGTTTGAAGGCGTCGGCTTCTGGCGTTGAGACGGCGGATGGCGAGGTGGATGACGGGCGTGAGGAACACTTCCCATCGGAGTTGTTACTGACCCGGCGTGAGTATGTGCGCAAGCCTGTCGCGCCAGCGGGGGCGGCGGATGTGTTGCGGGATGATCCGGTTCGGGTGGCGGCGGACAGTGGTAAAGAGTCGGTGGGTCGTGAGTCGGCGCCGGACAAGACCAGTGTGTTTGCGCATCCGGTGGAGTGTTTTGTTTCCAACTTCGCCGACAAGGATTTGCTCAAGCGCATGCCGTTGAAGATTGGTGAGCATACGGCGCCGTATAGTTCGTTCTTCAAGAAGATCGAGTATCTGACGGACAACAAGGGGCTGATCTACTGGGGGCGGATCAAGAAGATCGAGGACTTCCACAGTGCCAGTTTTCGTATCGATTTCGAGGATAAGGTCTGGTTCAAGAAGCCCGAAGACAGCAAGAAAAAGCCGTATCCGGTCAGCGTTTATCTGAACAAGAAGCTGATCGACAACTACCGCAAGCGCAAGGCGTTTCTGGAAGAGATCAAGCACGCGGTGGATAGCGACAAGGCGTTGTTCTGTTTCTTCTATGGCGTAACGCCGGAGCTGAAGCAGGTGCCCGGCAAGAAGAACCCCGAAAAACCTTTCGAGGTCTTCAATGCCAATATCGAGAACCTGGATCACTTCATTATTCGTGAAGCGCCGGGGTTGGAATGAGGGGACATGGGGTTGTTACTCAACCTATGAGTGCATCATGCCCCGGCTTAATCATTCGAATTTTGCCTCTCATACTCTTCCCTAAAAGCCTTGCGCTCCATCTCCGCTATTTCCCGCGCGACTTGATGCCGACGCTCTTTCGCAGCATGCAGCTGGACATCATCGAGAAAGCAATAATGGCGCAGCCAGTGAAGCGTCATTTCCTCGTCCGGGAAGTAGTAGGACTTGGCTCCCTTGCTGTTTCTTGGCGTGTCGTTCATTTGTTCGTCGAAAACCATCGCCGTGACTTCATTGGGTGGTAAGCAACCCGTTCCAGCGACCTTGTCTCGAAAACACCAGGCAATTTCATCAATGTGTTTTTGCGCGCTGCGATGGCCGCGCCGATAGAATCGCTGGTGCTCACAAGTCTGTTGCATCCGCGCCAACATCACCTCGGGGTCTAGCCATTGTCCGAGGCCATGGTTTTGGGCATTGATCATCAGGCCATTCACCCAACGCTCGGTGAAGCGCAGAACGAACTCGTGATCATCGGCCTTTTTGGCATCGGCCAGGATCACGCAATAGCGGGTTTTGATGTGCAGGACCAACAACGCATGTTTGCGCTGCACAGTGATCGCATGAACCAACCACTGTTCGTCCGCGCCGTTCAGCTCATCATCCTCAATAACTGATGACGGCGGTTTGGTGTCCACCGGCGTGATCGTTTTGCCTTTATGGACACGGCTGAAAAACTTACTGGCGGCTTCGGTGCAATTGAAGATCAACATCGTGGTTCTCTGCTGAAGACTGGAGGACAACGCTCTGCCGCTGATTCTGATTTCTTTCGCCTGCGCCAATCAACGATTCATTTGAGCGAAATGCTCAGCAGCACCACGATCAGCAAACCAATATAGATCCAGGCATGCAGCCGATCCGGTATCCGCCCTATCCACCGCGCAGCCAATCTGATCCCCAGCAACGAACCAACCGTCAGCAGCGCAAACGCCAGCACATCGACATACCCGATATACCAAACTCCCAGATCAGACTCAGTGAACCCGGCCAGCGCCATGTACGTCAGTGTGCCGGCCAGCGCTACCGGCAAGCTGAGCGGGTTGGCCATGGAGGTCGCTTGCGACATGCTCAGCCCGCAACGGCGTAGCAGAGGCACGGTCATGACGCTTCCTCCTACACCGAGAAACGTCGCGATGGCGCCGATGCCTACGCCGCCGGCGGATGTTTCCGTCGTGGTCAGTCGCCGTGGGATTGTCGTCTGGGACTGGGTGAGAAATCCGCGACGCAGCAGGCAATCGACGATGGTCAGGCCCAGGTAGGCGATGAAGGCGTAGCGGATCACTTCGCCGCTGACCCACATCGCAGCGATGGCGCCGACGATCGCGCCCACGCCGATAAACCCGCCCAATGGCCAGAGGTATTCCCGGAGCAGATTGCCAGCGCGCTGGTGTTTGCGTGTGGCGATCAGGGCGTTGACGACCATCACGCAGGTCGAGGTGGCCACGGCGATGTGCATGGCCGATTGCGCGATGGGGTCGTCGGCTGGGTGGCTGGCGGTGAGCATGCGATAGAGCAGCGGCACGATGACGAAGCCGCCGCCGAAACCGAAGAGCACGGCGCTGATGCCGGTGAGGCAACCGAACAGCGTAAGCAGGAGGTAGAACATGGTGGGCGTCCAGGATCGGGGGAGCCCAGGACATTAGAGCGTGATGCACTGGCCGGCTTCAGTAGTTGGGCCAATAATGTTCGCATTTACGCCAATCGCTGGAACACGCCTGATGCGCAATATTTCGATCAATCAGCTCGATGATACGCCTCGCCCGGTCGTGGCCATCGGTACCGATTATTCCCACGGCCACCTACTCCCGTTTCATACGCATCGCCGTGGGCAATTGCTCTACGGCGCCACGGGCGTGATGCAGGTCAGCACCCGGAACGGTAACTGGGTGGTGCCGCCGCAGCGCGCGGTGTGGATTCCGCCGGGCGTGGCCCATGAGGTATTGATGCTCGGGGTGAGCACGCGCAGCGTGTATATCGAGCCGGGAAACGTGGAATTTGGGCCGGACTGCCAAGTGCTCAACGTGTCGCCGCTGCTGCGGCATCTACTGATGGAAGCGGTGGACGTGCCACTGATGTACGACCAGGCCGGACGCGACGGTGTGCTGATCAACTTGCTGTTGCATGAACTGGCACGCAGCGCGCCCCTTGCCCTACACATTCCCATGCCCGCCGAAGGAAAGCTCCTCAGTCTGTGTCAGACCTTTCTGAACATGCCCAATACCCATCAATCCCCGCAGGATTGGGCCGATCAGTTACACATAAGCTTGCGTACCTTTAACAGATTGTTTCGGCAGCAGACCGGGCTCAGCTTTCGTCAGTGGCGCCAGCAGGCGTGCGTCGTGCAGGCGTTGGCACGGTTGGCGGCGGGGGAAGCGGTGACGCGGATTGCCCTGGACTTCGGCTACGAGAGCCCGGCGGCGTTTTCGACGATGTTTCGGCGTGTGCTGGGACAGGCACCGTCCGTCTGGTTGGAGCCGACGAACTAGGCAAATTTGAAAAATGCGTTTGATCCCAGCCTAAAACAACTGTACAAAAACACAGTACATTTTCAATCAGCACTTTTGAGCCCGGAGCACACCATGGCCTCTCTTGCGATGAACCACGTCCTCGAACGCATTGCCCTTTTCCAGTTCACCCCGACCCACTGCGTCCAGGCCCGCGCCATGCTGGGCTGGAGCGTTGAACAACTGTCGCGCGAGGCCGAGGTGGCGGTGGCAGATATCCAGCGGTTCGAAGCGCAGCAGGAAGTGGCGGACGCCGCGAGACTGGCACTGGCTTATCGGTTTGAAGCGCAGGGGTTGGTGTTCTTTCCGGGGTTCGCACCGGGGCGCAGTGTCAGGGCGCAGGGTATGGCAGGGGAATCGGTGGGGCGTGGGGATTTTGCGATGGCCGAATAAGGAGCGCTAAGGATGGACATCGAAAGAAGCACGGGCAACGTCTACGCAGATTTGGGACTGCAGGGTGCAGCTGAAATGCTGATCAAATCGGGATATGCGACAAAAATGGCCGCGTTGATCAAGACTGCCAACCTGAACGAATCTGAAGCGGCGCAAATTACTGGCATCACCTTGGAAACACTAAGTCAGATACTTCGTGGAAAATTCAGGGATTTGTCAGTCGCTACGATGGAGGATTACCACCGGCGAATGAAGGAAATAGGAATCTGATTCATCCGGTTCGCACCGAGGCGAACCGGATGAAATCGTCAGGCGTTCTGCACTAGCGCCTCCCCCTCCTCTTCAACCGCCATCCACCACGCACTCCCCCGTTGTGGATGCGCAATGTTGAACGCCTCCCCCATTCGCGGTGTGGTAATCGCAATACTGCGTTCCCATGCAAGCGCAAGGATGCGGTCAAAAGGTTCGTGCCAGGCGTGCATGGCCAGGTCGAAGGTGCCGTTGTGGATCGGGAAGAGCCAGCGGCCCTTGAGGTCGATGTGGGCTTGCAGGGTTTCTTCCGGTTGCATGTGCACGTGCGGCCATTCGACGTTGTAGGCGCCGGTTTCCATCAGGGTCAGGTCGAACGGACCGTACTGTTCGCCGATGCGTTTGAAGCCATCGAAGTAACCGCTGTCGCCGCTGAAGAAGATTCGTGTGTCGGCGTCGATCATCACCCAGGACGCCCACAGCGTGCTGTTACCGTCGAACAGGCCACGGCCGGAGAAGTGCTGCGATGGGGTTGCGATGAAGCGGATACCGGCGATTTCGGTGCCCTGCCACCAGTCGTACTGGCGCACCTTGCTGGCGTCGATGCCCCATTTGATCAGGGTGTCGCCCACGCCCAGCGGAGTCAGGAAGTAAGTGGTTTTGGCGGCGAGTTTGAGTACCGCTTGGTAGTCGAGATGGTCGTAATGGTTGTGCGAGAGGATCACCGCTTCGATCGGTGGCAGTTCGTCGATGCTGATCGGTGGCTTATGAAAACGTTTCGGACCCGCCCATTGCACCGGCGAGGCGCGCTCGGCGAACACCGGGTCGGTGATCCAGAATTTGTCGCGCATCTTCAACAACAGCGTCCAGTGCCCCAAGCGGTAAACGCTGTGATTGGGCGCTGCGAGCAGATCTTCACGGGTCAACGGTTGCACAGGGATGGCGGCGGTCGGACGGGTATTGCGCGGTTTGTGGAAAATCATGCTCCACATGATCCGCAGCATTTTGCGTAGCCCTTCGCGCTGCACCGGCGCATGATTGCGAAACAGCCCTTGATCCTGGCGCGAGGCTTCAGGCGTGGGAGTGTTATCCGGGAGTGAGACTGGATTGGCCATGACTGAACGACTCCGAAAAACCGTGTGCTGCACGGTATTCCACGGGAAATGAAAATGGCCAAGCTGCACGCAAGGGCCAAACGCTCTGGTTTGTAAGGTGCGAGGATTAACGCAACATTACACTGAGCGGTGTAGTTTCTAGGTTGCATCAAAGCCGACGCCAAGTAAACTGCCGAGTGTAATTTCATTCCTCTCTGCCGAAGCCCGCTCATGACCGCTCCACAACGCCTCACTGACCGCAAACGCGAAGCCATCATCCAGGCGGCGATCGCCGAATTCCGTGCCCACGGGTTCGAAATCACCAGCATGGACAAGATCGCCGCCACGGCCGGCGTGTCGAAGCGGACGGTGTACAACCACTTCCCGAGCAAGGAAGAGCTGTTCGCCGAGATCCTTAATCAGTTGTGGGCGCGGATCATTGCCGAGCCGTCGGTGAGCTACGACCGCGAGCAACCGCTGCATGAGCAGTTGCGCCTGATGCTGCGAGAAAAAGTGCAGATGATGGCTGACGAGAATTTTCTCACCCTCGCCCGGGTGGCGATTGCCGCGACCATTCATTCCCCCGAACGTGCGCAGAACATGATCGAGCGCATGGGCGAGCGCGAGGAAGGCCTGACCGTCTGGATACGCGCGGCGCAAGCCGACGGACGGCTCAAGCCGGTGGATCCAGAATTTGCCGCGCATCAAGTGCAAGGTTTGCTCAAGGCATTCGCGTTCTGGCCGCAGATCTCGCTGGGTCGCGCGGCCCTTGATCCAGACGCGCAGAATGCAGTTGCCGAGTCGGCGCTGGAGATGTTCCTGGCACTGTATCAGCGGTGAATCACCGTCTCGTCGAGCCGTGTACAACTAATTTCGTAAAAAGTTATACAACCTCGCGAAAAATTCCTTTCTTGTACAACTTTATTAAGTTTTGTATAAGTAGCCATCTGCCAGTAACGGAACGTTGGCATTGAGCAGTCACCACCGAATGCCGCCTGTGCATTTCGGTTTGCCGGCGCAGGAATAGGGACTGAATCCTTTAGATTTCCCCCACTTCCCGAGTACCGCAAGCATGTTTTTCAATCGCCAGAAAGCCGCCCTCGCTGAACTGCAACACACCGTTTTTGACCAGGCCGCGATGCTGGAAGCGATCAACCGCTCGATGGCGGTGATCGAGTTCGATCTTGATGGCGTGGTGTTGCGTGCCAATGACAATTTCCTCAAGACCATGGGTTACACGGCTGCCCAGGCGATCGGCCAGCCGCATCGGCATTTCTGCACACCTGAGTTCGGTCGCAGTGCCCAATACACTGAGCTGTGGTCGCGCCTGAAAAACGGTCAGTTCCAGTCCGGCACCTTTGAACGGGTCGACAGCAAGGGCCAGCCGATCTGGCTGGAGGCCAGTTACAACCCGATCAAGGATGCGTCGGGACGGGTGATCAAAGTGGTCAAGTACGCGATGGATGTCACCGCCAAGGTGCAGCAGGAGAACGAGGCCAACGCCAAGCTGCAGGCGATCGATCGCGCGATGGCGGTGATCGAGTTCGATCTCGACGGCAACATTCTTACCGCCAACCAGAATTTTCTCACGCGCATGGGTTACAGCCTCGCAGAGCTCAAGGGCCAGCATCACCGCCTGTTCTGCACTCCGGCGCTGGTCAACAGCGGCGCCTATCAGGATTTCTGGCGGCGCCTGAATCAGGGCGAGTTCTTCCACGGACAGTTCGAGCGCGTGGATAAGCGCGGTCAGATCGTCTGGCTGGAGGCCAACTACAACCCGGTATATGACGCTTCGGGGCGCTTGTACAAAGTCGTGAAGTTCGCGTCTGACGTCACCGCTCGTGTCGAGCAGCACGAGCAGGACGCGCGCAGTGCCAGCACCGCTTACCACATCTCGGTAGCAACGCGAAAAGTCGCCGAGCAAGGTACGCAAGTGATTCAACAGGCTGCCAGCGAAATGCGCGAAATCGCCGAGGACATCAGCCAGTCCTCAACGCTGATCGCGCAACTGGGCGACCGCTCCGAGCAGATCACCGCCATCGTCAACACCATCCGCGCGATCGCCGATCAGACTAATCTGCTCGCCCTCAACGCGGCCATCGAGGCGGCACGCGCCGGTGAACAGGGTCGCGGCTTTGCCGTGGTCGCCGATGAAGTGCGGCAACTGGCAGCGCGCACCAGCGGCTCTACTGCCGAGATCTCGAACATGATCAGTCTGATCCAGAGTGAAACGCGGCAAGCGATCAAAAGCATGCAAGGCACCCGTGACCGCGCCGCAGAAGGCGTGGAATTGGCCAATCAGGCCGGCACGGTGATTCTGCAGATTCGCGACGGCGCCAGTGAGGCGGTGGATGCGGTGAGCATGTTTGCCAATGAACGGGTGCCGAATTGAGGTTTGTGCAGGGTCGATAGGACGAGTCGCAACCTTCGTGGGCAGCCCGCGAAGGTCGGCCGCCACCACGCAGAGCTATAGTGACGACACGTCCCAAGCCCCGCCGAGTGCCCCATGAATAACGAAAAACCCGGAATATCCAACGCTCCCATCGATCACCTGCGCTTCCACCGCCCCCACGCCCACCTGAATACGACCTTCGGCAACGATGCCTTCGCCCTGCGCGCCGAAGCCTTTGCGCGGTTCTTCGGCACGCCGCTGTTCCTTGGCGCGCAAACCTTGATCGTTGCGGTATGGATCGGCCTCAACGTATGGGGCGTGACTCAATTCGACGTTTACCCGTTCATCCTGCTGAACCTGGCCTTCAGCCTGCAGGCGGCCTACGCCGCGCCATTGATCCTGCTTGCACAAACCCGTCAGGCCGCGCGCGACAAAGCGCAGGCCGACGCCGATGCGCAGCACCGCGAAGCTCTGGCATTGGCCAATACCGAACGTCAGGCAGAGGCGGCGAAGAATTCCGCGCAATTGCTGGCATTGCTGGAACAAAACACCCGCCTCACCGAAATGACGAAAACCCTCACCGAACGCATCGAAGGACTGACCAGCGAATTGCACGCTCACGTGTGCCAGAACTAAGGTCGCCTTCGCGAGCAGGCTCGCTCCCACCTTGGATCTGTGGCGTTCACGAAATCCCTGTGGGAGCGAGCCTGCTCGCGAAGAGGCCCGCAACCACACAGCAAAACTTCAACCGCGCACCAGACTCCGCACCGCAACAATCTCCGGCACTTCAACCTTGCTCATGTAAACCCGCAACGGCTCGGTGATGTTGATGCGGTCGTCGATGTGTTGATCGAGCAGCAACTGAATCAACTCGCGCTTGAGCGTCATGGTGGTGTCCGACAGCGGTGCCCAGACGAATTCACTGGCCGGGATGATGCCGTCGTCGGCCACGTCCATGCCGAACGAATCTTCGCTGAAGCGCACGATGTATTGGCCGGTCTTGCGATTGAGGCCGACGAAGCCTTTGAGATCGTCGGCGGCCTGGCAGATGAGTTGGGAGGTGATGCGCATGGTAAACCTCACGAAAGATGATCGATGGTTTACACGCAGGGCAATGTAGCGGCGCGCCCTCTGCCGGGGCATATGCCGTGGGCAAGCGTACTGCAAACAGCGCCACAAAAGTGCAGGAAATTTCCGTTTTGCTCGCTTTATGTCGGTCTGGCGATAGCCCTGCGGCGCGTCAATTGTTAAAAGGTACGTCTCGAAAAAAACCTGCGAAAGGAACTCGACCATGCCTGCCACTTTTACCCGAAGCGCTCTGGTGCTGAGTCTGTTGTTCGGCCTCGGTCAGGCGCATGCCGCCAGCCACCCCGAGCCCAAGGCAATCGCTGCCGCCCATGGCATTCCGCATCCGGCGGTGATTGCCCACCGTGGCGCGTCGTTCGATGCCCCGGAATCCACCGCTGCGGCCTACAAACTGGCCCGTGACCTCGGCGCCGATTACCTGGAAATGGATTTGCAGCGCAGCAAGGACGGCGTGCTCTTCGCCCTGCACGACGACAACCTGCAACGCACCACCGACGTTGCCAGCAAATTCCCCGAGCGCAAGGACAGCCCGGCCACCGCGTTCACCATGGCCGAACTGAAAACCCTCGATGCCGGCAGCTGGTTCAACACTAAATACCCGGATCGCGCGCGACCTTCCTACGCCGGACTGAAAATTCTTACCCTCGATGAAATCATCGACATCGCCCGCGCCAACCCGCAGCACAAGCCGGGCCTGTACATCGAAACCAAAGAGCCGCAGCTGTTTCCCGGCATCGAACATGACCTGAAGGAAAAACTGCAGGATCGCGGCTGGCTCAGTCCGGCCGGCTCGAAACTGGCGAAAAGTGCGCTGGGCGTCGGTCAGGGCAAAGGCAAGGTGATCCTGCAGACCTTCGATAAGAACAGCCTGCAATTGCTGGAAAAGGAGATGCCGCAAGTGCCGAAGATCCTGCTGTTGTGGGTCGGCGAAGGCAGCATCGAGCCTAAATCTGCGGTGACGTTTGCCGCGTCCGGCGAGAAAGACAAAAACGTTTTCTACGGCAAGCAGGAACCGAAGTCAGAAGCGGAATTCAAGCAATGGGTCGATTACGCCAAGGCCCAGGGCGCGATCGGCACCGGCCCTTCGGCGAAGCTGACTCATGGTGGTGATCAGAGCTATTCCGACCTGGTGCAACCGTGGATGAATCAGTACACCCACGATCAGGGCATGCTGGTGCACGTTTATACGGTCGACGAGCCGGTGGACTACGAAAAAGTCATGGCAGCGGGTGTTGACGGCATCTTTACCAACCGCGCCAGTGAACTGTTGAAGTTTTATAAGCGTCCGGCGGCTGGCAGCATTGACGATGTTTTGAAGAAGAACGGTTTCTGACTTGTTATCGAGTCGCCTGCTTCACGATCAGGCTCGCTCCCGCAAAGAGCAGTTTTATCGCGGAGCAGAGATTTAAGGGTGAATTAAGTTGCGCTGGTTAATCTGAACCCACTTACACAGATCAACCACTTCAACGCACTGCCAAGGAATGAACCGATGAAAACTTTGACTGCCCTGTTTACCGCCTCTGCCCTGACCCTCACCGCTGGCCTGGCTCAGGCTGATGTTCGCATCGACCAGATCCCGCAACTGGTCAAGGACGGCAAGATCAAGTCGCTGGAATCGATGAACGCCGAAGCACTGAAACTGCACCCGGGCGCAACGATTACCGACACCGACCTGGATAACCACTTCAATGGTTATGAGTATGAAGTTGAACTTAAAACTGCTGACGGCAAAGAGTTCGACGTGGACTTTGATGCCACCACCGGTAAAGTGCTGAGCGACAAGCAAGACACTTGATAGACCACTGTTAAAGAGCCGCACGATTTAACGATCGTGCGGCTTTTTTGTGGTTGCGGATTGAGGCGCAAACTTTGTGTGGTCTGTGAAATCGATCCCCCTCACCCCAGCCCTCTCCCCCAAGGGGGCGAGGGGGAAAGGGAGCAGATCGGGGAAATTTCGGAGCCTGAGTTCGCCTCAAAATTAAAAAGCCATCACAAACGACTACCAGCCTGAGTACGCCTCGGCATTTCAGGTCGGCGAATCTCGAACAATCAACACGGTCAGTCCCCTCTCCCTCCGGGAGAGGGTTAGGGTGAGGGGCTGACAAACCACCACCCAAAATCAAGCACTCAACCGCGCCGTCACCTCATTCAACTGCCCCGACAACCCATGCAGATTCTGACTGGCACTTTCGGTGCGCTGCACGTTGTCCAGGTTGGCGCTGGCAATCGCGGTGATTTCAGTGAGGTTGCGCGAGATATCCTCGGCCACCGACGTCTGCTCTTCTGCCGCTGTGGCGATCTGCCGGTTCATGTCGCGAATCGCCTCCACCGCCAAGGTGATGCGCTCCAGCATCGCGCCGGCCTGGGTGACTTGCTCGACACTTTCATCACTGCGCGCCTGGCCGCTCTCGATAGCCTGCGCGGCATCGACAGCGCCGGTCTGCACGTTCTGAATGATCTGGTTGATCTCGATGATCGACTCCGCCGTGCGCTGAGCGAGGTTGCGCACCTCATCGGCGACGACGGCAAAACCGCGCCCGGCCTCGCCCGCCCGCGCCGCTTCGATGGCCGCGTTGAGCGCCAGCAAGTTGGTCTGTTCGGCGATGCCACGAATCACTTCCAGCACCTTGCCGATACGACCGCTGTCGGTTTCCAGGCGACGAATCACCGTGGCGGTGTTGGCGATTTCGCCGCGCATCTGCGTGATCGAGCAAATGGTGGTCTGCATGACCTTTTCACCCTGCTGCGCCGACTGATCGGCATCGTCAGCGGCACGCGCGGCATCGGCGGCATGACGGGCGACTTCCTGGGCCGTGGCGGACATTTCATTCATCGCCGTGGCCACTTGATCAGTGCGGTTGAATTGCTCGCTGGTGCCGCCGGCCATGGTCGTGGCAATGGCGTTCAACTCGCCGCTGGCGCTGTCCAGATCACCGGCGCTGCGTTGCAAGCGAGTGAAGGTGTCCGCCAGAAAATCGCGCAGAGTGTTCGCTGCGGCGGCGAGGTTGCCCAGCTCATCGCGACGCTCGCTGACAACACGTTCAGCCAACTGGCCACGGCTCAAGCGGGTGACGTAATCGATGAGTTTGCGGATCGGCTCGATCAGGTTGCGGCTGACCAGCCACAGGCTCAGCAGACCGATCAACAAGCCTGACGCGAGCATCACCAACAGGCCCAGCCACACGGTGCGGTCAGCGCTGGCGCTGATCAATGCCGACTGCGCGGTGCCCTGCTCGCGCAGTTCGGCAACCAGTGCGCTCATCTGCTCGCTGGTGGCGCGATCAACGCCTTTGACAGCTGCGTCGCCGGCGCTCGGATCACCGCCGGCAGCCACGTAGGCATCGCGGCCTTTCTGGTAGGCAGTACCCAACTGGCGATGCTCGTCGCGCAAGCGTTCGATGCGGGATTTGAGATTGGCCTCGATGCCTTTCTGGCCGGCCAGTTCGCCGAGAATGTTCTGCACGTCGCGCTGACGCTCTTCGAACTGGCTCCAGTATTTCGCCAGATCCGCCGGTTGCTTGCCGCGCAGCAGAACGTTTTTCCATTCCTGCACCTGCACCTTGAATTGCAGGTTGGCTTCATCGATCAGTTGCGAAGTGTGCAACGGGCCGGCGATCAACTGGCTATAGCTTTGCACGCCGTTGGAGAGGAAATGAAAGCAGGCCAGCGCGATCAACAATATCGCCAGCAGACTGCCGCTCAACAGGGCGAGAATTTGCGCTCTCAGGGATTTTTGCAGCATTGCAAGGTACTCGAAGCAGGGATGAGGCACGCCCGAACGGACGTGAAAAATGGCCGGACTTCCCTGTCGACGCACCATGGCCATAGGCCAATGGCGCGCAACCTAACTCACCTGAGATCGGCATGCCAGAGCCTTCCTTGAGAAACTTCCGACAGCCGGTAACGCTTTGATTTGCAGTCATTTTGCTGTCACAAAACGGTCATGTGAGCTTGCGATGATGCCGCTCCGGTGAACCTGAAAATCCTGCCCCAGACACCCTCCTCGCAGCGAGCCGCCATGAACCACAGCCTCGATATCAGCCATCGCGACCCGGACCTGTTTGGCTTGCTCTACGGCTTTCGTTTTCTGCCCGGGGAGCGCGGTCGCGAGATCGATTCGGCGACGGCGTTGCGCTGTTTGCAGGATGACGGTGAGAGCGATGAATTTCTCTGGCTGCACCTGAACCTGGCCCACGCCGCGTGCGAGCGCTGGATGAAAAGTCATCTGCAATTGCCCGAGGAATTTTTCGAGGCGTTGCACGAAGGTTCGCGTTCGACACGCATCGAGCATGTCGATTCGGCGCTGCTGGCGGTGGTCAACGATGTGGTGTTCAACCTCAGCAGCATGGTCTCCTCCGACGTGTCGACGCTGTGGGTCTGCGTGCGCAGCAAACTGATCGTCAGCGCGCGCCTGCAACCGCTGCACTCGGTGGACAAGTTGCGCTCGTCGGTGAAGGCCGGTGAGTGCTTTCGCTCGCCCTCGGAACTGCTCGTGCATTTGCTGCGCGATCAGGGCGAAGTGCTGACGCAGATCGTGCGCAAGACCAGCCTGAGTGTTGATCAGGTCGAAGACGAACTGCTCTCCTCGCGCCTGTCGACCAACCGCGCCGAACTTGGCGCCAACCGTCGCGTGCTGGTGCGACTGCAACGGCTGCTGGCGTTGGAGCCGGGTTCGCTGCTGCGCCTGCTCAATCGTCCGCCGCCGTGGTTGCAGAAGGAGGACGTCAAGGAGTTGCGCAAATCCACCGAGGAGTTTGCGCTGATCATCAACGACCTCACCGCCCTCGGCGAGCGGATCAAATTGCTGCAGGAAGAGATCGCCGCCAACCTCAACGAACAAAGCAACCGCACGCTGTTCACCCTGACGGTGGTGACGGTGCTGGCCTTGCCGATCAACATCATTGCCGGTTTTTTCGGCATGAATGTCGGCGGTGTGCCGCTGTCCCAGGACCCGCACGGATTTTGGGTGCTGGTCGCGCTGGTGGCGACGTTCACGGTGATTGCCGGGCGTTGGGCGTTTCGCAAGCGCGGGGATTATTGAGCGCAAAACGCAATGCCACCGTAGGGCAAATGTGGGAGCGAGCCTGCTCGCGAAGTCGGTGTGTCAGATAAATCAATGTTGAATGACATGGCGCTTTCGCGAGCAGGCTCGCTCCCACAGTTCGGGCCAAGGTGAGAAGTCAGAGCGTTGAACGAACGACATCGCCGAGCCAATCCATAAACACCCGCACCCGCAGCGGCAAATGCCTTTGCCGCGCGTACAACAACGAAATCGCCATCGGCGGTGCGGTGTGTTGCGGCAGTACGGTCACCAGTTCGCCATTTTCCAGATGCGGCTGCATGCCGGTGCGCGGGACCTGCGTCAGCCCGAAGCCGCCAAGGCACGCCGCTTCATAGGCGTCGGTGCTGTTGACCGTGACACTGCCGGCCATCGCTACGCGCCGCACTTCGCCACCCTCCTCATAGACAAACCCTTCCGAACGCGAGCCCAGTACGCCGACGTAATGCACCAGCCGATGCTGCGCCAGATCCTCGATGGTCTGCGGCACGCCGTAGCGTTGCAGATAAGCGGGACTGGCGCAGTTGACCATCGGGAAGTCGCCGAGATGCCGGGCGACCACTGACTGATCCGGCTGCGCGCCGATGCGTAACACGCAGTCAAAACCCTCGCTCAGCAGATCGACACGGCGATCGGTGCTGCTGATTTCCATCTGCAGATTCGGGTGGCGATCCATGAATTCCGGCAGGCGCGGCAGGATCAGCCGTCGCGCAAGGATGTTCGGCATGTCGACACGAATACGCCCGGTCAGCGACGCCTCGTCCTGACGAAACAGCCCCTCGATTTCATCCATGTGCGAGAGCAGATCCTTGCTGCGCTCATACAGCACCAGTCCATCCTGAGTGGCCTGCACCTTGCGCGTGGTGCGCTGCAACAGCCGCGTGCCGAGCAAGGCTTCGAGCGCCTGCACCTGTTCGGACACCGTGGAGCGCGGCAGGCCGAGGCTTTCACCGGCGAGAGTGAAACTCGACAGTTCGCTGACCCGGACGAAGGTGCGCAGCAGTTCCAGTTTGTTCATGACAAGCCCCGGTGATTGTTCGGCTGAGCCGATCAGTGATTCCGCTTTTGCCGTGTTTATCAGCTCAGGGCGGATAAATAAACTTCTTCCATCCCCACTCAACGCAATCGAGGAAGTCCGCATGAATCGCAAAATCGCACTGATCACTGGCGCCAGTCGTGGCCTGGGCCGCAGCGCCGCCCTGCACCTCGCCGCGCAAGGCATCGACATCATCGGCACCTACAACAGCCGCGCCGACGAGGCCCAGGCGCTGGTCACTGAATTGCAGGCACTCGGCGCGAAAGCGGCGATGCTGCAACTGGACGTCGGCCACAGCGAAAACTTCGCTGCGTTTGCCGAGCAGGTTGAACGAGCACTGGAACAGACTTTTCAGCGCCAGCGCTTTGACTTCCTGATCAACAATGCCGGGGTCGGCGTGCATGCGCTGTTCAGCGAAACCACCCCGGAGCAGTTCGATCTGCTGATGAACGTGCAGTTGAAAGGACCGTTCTTCCTGACTCAGCAGCTGTTGCCGCTGATCAATGACGGTGGGCGCATCGTCAATATCTCCAGCGGCCTGACCCGCTTCAGCCTGCCCGGTTACGGCGCTTATGCGGCAATGAAAGGTGCGATGGAAGTGCTGACGCGTTATCAGGCGAAAGAGTTGGGTGCGCGGCAGATTGGCGTGAACGTTCTGGCGCCGGGGGCGATTGAAACCGACTTCGGCGGTGGCACGGTGCGCGACAACAGCGCGGTCAACGCGATGGTTGCCAGCAACACTGCGCTGGGTCGTGTGGGGCTGCCGGATGATATTGGCGGCGCATTGGCGCTGCTGCTGTCAGAGGGTGGACAGTGGATCAACGGTCAGCGGGTCGAGGCATCCGGCGGCATGTTTCTCTGACTTTCTGCCCGATGACTCACCTTTGTGGTGAGGGAATTTATCCCCTCACCACAGGTTTACCTCAGCTTTCACATGCGCGGCGGGCCATGAAGCGCTCGCGCAGTACGTCATAACCCCAGTGATAGACATAGGTGTACGGCAGGAAGAACAGCAACACGCCAATGTCGAGCAACAACGCCTGCCACAGGCTGACCGACAGCCACCAGGCAATCAGCGGCACGCCCATCACGATCAGCCCACCTTCGAACAACAGCGCATGCACTACACGGACCCAGGCGTTGTGCGGCAGATTCATCCGCGCCAGAGCACGGTCGAAAAAACGGTTGAACACCACGTTCCACGCCAGTGCCAATATCGCAATCAGCACGGTGACCGCGCCCATGTCGAGCAGCGGTTTTTGCATGATCCAGGCGAGCAGCGGTGTACAGATGAGGATGGCGAGAAATTCGAAACCGATAGCCTGAAAAACACGTTCGGTAATGGACTTGTGGGCAGTCATGGCCTGACTCCTTGTTTGACGATGATTGCCATGATCCAACCGAATACCGATACTTCAAAACCAATAACCATCGATCAAGGCGATAGTTCATGGCTTCGCAGGAAGTGCTGTTGGCATTTGTCCAGGCAGCGACGCAAGGCTCGTTCTCAGCGGCGGCGCGCAAGTTGGGGCGCAGTCAGTCGACCATCAGCGCGGCAGTGGCAAGCCTGGAGATCGATCTGGATCTGCAGCTGTTCGACCGCAGCAGCCGCAAGCCCACGCTCACCCCTGCCGGCCACGTGATGCTGCAAAAAGCCGAGGCGATTCTGGCCGCCACCAGCCGCCTAGAGATGAGCGCACGGCAATTGGCGCAGGGCGTCGAGCCGAAGCTGACCGTGGCGATTTCCGACACTTATCAGTCGTATCGTTTCGAGGCGGCACTGGTGGGTTTCGAGCAGCGTTATCCGGAGCTTGAGCTGGAATGCCTGATTGCCGAATGCGAAGACCTGATCGAACTGGTCCAGCGCGGCCGGGCGCATTTGGCCTTCGCGGAAATGCAAGACAACTACCCGCCGGATCTGGTCACCTCGACCGTGGCCGAGCGCACGGAGATTGCATTGTTCGTCAGCCGCGAGCATGCGTTGGCGAAGCTTGAGCATGTCGATCAGCAGATTCTCGAGCAACATCGCGAGCTGCGCCTGGCAACCATCGTCAATCCGTATGACAGCCGTGGCAAAGGCCGGGTGTGGTCGGCGCCGAGTTATCTGATGCTGCTGGAAATGGCGGAAAAAGGCTTTGGCTGGGCACCGTTGCCGAGGTGGCTGGTACAGCGCTATGCCAATGACTTGCTGATAGAGCTGGACGTGCGCGGCTGGCCGAAACCGGTGTTTGTCGACGCCTTGTGGTCGCGCTTGTATCCCCCGGGGCCGGCGGGGAGTTGGTTGCTCAGCAAGATGCTCGAATAAGATCAAAAGCCCCTCACCCCAGCCCTCTCCCGGAGGGAGAGGGGGCCGACCGAAGTGTCTGGCGTTATGCATCGACCTGAAAAACCTTATCGATTATGGATTCAAGACAATTCGTTCAAGTTGGTGACTCCCTCCAATATCCCCCCAATCAGCCCCCTCTCCCTTTGGGAGAGGGGGCCGACCGAAGTGTCTGGCGTTATGCATCGACCTGAAAAACCTTATCGATTATGGATTCAAGACAATTCGTTCAAGTCGGTGAATCCCTCCAATATCCCCCCAATCAGCCCCCTCTCCCTTTGGGAGAGGGGGCCGACCGAAGTGTCTGGCGTTATGCATCGACCTGAAAAACCTTATCGATTATGGATTCAAGACAATTCGTTCAAGTCGGTGAATCCCTCCAATATCCCCCCAATCAGTCCCCTCTCCCTCTGGGAGAGGGGACCGACCGAAGTGTCTGGCGTTATGCATCGACCTGAAAAACCTTATCGATTATGGATTCAAGACAATTCGTTCAAGTCGGTGAATCCCTCCAATATCCCCCCAATCAGCCCCCTCTCCCTTTGGGAGAGGGGGCCGACCGAAGTGTCTGGCGTTATGCATCGACCTGAAAAACCTTATCGATTATGGATTCAAGACAATTCGTTCAAGTTGGTGACTCCCTCCAATATCCCCCCAATCAGCCCCCTCTCCCTTTGGGAGAGGGGGCCGACCGAAGTGTCTGGCGTTATGCATCGACCTGAAAAACCTTATCGATTATGGATTCAAGACAATTCGTTCAAGTCGGTGAATCCCTCCAATATCCCCCCAATCAGCCCCCTCTCCCTTTGGGAGAGGGGGCCGACCGAAGTGTCTGGCGTTATGCATCGACCTGAAAAACCTTATCGATTATGGATTCAAGACAATTCGTTCAAGTCGGTGAATCCCTCCAATATCCCCCCAATCAGTCCCCTCTCCCTCTGGGAGAGGGGACCGACCGAAGTGTCTGGCGTTATGCATCGACCTGAAAAACCTTATCGATTATGGATTCAAGACAATTCGTTCAAGTCGGTGAATCCCTCCAATATCCCCCCAATCAGTCCCCTCTCCCTCTGGGAGAGGGGGCCGACCGAAGTGTCTGGCGTTATGCATCGACCTGAAAAACCTTATCGATTATGGATTCAAGACAATTCGTTCAAGTCGGTGAATCCCTCCAATATCCCCCCAATCAGTCCCCTCTCCCTCTGGGAGAGGGGGCCGACCGAAGTGTCTGGCGTTATGCATCGACCTGAAAAACCTTATCGATTATGGATTCAAGACAATTCGTTCAAGTCGGTGAATCCCTCCAATATCCCCCCAATCAGTCCCCTCTCCCTCTGGGAGAGGGGGCCGACCGAAGTGTCTGGCGTTATGCATCGACCTGAAAAACCTTATCGATTATGGATTCAAGACAATTCGTTCAAGTCGGTGAATCCCTCCAATATCCCCCCAATCAGCCCCCTCTCCCTTTGGGAGAGGGGACCGACCGAAGTGTCTGGCGTTATGCATCGACCTGAAAAACCTTATCGATTATGGATTCAAGACAATTCGTTCAAGTCGGTGAATCCCTCCAATATCCCCCCAATCAGTCCCCTCTCCCTCTGGGAGAGGGGGCCGACCGAAGTGTCTGGCGTTATGCATCGACCTGAAAAACCTTATCGATTATGGATTCAAGACAATTCGTTCAAGTCGGTGAATTCCTCCAATATCCCCCGATCAGTCCCCTCTCCCTTTGGGAGAGGGTTAGGGTGAGGGAAATTCACAGACTGCCCACAATCGCCAGAGCGCCAAGGTCAGAGCATTTCCAGCGCCATGATCCGTCCTCGAATAAACCGCCGCTCCGGCTCCTGCCGCGTCAGCTCCAGCGCCCGCTGATACGCTGCCCGCGCCTCCTCCACTCGGCCCAATTGCCGGCAAAACTCCGCCCGCGCCGAATGCGCCAAGTGGTAATCCTGCAACTCCCCACGCGCCAAAATCCCTTCAACCAACAACAACCCGGCCAACGCTCCATCCCGTTTGGCCACCGCCACCGCGCGGTTCAGCTCGATCACCGGCGACGGCACCGCGCGCAGCAACACGTCGTACAGACCGACAATCTGCTGCCAGTCCGTTTGCGCCGCCGACGGCGCTTCCGCATGCACCGCTGCAATCGCCGCTTGCAGACAATATGGCCCGAAACGCCGCGTGCTCAGCGCGCTCTCGACCAGCGCGCAGCCTTCGGCCATCAACCCGGCATCCCACAACGAGCGATCCTGATCGTCGAGCAATACCAGTTCACCGCTCGGCGAGGTTCGTGCCGGCCGGCGTGATTCATGCAGCAGCATCAGCGCCAGCAGACCCATGACTTCCGGCTCAGGCAGCAACTCCATCAACAAGCGCCCCAGCCGAATCGCTTCGCGCGTCAGGTCCTCGCGGGTCAGCTCGGCGCCGACCGAGGCCGAATAGCCTTCGTTGAACACCAGATAAATCACCCGCAACACGCTGTCCAGGCGCTCGGGCAATTCGTTCAGCGTGGGTACTTGATAAGGGATTTTCGCGTCGCGGATCTTGGCTTTCGCGCGGACGATACGCTGGGCAATCGCCGCCGGCGCCGAGAGAAAAGCACGGGCGATTTCCTCGGTGGTGAGGTCGCAGACTTCACGCAAGGTAAGCGGCACCTGCGCATCCGCCGCCAGTGCCGGGTGGCAGCAGGTGAAGATCAGCCGCAAGCGATCGTCTTCCACGTCTTCGCCACTCCAGTCAGCCTGCTCCAGCTCATCGAGTTGTGCCAGCAGCAACGGTTGCGACGCCTTGAACCGCGCGCGCCGGCGCAGCACATCGATGGCTTTGAAACGTCCGGTCGAGACCAGCCAGGTGCGCGGGTTGTCCGGCACGCCGTCGCGCTGCCAGCGCTCGACCGCGACGAAGAACGCCTCGTGCAAGGCTTCTTCAGCGAGGTCGAAATCACCGAGCAGGCGGATCAGCGTGGCCAGAATCCGCCGCGAATCCTCACGGTAGACCTGCTCGACCCGCGCCCTGACGTCAGACATTCAACTGCCGCACCGGGCGCACTTCAACGCTGCCCACCCGCGCTGCCGGAATATTGCCGGCGACCTGGATGGCTTCGTTGAGATCCTTGGCATCGATCAGGTAGAAACCGGCCAGTTGCTCCTTGGTTTCAGCGAAAGGCCCATCGGTGATCGACAACTTGCCGTTGCGCATTCTCACGGTAGTCGCAGTCTGCACCGACTCCAGCGCTTCGGCGGCGATCATCCGCCCGCTACCCTGAATCGACTCGGCGTAGGCCCAGCATTCGGCGTCCTCCGGGCTGTCGGGCGAGGTGTGCAGCAGGCGTTCATCGCTGTAGACCAGGCATAGATATTTCATGGCGATCTCCTGATTCGAACGGATCAACTATGGCTGAAGATCAGGGGGTCACATCGAACAGCGTCGCGCCGCTCATCGGATCAAACGGTGCCGACCAGTGCTCGTGGGCAATCTTCCACGCCCCGCCGATTTGCCGGTAACAGCCGGTGACACGCATCCAGCAACTCTGGGTTTCGCCTTTGTCATTGGTGCCGCCGCAGTTGGCCACCCAATGGGCGAAAGCGATGTTGTCGGCACTTTCGATGGCGATTTCGTGGAACTCGAAGATGTGCGGGCCGGGGCACATTTCCATGCACTCGACCCAGTGCGCGCGGTACGCCGCTTTGCCTTTGAATTGCAGGGCCTTGATCGCATCGAACGAGACGATGTCGTCGGCGTACAGGGCCATGACTTTCTCGACGTCCTTGGCCATTACCGCTTCGCGATAGGTGTTGATCAGAGTCTGGATCTCGCTTTGTGCGCTCATGGTGTTCTCCGTGTTTTTTGTTGTGAAGACACCCTTAGTCGTTTGCCCAATGCGCGGATCGACAGGGCAAACAAAAAAATTTCGCCGACGACAATCTCGCTAGAATCCGAGGCTCACTCTTTGTAGGAAAAAGGAAATTCCCGTGTCAGCCCAACTCGTGCCTTACGACAGCCTCAGCCCTTTGCAGCGTCAGCAAGTCGAGGCCATTGAAATCCACCCCGAGCAGATCAGATTCTCCGGCGACATCCACGGTGCCTTGCACACCCTGCTGTCGAAGCCCGGCCCCGGCGTAAAGGGTTTTGCCCTGCTGGCGGACGACGTACCGGTAGCGTTTCTGCTGCTCAAGCGCCCACCGGTGTTGCCCGACTGGGCCGACGAACACAGCGCCACATTGCATGCCTTGCAGGTCGATCGCCGTGCGCAGGGCATGGGTTATGGCAAGGCCTGCCTGCAAGCGCTGCCCGCTGTCGCCCGTGAAGCGTGGCCGGAAATCAAAGGACTGGAATTGTCGGTGGACGCCGACAATGAGGCGGCGATTGCGCTGTATGCCAAGCATGGCTATGTCGACAGCGGCGAAGCGTACAAGGGCCGGATCGGTTACGAGCGGCGGATGGGGCTGTTCTTCTGAGTATCCCCTGATCGTTCCCACGCTCCGCGTGGGAACGCCTCTTTGTGACGTTCTGCGTCACGGTTTTGGGACGCGGAGCGTCCCCGGCTGCATTACCACGCGGAGCGTGGGAACGATCAGGCAGTTTCGATAGGTGTTGGCTTCAGAGGGTCAGGATCATCTCGTGCCACGCCATGCCGCCGTGGTCGGACTCCGACGGTTTGATGTAAGCAAAGCCAAACCCGGCGTACAACGCAATGTGTTGCTCTTTGCACATCAGATGAATTGTCGCTTTGTCCATCCCACGCATGCGCTCGATGAATTCGCCAAGCAGGCGCTTGGCCAGGCCCTGCCCTTGGTAATCCGGGTGCACCACCACCGACATGATCACCACGTTCGGCCCTTTCGGGTCGTGGCCGATCAGCTCCTTGAAGGCCTCGTCGGACATCTGCACGTCGAACGCCGCGCCGGAATTGATGAAACCGGCGACCACACCGTCCACCTCGGCGACGATGAAGCCGTCCGGCCAAGTGGCAATGCGCGTGGCGATCTTTTCGCGGGTAGCAGCTTCGTCGCCTTCATAGGCGTCGGTTTCAATGGCGTAGCACCGGTCGAGGTCGGCGGCGCTGACGTTGCGGATCACGGTGTTCATGGCAGCTCAAAAATCTGTGGAAACAAGGCCCGCCAGCATAAAGCAGAACCACCGGGGCGGACATGCTCCGCCTCGATTGTTACACCGCTCAAGCCTTGATCGGCAGCCAGATTTCCAGGGTGCCGGTATTGAGCTTCGGATTGAAATCCTCGCTATAGCGCTCGAATTCCGGGGCATCCGCCGCTTCGTAAGCGGACTGCGGCAGCCAGGTGTTCCAGATGTACTGAAAGGTGTCAGGGAGTTGCGCCAGTGACCCCTTGTGCTCGAACACCGCATATTTCTGCGGTTGGATTTCAACCCAGCGATACTTTTCCGGCAGGTCGTCGAGCTTGTCGATCTGCACCCCGGCGATGTATTCGAAACCGCCCTCGCCGTCCGCGTTGCAGGAAACGCCGTAGGTCACTTCATTGACTTGCGCGGGGATTTTTCCCAAGTGCGGGATCAGTTTTTCCCACAACGCGGGAATGTTTTCGGTGGTCTCCTGAGTGAATCGCCCGCCGAAACCGGCAATCAACAGAAATTGCCCGTGTTCGAAGCGCGGCCCAGCCAATTCGACGCGTGGTTGTTCATCCATGACGCGACTCCTCAGAACGCAAAAGTGGGTTCGGCTGGGAGTATAGAAAGCCCGATCCGTTTCGCACGTTTACAGCGCATGCAACTGCTCGACGGCGCCCGAGCCGACAAGCTCGTTGTACCCGGAAACGATCACGTAGACCGCGAAATAGCAGAAGATCGCCGCCGATGCCAAGTAGGAGTAACGCAGCAGCTTGTCGCCCAGCAGCTTGCCGCCGTGGCTTGCCGCGAAGCACAGACCGGCCGACCACAGCAGCCCGGCGCAGAGAAAGCCGCCCAAAAACAGCGCCGAACTCAACGGACCACCGCCACCGGATCGCGCAATCAACGTGCCGCCGACCGCAGCAAACCAGAGAATCGCACTCGGCGACGACATCGCGAGAAAGATGCCGCGAAAGAATTCCTTGCGATGGGAGTTCTGCCCCACTTCCGCGGTTTCCGCCAGCAGCGCTTCGTGGTGGATCGCCGAATAAATCATCTTCGCCGCGAAGTAGATCAGCAGCGCCGAACCGCCAATCCACAGCACCCAGCGCACGGTTTCGTATTGCAGCAAAACAGTCATGCCGGCCAAGGCCAGCACCGCGTAAATCAGGTCGCCGACGCAGGTGCCCAGGCCCAGGGCGAAGCCCTGAAAGTAGCCGCGCTGCATGGCCAGGGTGATCATCGCGATGTTGGCTACGCCGATATCCAGGCACAGCGAAAGGCTCAGCAAGAAGCCGCTGGTGAATTCCATTGACCGATTTTCCTTGAAAAAAATGTTTACAACCGCGCTGGACAGTATGCCATCACTGCACTTATCTTCCGCCACAGGTCACCGCAGTGACCAGCGTCGCTCGGACGGTTCCGGGCGCTTACGTTATCCGAGGCAACAATGGCCGAACAAGGTTCGCCGCGCCGCTTTGCGCGCATAGATCGACTCCCCCCTTACGTGTTCAACATCACCGCCGAGCTGAAGATGGCCGCTCGCCGCCGTGGTGAAGACATCATCGACCTGAGCATGGGCAATCCCGACGGCGCCACGCCGCCGCACATTGTCGAAAAACTGGTGCAGGTCGCCCAACGTGAAGACACCCACGGTTACTCGACGTCCAAGGGCATTCCGCGCCTGCGCCGGGCGATTTCCAACTGGTACAAGCAGCGCTACGAAGTCGATATCGACCCGGAAAGCGAAGCCATTGTCACCATCGGTTCCAAGGAAGGCCTGGCGCATCTGATGCTGGCGACCCTGGACCAGGGTGACACCGTACTGGTGCCGAACCCGAGCTATCCGATCCACATTTACGGCGCAGTTATTGCCGGCGCTCAGGTGCGTTCGGTGCCGCTGGTGCCGGGCGTGGACTTCTTCGATGAGCTGGAGCGGGCCATTCGCGGCTCGATCCCCAAACCGAAAATGATGATCCTCGGTTTCCCGTCCAATCCGACCGCGCAGTGCGTGGAGCTGGACTTCTTCGAACGGGTGATCGCCCTCGCCAAGCAGTACGACGTTTTGGTCATCCACGATCTGGCTTACGCCGACATTGTCTACGACGGCTGGAAAGCCCCGTCGATCATGCAAGTGCCGGGGGCCAAGGACATTGCGGTGGAGTTTTTCACCCTGTCCAAGAGCTACAACATGGCCGGCTGGCGCATCGGGTTCATGGTCGGCAACCCGGAACTGGTCAGTGCCCTGGCGCGGATCAAGAGCTACCACGACTACGGCACCTTCACCCCGCTGCAAGTGGCGGCGATTGCCGCGCTGGAAGGCGATCAACAGTGCGTGCGCGACATCGCCGAGCAGTATCGTCAGCGGCGCAACGTGCTGGTCAAAGGCCTGCATGAGCTGGGCTGGATGGTCGAGAATCCGAAAGCGTCGATGTATGTCTGGGCGAAGATTCCCGAGGCGTATGCGCATCTGGGTTCGCTGGAGTTCGCCAAGAAACTGCTGGCCGAGGCCAAGGTCTGCGTTTCGCCGGGCGTGGGTTTTGGTGAGTACGGCGATGATCACGTGCGCTTCGCCCTGATCGAAAATCAGGACCGCATTCGTCAGGCCGTGCGCGGGATTCGCGGGATGTTCCGCGCGGATGGCTTCAATCCGAAGTCCCCTGCCTGACACCTGTCCCCTGTGGGAGCGAGCCTGCTCGCGAAAGCGGTGGGTCAGTCAGCATAGATGCAGCTGACACGACGCCTTCGCGAGCAGGCTCGCTCCCACAATGGCTTTCAGTGAACCACGAAATCCACCCACAAAAAAACCGCATCACTGCGGTTTTTTTGTGCCTGCAAACTGCCGTTTAAACGAACAGCGACAACAGCAGGATAAAGCCCAGGCCCACTACCGACAGAATGGTTTCCATCGCGGTCCAGGTCTTGAAGGTTTCGGCCACAGTCATGTTGAAGTACTGCTTGACCAGCCAGAAACCTGCGTCGTTGACGTGGGACAGAATCAGCGAACCGGCGCCGGTGGCCAGCACCAGCAGCTCACGGTTGACGCCCGGAATCATGCCGACAACCGGCACCACGATGCCGGCGCCAGTGATGGTCGCCACGGTCGCCGAACCGGTTGCGATACGGATCACCGCCGCCACCAGCCAGGCCAGCAGGATCGGCGAGATCTGTGCGCTGACCGCCATGTGGCCGATCACATCACCCACGCCACTGGTCACCAGCATCTGCTTGAAGCCACCGCCCGCACCAATGATCAGAATGATCGCGGCGGTTGGCGCCAGGCTCGCGTCGAGCCACTTGAGCATCTGGTTGGAACCGATGCCCTGCTTGTAGCCAAAGGTGTACAGCGACAGCAGCAACGCCAGCAGCAGTGCGGAGATCGGGTGGCCGATCATGTCCATCCAGATACGGAAGAAGTTGCCGTCCGGCAGCGCTACGTCAGCGAAGGTTTTCAGCAGCATCAGGAATACCGGCAACAGCACGGTGACCAGGGTGATGCTGAAGCTCGGCAGGTTGGCCGAATCGTTTTCGCGGGCCAGTTGATCGACCAGCTCCTGATTCGGGTGGCCAGGAATGTGCTTGGCGATGAAGGTACCGAAGATCGGACCGGCAATGATGGCGGTCGGCAGCGCGACGATCAGACCGTAGAGAATGGTCTTGCCGATGTCAGCGCCGAACACACCGATGGCCAGCAGCGGGCCTGGGTGCGGCGGTACCAGACCGTGCACCGCAGAGAGGCCGGCGAGCAGCGGGATACCGATCTTGATGATCGATACGCCAGTGCGACGCGCAACGATGAACACCAGCGGAATCAGCAGCACGAAGCCGATTTCGAAGAACAGCGGGATACCCACCAGGAACGCAGCGAACATCATCGCCCACTGCACCTTGTCCTTGCCGAAGGCGCGGATCAGGGTCTGGGCGATCTGATCGGCGCCGCCGGATTCGGCCATCATTTTGCCGAGCATGGTGCCCAGGGCGAGGATGATGCCGACGAAACCAAGCACGCCACCGAAGCCGTCCTGGAACGCCTTGATGATGGTATTGATCGGCATGCCGGAAGTCAGGCCGAGGAAGGCGGCGGCGATGGTCAGGGCAATGAACGGGTGAATCTTGAACTTGGTGATCAGGATAATCAGGCCGATTACCGTGACCACCGCATCGAGCAGCAGGAACGTCTCGTGGGACATGCCAAACATGGGGGGTGTCTCCTGGATTGTTGTTGTTATTAAAGCGGGTTGAACAGAAGTCGGGAGGACAGCGCTGTCTTTTTCAACATGCTCATATCGCCTGTTTCAGGCCGTTGGCCTGCCACCAGACGTGAGCCTGCAGGGCCAGCTCTTCGACGCTGTGAATCGAGGCATTGAGCGGCAGAGTCAGCGGCTCGCCCTTGGGCGATTCGAGGGTGGCAAACTGGCTTTCGATCAACGTCGCCGGCATGAAGTGGCCCGGGCGGTGCGATACACGCTCGGCGGCGACTTCCGGAGTCAATTCAAGAAACACGAAGCCCAGACCCGGCAAGGCACTGCGCAGACGTTCGCGATAGCTGTGTTTAAGGGCGGAGCAGGTCAATACCGGGCGCTGGCCTTGGGCATCGACGCGACGCAGTTCATCGCACAGGCTGTCGAGCCAGCCGGCGCGGTCTTCGTCGTTCAGGGGGATCCCCGCGCTCATCTTTTCGATGTTCGCGGCCGGATGGAAAGTATCGCCTTCAATGGCAGTGGCGCCGCTCAAATGGCACAGGGCCTGGCTGACGCACGTCTTGCCGCAACCGGCAACGCCCATGATGACCAGGGCGGTGATGGGATGACTCATATAACACCTCAGCGCGCAGACAGCGCTACCTTTGCTAGCTATGACTCTAGTGCACAGGCAGAAGTTGCCGACGCCTTCTTGTCGTTTTTTTGGGTTGCAGCAGGTTTGTTCCCGACGCCAAAGAGCACAGATCAGGCAGGACCGCGCTCACGCATTTGCAGCTGCATCAGGACAGCGCTACCTTAGTGCCTTGATTTTTGTTTGGCAAGCCGCCCGATGACCTCCCCCAAGAACGATAAAAATACCCGCACCACCGGCCGTCCGACCCTCAACGAAGTAGCCCGCCTGGCCGGCGTCAGCCCGATCACTGCCTCGCGCGCCTTGCGCGGGGTAAGCACGGTGGCCACCGAACTGGTGGAAAAAGTGCAGAAAGCTGCGCTTGAACTCAACTATGTAGTCAACCCCGCCGCCCGCGCACTGGCCTCGGCGCAGAGCCATTCGGTGGTGGTGCTGGTGCCGTCACTGTCCAACCTGCTGTTCAT
This sequence comes from Pseudomonas sp. Irchel 3F6, assembly GCF_900187595.1. Lineage (NCBI taxonomy): Bacteria > Pseudomonadati > Pseudomonadota > Gammaproteobacteria > Pseudomonadales > Pseudomonadaceae > Pseudomonas > Pseudomonas sp. Irchel 3F6. The sequence goes on along the minus strand of NZ_FYDP01000005.1, from coordinate 177,177 downwards.
CGACACGCTGGAAGCCATTCATCGGGTGCTGACGCCCAAAGGCTTCGAAGTGCTGATCGGCAACTTCCACTATTCGCGCGATGAAGAAGAAAACCTGCTGCGCAATTACATGGCCTATCAGCCGCGCGGCTTTTTGCTGACCGGGTTTGATCGCACGGAAAGTTCGCGGCGGATGATCGAGGCCAGCAACATTCCTTGCGTGTACATGATGGAGCTGGACAGTGCTGCCGGAGTCAATTGCGTGGGTTTTTCACAATTGAGCGCGGGCGAAACTGCCGCCGAACATCTCCTGTCTCGTGGACGCAAGCGTCTGGCGTACATCGGCGCGCAGTTGGACCAGCGCACCCTGCTGCGCGGTGAGGGTTTCCGCAAGGCGTTGCAGAAGGCAGGCCGTTACGACCCGGATCTGGAAGTGCTGACACCGCGTGCTTCGTCTGTGGGTCTGGGTGGCGAGTTGTTTTTGCAATTGCTGGCGGCGCATCCCGATGTTGATGCGATTTTCTTCGGCAACGACGACTTGGCCCAGGGTGCGCTCCTGGAAGCGTTGCGTAACGGCATCAAGATTCCCGAGCAAGTGGCGATTCTGGGTTTCAACGACTTGCCGATGTCCGAGCACATGGTCCCGCGCCTGAGCAGCATCAACACCCCGCGCGAGGCGATCGGCCGGCGCGCGGCGGAGCAGATGCTCACGTTAATGGCAGGCAACAAAGTGGCGCGCCCGATGGAGGATATGGGGTTTGAGCTGAAGGTGCGCGAGAGTACCTGACCCTTCACAAATGCTGAGTTGAAACACAACCCTTGTGGGAGCGAGCCTGCTCGCGAAAGCGGTGGGTCAGTCAGCATTGATACAGCTGACACGACGCCTTCGCGAGCAGGCTCGCTCCCACAGGGGATCTCTACCAAATTCAATGGCTGAGCAGATCGACCAACGCCTGCGCGCCCTTCTGCAAGGGCTGGCTCTTGAGCCACACCGCATGCACCGGCAGCACCAGGCCATTTTCGATGTTGCGAAAATTCAGCCGCTTCAAGCGTCCCGCGTCCAGCCACGGCTGCACCACCGACAGCGGAAAATTCCCCCAACCCAATCCCGCTTCAACCATTTCCATCGCCGTCTCGAGATTGTCCGTACGCCAGTAGGATTCAGCCACCAATGGCCGCGTTTCGCTGATCGGCAAGTCGCGGCTGGCGACGATGATCTGCCGCACTTGCACCAGATCTTCGAGAAACACATCCCGCCCCTGCAACAACGGGCTGTCCGCCGCCAGCGTGGCGATCATGCGTTCGCTGCCGACGAACTGAAACCGCTCCAGCGCATTCACGCTTAATCCGGCAAACGCCAGACACACGCTGACCCGGCCAGTGTGCAACATCGCCAGCACATCATCCTGTGGCGCAGTCAGCACTTCGATATCGAGCAACGGGTGCCGCTCGGCAATCACCTTGATCGCTGCCAGCAAGCGGCGCCGATCCATGTCCGCAACCACGCCAATCGACAACCTGCTTTCCAGCCCCAGCGACAGCTCCACCGCGTGCACCTGCAGCTGCTTGAGCTGCTCGGCGATCAGTCGCGCGTGGGGCACCAACGACTGCGCCATCGCCGTGGGTTGCGGCTCGCGATGACTGCGGTCGAACAGCGGGTAACCGAGTTCCGCTTCAAGATTGGCAATGCCCATGCTCACCGCGGAGGGCACCTTGCCCAACTGCCGCGCGGCGGCGGAAAACGAGCCGCGCTCGATCACCGCGAGAAATAATTCGATGCTGTCGCTGTTGAAATTCAAACGCCTCACCTATCAATAAAACTGAAAGCTACCGACTTTTTCTGTCAGGTCTATTGAAGCTATCTTTGCTCGCCTTCGCCAGCCCCGCTGGCCAACATTCGGCAAGAAAGAGGCAAATCTGCATGCAAGGCGTGAAACGCAAACTGGTCTACGTGTCGCTCTACGAAGTGATCGGCATGACCTTCTCGGCCCTCGGTCTGGCGTTGCTGTCGGGCACGTCGCCGGGCAGCACCGGGCCGCTGGCGGTGATCATCACCAGCATCGCCGTGACCTGGAATTTCATTTACACCTCGTTGTTCGAGCGCTGGGAAAGTCGCCAGGTCTCGCGCACCCGCACGGTCAAACGGCGCATCGCCCACGCGGTCGGCTTTCAACTGACGCTGATCGTGTTTCTGATTCCGTTGATCGCGTGGTGGATGAACATCAGTCTGGTGCAGGCGTTCCTGCTGGATCTGGCACTGATCATTTTCATCCCGTGCTACACCTTCGTGTTCAACTGGCTGTTCGACCGGATCTTCGGCCTGCCGAACTCGGCGCTGCCGGATTCTGCCGCTGCGGCATAAATCGCTAATTCGTAAGCAGATATTGCGAGAAATCAGCGGTTTGACCGGGTAAACCGCTGATATTCACAATCCATCAATTCCGATAGCAGGCTAAGCTTTTCCATCAATAAAAAATGGATCAGCTTATGACTGCTCACGCTCCCGCCGCCGCGCACAGTGACGGCATCGACCCGGTACGCGCCGCCGAGATTTCCGCCCGCATCGACCGTCTGCCCGCCGTCGCCACCATCTGGCGCCTGGTGGCGCTGCTGTCGATCGGTGGATTTTTCGAACTCTACGATCTGTTCCAGACCGCCTACATCAGCCCCGGGCTGATTCGCGACGGCCTGTTCGCCACTGGCAGTCAGGGGGTGTTCGGCTTCTCCGATCAGGCGGCGTTCGCCTCGGCGACGTTCCTCGGCCTGTTCCTCGGCGCCAGTCTGCTCAGTCCGTTGGCGGATCGTTTCGGTCGCCGGGCAATCTTCACCTTCGCGCTGATCTGGTACACGGTGGCGACAGTGCTGATGGGGATTCAGACCTCGGCGCTGGGCATCATCGGCATGCGTTTTCTGGTCGGCATCGGCTTGGGTATCGAATTGGTGACGATCGATGCCTACCTCTCGGAACTGGTCCCTAAACGCATGCGCAGCTCGGCGTTCGCCTTTGCGTTTTTCGTGCAGTTCCTCTCAGTGCCGGCGGTGGCCTTGATGTCGTGGTGGCTGGTGCCGCAAGCGCCGTTCGGGGTGTCCGGCTGGCGTTGGGTGGTGCTGGCCAGCGTGGTGTTTGCGCTGTTTATCTGGTGGCTGCGCAAGCGTCTGCCGGAATCGCCGCGCTGGCTGGCGCAACACGGTCGCTTCGATGAGGCCAATCGGATCCTCGACCATCTCGAAGCGCGCTGCGCCAAGGATTACGGCAAAGCGCTGGATGCGCCGGAACCGGTGCCGGTCGATGTCGAAGGCAAGGGCCGTTTCGCCGATATCTGGCAGCCGCCCTACCGCCGCCGCGCGTTGATGCTGATCGTTTTTCATATCTTTCAGGCGATCGGTTTCTTCGGTTTCGGCAACTGGTTGCCGGCGCTGCTTTCGGGCCAGGGCGTAAGCGTCACCCACAGTTTGATGTACGCCTTCATCATCACCCTCGCCTACCCGCTCGGGCCGTTGCTGTTTGTGAAGTTCGCCAACCGTTTCGAGAACAAATGGCAAATCGTCGGCTCGGCGCTCGGCGCGATGACCTTCGGCACCCTGTTCGCCCTGCAGACCAGCGCCTTCGGGCTGATTTTCTGCGGGGTGATGATCACCTTCTGCAACGCCTGGCTGAGCTTCAGTTATCACTCCTATCAAAGCGAGCTGTTCCCGACCAACATCCGCGCCCGCGCGGTCGGGTTCTGCTATTCGTTCAGTCGCTTGTCGACGGTGTTCAGCAGTCTGCTGATCGGCATGTTCCTGGATAACTTCGGCACGCCGGGGGTACTGGCGTTCATCGTCAGCAGCATGCTGATCGTGATGCTGACCATCGGCTGGTTCGGCCCGCGTACGCGTAATCTGGCGCTGGAGAACATTGCGCATCGCTGACGGCCAACACAGGACTCACCTGTGGGAGCGAGCCTGCTCGCGAAGGCGTCGTGTCAGAAAGGCATGTGCTGGCTGACATAACGCTTTCGCGAGCAGGCTCGCTCCCACATTGGCTATTGGTGTCGTTGACGCTCAGTTCAATTGCAGGGTTTCATTGAACTGACTGATCGCATCCACCACATGCCGCGAGCCTTGCTGAATCTCGAGGATCACCTCGCCCGCTTCGTTGGCCAGTTCCACGCCCAACCCGGTTCGGCTCAGACTCGACTGCATGCTCGACACTGCGCTCAGCGACAGGTCGTGGTTCTTGCGCACCACGTCGACAATTTCCAGAGTGGCCTGACTGGTCCGCGCGGCGAGGCTGCGCACCTCATCGGCGACGACGGCAAAACCGCGTCCATGCTCACCGGCACGCGCGGCTTCGATCGCGGCGTTGAGCGCCAGCAAATTGGTCTGATCGGCAATGCCGCGAATGGTCTGGACGATGGTGCCGATGATGTCCGACTGTTTGCTGACCGCATCGATGCTCACCGCCGCTTCGTTCAGATCGCGGGAAATGTCCTGAATGATCTGCACGGTCTGCTGCACCACCTGTGAACCTTTCTGCGCGCAGGCGTCGTTTTGCACCGAGGTACTGTGGGCCGATTCCGCAGCGTTCTGCAGAGTGGTCATCTGCCGGGTGATGTCGCTGGCGAACTTGACCACTTTGTACAAGCGGCCCTTGGCGTCGAACAGCGGGTTATACGAAGCCTCCAGATAAACCATCTGCCCGGACTTGTTCTTGCGCTCGAAACGGTGCGAGTGATATTCGCCGCGATTGAGCGAAGCCCAGAACGCCTTGTACTGCGCGGATTCGGCTTCGGCGCGGTGACAGAACAGGCTGTGGTGCTGGCCGACAATTTCTGGGTGCGCGTACTGCATGGTCTGCAAAAAGTTGTCGTTGGCGCGGATGACATTGCCTTCGGGGGTGAACTCGATCACCGCCATGGAACGGCCGATCGCCGCGAGCATGGCTTCTTCTTCATGTTCTTTGTTGATGCGTGCGGTGATGTCCGCCGCAACCTTGATCACACTTCTGACCTGTTTGTCGGGACCGAATACCGGCATGTAACTGGCTTCAAGCCAGATCTCCCGGCCACTCTTGTTCAGACGCAGGAAAGTGCCGCTGAGCGGTTCACCACGGGCCAGGTCGCGCCATAACTTCGCGTAGTCCTCGCTGCGATAAAAGCTTTCTTCGCAGAAGATCCGATGGTGTTTGCCGCGCACTTCTTCGGCGCTGTAGCCCATGGTCTTGCAGAAGTTCTCGTTGGCGTCGAGAACGATGCCGTCCGGAGTGAACTCGATCATCGCCATCGAGCGGCTGATCGCTTCGATTTTCGCGTTGGCCTCGGTCAGCGCACAGCTGAAGCGCTCGATTTCCCGCAGGTCAGCCTTGTGATGTAGGTTGAACATGGTTGTATCACCTTCCGCGCGTTCTTTTGATTTGATGAAAGTTCAGGTCTTGCAAGATCCATCACTACGTTCCACAGAACAGGCACACGTCTTCCCCCACGGGAGGAAGTTGTCAGGTGATAAATGATGATCAATCGGATGCGCAGTGCAGCGACGCTCTGATCAAGACATCCTTTTCTTGATAGCCCGCATGCGGGCCAGCCCTAACGCGTAGAAGAACTTCCATTTAAGTGACGCTCCTTGTTGGTTCAGTGTTGGTGCCTTGAATTGCGCACTCTGGCAGCATGAATCACGGACCAACCTGTGCCGTCGGCCTGGTGGCATGACGGTCGACATGGTTAGTTACCTGCAAAGCATAGCCAGCCGAACGCCGGGCGCAAGGCCACTAGTCGGCCAGTATCTGGCATTTTTTGCACAAGAAACGGTTCAGCGCGGGAAACAGTGTGGTGAAAACGGACGTTTTCGCCAGCGATGCGGGAGCCCGTGAACCGGGCTTCCGCATGGTTTGATCAGTGGCCGAAAATATCGACCTTCTTGGCTTTCTTCTCTGCGCGTTTTTCAATCGCGGTCTTGGCCGGCTTTTTCTTCGCGGCTTTCTTTGAATCCATACCTTTGGACATGATCGGTACTCCACTCACAGGGGTGTGAGTTCAGGTATACACCTATCCCGAAGCGCGCGTTCTTTTATAATCGGCGCTTTTCGCAGCGACAGCCCGAACCATGTCCGATATCCACTACAGCCAGCTCGACGAATCGTTGTGGCCGCTGATGAACAAGTTCTACCGCCGCCACCAATCGTCGATGAAAGCCGTGCGCGAGGCGCAGCTGTGGGTGGCAAGGCGCGGCGAGATCGTTGCGGCGCTGTGCCTGCGGCCAGTCTCGGGCGGACACTGGCTGACGGGGTTGTTTGTTGATCCGCAGTATCGGGAACAAGGTGTCGCTGCGCAGTTGATCGCAGCGGCGGTTGCCCAGGTGGACGAGCCGGTGTGGCTGTTTTGCCATCCGGATTTGCGCGGGTTTTATGAGCGACGCGGGTTCAGCTTCGATCCGCCGCTGCCGCAGGCGATGGCCGAGCGGTTGAGCCGGTACGCGCGGAGCAAGCCGATGATTGCGATGGGACTCAATCCCGCAGATTTACGCTGAAACCCTGTGGGAGCGAGCCTGCTCGCGAATGCGGTGTGTCAGCGCCGAATTTGGTTCTGATACTCCGCGTTCGCGAGCAGGCTCGCTCCCACAGGGGTTGATGGTGTTCTGACAATCAGTCGTCAGCGTTGGGATCAAGATCCGGAAACAGCACTTCGGTAAAGCCGAACTTGCTGAAATCGGTAATCCGCGACGGATACAGCCGGCCGATCAGGTGATCGCATTCATGCTGCACCACCCGTGCATGAAACCCCGAGGCCACTCGCACAATCGGCTCGCCCTTCGGATCAAAGCCTTCGTAGCGAATCTGCTGATAACGCTCCACCGCGCCGCGCAGGCCCGGCACCGACAGACAACCTTCGAAGCCCTCTTCCATCAACGGATTCAACGGCGTGATCAGCGGGTTGATCAGGATCGTCTGCGGCACTGCTTCAGCATCCGGGTAACGCTCGCTGTGTTCGAAGCCGAAGATCACCAGTTGCAGGTCGACTCCGATCTGCGGCGCCGCGAGGCCAACGCCGCCGACGCTTTCCATGGTCTGGAACATGTCATCGATCAGTTGCCAGAGCTCGGCGCTGTTGAACATTTCCGGTGGTACCGGCGCGGCGATGCGCAGCAGGCGCTCGTCACCCATTTTGAGAATTTCACGAATCATGGTCGCGCTTCATCAGTGTCCGGCTTGAGCGAATGATCGCGGCCCAGGCCCGAGACGTGTTGTTTGGGGGATTCGTCAGGCTCGCCAGGGGCTTTTTCGCCCTTTTCCTTGCCTTCGGCGGACATGTGCTCGATCACTGCATTCATTTCCGCGCCGAGCAACAGGACTGCGGAGGAAATGTAGAAATACAGCAAGAGCACGATGATCGCCCCGATGCTGCCATACATCGCGTTGTAGTTGGCGAAGGTTTTCACGTAAAAGGCAAACCCCAACGAGGCGAGGATCCACACCACCACGGCCAGCACCGAACCCGGGGTGATGAAACGGAATTCCTGTTTGACGTCGGGCATCACGTAATAGATCAGCGCCACCGCGACCATCATCAGAATCACGATCACCGGCCAGCGGGCGATCGTCCACACCGTGACGATGAAGTATTCCAGCCCCACTTGTGCGGCAATCCAGCCCATCACCTGCGGCCCGAGCACCATCAGCGCAGCGGCGATCAGCAGCATGCCGGCGATGCCGACGGTGTAGACGATCGACAACGGGAAGCGCTTCCAGATCGGCCGGCCTTCGACCACGTCGTAGGCGGCATTCATTGCGCTCATCATCAGGCGCACGCCGGCGGACGCGGTGTACAGCGCAATAACGATACCGATGGACAGCAGGCCACCCTTGGATTGCTGCAACTGGTCGATCACCGGGTTGACCTGCTCCAGTGCCTGCGGTGGCAGCACCAGTTCAGATTGCAGACGCAGCCAGGAAAAGAAGTCCGGCAGGTGCAGGAAACCGATAAGGGCAATCAGGAAAAGAATGAACGGAAACAGCGAGAACAGCATCTGGTAAGCCAATGCCGAGGCATAGGTCGACATTTCGTCATCGACGAACTCAGTGACCGTGCGCACCATCACCCGGTGCAGGGGCAGACCTTTCATGTCCGGAAATATCATTCGCGTCTCCTTGCGCCGCAAAAGGTTGAAGTCGTGGCGACTCAGGGGCCGTTTTTTACCTCAAGGTAGCCTACTTGGCGATCCTTTGGCGGATGACCGCAGGGTTCTGATACAAAAACGGCCATCCTTGGATGGCCGCTCGTGTGATTCGTTCAAGGCTCGCTTACGCCTTGTCGACGCCTTTTTTCACAGCGTCCTTGGCGTTGCCAACCGCTTGCTGGGCTTCGCCTTTTTTCTCTTGAACCTTGCCTTCGGCGCGCAGCTTGTCGTTGTCAGTGACCTTGCCGACGCCTTGCTTGACGTTACCGACGGCTTCGTTGGCCATGCCTTTTACTTTATCGCCTGTGCTACTCATGGTGTTTCTCCGTGATGCATATAGGGAAGAAAAGTCATTACGTAACGATTGACCGGTGCGCTTTGCGCCGAGTTTCATTTATTTTGCCGGCATTTCGTCGTGGCGCGCAGGTTGCGCTTTATGTTTGCCGGCGTTGCCCCGAGAATGCTCAGCCTACGGGCGTCGCGCCCGGCACACCGATTCGCAGGAATGTCATGAAGCTCAATAAAACCCAGGCCATCGCCCGTCGCAACCAGGAACTGGGCGGCGCCGTGCTCGGCACCAACAACTGCCACTTCGCCGAACTGAACCGCAACCGCAATATCTGGTGGTTCGACCTGCCGGTGTCGCGTCTGGCCATCGGTCAGTACGAGTGGATTCACTTGCTGCTGCACACCCCGGCCACCGATGAGTTGCTGCACCTGAAAGTGCCGACGGTGTTCCTGCGCGAAAAGCTCGAAGGCCTGGTGATTCGCAACGAAGGCAAACGCAAGGCGGCGCTGAGCCTGGAATTGAGTGCGGACAAGGATTCGTATCTGCAGGACATGCGTCCGGCGGGGACCAACGTGAATTTTGCGCCGTTTCGTCAGTAGGATTTGTGGCGTCAGCCCTTCCCCTCACCCTAGCCCTCTCCCAGAGGGAGAGGGGACCGACCGGGTTGTTCTTACGGAATACGCCGACCTGAAATATCGAGCCGAACTCAGGTTCTGAAAAGCTTGAAGATCGGCTCCCTTCCCCCTCGCCCCCTTGGGGGAGAGGGTTGGGGTGAGGGGGTAGGATTTACCAGACGCTGCAAATCACCAATCTTTCCCAACAAAAAGCCCCGCATCTGCGGGGCTTTTTATTTACGCCGCAGACTTGGCCTTGATCTTCTTCAGTTCTTCATCCCGCAATTCGCGGCGCAGGATCTTGCCGACGTTGGTGGTCGGCAATGCGTCGCGGAATTCCACCGAGCGCGGCACCTTGTAGCCGGTGACGTTGGCGCGCATGTGGTCCATGACCTGCTCTTTGGTCAGGGTCACGCCCGGTTTGGCGACGATGAAAATCTTGATCGCCTCACCCGATTTCTCGTCCGGCACACCGATCGCCGCGCACTGCAACACGCCCGGCAAAGTCGCCAGCACGTCTTCCAGTTCGTTCGGATAGACGTTGAAGCCAGACACCAGAATCATGTCTTTCTTGCGATCGACGATGCGCATGTAGCCGTCCGGCTGGATCAGCGCGATGTCACCGGTTTTCAGCCAACCGTCGCTGTCGAGCATTTCATCGGTGGCTTCCTGACGCTGCCAGTAGCCCTTCATCACTTGCGGGCCTTTGACGCACAGCTCGCCGATTTCGCCCAGCGGCTGCTCGACACCGGCATCGTCGATGACTTTGCACAGGGTCGACGGCACCGGAATGCCGATGGTGCCGATCTGGATGTGCTGAATCGGGTTGACCGTGGCCACCGGGCTGGTTTCGGTCATGCCGTAGCCTTCGCAGATGGCGCAACCGGTCACGGCTTTCCAGCGCTCGGCCGCCGCCAGTTGCAGGGCCATGCCGCCGGACAGGGTAACTTTCAGCGCGGAGAAATCCAGCTTGCGGAAACCTTCGTTGTTGCACAGCGCCACGAACAGCGTGTTCAGACCGACGAAACCGCTGAACTTCCACTTCGACAGTTCCTTGACCATCGCCTGCAGGTCGCGCGGGTTGCTGATCAGGATGTTGTGGTTGCCGATCAGCATCATCGCCATGCAATGAAAGGTGAACGCATAGATGTGATACAGCGGCAGCGGCGTGATCAGGATCTCGCAGCCTTCGTTGAGGTTGGAGCCCATCAGCGCCTTGCATTGCAGCATGTTGGCGACCAGGTTGCGGTGCGTGAGCATCGCGCCCTTGGCCACACCGGTGGTGCCGCCGGTGTATTGCAGCACCGCGACATCGCCGCTGTCCGGGTTCGCTTCGGCCACTGGCTGGCCGTGGCCCTTGCTCAGGACGTCGTTGAACTTGATGGCTTTGGGCAAGTGATAGGCCGGGACCATTTTCTTCACGTACTTGATGACGCTGTTGATCAGCAGGCGCTTGATCGGCGGCAGCAAGTCGGCGACTTCGGTGACGATGACGTGCTTGACGCCGGTCTTCGGCACCACGGCTTCGGCCAGGTGCGCCATGTTCGCCAGGCACACCAGGGCCTTGGCGCCTGAGTCGTTGAATTGGTGTTCCATTTCCCGCGCGGTGTACAGCGGGTTGGTGTTGACCACGATCAGCCCGGCGCGAATGGCACCGAAGACCGCGACCGGGTACTGCAGGACGTTGGGCAGTTGCACGGCGATTCGATCACCGGGCTGCAAGTCGGTATGCTGTTGCAGATACGCGGCAAAGGCACCGGACAGCTCGTACAGCTCACCGTAGGTGATTGTCTTGCCGAGGTTGCTGAAAGCCGGTTTGTTGGCGAAGCGTTGGCAGGATTGCTTCAACACTGCCTGAATGTTCGGATACTCGTCTGGATTGATCTCGGCTGCGATTCCAGCCGGGTACTTATCCTTCCAAAAGTCTTCGATCATGGAAGCCCACTCCTCAGCAACGCGAATTCTTCACCGCATTTGATGCGATTATTATTGGTGTGTGTTTTGTATTGGTGAATCCGGCGTTTTACAGGCCGAGAAGTCACAAAGCGCGCCGAGAGTAGCAGCTTTGCCAAGGGTCGACCAGAGCCAAAAGAGGCCCCTACAGTCATATTGATGACTCAAGACTTGCCAGCGGTCATTTTAGAGCAAAAATCCTATTACCCTGTGAAAGCCCCGTAGTCATGGGGTGTAAAAGCAAAAGAACGCAGCCTTCGGCAGCTCCTGCATTTGGAATGCGTTTCCTGTAGGAGCTGCCGAAGGCTGCGATCTTTTCGCTTGTAACCTTTATGCGATGTCCCGCAACTCGCGCCGCAGAATTTTCCCTACAGGCGTCATCGGCAACGACTCACGCAACACGATGTGTTTCGGCACCTTGTAGGCCGTGAAATTCTCTTTGCAGTAAGCCTTCAGCTCTTCCAGGCTGACCCCGCTCTCCCGCGCCACCACAAACAGCTTCACCGCCTCTCCCGAACGCTCGTCCGGCACGCCGATGACCGCGCAGTTGGCGACTTTCGGGTGGGCCATGACCACGTCTTCGATTTCGTTGGGATAAACGTTGAAGCCGGAGACGATGATCATGTCCTTCTTGCGATCGACGATGCGCACGAAACCGTCCGGGTCGATCACGGCGATATCGCCGGACTTGAACCAGCCCTCGGCGTCCAGCACTTCGGCGGTGGCTTCGGGTTTGTTCCAGTAGCCCTTCATGATCTGCGGACCTTTGATGCACAGTTCGCCGCGCTCGCCCAGCGGCTGTTCGACGCCGTCATCGTTGATGATTTTCACCAGCGTGCCCGGCACCGGCAGGCCGACAGTGCCCAGGCGCGACTGATCGCCGTAAGGATTGGTGCACGCCACTGGCGAGGTCTCGGTCAGGCCGTAGCCTTCGGTGATACGGCAACCGGTCATCTGCTCCCAGCGCTCGGCGGTGGCCTTGACCAGCGCGGTGCCGCCGGAGTTGGTCAGCTTCAGGCTGGAGAAATCCAGGGTCTTGAAGTCAGGGTGATCCATCAGCGCGACGAACAAGGTGTTCAAACCCAGTAGCGCCGAGAAGCGCCAGTTCTTCAGTTCCTTGATGAAGCCGGCGATGTCACGCGGATTGGAGATCAACACGTTGTGGTTGCCCGAGACCATCATGCACATGCAATTCGCAGTGAAGGCATAGATGTGGTACAGCGGCAGCGGCGCAATCATCACCTCCTGGCCTTCGCGCAACAGCGGTTGACCGTCCGGGCCGAGCTGAGCCAGACAGGCGCGCACCTGCTGCATGTTCGCCACCAGATTGCCGTGGGTGAGCATCGCGCCCTTGGCCAGGCCGGTAGTACCGCCGGTGTATTGCAGCACGGCGATGTCATCGAGGCCGACGTTCAGCGGCTTGATGCCCAGACCACGCCCCATGCGCAGCGCGCTTTTGAACGAGGTCGCTTGCGGCAGCGAATACTCGGGAACCAGTTTCTTCACTTTGCTGACCACGGTGTTGACCAGCCAGCCTTTGGCGGTGGGCATCAGGTCGCCCATCTTCGCTTCGATCAAATATTGGATGTCGGTGTCGGGCAGCACTTCCTGGACTTTCTGCCCGAACAGATTCAGGTAGACCAGCGCGCGTGCGCCGGAATCCTTGAACTGGTGGCGCATCTCGCGCGGCGTATAGAGCGGGTTGGTGTTGACCACGATCAGCCCGGCGCGCAGCGCGCCGAACACGGCAATCGGATAATGCAGGACGTTGGGCATCTGCACCGCAATGCGATCCCCCGGCACCAGATCGGTATGGGCCTGCAGGTAACCGGCGAACGCCGCACTCTGGCGTTCGAGTTCGGCGTAGGTCAGGGTGATGCCCATGCTGCTGAACGCCGGGCGGTCAGCGAATTTCTTGCAGGAACGCTCAAACACTTCGATGACCGACTTGAACTCGCCCATGTCGATGTCCAGCGGTACGCCGGCCGGGCGTTTGTCATTCCAGAAATCAGGTTGCATTGTTCTTGTCCTCTTTACCTGAGCCGATCCGGGAGCCGCTTTCTGTCGTTTCTGCTTCGTCCATGGAAGGCGAAAAGCACAAAGCGGAGCTTCACGGACACTAGCAGCTATGGCCATTGAGGCAAATATGACGCAGGCCCTCATTGATCCCGTGAATCTTCCAGCCGTGGCGTGAGCTGATCAGACGCGCTATACACTGTGGCGATGCTGAGCAAAGGAATCGCCATGACCCACGACACCTTCTGGCTGGACGCGAGTGACCGCAGCCGCCTGTACGTCAACCGCTGGCTCCCGGCCACGCCATTGAAAGCGGTGATTCTGCTGGCCCATGGCATGGCCGAACACAGCGCTCGCTACGCGCGGCTCGCCGACACGTTTTGCGACAAAGACTATGGCGTGTACGCCCCGGATCTGCGCGGCCATGGTCGCACCGCCGACAACGGCACCCTTGGCCATTTCGCCGATGACGACGGCTGGTGCAAGGTCGTTGGCGATCTGGCCAGCCTCAACCAGCACATCGGCCAGCAACATCCCGGCGTGCCGATCATCCTGCTCGGCCACAGCATGGGCAGCTACATCGCCCAAGGCTATTTGTTGCACCACAGCGCCAGTCTGCACGGGGCGATTCTCAGCGGCTCGAATTTCCAGCCGGTGGCCCTCTATCGCATCGCGCGGCAAATAGCCCGGCTGGAAAAACTGCGCCAGGGCGGCAAGGGCCGCAGTGCGTTGATCGAGTGGCTGTCGTTCGGCTCGTTCAACAATAAATTCAAACCGGTGCGCACCCGTTTCGACTGGCTGAGCCGCGATCCGGCCGAGGTCGACAAATACGCCGCCGACCCGTTATGCGGCTTTCGCTGCACCAATCAGCTGTGGGTCGACCTGCTCGGCGGCTTGCAGCAAATCAGCAAAGCGTCCAATCTCGCGCAGATCGATCCGGGCCTGCCGCTGCTGGTGATTGGTGGCGAATGTGATCCGGTGAGCGAGGGCAAGCGTCTGACAGATCTGGCCAATGCCTTGCGCAGGGCCGGCAGCCAGCATCTGCAACTGAAGATCTACCCGCAGGCCCGGCACGAATTGTTCAATGAAAGCAATCGCGACGAAGTGACCACCGATGTGCTCGCCTGGATCGACCAAGCCCTGAGCCACCGGCGCCCGCAGCGCAGCGAATAATTTTTTGTGGATTGACTGAAATCCGTCACAGGAATCGAAACCGATGACCCAGGTTACCAACATCCCTTACGAAGCCCTCGAAGTCGGCCAGACCGCCAGCTACAGCAAGACTGTCGAAGAGCGCGACATTCAGCTGTTCGCCGCGATGTCAGGCGACCACAACCCGGTGCATCTGGACGCCGAGTTTGCCGCCGCCAGCATGTTCAAGGAACGCATCGCCCACGGCATGTTCAGCGGTGCGCTGATCAGCGCCGCCGTTGCATGCGAATTGCCTGGGCCGGGCACCATTTATATCGGTCAGCAGATGAGCTTTCAGAAGCCGGTGAAGATCGGCGACACGCTGACAGTGCGCCTGGAGATTCTGGAGAAACTGCCGAAATTCCGCGTGCGCATTGCCACTCGCGTGTTCAATCAGCGTGATGAGTTGGTGGTGGATGGTGAAGCGGAAATTCTCGCGCCGCGCAAACAGCAGACGGTGACGTTGCCGACATTGCCGGCGATCAGTATCGGCTGATGGATTGCAGGGTGTCAGGTAGATTGCTGCCCCCTCACCCCAACCCTCTCCCCCACGGGGGCGAGGGGGAAAGGGAGCCGATCTGCGCCGGATTCAAATCCTGAGTTCGACTCGATCATTCAGGTCGATGTTTAGCGAAAGACACCTCGGTCAGTCCCCTCTCCCTCCGGGAGAGGGCTAGGGTGAGGGGCTTTTCCTGCGGGCACAAAAAAACGCCAGACAAGCTGGCGTTTTTTATCAGCCGACTAACTCTTACGATTTGGCACGAGCCTGGTTACGCAGGGCTTTGACCTGGTCGTGGTTGCGCTGTACGCCGTGGTACTGACGCTCAACCAAGTCACGGATGCCAACCAGATTGTGCTTGGTGATTTTCTCGAGGGCTTCTTTGTAGGCCTTCAGTGCGTGGTCTTCACCGCGCTCTGCTTCGTTCAGCACAGCCTCTTCGTCTTTACCGGTGAACATGGATTTGACGTCGACCCAGCGACGGTGCAGATCACCGGCAACGCTGGTCGAGGTTTCCGGATCGCCGCCCAGCGAACGTACCTGAGCCTGCAGCTCGGCTGCTGCGGTGGCGCAATCAGCGGAGCGAGTCACGAACAGGGTTTTCAGTTCTGGGTGCTTGATGTCTTCAGCGCAAGTCTTGAACCCTTCCTGACCGTCCTTGCAGGTTTCAATCAGGTCGTTGAGTACAGAAATGGCTTCTTTTTTCATATCGGTCATTTTTCAATTCCTTGCGATGGGTTGAAGATGCAAGGGATATTGCAGTGTGCGTGCCAGCTTTTTGATCGGACAAAAATCCTTTATTTTCAACAAATTACGAAAGATTGAACCATCTGTATGCTGGTTTTTTGCATGATCTGTCATTTGGCCTGCATGCAGAATGCCTGTATTTTCCAGGCTGTGATGTGAATCGATGAAGCGTGCTGATGAATCCGGAAAAACTCGAACTGCTGATTACCCGCGAAATGCCCTTCGGCAAGTACAAAGGCCGAATCATTGCCGACCTGCCCGGCCCCTATCTGAACTGGTTCGCCCGTGAAGGCTTTCCCCACGGTGAACTCGGTGGCCTGCTGGCGCTGATGCAGGAGATCGACCACAACGGCCTGTCCGACCTGCTCGAGCCGCTGCGCGCCAAACACGGCAAACCCGCCCCGCGCCACTGACGCGCCCTTCCCTCTTGAGCCTTGCCGACAATGCCTGACAACACCCGCCGCGCCCGTGACGAAGCCTTCTGGCAGACATTCGCCGACCGATACGATGTGCAGCCCGGCCCGGTCAACCTGGAAAACGGTTACTTCGGGCGCATGTCGCGCACAGTGATCGAGGAATACCAGCGCAACATCGAGCTGATCAACGCCAGCAACTCGATTTATGCACGCCAGCGCTTTGAACAGCACGACAACCTTGAGATCCGCGCGCAACTGGCCGAACTGATTGGCGTCCGCGCGCAAAGCGTGGCCCTGACCCGCAATGCCACCGAAGGCCTGCAATCGCTGATCCGCAATTACAATCGTCTGCAACCGGGTGATCAGGTACTGATCTGCGACCTCGAGTACGACACGGTCAAAGGCGCCATGCGCTGGCTGGCGAAATACCGTGGCGTGGAGGTCATCGAAATTGCCCACCACCATCCGGCCAGTTTCGACAGCCTGCTCGAAACCTACCGCGAGGCGTTCGTCCGCCATCCAAAACTCAAACTGATGGCCCTGACCCACGTCACCCATCGCACCGGTCTGGTCATGCCGGTGCAGGCCATCGCCGCATTGGCCAAAGAGCATGGCGTCGACATCATCCTCGACGGTGCCCACGCCCTCGGCCAGATTGAATTCGACCTGCAAGCGTTGGGCATCGCTTTCGCCGGTTACAACCTGCACAAATGGATCGGCGCACCGCTGACCCTCGGCTTTATCTATATCGCCCCGCAGCGTCTGGCCGACATCGATCCGGACATGGGCGAGATGCATTACCCGGTCAGCGATATTCGCGCGCGGACCTCGTACAGCACGCCGAACATCCCGGCACTGATGACCTTGCCGCTGGTGTTCGAAGAGCACGACGCGCTCGGCGGCGCCGCAGCCAAAAGCCCACGCCTGAGTTACCTGCGCAACCTGTGGGTCAGCCGGGTCCGGCACCTGCCGGGCATCGAGGTGCTGACGCCGGACGACCCGCAACTGTATTGCGGGATCACCGCGCTGCGCTTCACCCGGCATGCCGATCAGCAGGCCATGGCCGAGCGTCT
Organism: Pseudomonas sp. Irchel 3F6; assembly: GCF_900187595.1. Lineage (NCBI taxonomy): Bacteria > Pseudomonadati > Pseudomonadota > Gammaproteobacteria > Pseudomonadales > Pseudomonadaceae > Pseudomonas > Pseudomonas sp. Irchel 3F6. The sequence goes on along the minus strand of NZ_FYDP01000005.1, from coordinate 160,246 downwards.
GCTCAGAGAGTTCAACCTGTTCACCGTGGTGCGCACCGGCGCCGCGTGCGGGCCGTGTATTCGCATTACCCCGGGGCTGACCACCACGGCTGGCGAGATGGAGCAGCTGGTTCGGGCGCTGGACCAACTGCGCTAGAACGGCGCTCCGGAGTTTTTTTCGTAGCCTTCAAGGCCAAGCTGCGACGACACGGCGAAGGTGTCGATGCCGAGGGTCTGGCAGGCGAAAGCACCGTCTTCAAGATCGGCGCCGGCGATCGGCTGCAATACCAACTGCAAGGCCTCCTCGGCGGCACCTTCACAGCCGCAGCGCCCTGGGACGTGCAAGGTGCCGGCCCAGGCCTCGTGGTGAGCTTGCGCTCCTGCTTCGTCGCCGGGGATGAATACGTTCAGCTTCAGGCAAGCAGCGCCGTGCGCCGGCCGATCCGGATAGATACTGGTGAAACGGACGATGCCATGGCTGTCGGTCGATTGACTGCCGCCCAGGCTGGTGTCGCCATCGACACGCTGTTGAATGCGCACCAGCGCGCCGATGACCGGCTCGCTGGTCATCGCATCGACCAGCGACAGACGCAGGACCAGCGGCAAGCCTTGGACACCTTGGCTGATATTGCGCACTTGAGATTCAGCTGCGGGGCGGCCGAGGGGAAGTTGCTTCGGTTGATAACGGGATTGTGGCGTAAGGGTCAGAGACTGACGGTCGTCCATGAGGCGTTCTCTCTTCCATAAGATGGACGCAGATTAACCCCGTGAAAAAGTCAGCGTGCAGTAACTATGTATCGCCGCATGTATCGGCAGTTTTTTCAGCGCAAAAAAAAGGTGCGCCGACCAAGCGCACCATAAAGCCGTAAAGCACACAACGAAGTGTCGGGTAACAATCAGTCCAGCAGCGCCAGGGCCTCGGCGGTGCATTCCTGAATGCGGGCCCAGTCGCCGTTCTTGATCCACTCCGGATCAAGCATCCAGCTACCGCCCACGCACATGACGTTTTTCAGCGCCATGTAGCTCTTGATATTGGCCGGGCCGACGCCGCCAGTCGGGCAGAATTTCACTTCGCCGAACGGCCCGCCGAGCGCCTTGATTGCCGCCACGCCACCGCTGACTTCCGCCGGGAACAGCTTGAAGCGGCGATAGCCCAGACCGTAGCCTTCCATGATCCCCGAGGCGTTGCTGATGCCCGGCAACAGCGGAATCGGGCTGTCGACGCTGGCTTCGAGCAGGTCGCGGGTGATGCCCGGGGTGACGATGAACTGCGAGCCTGCCGCTTCCGCCGCCGCTAGCATGTTGCGGTCAAGCACGGTGCCGGCACCGGTCATCAGTTCCGGGCGCTGTTCGCGCAGGATCTGAATGGCCTTGAGGCCGAACTGCGAACGCAGGGTCACTTCCAGCGCAGTCAGGCCACCGGCGGCGAGGGCGTCGGCCAGCGGCAGCACGTCCTGTTCGCGAGCGATGGTGATCACCGGCAGGATCCGCGCCTTGGCGCAGAGACTGTCGATCAGGGCAACTTTGTCCGCCATGGAAACGGTCGGGGATGGGGTTGTCATAGCGGCTGTTCCTTGGCTCATGGGCACCAGTAAATCTCTAACGTAGGTTGCAGAAACGCGCGCACCGGCATGGCCGCGACGTCATCGGATGCCAGCGCGGCATTCAGGGTGGTCAGTTTCGATTGACCGGAAATCGACAGAATCTTGTGCCGCGCCGAGGCCAGCAGCGCGCGGCTCATGGTCAAGCGCTGACGTGGCACGCTTGGCGCCAGCATCGGCCAGCAACGGCGCGTGCCATCGGCTTGCAGGGCTTCGGCGAGGTGCGGGCTGTCGGGGAACAGCGATGCGGTGTGGCCGTCATCGCCCATGCCCAATACCAGCACGTCGATCGGCGGCAGTTCGCCGAGCAGACGATCAGCCTGTTCAGCAGCCTGCTCGACGTTGGCCGCCGCGCTGTAGAGGCTGAGGAACTGCGCCTTGCCTGCCGGGCCTTTGAGCAGATACTGCTTGAGCAGGCCGGCATTGCTGTCGGCATGTTCCACCGGCACCCAGCGTTCGTCGGCCAGGGTCACAACGACCTTCGACCAGTCCAGCTCCTGCTTGGCCAAGTGCTGGAAAAACGCGACCGGGCTGCGCCCGCCGGACACCACCAGCACCGCGTTGCCGCGTGCCGCAATGGCGTCGCTCAGTTGATTGGCAACGTTCAGCGCCAGGCCTTCAGCCAGCAGCACCGGGCTGTTGAATTCGCGGGCAGTCACACCCGTCGGCAGTTGCACATCAGATATCGCCATACCACGACCTCCCGTCCCGCGTGATCAAAGCAATGGAGCTCATCGGCCCCCACGACCCGGCCGCATAAGGCTTGGGCGCGTCACCGGACTTTTTCCACCCGGCGATCAGTTGGTCACACCACTTCCACGCGGCTTCGATTTCATCTTTACGGACAAACAGGTTCTGATTGCCGTTCATCACTTCCAGCAACAACCGCTCGTAGGCATCGGGGATCCGCGCGCTACGCCAGGTGTCGGAGAAATTCAGTTGCAGCGGGCCGCTGCGCAGTTGCATGCCCTTGTCCAGGCCCTGCTCTTTGGTCATCACGCGTAAGGAAATGCCTTCGTCCGGTTGCAGGCGGATGATCAGTTTGTTGCTGATCTGCAGACGCTGCTCCGGGGCGAAGATGTAGTGCGACGGTTCCTTGAAGTGGATGACGATCTGCGACAGCTTCTGCGGCATGCGCTTGCCGGTACGCAGGTAGAACGGCACGCCGGCCCAGCGCCAGTTGCGGATGTCGGCACGCAGGGCGACGAAGGTTTCGGTGTCACTCTGGGTATTGGAATTCGGTTCTTCGAGGTAACCCGGAACGGATTTGCCTTCGCTGTGGCCAGCAATGTACTGACCGCGCACCACTTGTGTGGTCAGGCCTTCCGGACTGATCGGCGCCAGAGCCTTGAGCACTTTTACCTTTTCGTCACGGATGCTGTCGGCGGACAGGTCGGCCGGCGGGTCCATGGCGATCAGGCAGAGCAGCTGCAACAGGTGATTCTGGATCATGTCGCGCAGCTGGCCGGCCTTGTCGAAATAGCCCCAACGGCCTTCGATGCCGACCTTCTCGGCCACGGTGATTTCCACGTGGGAGATGTAATTCTGGTTCCACTGGGTTTCGAACAGGCTGTTGGCGAAACGCAGGGCGATCAGGTTCTGAACGGTCTCTTTGCCCAGGTAGTGGTCGATGCGGTAGGTGCGGTCTTCCGGGAAAAACTGCGCGACGGCGTCGTTGACCTTGCGCGACGACTCCAGGTCAGAGCCGATCGGTTTTTCCAGCACCACTCGGGTGTTTTCGGCCAGACCGACTTTCTCGAGGTTCTCGCAGATAGCGCCGTACACCGCCGCCGGGGTGGCGAAGTAGGCAATCATGCGCTGGCTGCTGCCGGCCAGTTCCGCCAGCGCCACGTAATCCTCAGCCTTGAGGAAGTCGACGTGCAGATAGGTCAGGCGCGCGAGGAAGCGCTCGGCCACGGTTTCGTTCAGCTCTTTGCCGACATAACGGCGCAATTCGGCGGCGATGAACGCCATGTGCTGCTGCTCGCTGCCGGGCTCACGGGCCAGCGCGATGATGCGCGTGTCCTCGTGCAGCAGGTCGGCACCGTCAAGGTGATACAGGGCAGGAAACAGCTTGCGCAGGGCCAGATCGCCAAGCGCGCCGAACAAGGCAAAGGTGCACGGTTCAACCGTAATGGAAGGCATGATGTTTGTTCTTTTATCAAGTTAAGCTACAAATACCTTTTTTCAAGGCATCACTCAAGGGAAAATGTAGTAATAACCACAACATTTTCGCAGAATACTCAATCCGAGTGGTGGTCGCCCGGACGCATCAGTAGGATAGGCCACCGTCACGGGCCATATCAAAGGCCCAATTTGCATAGCCCGACGCAACTCTGCGTCGGTGAATCAGGAATTCCATATGGACCGCGTGCGAAATTTACTGGAACAGATCCAGAGTCGCCTTGAAGAGCTGAACAAGGCCGAACGTAAGGTCGCCGAGGTGATTCTGCTCAATCCGCAGCAGGCCACCCGCTTCAGCATCGCCGCCCTCGCCCAGGCCGCCTCGGTAAGCGAACCGACGGTCAACCGTTTCTGCCGTTCGTTCGGTGTCAGCGGCTACCCCGAACTCAAGCTGCAATTGGCCCAGAGCCTGGCCAGTGGTGCGGCGTATGTCAGCCGCGCGGTCGAGGCCGATGACAATCCCGAGGCGTACACGCAGAAGATTTTCGGCAGCGCCATCGCCTCCCTGGACAGCGCTTGCCAGGCGCTCGACCCGAACCTGATCAGCCGCGCCGTCGACCTGTTGATCCAGGCTCGGCAGATCCACTTCTTCGGCCTCGGCGCTTCGGCCCCGGTGGCGCTGGATGCGCAGCACAAGTTCTTCCGCTTCAACCTCGCTGTCACTGCTCACGCCGATGTGCTGATGCAGCGGATGATTGCCTCGGTGGCGCACACCGGCGAGCTGTTCGTGATCATTTCCTACACCGGGCGTACCCGCGAACTGGTGGAAGTGGCGCGAATCGCCCGGGAGAACGGCGCTTCGGTTTTGGGCCTGACAGCGGAGAATTCACCGCTGGCCAAGGCCAGTACTTTGAGCCTGAACATTCCGCTGCCGGAAGACACCGACATTTATATGCCGATGACCTCGCGGATCATTCAGTTGACCGTGCTGGATGTGCTGGCAACGGGAATGACCTTGCGCCGTGGCGTGGATTTCCAGCCGCATCTGCGCAAGATCAAAGAGAGCTTGAATGCGAGCCGGTATCCGGTTGGGGATGAATTCAACTAAAGATCAAAAGCCCCCTCACCCCAGCCCTCTCCCGGAGGGAGAGGGAGCCGACCGAGGTGTCTTGCGCGGTACATCGACCTGAAATATCCAGTCGATTATGGATTCAGAACTGCACTTTCACGTCGGCGTAATTCTTGAGCATCCCCCATTCGGTCCCCTCTTCCTCTGGGAGAGGGCTAGGGTGAGGGTATCGGTGTACTTGACGCACTAAGCCGCCGCCCACGCCTGCAAACTCAAATGCGCCTTCTCCCCCGGCGCCAGGTGCAGGCTGTCCGTGCCGCCCGCCGCTGCTTCCACGCAGACGAATTCGGAAATCTCGTCCCAACTTACCCCCAGTAACGGCCGCGCGCCGGGATGCCAGACGACGGTGTCGCCGCTGTCACCGGTATCGATGCACAACTCGCGCTGCCAAGCGTGATCCTTGAGCTGCAATTCGCCGTCATGCTGGAACACCCGCTGACAGCCGCCATCGACCCGCAACTCGCCTTCCTGCTGGCAAACCTGACGATTCAACTGGTCATAACCCTGAGCGCCTTCGAGCCCAGACAGCGCTATCTCACCAACATCGCCTATACGCCAGTAAGCGTGCAAAGCCTGGCTCAACTGGCACGGCATGTCGTCCTGATGCTCGGTGCTCAGGCGTAATTCCATGCGTTCGCCCAGGTGCGCGTGCAGGTCGACCTGCCAATCGCACAACTGCAATTGCCAGTGCAGGCGCACGCCGTCTTCGGCGCTGCTGCTGTCGAGCAGTTTCCAGTCGAGCAGTCGCGCCCAACCATGGGACGGCCAGGCGTTTTCGCTCGGATGACGGCCATACCACGGCCAGCACACCGGCACGCCACCGCGAATCGCGCCGACATGCGGCCACTTCGCCGCGCACCACAACCACGGCTTCTGCCCACGCGGCTGAAAGTGCAGCAACTGCGCACCCTGCCGACTGAACACCGCCTGACACAGCGGATGATCGATCACCAACACGTCGCGCATCTGATAGCGCTCCCAGGCGAACACCGGTCGCTCGCGCAGGGATTTGAAGAAGCGTTGCAGCGGATGCTCAGGCATTGGCTACGGTTCCGAATCAACTTTCATGGGCGGCGCGAACCCTCCAAAAAAAAGCGGACAGCCTGGGCTGTCCGCAAAATGCGCACATAGAGAGGAGCTTATCGCAGACGCGTTAGAACGTTGACTGAATTTTCAGGCCAGCGACCAAAGCGTTATCGACTTCATCCACACCGCCCGGATGGGTGATGTATTGCAGGTTGGGACGCACGGTCAGCCAGTTGGTGACATGGATGCCGTAGTTGAGCTCGTAGTTGTACTCGGTCTCACGAATCGGCGAGAACGCGGCGTTGTCGTAGTCGGACACACCGTTGGCAGCGTTCAGCAGTTCAGCGTTGCGCTTGACATCCTTGTTGACGTGGATACGCGCCGCGCCGATACCGATGTCATCTTTCGGACGCGCATCGAACGGGCCTTTGTAGACAAACATCACCGACTGGTAGTTGTCGATGAAGTTGGTGTCCTTGTCGTGGAAAGTCGCGTTGGCAGCGATGTTCAGACCGCGAGTCGCATCACCGTTGTGGCTGGTGAGTTGCTGTTGCGCAACGAACCAGTAACCGCTTTTGCTGTTGTGCGACTTGTAGTCATCACCGGTGGTTCCCGCATCGAGACCGTTGACGTCTTCGCGAACGTCGTCGGCATCGGCCGTGCTCTTGTAGTAACCGACGCGGTATTCGCCCGGCAGGCTGTTGACCTTCGGCGACCAGACCAACTCAACCGGCAGCACGGTACCTTTGGTGCCGCTGCCGCTGAGCTTGAAGCCGTTACCGTGTTCCAGTTGCGACGGGTTCTGGTTGTACGCACCGATCTGCGCGTAGAGCTCGTCGTTGATGTTGTACTTCACACGGATCGCGGCCTGGCTGACGGGCCAGTTGTACCAGATGTTGGTCGCCCAGTTACCCACTTGCGAACCGCAGAACGCCAGGTTCTGGAAGTCGCACGGGAAGGTGTTGAAGTCTTCGCCTTCGCCGAAGTAACCGGCCTTGACGTCGAGCTTGTTGTCGAAGAACTGGTGCTGGATCCACAACTGGGTCAGACGCACCATGTGGCCACGGCCGTAGACTTCCTGCGAGGAGCTGAGGGTGCCGGCACGCGGATCGCCAACGCGGTCGTTGGAGATGTTGTAGCCGTTACGATTGGTCAGCTGGATCTTCGCCTGGGTGTTGTCCCAGCCCCACAGCTTCTGCAGGTCGAGGGCCACGCCCAGACCGAACTGGTCGGCGTAACGCGCAGTCTTGTCGTCGTTGTAACCGCCGTTCAGGTTGGCGCCCATCTCGCCAACGTAGTCGGCCTTGATGTCGATACCCTGCTCGATCAGCTTGGTGCGCTCGCCGCCCCAGTCGCCGGTCATCCACTTGGAGTCGGAGCTGAACGCATCCGCCGCCATCGCATTACCGGCCAGCACCAGTGCAGCTGCCGCAGAAACCTGGCAGATCAACCGGGCATTGACGTGTTTCTTTTTCATCCCTACATCCTCGTCTTTATTGTTATTAACTGTTTTTATCTAACGCGGTTTACATAAAGTGCAGTGCTCGACAGGCCGGGCACTGCTTGCCCCCTGTGGGAGCGAGCCTGCTCGCGAATGCGGTGTATCAGGCGACATCAATGCTGGATGTCAGACCGCTTTCGCGAGCAGGCTCGCTCCCACATTTTGTACTTCAGCGGCCTTTGAACTGCGCCACATTCGCCGACCGGGTCTCTGTCTGCACCTGGCCCGCAACGCCCAGACGCTCGCCGGTATTGGCGTCGAACAACAACACTTTCGATGGATCGAACTGCAGCGTCAGGCTTTCGCCCACCTGCGGTGCCACGTCCGGCGCCAGTCGGCAGCAGACCTTGGTGTCATTCAGATTGACGAACACCAACGTGTCCGGACCGGTCGGTTCGGTGACCTGCACTTCGGCGCGGATGCTCGGCAGACCATTGCCCTCGCCATTCGCCAAAACAATCTGCTCCGGGCGCAGGCCGAGGATTACTTCGCGATCTTCGAGGCCGGCGTCCTGCATGCTCATCGGCAATTCACAACGCGCCTGACCGCTGTCGAGCAGCGCCAGCAGGCGACCGTCCTTGCGCTGCAAGCGCAGGGGGATGAAGTTCATCGGTGGCGAACCGATGAAGCTTGCGACGAACAGGTTGGCCGGGTCGTTGTAGATGTCTTTCGGCGTGCCGAACTGCTGAATGATGCCGTCCTTCATCACCGCCACCTTGTCGCCCAGGGTCATCGCTTCGATCTGGTCGTGGGTCACGTAGACCGTGGTGGTTTTCAGACGCTGGTGCATCAGTTTCATTTCGGTACGCATCTCGACGCGCAGCTTGGCGTCGAGGTTCGACAGCGGTTCGTCGAACAGGTAGATCTTCGGCCGCCGCGCCAGTGCACGGCCCATCGCCACGCGCTGTTGCTGACCACCGGAGAGCTGGCCCGGTTTGCGATTGAGCAAGTGTTCGATCTGCAACAGCTTGGCCACGCGGGCGACTTCTTCGTCGATCGCCGCCTGCGGCATCTTGCGGATCTTCAGGCCGAACTCGATGTTCTCGCGCACGCTCATGGTCGGGTACAGCGCGTAGGACTGAAACACCATGGCGATGTCGCGATCCTTGGGGCTCATGCCGCTGACGTCCTGATCACCGATCATGATCGCGCCGCCGGTGATGGTTTCCAGACCGGCGATGCAGTTCATCAAGGTCGATTTGCCGCAGCCCGACGGGCCGACGAGGATCAGGAATTCACCGTCCTTGATCGACAGTTCGATGTTCTTCAGGGTGTCCGGCAGGCCGGCCCCGTAGGTCTTGTTTACGTTGCGAAGTTCAAGCGTAGCCATGATTACCCCTTGACCGCGCCGGCCGTCAGCCCGCGCACGAAATACTTGCCTGCGACCACATAGACCAGCAGGGTCGGCAGGCCGGCGATCATCGCCGCTGCCATATCCACGTTGTATTCCTTGGCGCCGGTGCTGGTGTTGACCAGGTTGTTCAGCGCCACGGTGATCGGTTGCGAATCACCGCTGGAGAACACCACACCGAACAGGAAGTCGTTCCAGATCTGGGTGAACTGCCAGATCAGGCAGACCATGATGATCGGCGTCGACATCGGCAGAATGATCCGGCGGAAAATCGTGAAGAAACCCGCGCCATCCAGACGCGCAGCCTTGACCAGCGCATCGGGAATGCTCACGTAGTAGTTGCGGAAGAACAGTGTGGTGAACGCCAGACCGTAAACCACGTGAACGAAGACCAGGCCGGTGGTGGTGCTCGCCAGGCCCATCTTGCCGAGGGTGAACGAGGCCGGCAGCAGCACGGTCTGGAACGGCAGGAAGCAGCCGAACAGCAGCAGACCGAAGAACAACTGCGAACCACGGAAGCGCCACATCGACAGCACGTAACCGTTCAACGCACCGATGGCGGTGGAGATGATTACGGCCGGTACGGTGATCTTGATCGAGTTCCAGAAGTAGCCGTCAACCGTGGCCCAGGCCTTGACCCAGCCGATGCCGCTGACCACGGTCGGCCAGCTCAGCAGGTTGCCGGTGCTGATGTCTTCCGGGGTCTTGAAGCTGGTCAGCAACATCACCACCAGCGGCACCAGATACAGAAACACCGCAAGGATCAGCACCGCGTAGATTGCGATGCGGCTCAAGCTGATAGCGGGTTTGGCAGCAAGACTAGTCATTACGCTTGGTCCTCAGCTCGGAGTACAGGTAAGGCACGATGATCGCGAGGATCGCACCGAGCATCAGAATCGCACTGGCCGAGCCCATGCCCATCTGGCCGCGACTGAAGGTGAAGGAATACATGAACATCGCTGGCAGGTCGGAGGAATAACCCGGACCACCGGCGGTCATTGCCGCAACCAGGTCGAAGCTCTTGATCGCGATGTGCGCGAGGATCATCACGGCACTGAAGAACACCGGCCGCAGGCTTGGCAGTACGACTTTCCAGTAGATGCGCGGCATGCTCGCGCCGTCGATCTGCGCGGCACGGATGATCGATTGATCGACGCCACGCAGGCCGGCGAGGAACATCGCCATGATGAAGCCCGAGGCTTGCCACACAGCGGCGATCACCAGGCAGTAGACCACGCGATCGGGGTCGATCAGCCAGTCCAGACGGAAGCCTTCCCAGCCCCAGTCACGCAACAATTTGTCCAGGCCCATGCCCGGGTTGAGCAGCCATTTCCATGCGGTACCGGTGACGATCATCGAGAGCGCCATCGGGTACAGGTAAATGGTGCGGATAAAGCCTTCGCGACGGATGCGCTGATCGAGGAACACCGCCAGCAACACACCGATCACCAAGGTGATACCAATGAACATGCCGCCGAACACGGCGAGGTTCTTGCTCGCCACCCACCAACGATCGTTGTCGAACAACCGCGCGTATTGCGCCAGACCGGCCCACTTGTAGTTGGGCAGGAAGGTCGAGGTGGTGAACGACAGAATGAACGTCCACAGGATGTAGCCATAGAAGCCCACCAGCACGATGAACATGCTCGGCGCCAGCACCAGTTTCGGTAGCCAGCGCTGCAATGCATCGAACGGCGAGGCCTTGCTGAACACAGCAACAGAACTCATGGGGAAATCCACAATAAGGGTTTACGAAAGCATTCCCTTGCAGGAGTGAGCCCTGTGGCGAGGGGATTTATCCCCGATCGACTGCGCAGCAGTCGCGAAATCATTACATGCGGTATTTCAGACACTGCACCGCTGCAACTTTCCGGGGTCGCTTCGCAACCCATCGGGGATGAATCCCCTCACCACAAAGGCTCACTCCTACAGGGGCCAAGCATTACTTGGCCGACTGAACTGCCGCGCCGAGTTTCTTCGCCGCATCGGCCGGGTCGGCTTTCGGGTCGTTGATGTAGTTGGTGACTACGTCAAAGAACGCGCCCTGCACCGCCAGCGTGGTCGCCATGTTGTGCGCCATGCTTGGTTGCAGGCCACCGGACTTGGCGTCCGCCAGGAAGTCCTTGGCAGCGGTCTGTGCGCAGGAGTCGAAGCCGAGCTTGTCCATGTTGTTCAACATGTCGTTGCGCACCGGGATAGAGCCTTTGTTGATGCTGAAGACTTTCTGGAAGTTCTCACCCAGCACGACTTTGGCGATGTCCTGCTGACCGGCCGCAGTGCCTGCGTCCTTCTGCTTGAACACGGCCAGCGAGTCGATGTTGTAGGTGAACGCCTTGTCGGTGCCCGGGAACGCTACGCACTCGTAGTCCTTGCCGGCGACTTTCTTGGCAGCAGTCCATTCGGACTTGGCCCAGTCACCCATGATCTGCATGCCGGCCTTGCCGTTGATGACCTTGGCCGCTTCGAGGTTCCAGTCCTGGCCTTTGCCGTCCGCGTCCATGTAGGTCGCGACTTTCTTCAGCTCAGTGAGCGCCTTGACCATTTCCGGGCCGGTCAGCGCCTTGTTGTCGAGATCGACCAGAGCTTTCTTGTAGCCATCCACGCCCATGACCGAGAGCACCACGGCTTCGAACACGGTGCTGTCCTGCCAAGGCTGACCGCCGTGGGCCAGCGGAATGAAGCCCGCCGCTTTCAGCTTGTCGCCGGCCGCGTAGAACTCTTCGAGGGTGGTTGGATTCTTGGTGATGCCGGCTTTCTTGAAGACTTCCGGGTTGATCCACAGCCAGTTCACGCGGTGAATGTTCACCGGCACGGCCACGTAATCACCTTCGTACTTCACGGTATCGGAGACTTTCTTGTCGAGCAGGCTGTCCCACTTTTCCGACTTGGCGACGTCTTTCAAAACGTCGGTGTCGAGCAGACCGGTCGACGCCCATTCCTGGATGTCCGGGCCTTTGATCTGCGCTACGCCTGGCGGGTTGCCGGCAACGGCACGGCTTTTCAGCACGGTCATGGCAGTCGCACCGCCACCACCGGCGACAGCGCCGTCCTTCCAGGTGAAACCGTCTTTTTCGACTTGGGCCTTGAGCACATCGACAGCGGCTTTTTCGCCACCGGAAGTCCACCAGTGCACGACTTCGACCGAACCTTTGGAATCGGCGGCGGAGACACTGAGCGGCAGGATTGCGAGCGGGAACAGGGAGGCGACAGAAATGACAGTAGCGAGGCGAGAAATCGCATTCATTCGAGATGTACCTTTCTTGTTGTTATGCATTGCAAGTCTGGTGCTTGCGCTGCACGGAGTTTAAACAGAGCGTTTCGCTTCGCAGGTAACGAAGGGACGCGTAAATGTCACGACATGGTTACACAGCAACAGGCCGGGACGACTGCGCCAAAGCCGTGGCCATGCTTGGCGCCAGCGGCAATCGTGGAATCAGCACAGCCTGCCAGGCGTGATACAGATCGGGCTTGCCCGGCCAGATATCGGCACTCGGCACATTCTGCGGATTGAGTTCGTGGTACCAGCTGCCGTTGCAGCGGTCGATGAAATTCGTCTCGCAGAACTCCCAGAACAGCCGGTACCAGGTTTCGTATTGCCCGTCGCCGGTGCGTTTGAGCAAGGCGCTGGCGGCGGCGCTGGCTTCGGCGTGCGTCCAGTGCAGGCGATGGCGAACGACGGCTTTGTTGTGCCAGTCGAGGGTGTAGACGATGCCCGGCGCGCCATCGACATCCCAGCCGTGGCGGCAATTGTTTTCGAAGAGTTTTTGCGCATCCAGGGCCAGCCAGCCCGGCGTGAGCATGCCGGCCTTCACCCGTGCGGCCTCGAGGTGCAACAGCAAGCGCGCCCATTCGAAACCATGGCCCGGCGTGGTGCCGTAAGGACGGAAACCGTCAGCCGGATTGTCGTGGTTGTATTCGCGCAGCGGTTGCCAGTCGCGATCGAAGTGTTCGATGACCATGTAATCGTTGGCTGCAGCGTGGCCATGGATCACCCGCTCGACGATGCGCTGGGCGCGCACCAGCCAGCGCGGATCTTCGGTGACATCGGCCAGCGCGAGGAATGCTTCGGTCGCGTGCATGTTGCTGTTGGCGCCGCGATAGGCTTCTTCTTCGCTCCAGTCGCGGTTGAAGAATTCGCGCATGGCGCCCTCTTCTTCGCTCCAGAAATAAGTGTCGATGATGTCGATTGCGTCATCGAGCAAAGCCTGGGCGCCGGGCCGTTGCGCGACCACGGCAGAGCTGGCGGCGAGTGCGACAAAGGCGTGCAGATAGGCGTTCTTGCCGGTGTTGTCGTCACGATGCTGGGCAACCGCAAACCAGCCGCCATGCAGCGCATCACGCAGCGGCCCGCGCAACGCGGCGATACCGTGGTCGACCAGCTCGGCAAACCCCGGCAGGCCCTGAATGTGCGCCATGGCGAAACTGTGGGTCATGCGCGCGGTGTTCATGGTTTCGGCTCGTGCGTGCGCCGGCAAACGGCCGCGTTCGTCGAGGTTGCCGAAGCCTTCGGGCAGTCGTGATGCCTTGGCGAAATCCAGCAGACGCAGGCCTTCGGCGGCTAGCCATTGCTGGTGGGCAGGGGCGTTCAGCCAACTGCTGAAGTCTGGATGAAAGGTGTCCATGGCGTGACCCTTTTTTGTTGTTAGGACTGCGGGCAGTCTAAACAACGGGCCGGGGCGGGCTTGTAACGAAGGGGACGGGGTTTGTCACTGGCTCGTGACAAAAGAGAAGAGCAAAAGCACCCTCACCCCAACCCTCTCCCGGAGGGAGAGGGGGCCGACCGAGGTGTCTTGCGTCCTCCGTCGACCTGAAAAATATTGGCGATTATGGATTCACCACCGCATTTACAGGTCAGCGCACCTCAGCAGCATCCCCCAATCGGTCCCCTCTCCCTCTGGGAGAGGGCTAGGGTGAGGGGCTTTTCGGGGCTAATCCACAGACCGAGGCAACTGCAACGTCACCCGCAACCCACCCTCACGCAGGTTCTGCAACGTCACCTCGCCGCCGTGGCTATGGGCGATGTTGCGCGCAATGCCCAGACCGAGTCCGTAGCCCTGCTGCTGTCCCGCCAAACGGAAGTGCGGTTCGAACACTTGCTCCAACCGTTGCTGCGGCACACCCGGCCCTTCATCGTCGACGTGCAAAACGAAGGCGCTGTCATCGTCATCGATGTGCAGATGCGCGTTCTGCCCGTACTTCAAGGCGTTGTCGATCAGGTTGCCGATGCAGCGCTTGAGCGCCAGCGGTTTGCCCGGATACGCCGAGAGCGCGCGGCCATGCTGGGTGACGCGGCCATTGCCGTTCGGCGCCAGATACGGCTCGACCAGGCAATCTAGGACATGGTTGAGATCCACCGGCTCGATGTTCTCGTGGATGTCGGTGTCTTTCACGCATTGCAACGCGCCTTTGACCAGCAGCTCCAGCTCATCCAGATCGCGGCCGAACTTGGCTTGCAGCTGTTCGTCTTCGAGCAGCTCGACGCGCAAGCGCAGGCGGGTGATCGGCGTGCGCAGGTCGTGGGAAATCGCGCTGAACAACTGGCTGCGCTCGGTCAGGTAGCGGCTGATGCGTTCGCGCATGGTGTTGAACGCGCGGCCGACTTCGACCACTTCACTGCCACCGCCCTCCGCCACCGGCTCGACGTCGGCGCCCAGCGACAGATCCCGCGCCGCCCGCGCCAGACGCTTGAGCGGCCGGCTCTGCCAGTGCACCAGCAGGCCGATGAACAACAACAGAAAGCCGCTGGTGAGGACGATAAACCACACCTGCTGCGCCGGCAGGCCTTGTTCTTCGAGACTGGTGTACGGCTCGGGCAGCAATGAGGCGATGTACAGCCATTCGCCCGGGGCCATTTGAATCTGCGTGACCAGTACCGGCGGATTCACCGGCTCCAGGGTCAGGGCGTAATGCGCCCAGGAGCGCGGCAATTCATCAAGTTTCAGCCCGGCGTTGAAAATCCGCAGGTCTTCAGGGCTGACGAAGGTCACCGAAATATCCGTGTCATGGCCCAGAGACTGGCGCAGCACTTCGTCCACCGCTTGCATCACCGCAGCCTTGCGCGGCGTCACCGGCAGCACGTCCATGCCCAGCGGCTTATCGTTGAGGGTCACGACAAACCGGGTACCGCCCATGCTGCGCAACTGGTCGAGCACCAGCGGTCGATAGGCCACCGGCAGGGAACGGAAATAGCTGACGCTGGCGGTCATCGAATGCGCCAGGCTACGGGCGCTGGTGACCAAGCCTTCGAGCTGGGTGGCGCGCAGTTGCGACACCCAGATCACGCTCGACAGCGTTTGCGCGAAGAGCACCGCCAGCAGGGTCAGCAGCAGCATCCGCCCGAGCAGTGAGCGCGGCACCGGTATGCGGTTGGCAAATTTGCGTAGCGACTCAGTGAGCATTGCCGGCAACCACATTGGCTGCCAACTGATAACCGCTGCCACGCACGGTGCGAATCAAGCGTGGCGGTTTTTCGGTGTCGCGCAGGCGTTGGCGCAAACGGCTGACGGCCATGTCGACGATGCGATCGAGCGGCATCAGATCGCGGCCACGGGTGGCGTTGCCGATGGTGTCGCGGTCGAGGATTTGCTGCGGATGATCGAGGAACAGTTTCAGCAGGGCGAAATCGGCGCCGGAAAGAATCACTTCCTCGCCGTCGGTGTGGAACAGCCGATGACTGACCGTGTCCAGGCGCCAGTCGTCGAAGACCAGCACTTCGCTGCCGCTGCGTTCGTGGGCGAATTGCGCGCGACGCAGCAGGGCCTTGATCCGCGCTTGCAGTTCGCGCGGGCTGAACGGTTTGCCGAGGTAGTCGTCGGCGCCGAGTTCCAGACCGATCACCCGGTCGGCTTCGTCGGAACTGGCGGTCAGCATGATGATTGGCACCTGTGCCTGACGCGGGTGCTGGCGTACCCAACGGCACAGGCTGAAGCCGTCTTCGTCGGGCAGCCTGACATCGAGGATCACCAGATCGCTCGGCGCCTCGTTGAGCGCCTGACGAAAACCGGCACCATCGGCGGTGGCCCGCACCTGGAACCCGGCGCGGGTCAGGTAGGTTTCCAGCAACTCGCGTATTTCCTGGTCGTCATCGACCAACAATATCGACTTGTTGACTGAGCTCACTTCGAAGGCATCCTTGTTGTTGGAGTTGGGGCGGATTATGCCTTAAGCATCAAACTAACAGACACTACAGAAACCCTTGTGGGAGCGAGCCTGCTCGCGAATCGGTTTTAACATTCAACAGATCTGTTGACTGACACACCGCTTTCGCGAGCAGGCTCGCTCCCACAATTGGATTGCATTTCAGGTCGGGATTGATTGATCCAGCGCCACACCGGCACCAACGAGGCCGGAGTACGGCGCCGTCACCAGCCACACCGGGATGCCTTTGAAGTAATCGCTCATGCAGCCTTTGTCGGCGAAGCAGCGGGCGAAGCCGCTGGCGAGGAAGAAATCGGCGAAGCGGGGAATCACCCCGCCAACGATAAACACCCCGCCGCGCGCGCCAGTGGTAAGCACGTTGTTGCCGGCGACGCGGCCGAGCCAGCAGCAGAACTGCTCGAGCACTTCCAAAGCGATCGGGTCACCGGCAAGGCCAGCGGCGGTGATCGCTTCCGGCGTTTCAAGCGTAGGCTCATGACCATCCACCGCGCAGATCGCCCGGTACAGCCGAGGCAGGCCGCCGCCGCTCAACGCGGTTTCCGCGCTGACATGGCCGATCTCGTTGTAGATGTGTTGCCACAGTTGCGTTTCGCGTGGACTGCTCAGCGGCAGGTCGACGTGGCCGCCCTCGCCCGGCAACGCGGCAAAGCGCCCTTCGCCGAGATCGAGCAAGGTGCCGACACCCAGGCCAGTGCCGGGGCCGATCACCACCGCCGGGCGCAACGGCTCCGGCGTGCCTTCGCAGACCACGCGGAATTCGCCCGGCTGCAAGCGGGTCATGCCCAGCGCCATCGCCGAGAAGTCGTTGGTCAGCAACAACTGCTCGACCTGCAAGGTCTTGCAAAACGCGCTGCGGCTGAGCCGCCAGTGGTTGTTGGTGAACTTGAATTCATCGCCACTCACCGGACCTGCCACCGACAGGCACACTGAACCGATCGAACCCGGCGCCAGGCCGAGCCCGCTCAGGTACAGAGCGATTGCCTCTTCCGGGCTGGCGAAGTCGGCCGTGGCCAGCACCTGAACCGATTGCAGTTGCTGGTTTTGCCACAACGCGAACCGCGCGTTGGTGCCTCCGATGTCGCCGACCAAAGCCAGTTTCAATTAAGCGTCTCCAGGGCAGAAGTGAAGGCGCTGGCGCCCTGCTCCGCCGAGCTGAAGGCCATGCGCATGAAGCCAAACAGCTCGCGGCCGCTGCCAATGTTGTTGCCCAACAGGCCCTTGGCAGGTTCGCGCGCTGCAAATTCGGCGGCGTCGACCTTCAGTTCCAAGGTGCCTTTGACGCCATCGACGCGGATGATATCGCCCTCTTGCACGCGCGCCAAAGCGCCACCGACATAAGCTTCCGGGCTGACGTGAATCGCTGCGGGGATTTTCCCCGACGCGCCGGACATGCGCCCGTCAGTCACCAGCGCGACTTTGAAGCCGCGATCCTGCAGTACGCCGAGGAACGGCGTCATCTTGTGCAGCTCCGGCATGCCGTTGGAGCGCGGCCCTTGGAAGCGCATCACGGCGACAAAATCCTTCTCCAGCAGACCGGCCTTGAATGCGTCCGCCAGGTCTTGTTGATCCTGGAAGACCATCGCCGGTGCTTCGACGATCTGGTTCTCCAGCGCAACGGCGGAAACCTTCATCACGCCGCGACCGAGGTTGCCTTCCATCACCCGCAGTCCGCCTTCTTGCGAGAACGCACGGGACACCGGACGCAGAATGTTTTCGTCGAGGCTGTCGGTCGGGCCTTCACGCCAGACCAACTCACCGTTATCAAGGAACGGCTCTTTGGTGTACTGGCTCAGGCCATGGCCGAGCACGGTGTTGACGTCTTCATGCAGCAGGCCGGCGCCGAGCAGTTCGCGAATCAGGAACGACATGCCGCCCGCTGCCTGGAAGTGGTTGATGTCGGCTTTGCCGTTCGGATAGACGTGGCTCAGGGTCGGGACGACTTCGGAAAGGTCGGCCATGTCCTGCCAGGTCAGTTGAATGCCAGCGGCCATGGCGATGGCCGGCATGTGCAGAGTGTGGTTGGTCGAGCCGCCGGTGGCGTGCAGGGCAACGATGGAGTTGACCAGCGCCTTTTCGTCGACGATTTCGCCGATCGGCATGAAGTTGCCGTTCTGCTTGGTCAGGCGCGTGACCTGATGCGCGGCTTCGCGGGTGAGCGCGTCGCGCAGCGGCGTGTTCGGGTTGACGAAAGACGCGCCCGGCAAGTGCAGGCCCATGACTTCCATCAGCAACTGGTTGGTGTTGGCGGTGCCGTAGAAGGTGCAGGTGCCCGGGCTGTGGTAGGACTTCATCTCCGATTCCAGCAGCTCTTCGCGGGTCGCCTTGCCTTCGGCGTACTTCTGGCGGACGTCGGCTTTTTCCTTGTTGGAAATCCCCGACACCATCGGCCCGCCCGGTACGAAAATGGTCGGCAGATGACCGAAACGCAGCGAACCCATCATCAGGCCCGGAACGATCTTGTCGCAGATGCCGAGCATCAGCGCGCCATCGAACATGTTGTGCGACAGCGCCACCGCCGTGGACATGGCGATCACTTCGCGGCTCGGCAGGCTCAGTTCCATGCCCGGCTCACCCTGGGTCACGCCATCGCACATCGCCGGAGTGCCGCCGGCGAACTGGCCGACCGAGCCGATCTCGCGCAGGGCGTTCTTGATTTGTTGGGGGAAAACTTCGTACGGCTGGTGCGCCGAAAGCATGTCGTTATACGAAGACACAATGGCGATGTTCGCCGAGTTCATCATCCGCAGGCTGTGCTTGTCTTCAGTGCCGCAACCGGCCACGCCGTGGGCGAAGTTGGCGCATTGCAGCTTGCCGCGCATCGGGCCGTCGGTGGCGGCGCCGCGAATCAATGCAAGGTAAGCCTGACGCGTGGCGCGGCTGCGGGCGATAAGCCGTTCGGTGACCTCAAGAACGCGGGGATGCATGTGTAGAACTCCAGGCTAACGGATGTGGCGACCTGATTGTCTATGCTGATCAAACGCCGTTGTTGTTGGAATGACAGACGGCTTTTTTGACCATTCGGACCAGTTGATTCAGGTCACTCGTTGTAGATAAAACAAAATATTGCCACTAAAAAGGCTTGTTTTCTATTTTTATGCGAATAATCTTGTAATTCCAACAACAAAACGACGGCGGCGCTGTTCCATGACTCTTCGAATCGCAATCAATGGTTTTGGCCGCATCGGCCGTAATGTCCTGCGCGCACTGTATACCCAAGGCTATCGTCAAGACCTGCAGATCGTCGCGATCAACGATCTGGGTGACAGTTCGATCAATGCCCATCTGCTCAAATACGACACCGTTCACGGCACTTTCGACGCCGAAGTGGCGCACGATAACGAGAGCCTGACGGTCAATGGCGACCGCATCGCGGTCAGCGCCATTCGCAACCCGGCCGACCTGCCGTGGGCCGCAGAAAAAATCGACGTAGTGTTCGAATGCACCGGTCTGTTCACCGACCGTGCCAAAGCCGCCGCGCATATCAGCGCCGGCGCCCGCAAGGTGATCATTTCTGCCCCGGCCAAAGGCGCCGACGCCACCGTCGTTTATGGCGTCAACCACGACATTCTGCGTCAGTCGCACCAGATCATTTCCAACGCTTCGTGCACCACCAACTGCCTGGCGCCAGTGGCGCAGGTGCTGCATCGCGAGCTGGGGATCGAAAGCGGCCTGATGACCACCATCCACGCCTACACCAACGACCAGAACCTCACCGACGTCTATCACAGCGACCCGTACCGCGCCCGTTCCGCCACGCAGAACATGATCCCGAGCAAGACCGGCGCAGCCGAAGCGGTAGGCCTGGTGCTGCCGGAACTGGCGGGCAAATTGACCGGCATGGCTGTGCGCGTACCGGTGATCA
The DNA here is from genome assembly GCF_900187595.1 of Pseudomonas sp. Irchel 3F6. NCBI lineage: Bacteria > Pseudomonadati > Pseudomonadota > Gammaproteobacteria > Pseudomonadales > Pseudomonadaceae > Pseudomonas > Pseudomonas sp. Irchel 3F6. Next base: position 140,515 of record NZ_FYDP01000005.1, on the reverse strand, counting down.
ATGTGTCGCTGGTCGACCTCACCGTGCAACTGAAGAAAGAAGCCAGTGCCGACGAAGTCAACGCCCTGCTAAAAGCGGCCAGCCAGCACTCGAAGATTCTCGGTTACAACACCTTGCCGCTGGTTTCCAGCGACTTCAACCACAACCCGCTGTCGTCGATCTTCGACGCCAACCACACCAAAGTCAGCGGCAAGTTGCTGAAAGTGCTGGCCTGGTACGACAACGAATGGGGCTTCTCCAACCGCATGCTGGATAACTGCCTGGCGTTGTGTAACGCCGAATAATCCCGGCCGGTCCCCAATCCCTGTGGGAGCGAGCCTGCTCGCGAAAGCTATCTGTCAGTCAATATGGAGCTGACTGACACAACGCCTTCGCGAGCAGGCTCGCTCCCACAGGAGATCCGATTTCAATTTGAAATCAGCGCTTGACCATTTAGCTGGATGATAAGCATTATCATTCGCTCGAAATGGATCAGGTCCTCCCGTGAGTCAATCGCGCTTCAACCACGTCTTCCTCGCCCAGCGCACTTCCCTGCTGCGCACGCTGGAACGGATGGTCAACAATCACAGCACCGCTGAAGACCTGTTGCAGGAGACCTACCTGCGCGTGACCCGGGCGTTGAGCGAACGGGCCATCGATCACCTTGAACCCTTTGTCTTCCAGACCGCGCGCAATCTGGCACTGGATCATTTGCGTGCGCGCAAGATTCATGCGCGGACCATGGTCGATGACGTACCTCAGGACGTGGTGCAGAGCATCGCCGCGCCCGCCAGCAGCGCCGAAGACGCCGCCCATGCCGAACAACTGCTGGAGCGTTTGAACGTGAGCCTCAGCCAACTCAGCCCGCGCCAGCAACAGATCTTCATCCTCAGCCGCCTGCACGGGCACAGTTATCAGGAAATCGCTGATGAACTTAATGTTTCGCTGAGCACCGTGCAGAAAGAACTGAAACTGATCATGTCGATCTGCATCGGTGTTGCCGAACGACATAACGGCAGCGGCAAGCTTTGAGCTGCAAGCTACAAGTAAAAACAAAAAGCGGTAACGCATCCGGCTTGCAGCTTGCAGCTTGAAGCTAGAAACTGCTTCGCCAGAAGCCCTGAGGAACCACCGTGACGGACACCCACCGCTCGCCTTCGCCCGATTCGGCGCGGGACGCTGCAGCTGCAATGGACCAGGCGCTGGACTGGCTCATCGTGCTCGGCAGCCCGGATGAGGAACAGACCCGGCAATTTCATGCCTGGCTGGCGGCTGATTCGTTGAATGCCGAGGCGTTCGCCAAGGCCCAGGCCATCTGGGACGGCCCGCAAGTCGCACTGTGCGCCGAGGCTCTGGCGACAAAGCCGGTAAAAATCACCTTCCTCAAACGCTTGCGCCCGCACTGGAAACCGCTGGCCACCGCTGCGGTGCTGATCCTCGGGCTGTTCAGTTTCAGTAATTTGCCGATGCGCATTCAAGCGGATCACCTCACCGTGGTTGGCGAGCGTCAGCGGCTGCAACTGGAGGACGGTTCGAAGGTCCTGCTCAATACCAATTCGGCGTTTTCCAGCACCATCAACGATCAACAGCGCGTGGCCCGACTGTTTCAGGGCGAGGCGTTTTTCGAGATCGCCAGCGGGCGCAATCAGCCGCTGGAGATCGACGCAGGTCCGGTAACGGCCAGCGTCCACGACACCGCATTCTCCGTGCGCTACCTCGACGGGGTCGCGCAAGTGAATGTGCAGCGTGGCGATGTCGATCTGCGCGCCACCCACAACGATGCCAGGGTGCGCCTGCGCGCCGGGGAGAGCATTCGCATCGGCCCCAACGGTTTTGATCGCCCGGCCAAGCTCGACGCCAATGCCGATCTGGCCTGGGTTGAAGGCCGCCTGGTGTTCGAGAACTGCCCGCTGAATCAGGTGCTGGCCGAGCTGCGCCGCTACTACCCGGGCTGGATCATCAACAACAACGAGCAACTGGCCGACGTCGCCGTCACCGGCAATTACCGTCTCGACCAGCCGCTCGACGTGGTCCGCTCCCTCGCCCACATCACCTCGGCGCGCCTGCAGGAATTCCCGGCGCTGGTGATCCTTAACTGAATGAGAATTATTTTTACTCGATAGCCAGCGACAGTACGTCTCGTTATAGCCAATGCAATTGATTCGCATCTAACCATGCCGATCAGCACCTATAAAGATTCGTGCGACACGGAGCGCTATCGATGTCCTCACGCCTTACCCGCCAGACTGCTTCCCCTTCCCGCGTACTGTCGCTGCTGACTGCGGCCATCCTGATGGCTGGCACCGCACCGCTGCTGGCGGCCACCGAGCAACCGACGCGCAACATGGGCGATTACGCGTTCGCCATCGGCCAGCAACCACTGGTTTCGGCACTGAATGCCTTCACCGCCGTGACCGGTTGGCAGGTCGGCTTGCCGGCAGAGTTGGGGCAGAACGTTTCGTCGCCGGGCGTGCGCGGTTCGCTGCCGCCGGAGAAAGCCCTCGAGCGCCTGTTGGTGGGGACCAACCTGAGCTTTCGCAAGCTGAGCAACAACAATGTCGTGCTGGAAAAACGCAACAGCAGCGGCACGCTCAATCTCGATCAGGTGACCATCAGCGCCACTCGCCAGGAACAGTCGGTCAACAGCGTGCCCTCGACCGTCAGCGTGCAGGAGCGCCAAGCGCTTGACCGCAACAACGTCAACACCATCAAGGATCTGGTGCGCTACGAACCGGGCGTTTCCGTTGGCGGTGCCGGTCAGCGCGGCGGCATCAGTGGCTACAACATTCGCGGTATCGACGGCGACCGCATCCTGACTCAAGTCGATGGCGTGGAAATCCCCAACGGCTTCTTCAACGGCCCCTACGCCAAAAGCCAGCGCAACTACGTCGACCCGGAAATCGTCAAACGCGTGGAAATTCTGCGTGGCCCGGCCTCGGTGCTGTACGGCAGCAACGCTATCGGCGGCGCGGTCAGCTACTACACGCTGGACGCCGACGACATCATCAAACCGGGCAAGGACGTCGGCGCGCGTCTGAAAAGCGGTTACAGCTCCGCCGACGACAGCTGGCTGAAATCCGCCACCGTCGCTGGCCGCAGCGGTGAGTTCGACGGCTTGCTGCATTACAGCCAGCGCGACGGTCACGAAAGCGAATCGTTCGGCGGCAACAATGGCACCGGCCTTGCGCGCACCGCCGCCAACCCGGAAGACGTGCGCGCAACCAACGTCCTGGCCAAGCTCGGCTGGAACTACAACGACGATTCGCGCCTGGGCCTGACCTACGAAAAGTACAAGGACGATCGCGACACCGATCAGAAAAGTGCCTACGGCGGCCCGTACTTCAATGGCGCGCCGACCATTCCGAGCAGCGTCCTGCCCGGCGGCATGTACCAGTGGCGCACCGGTAACGACACCATCACCCGCGAGCGTTTCGGCATCGAACACGCGTTCGCCCTCGACAGCCTGCTGGCCGATAACGCCAAGTGGAGCCTCAATCACCAGATCGCCAAGACCGACCAGAGCACCGAAGAGTTGTACTACCCGATCACCCGTAAAGTGCAGCGTACCCGCGACACGCTCTACGAAGAAAAACAGTGGGTGTTCGACGCGCAACTGGACAAGGCTTTCGCCATCGGTGACACCGATCACCTGCTGACTTACGGCACCACGATCAAACAGCAGAAAGTCACCGGCTCGCGCAGCGGCGACGGCACGTGTGTGGCCGTCGGTCGCGGCTGCACGGCGATTGGCGCGACGAGTCCGGCAGATGTGCTGGCCAAGGCCACTGATTTCCCCGATCCGACCATCAACACCTACAGCCTGTTTGCTCAGGATCAGATCAGCTGGAACGACTGGACCTTCCTGCCGGGCCTGCGCTACGACTACACCCAGCTCAAGCCGCACATCACTGAAGAGTTCCTCAACACCGTGAACGCCGACGGCCAGGGCACGGTCAGCGACAAGAACAAGACCTGGCACAAGGTGTCGCCGAAATTCGGCCTGACCTATGCACTGACGGACAACTACACCTGGTACGGCCAGTACGCCGAAGGCTTCCGCACGCCCACGGCAAAATCGCTGTACGGGCGTTTCGAGAACAACACGACCGGCTACACCGTAGCGCCCAACTCCGACCTCGAGCCGGAAAAGAGCAAAGGCTTCGAAACCGGCCTGCGCGGGAATTTCGAGCAGGGCTCGTTCGACGTCGCGGTGTTCTATAACAAGTACCGCGACTTCATCAACGAGGACGCGGTCAAGCCGGGCGACGATCAGTTGACCTTCCAGAGCAACAACATCAAGCGCGCCACCATCAAGGGTGCGGAAGTCAAAGGTCGCTTGAACCTGGATGCGTTCGGCGCGCCGCTAGGCCTGTATACCCAAGGCTCGATCGCCTACGCCTACGGTCGCAACAACGACAGCGGCGAGCCGATCAACAGCGTCAATCCGCTCACCGGCGTGTTCGGTCTCGGTTACGACCAGGACACCTATGGCGGCCTGCTGAGCTGGACCGTGGTGAAGAAAAAGGACCGCGTCGACGACAGCAACTTCAAGTCGCCGGACGGCGTCAGCAGTCAGTTCAAGACCCCGGGCTTCGGCATTCTCGATCTGGCCGGCTATTACAAGGTGACCGACGACGTCACCGTCAGCGGCGGCGTCTACAACCTGACCGACAAGAAGTACTGGCTGTGGGATGACGTGCGCGGTTACGACAGCGTCGGCGAAGCCTCGGTGACGCAACCGGCCAACCTCGATCGGCTGACCCAACCGGGACGCAACTTCGCGATCAACCTGATCTGGGACATCTGATCCGCCCGGCCTCACTGCGCGAGTTCTCGCCGCGCAGTGAGGTTTTTTTACTGTCCGGCGCCCGCCCGTACGTCTTGTTATCAAGCGCCTCATTTATCAAGGACACCCCATGACTACCCCGGAAAAAGCCCTGCGTTCGCAACGCCTGAACCAGATAACCCACGAGCCGCACAGCAAACTCGATGCGCTGGTCAAAGCCCACGCACCATTCGAAACCCGCGCCAGCTTCGCCCGTTTCGTCGTCGCGCAGTACCTGTTCCAGGCGGAACTGGTCGAGCTGTACAACGATGCCGAACTGACCGCGATCGTCCCGGATCTACCGGCCCGTTGCCGCGCCGAAGCGGCCAAGGCTGACCTCGCCGACCTCGACACCGAAGTCCCGGCCCCGGTGGCCGGCGCGCTGAAAAACCCGAGCAAGGCACGGGCGCTGGGCTGGATCTTCGTGTCGGAGGGTTCCAAGCTCGGCGCGGCGTTTTTGATCAAGCGTGCGGTGGCACTGGAACTGAGCGAAACCTTTGGCGCCCGGCATTTGGCTGAACCGCAAGGTGGCCGCGCCGAGGGCTGGAAAAGCTTCGTACGCACCCTCGATGCGTTGCCGTTCACGGCAGAGGAAGAGGCGGAAGTTGAGCAAGGTGCGCTGGATGCATTCAACCGCTTCACCGTGCTGCTGGAACGGGCTTATGCCATAGAAGCCGAAGTGGCCTGAAGCAACTCTTATCACTTGTGGGAGCGAGCCTGCTCGCGAAGACGGCAGCACATTCAACATCAATGTGCCTGATCAACCGCTTTCGCGAGCAGGCTCGCTCCCACAGAGCTCACCACAAATCTGTAAGATCCCCGTTCCGCTTCAGAAGCCGCCGCTGAGCCCATGCCCGCACCCGCCCCATCAAAACTCGCCCGTCTGCTGTTCGGCCTGCTGGCCTATGTCAGCCTCGGCATTGGCCTTGTCGCCATCGTCGTGCCCGGTCTGCCGACCACCGAGTTCATCCTTTTAGCCGCGTGGGCCGCGACCCGCAGTTCGCCGCGCCTGAGTGCGTGGCTGGAAAATCATCGCCTGTTCGGGCCGATCCTCAGTAACTGGCGCAACGGCAGGATCATCGCGCGCAAGGCCAAAGTCAGTGCCACCCTCAGCATGCTGCTGTGCGCCACTTTGATGCTGGTGATGCTCGATCACGGCTGGCCGATCTATCTGGCGATTGCCGGCATGGGCCTGGGCAACCTGTGGATCTGGTCGCGCCCGGAGACGCCCATCGCTGTAGTGAAACATCCCTGTAATTAAAGCCTTTTCAGCACTTTCCCCTGCGCAAACGTTTAGCGGCGACCGTCCGTCGGCAAGCGCCTCATGCCGTTTCGCTTAACGCCGATGAGGATTGAATGGCGCTGAATGGATTTGGCAAACCGGGCTTCAGGCCCAGCCACCTGTTTATTCCATTCGCGAGATCGCCCCATGTTCGACTCTCTTTCCATTCGCCTGAAAATCGTCCTGCTCTCCGGCCTGTGCCTGCTCGGAGTGGTGGTGCTGATCGTCAGCATGAACATCTACCAGACCAACCAGAACGACGCGCTGGTCAGTCAATCCAGCAACCAGTTACTGACCGCCAGCGTGCAGAACCTGCTGCAGGCCAAGGCCGCCGAGCAAGCGGTGCGGGTGCAGAAAACCTTTGGTGAAAGCCTGCTGGTGGTTACCGCCCTCGCCGACCAGATCAAGGATCTGCGGACGATGGCGGCCAAGCGTTCGCTCGAAGCCGGCGCTGTTCGTGAAGAGTTGAACCAGAGCCTGAAAACCGCCTTCGAGCGCAACGATAAAGTCCTCGGCATCTGGCTGGCCTTCGAACCCAACGGCCTCGACGGCAAGGACAGCGAATTCGCCAACGATGCCGCGCGGCAGTCCAACGAAGCCGGGCGCTTCGCCTCGTACTGGAGCCGTGCCGCCGGCGCCGCGCTGAATACGATCATGGTCGAGGACGACCTGACCAAGACCACCCTCAGCGTCAGCGGCACGCCGTACAACAGTTGGTACACCTGCCCTCGCGACAACAAGCGCACCTGCCTGCTCGACCCGTATGCCGACACCGTCGGTGGCAAGGAAATGCTCATGACGACCATTTCCGTGCCAGTGATGGTCGACGGCAAAGCGATCGGTGTGGTCGGTGTCGACATCGCGCTCGACGCCCTGCAAGCCGCCGCTGTCGACTCGCAGCGCAGCCTGTTCAACAACGCCGGGCATATGCTGATCGTCTCCGGCAGCGGTGTGCTGGCGGCCGACAGTGCTGACGCGACGCGGGTCGGCAAAAAAATCGGCGACACCCTCGGCGCCGATGGCAAGGATGTATTGCAACTGGTCGGCAGCGGTACGGCGAAAATTCTCCAACAGGGCGAGCTGATTCGCGCGGTTTACCCGGTCGACCCGATCGGCAATTCGCGCGCCTGGGGCGTGGTCATCGACCTGCCCGAGCACGTGCTGCTGGCCGACTCGGTGAAACTTCAAGCGGTGCTGGATGACGCGCAACAAACCGGCGTCATCACTGCCCTGCTGGTGGCGGGCGTGGCCGGTCTGGTCGGCCTGCTGCTGATCTGGCTCACCGCCTCCGGCGTCACCCGTCCGATCAACAGCGTTGCTGAGATGCTGAAGAACATCGCCAGCGGCGAAGGCGATCTGACCCAGCGCCTGAACTACAGCAAGAAAGATGAACTGGGCGAACTGGTGAACTGGTTCAACCGCTTCCTCGACAAGCTGCAACCGACCATCGCGCAGATCAAACAGAGCATCACCGAAGCGCGCGGCACGGCCGATCAGTCGTCGGAAATTGCCCGCCAGACCAGCGAAGGCATGCAGGTGCAGTTCCGCGAAATCGATCAGGTCGCCACCGCGTCCAACGAAATGAGCGCCACCGCCCACGACGTCGCCAACAGTGCCTCGAACGCGGCCAATGCGGCCAAGGGTGCCGATCAGTCGGCGAAGGACGGTATGGCGATCATCGAGCGCAGCACCCGCGACATCAATCAACTGGCCGATGAGGTGAGCAAAGCAGTTACCGAGGTCGAAGCGCTGGCAGTGAACAGCGAGCAGATCGGCTCGGTGCTGGAAGTGATTCGCAGCATCGCCGAACAGACCAATCTGCTGGCCCTCAACGCTGCTATCGAAGCCGCCCGGGCCGGCGAAAGCGGTCGCGGTTTTGCCGTGGTCGCCGATGAGGTGCGCAACCTGGCCAAGCGCACGCAGGATTCGGTGGAAGAAATCCGCATCGTCATTGAGCGCATCCAGACCGGTACCCGTGGCGTGGTCGCCACCATGCACTCGAGCCAGACCCAGGCGCACAACAACGCCGGGCAGATTCGTCAGGCCGTTGATGCGCTGGGCAAGATCAGCGACGCGGTGACGGTGATCAGCGACATGAACCTGCAGATCGCCAGTGCCGCCGAAGAGCAAAGCGCCGTGGCCGAAGAGGTCAACCGCAACGTCTCGGCGATTCGCACCGTGACCGAAACCCTGACCGAGCAGGCCACCGAATCGGCAGCGATCAGCAGCCAGCTCAACAGCCTGGCGAGCCAGCAGATGAAATTGATGGATCAGTTCCGCGTGTAACGGCCCAGCATAAATCCCTGTGGGAGCGAGCCTGCTCGCGAAGCGGTCGTCATATCCAACATCCGTGTTGACTGACACGACGCCTTCGCGAGCAGGCTCGCTCCCACTGGGGAAACGGGTTCACATCCTGGTTTCATCTAAACCGCGATTCTTTTGCACTATCATCGCCCTCTCGTTCCGGAGGGCCTTCGATGACTGATCTGCTCACGTCCATCCAAACCGCACTCGGCCTGCCTCGCACGCCCATCCCCTTCAACGGTGAAGGCGCGTTGCCCTCGGCGTTCGCAGTCACTGAACTGGCCTGCGCCAGCATCGCCGTTGCCGGGCAAGCGCTCAGCGAATTGCTTCACCAGCAAACCGGGCACTTGCCTGCGGTTGCAGTCGACCGGCGCCTGGCCTCGTTCTGGTTCTCCACCTCGCTTCGCCCGATCGGCTGGCAGGTACCGCCGTTATGGGACGCGATCGCCGGCGACTATGCGACCCGGGACGGCTGGATCCGTCTGCACACCAACGCTCCGCATCACCGCGCCGCCGCTGAACGCGTGCTCGGTGCCTGCGCCGACCGCGCCGCAATGGCGGCAAAAGTCGCGCAATGGGACAGTGCGGATCTGGAACAAGCAGTGGTCGACGCCAACGGCTGCGCCGCCGAGATGCGCAGTTGGGCGCAGTGGCAGCAGCATCCGCAGGGGCTGGCGGTGAATGCCGAAGCGCTGGTGCAATTCAGCGAGCAGACGGACGAGAACCGCAGCCCATGGCAAGGCTCGCTCGCACGACCTCTGGCCGGGATCAAGGTGCTCGACCTGACCCGCGTGCTCGCCGGTCCCAGCGCCAGCCGCTTTCTCGCCGGGCTCGGCGCAAACGTGCTGCGCATCGATCCACCGAGCTGGAACGAACCCGGCGTCGTTCCGGAAATGACTGTCGGCAAGCGCTGTGCGCGGCTGGATCTGCAAGTGCCAGCGGATCGCGCAGTGTTCGAAGGTTTATTGCAAGACGCCGACATCTTGCTCCACGGCTATCGCGCCGATGCGCTGGAACATCTGGGGTTTGGTATTGAACGCCGAAGGCAACTGGCACCGGGGCTGATCGACGTCTGCCTCAATGCCTACGGCTGGAGCGGCCCCTGGCAGAACCGCCGGGGCTTCGACAGCCTGGTGCAGATGAGCAGCGGCATCGCCGAGGCCGGACAGCGCTGGAAGCACAGCGATAAACCGACGCCACTGCCGGTGCAGGCACTGGATCATGCGACCGGGTATCTGATGGCGGCGAGTGCAATAAGGCTGCTGACTGAACGACTGGCCAGCGGTCGCGGGGGTTCGGCGCGGTTGTCGCTGGCGCGGACGGCGAAACTGTTGGTCGAGCATGGGCCGGGGATGCTTGATCCGCTGCGGGCCGAAGACGCGCTGGATCAGGATCCGGCGATTGAACACACCGCGTGGGGGCCGGCGCGGAGGTTGCGCGTGCCGCTGCAGATCAGCGGGACGGCGGTGCGGTGGAATTGGCCGGCGACGGAGTTGGGCTCGCATCCTCCGTGTTGGCCATGAGAAGCCCCTCACCCTAGCCCTCTCCCAGAGGGAGAGGGGACTGATTGGGGGATATTGGAGAGTTACGCCGACGTGCAAGATTTTCGTCGAATCCATAATCGACTCGATCGCTTAGGTCGATGTATAGCGCCAGACACCTCGGTCGGTCCCCTCTCCCAGAGGGAGAGGGGACTGATTGGGGGATATTGGAGAGTTACGCCGACGTGAAAGATTTTCGTCGAATCCATAATCAACTCGATCGCTCAGGTCGATGTATAGCGCCAGACACCTCGGTCGGTCCCCTCTCCCAGAGGGAGAGGGGACTGATTGGGGGATATTGGAGAGTTACGCCGACGTGAAAGATTTTCGTCGAATCCATAATCGACTCGATCGCTCAGGTCGATGTATAGCGCCAGACACCTCGGTCGGTCCCCTCTCCCAGAGGGAGAGGGGACTGATTGGGGGATATTGGAGAGTTACGCCGACGTGAAAGATTTTCGTCGAATCCATAATCAACTCGATCGCTCAGGTCGATGTATAGCGCCAGACACCTCGGTCGGTCCCCTCTCCCTCTGGGAGAGGGCTAGGGTGAGGGGCTGCTTTTCAGATCACAACGACAACACCCCGCTATACAACCCATACGCCGCCAGCCCCGCCCCGATCACCACGCAAGCAAAAATCCCCTTTTCCACCGTAGTGAAAACCGGTTGCTCCTGTTCACGCTTGGCCTTGGCAAACAGGATCACCCCCGGCGCATACAGCAGCGCCGACAGCAGCAGATATTTCACTCCCCCGGCATACAACAGCCACACCGCGTAAACCAGGGCGATGCCGCCGATCAGCAGATCCTTGGTACGTTCCGCCGAGGCGTGTTCGTAGGTTTCGCCGCGCCCGCTGAGCAGCACCGCGTAGGCCGCCGACCACAAATACGGCACCAGAATCATCGACGACGCCAGATAGATCAGACTGGTGTAAGTCCCCGCCGAGAACAGTGTGATCAGCAGGAAAATCTGGATCATCACATTGGTCAGCCACAGCGCGTTGACCGGCACGTGGTTCTTGTTTTCCTTCTTCAGGAACGCCGGCATGGTTTTGTCTTTGGCCGTGGCGAAGAGGATTTCCGCGCACAGCAAGGCCCATGACAACAACGCGCCCAACAGCGAAATCGCCAGTCCGATGCTGATCAGCAACGCACCCCACGGCCCGACGATGTGCTCGAGCACCGCTGCCAGTGATGGGTTTTGCAGATTGGCCAGTTCCGGTTGACTCATGATCCCCAGCGACAGCACGTTGACCAGCACCAGCAGCGCCAGCACGCCGATAAAACCGATGACCGTGGCACGGCCGACGTCGCTGCGTTTTTCTGCGCGAGCCGAATAGACGCTGGCGCCTTCGATGCCGATGAACACGAACACGGTGACCAGCATCATGTTGCGCACCTGGTCCATCACCCCGCCGAAGTTCGGGTTGCTGCGGCCCCAGATGTCACGGGTGAAGATGTCAGCCTTGAATGCTACGGCAGCGATGACGATGAACATGATCAACGGCACGACCTTGGCCACAGTGGTCAACTGGTTGATCAGCGCTGCCTCCTTGATCCCGCGCATCACCAGAAAATGCACCGCCCACAACAGCACTGAAGCGCAGCCGATGGCGATCGGCGTGTTGCCCTGACCGAACACCGGGAAGAAATAACCGAGGGTGCTGAACAGCAACACAAAATAGCCGACGTTGCCCAGCCAGGCGCTGATCCAGTAACCCCACGCCGACGAAAAGCCCATGTAGTCGCCGAACCCGGCCTTGGCGTAGGCGTAGACGCCCGAGTCCAGCTCCGGTTTGCGATTGGCCAGGGTCTGAAAGACGAAGGCCAGCGTCAGCATGCCGATTGCGGTGATGCCCCAGCCGATCAGGATCGCCCCGGCATCGGCGCGCGCCGCCATGTTTTGCGGCAACGAGAAAATCCCCCCGCCGATCATCGACCCCACCACCAGCGCGATCAACGCACCAAGGCGCAGCTTTTGCGTCGGTTGCGACATGCAGATCTCCTTGAAAGAGCCGTTGTTGTTTATTTGTAACAACAGCCGACTAAAAGCCTAAGGGTAGATGACGTTTATCAGGTAATGGCCAATTTCGCACCGTTATATATAGCCGACCACGATAACGCTTAGCACGTTAAGTCAGTTTTGTGCGCCAATCCTGATTATTCAATTCTGTACTGAAAACAGATGACGGACATTTGCCAAACGCGGAAAAGCAACTAGCGTCATAGTTCGAAAGCATTAATTGCTATTCCCAATTGCGTCAGCGAAACGGCTCTGGGACGGGCCTTCCAGAGCACAGTGTTATGCCCGCAACGGGTGGATAAGTCATTCATTAACAATGGAATGTGGCCATGCACTGATCCAAGTCAGCTATTCGAACAGACAACGGTACTAGGCTGTGAGCTCTCCTTTCCTGCAATGGAGTCATGCAAATGTCTGAAGCGCCCGGAAAACTAAGACTCGGTGCACTGGTTGCACTGGTAGTCGGTTCAATGATCGGTGGCGGGATATTTTCGTTGCCACAAAACATGGCCGCCAGCGCCGACGTCGGTGCAGTGCTGATCGGCTGGGCCATCACCGCAGTCGGCATGCTCACCCTCGCATTTGTTTTTCAAACCCTCGCCAATCGCAAGCCTGACCTGGACGGCGGGGTCTACGCCTACGCCAAGGCCGGATTCGGCGACTACATGGGTTTCTCATCCGCCTGGGGTTACTGGATCAGCGCCTGGCTGGGCAACGTCGGCTACTTCGTTCTGCTGTTCAGCACCCTCGGCTACTTCTTTCCGATCTTCGGCGAAGGCAACACGCCGGCGGCGGTGATCGGCGCGTCCTTGCTGCTGTGGGGCGTGCATTTCCTGGTGTTGCGCGGGATCAAGGAAGCGGCGTTCATCAACCTGGTGACCACCGTCGCCAAGGTCGTACCGCTGCTGCTGTTTGTGCTGATTGCGGTCTTCGCGTTCAAACTGGACATCTTCACCGCCGACATCTGGGGCGTGAAAAACCCCGATCTGGGCAGTGTGATGAACCAGGTGCGCAACATGATGCTGGTCACCGTCTGGGTGTTCATCGGTATCGAAGGCGCGAGCATCTTCTCCGCCCGCGCCGAGAAACGCTCGGATGTCGGCAAGGCCACCGTGATCGGCTTCATCACCGTGCTGCTGTTTCTGGTGCTGGTGAACGTGCTGTCGCTGGGCATCATGACCCAGCCGGAACTGGCCAAACTGCAGAACCCGTCGATGGCCGCCGTGCTTGAGCATGTGGTCGGTCACTGGGGGGCGGTGCTGATCAGCGTCGGCTTGATCATCTCGCTGCTCGGTGCGCTGCTGTCGTGGGTGCTGCTGTGTGCGGAGATCATGTTCGCCGCCGCCAAAGACCACACCATGCCGGAGTTTCTGCGCAAGGAAAACGCCAACCATGTGCCGGTCAACGCCCTGTGGCTGACCAACGCGATGGTGCAGGTGTTCCTGATCATCACCCTGTTCTCGGCCAGCACTTACCTGTCACTGATCTACCTCGCCACCTCGATGATTCTGGTGCCGTACCTGTGGTCAGCGGCCTATGCCCTGCTGCTGGCGGTGCGCGGTGAGAGCTACGAAGGCTTCGCCGCCGAGCGGCGCAAGGATCTGATCATCGGCGGTATCGCCCTGATCTACGCGGTGTGGTTGTTGTATGCCGGCGGGGTCAAGTACCTGCTGCTGTCGGCCCTGCTCTACGCGCCCGGCGCGATCCTGTTCGCCAAGGCCAAGCTGGAACTCAAACAACCGGTTTTCACCAACGTCGAGAAGCTGATTTTCGCCGCAGTGGTCGTGGGCGCCGTGGTGGCGGCCTACGGTCTCTACGATGGCTTCCTGACGCTGTAACCCCTGATTGAATTGTCATCTGGAGGAACACAGAAATGACCACGGAAAAAGTGAAGTACGGCGTCCACTCCGAAGCCGGGAAACTGCGTAAAGTCATGGTTTGCTCCCCAGGTCTGGCCCATCAGCGGCTGACCCCGAACAACTGCGATGAACTGCTGTTCGATGACGTGCTGTGGGTGGCGCAGGCCAAGCGCGATCATTTCGACTTCGTCACCAAGATGCGCGAGCGCGGCATCGACGTGGTGGAAATGCACAACCTGCTGACCGACATCGTTGCCATCCCCGAAGCGCTGGACTGGATTCTTGAGCGCAAAGTCACTGCCGACTCGGTGGGCCTGGGCCTGATCAGCGAAGTGAAATCCTGGCTGAAAAGCCTCGAGCCACGCCACATCGCCGAATTCCTGATTGGCGGCGTGTCGGCCGATGATCTGCCGGACAGCTTCGGTGGCAAGACCATCCAGATGTTCCGCGACTTCCTCGGCCACTCCAGCTTCATCCTGCCGCCGCTGCCCAATACCCAGTTCACCCGCGACACTACCTGCTGGATCTACGGTGGCGTGACGCTGAACCCGATGTACTGGCCGGCGCGCCGTCAGGAAACCCTGCTGACCACCGCCATCTACAAATTCCATCCGCAATTCACCAACGCCGAATTCGAGATCTGGTACGGCGACCCGGACAAGGACCACGGCAACTCCACCCTTGAGGGCGGCGACGTCATGCCGATCGGCAACGGTGTGGTACTGATCGGCATGGGCGAGCGTTCATCGCGTCAGGCCATCGGCCAACTGGCGCTGAACCTGTTCAACAACAAAGCAGTGGAAAAAGTCATCGTCGCCGGCCTGCCGAAATCCCGCGCGGCAATGCACCTGGACACCGTGTTCAGCTTCTGCGACCGCGACCTGGTGACGATCTTCCCGGAAGTGGTCAACCAGATCGTCGCCTTCACCCTGCGTCCTGACGAAACCAAACAGGGCGGCATCGACATCCGCCGCGAAGAAGGCAGCTTCCTCGACACCGTCGCTGCGGCGCTCAATCTGCCGAAACTGCGCGTGGTGGAAACCGGCGGCAACAGCTTCGCCGCCGAACGCGAGCAATGGGACGACGGCAACAACGTGGTGGCCATGGAACCGGGCGTGGTCATCGGCTACGACCGCAACACCTACACCAACACCCTGCTGCGCAAGGCTGGCGTGGAGGTCATCACCATCAGCGCCGGCGAACTCGGCCGAGGCCGTGGCGGCGGCCACTGCATGACCTGCCCGATCATCCGCGACCCGATCGACTACTAATCTTTGAGCCTTCGCCGCGACTTATCGAGCGCGGCCAAGGGGATAACCGAAACCCAAGGAGATCCATCATGGCTTTTAACATTCACAACCGTAACCTGCTCAGCCTGGAACACCACACCCCACGTGAGCTGCGTTACCTGCTCGACCTGTCCCGTGATCTGAAACGCGCGAAATACACCGGCACCGAGCAACAACACCTGAAGGGCAACAACATCGCCCTGATCTTCGAGAAAACTTCGACCCGCACCCGTTGCGCCTTCGAAGTGGCGGCCTATGACCAGGGCGCCAACGTCACTTACATCGACCCGAACTCCTCGCAAATCGGCCACAAGGAAAGCATGAAGGACACCGCCCGCGTGCTCGGGCGCATGTATGACGCCATCGAGTACCGTGGCTTCAAACAGGAAATCGTCGAGGAGCTGGCCAAGTTCGCCGGCGTGCCGGTGTTCAACGGCCTGACCGATGAATATCACCCGACCCAGATGATCGCCGACGTGCTGACCATGCGTGAGCACGCTGACAAGCCGATCCACGAAATCAGCTACGCCTACTTGGGCGACGCGCGCAACAACATGGGCAACTCGCTGCTGCTGATCGGCTCCAAGCTCGGCATGGACGTGCGCATCTGCGCGCCAAAAGCACTGTGGCCGCTGGACGATCTGGTGGCGCGCTGCAAAAAATACGGTGAGGAAAGCGGCGCACGCATCACCCTCACCGAGGATCCGAAAGAAGCGGTCAAAGGCGTGGACTTCATTCACACCGATGTCTGGGTATCGATGGGTGAACCGGTGGAAGCCTGGGCCGAGCGCATTCAGCAACTGCTGCCGTATCAGGTCAACGCCGAGCTGATGAAGGCCACCGGCAACCCGCGTACCAAGTTCATGCACTGCCTGCCGGCGTTCCACAACAGCGACACCAAGGTCGGCAAACAGATCGCCGAACAATATCCGCACCTGAAAAACGGTATTGAAGTGACCGATGACGTGTTCGAGTCGCCGGCCTGCATCGCCTTCGAGCAAGCGGAAAACCGCATGCACACGATCAAGGCGATTCTGGTCTCGACCCTGGCTGATCTCTGACGCCACAGCGCTCCCACTGAAGGAACCGGAAACCCAATGTGGGAGCGAGCCTGCTCGCGAAAGCGGTGGGTCATTCAACAGCGATGTCGACTGATCTGACGCGTTCGCGAGCAGGCTCGCTCCCACAGGGATATCGGTTCCAGCAGGGAGATCGAATCGTTTGTCATTCCTCTGCTTAGAAGGATTGCACCATGCGTATCGTCGTAGCCCTGGGCGGTAACGCCCTGCTCCGCCGTGGTGAGCCGATGACCGCTGACAACCAGCGCGCCAACATCCGCATCGCCACCGAGCAAATCGCCAAGATCCATCCCGGCAACCAACTGGTCATCGCCCACGGCAATGGCCCGCAAGTCGGCCTGCTGTCGCTGCAAGCGGCGGCCTACACCTCTGTCACCCCATACCCGCTGGACGTGCTCGGTGCCGAAACCGAAGGCATGATCGGCTACATCATCGAACAGGAACTGGGCAACCTGCTCGACTTCGAAGTGCCGTTCGCCACCCTGCTCACCCAGGTCGAAGTCGACGCCAACGACCCGGCCTTCAAGAAGCCGAGCAAGCCGATCGGCCCGGTCTACGAGAAAGCCGAAGCGGAAAAACTCGCCGCCGAGAAAGGCTGGGCAATTGCCCCGGATGGCGACAAATTCCGCCGCGTCGTAGCCAGTCCAAGGCCGAAACGGATCTTCGAAATCCGCCCGATCAAGTGGCTGCTGGACAAGGGCAGCATCGTCATTTGCGCTGGTGGCGGCGGCATTCCGACCATGTATGACGAAAACCGTAACCTCAAGGGTATCGAGGCGGTGATCGACAAGGATCTGTGCTCGTCGTTGCTCGCCGAGCAACTGGAAGCCGATCTGCTGGTGATCGCCACCGACGTCAACGCGGCGTTCATCGACTATGGCAAACCCACCCAGAAAGCCATCGCCGAAGCGCACCCGGACGAACTTGAGCGCCTTGGTTTCGCCGCTGGCTCGATGGGGCCGAAGGTGCAGGCAGCCTGCGAATTCGCGCGCCATACTGGCAAGGTCGCGGTGATCGGTTCGCTGGCCGATATCGAAGCCATCGTCCAGGGCACCGCCGGTACGCGGGTCAGCACGGCGAAGCCGGGGATCAGCTACCGATAACAATAAACGCCGGGGCAGGCTCAAGACCTGCTCCGCTTCCATGCCTTGAAAGGAGTAGCTCAATGGCCCAGTTCGAACCTGGTCATCTGCACATCGAGCGGCACGCGTTGACCGACGATGACGTCAATTACAACGTGCATCTGGACTATGAAGTGTTCACCGACCCGCAGAAAGGCAAGGGGATTCAGTTCACCCTGCACGGCAGCATGCAGGGCAAGGACATGAAGGAGGCGTTTTTCCTGCCCAAGGAAGAGGCCTACAACTTCGCCCGCGATGTCACGCGGATCGCCGAGAAGTACGGCATACCCAAGACCCACAGCCAGATCGGCTCGGTGCACAAGCATTACGATCTGATGTTTGAAGACATTCGGCAGAAGTTGAATATGCAGTCGGGGGATCCGGTGAACCTCGAGCATTTCGAATAAAAATCAAAAGCCCCTCACCCTAGCCCTCTCCCGGAGGGAGAGGGGACTGATTGGGGGATGCTGCAGCATTGCGTCGGCCTGATCCTGCATCACTGAATCCATAATCGCCCGGTACTTTCAGGTCGATGCATAACCCCAGACACCTCGGTCGGCTCCCTCTCCCTCCGGGAGAGGGCTGGGGTGAGGGGGCTTTTGATTTAAGGCATACTTGCCCCCCTCCGCTCTGCAGATCACTGAACCGCCCCCATGCGTATCCACGTCAGCTTCATCGACCGCGTCGGCATCACCCAGGAAGTCCTGGCTATCCTCGGTGGGCGCAATCTCAATCTGGATGCGGTGGAGATGATCCCGCCGAACGTCTACATCGACGCGCCGACCCTCAGCCCGCAAGTGCTCGAAGAACTGAAAGATGCGCTGTTTCGTGTGCTCGGCGTCGAGGCGGTGACCGTGGTCGATATCCTCCCCGGCCAGCGCCGGCACTTGCAGCTAGATGCCCTGCTCGCGGCGATGACCGACCCGGTGCTGGCCCTCGACAGCGCCGGCAAGGTGCTGCTGGCCAACCCGGCGTTGATTGCCCTGTACGGTCGCGAACCGGCCGGTGAAAGCGTCTCGGCGCTGTTCAATGATCCCGGCCTGCTCGATACCCTGCTGGAAAACGGCTTTCGCCTGCCGCTGCGCGAGATCACCGTCAACGGCCAGACCCTGCTGCTCGACGCCACGCCGATCACCGACGCCGGCGCCCTGCTGACCCTGTATCAACCGAACCGCATCGGCGAACAACTCTCGGCACTGCACCACGATCACGCCGAAGGCTTCGACGCGCTGCTCGGCGAGTCTCCGGCGATCCGCACACTCAAGGCCCGCGCGCAACGCGTCGCCGCCCTTGATGCACCGTTGTTGATTCAAGGCGAAACCGGTACCGGTAAAGAACTCGTCGCCCGCGCTTGCCATGCCATCAGTGCACGGCACAGCGCTCCGTTTCTCGCCCTCAACTGCGCGGCGCTGCCGGAGAACCTCGCCGAGAGCGAACTGTTCGGCTACGCCCCCGGCGCCTTCACCGGTGCGGCGCGTGGCGGTAAGCCGGGGCTGATGGAACTGGCCAACCAGGGCACGGTGTTCCTTGATGAGATCGGCGAGATGTCGCCGTACTTGCAGGCCAAACTGCTGCGCTTTCTCAACGATGGCAGCTTTCGTCGGGTGGGCGGTGATCGTGAAGTGAAGGTCAATGTGCGCATCCTCAGCGCGACCCACCGCGATCTGGAAAAAATGGTCAGCGAAGGCTTGTTCCGCGAAGACTTGTTCTATCGCCTCAATGTGCTCAACGTCGAAGTGCCGCCGCTGCGTGAACGCGGTCAGGACATCCTGCTGCTGGCGCGCTACTTCATGCAGCAGGCCTGTGCGCAGATCCAGCGCCCGGTCTGCCGCCTGGCGCCCGGCACTTATCCGGCGCTGCTCGGCAATCGCTGGCCAGGCAACGTGCGGCAACTGCAGAACGTGATTTTCCGCGCGGCAGCGATTTGCGAGAGCAGCCTGGTCGATATCGGCGACCTCGACATCGCCGGCACCTCCGTCGCGCGCCAGACCGACACTGAGGTGGAAAGTCTCGAACAAGCGGTCGAATCGTTCGAAAGGGCGCTGCTGGAAAAGCTTTACGTCAGCTATCCCTCGACCCGGCAACTGGCGAGCCGATTGCAAACCTCGCACACCGCCATCGCCCATCGCCTGCGCAAATACGGCATTCCCAATAAACCCTGACTCACCGCGCATCCCTTTTGCAGGGAATTCCCCATGTGGGAGCGAGCCTGCTCGCGAAGGCGGTCTATCAGCAAAATGGCTGGCGCCTGACACACCGTCTTCGCGAGCAGGCTCGCTCCCACAGGATTTATGGCGGATTCGAAATCCGTCCAAAAACGACCTCCACCTGTACCGAAAGCGCTACAGCGGAACGATATCGCTACACCCGCCTGTGACCAGCGCTGCGCAACGCTTTGATCCGATTAAGCTTTTCTCCCCGCCCCACGCTGTAGCGATTTCGCTACAGGCGCAACCTGCCGACACCCACCTAAAAAATCCAAGCCATTGATTTATATAGATAAATCAACCTTGGCCGCATTCTTGCTACCTGCCTCCTCATCTATTAAGGGCTTCCCCGCCCCAAGCTTTCCACCGCGTCCACCAGACGAGTCTGGCCCCTGAGGAGTTTCCATGAGCGAGTTGCGTTTTACTGAAGATCACGAATGGCTGCGCACCGAAGCCGACGGCAGTGTCACTGTCGGCATCACCGCATTCGCGCAGAACGCCTTGGGCGACGTGGTGTTCGTGCAACTGCCTGAGCTGCAGGCTTACGAAAAAGGCGCTGAAGCCGCCACCGTGGAATCGGTGAAAGCCGCCAGCGGCGTGTACATGCCGCTCGATGGCGACGTGCTGGAAGTCAATCCGGCGCTGCAAGACGCCCCGGAGCTGGTCAACGAAGATCCGCTGGGCGAAGGCTGGTTCTTCCGCTTCCAGCCAAGCGACGCCGCCGCTGTCGGCAAACTGCTCGATCAGGACGCTTACGACCGTCTGATCAAAGCCCAAGCCGAAGCCTGAGGAATTACCCCATGACCGCCATCAATCTCGGCACCGCCAACGAATTCATCGCCCGTCACATCGGCCCGCGCGCCGGTGACGAGCAAGCCATGCTCAACAGCCTCGGCTTCGATTCCCTCGAAGCGCTGAGCGCCAGCGTCATCCCGGAAAGCATCAAGGGCACCAGCGTGCTGGGCATGGACGACGGCCTCAGCGAGGCCGACGCCCTGGCGATGATCAAATCCATCGCCGGCAAGAATCAGCTGTTCAAGACCTACATCGGCCAGGGCTACTACAACTGCCACACGCCGTCGCCGATCCTGCGCAACCTGCTGGAAAATCCGGCCTGGTACACCGCTTACACCCCATACCAGCCAGAAATTTCCCAGGGCCGTCTCGAAGCGCTGCTGAACTTCCAGACCATGATCAGCGACCTCACCGGCCTGCCGATCGCCAACGCCTCGCTGCTCGACGAAGCCACCGCCGCTGCCGAAGCCATGACCTTCTGCAAACGCCTGAGCAAGAACAAGGGCAGCCACCAGTTCTTCGCCTCGATCCACAGCCATCCACAGACCCTCGACGTGCTGCGCACCCGTGCCGAGCCGCTCGGCATTGACGTGGTCGTGGGCGATGAGCGCGAACTGACTGACGTCACGCCGTTCTTCGGCGCGCTGCTGCAATACCCGGCGAGCAACGGTGATGTGTTCGACTACCGCGAGCTGACCGAGCGCTTCCACGCCGCCAACGCTTTGGTCGCTGTCGCCGCTGATTTGCTGGCCCTGACGCTGCTGACCGCACCGGGCGAATTCGGTGCCGACGTTGCCATCGGTTCGGCGCAACGCTTCGGCGTGCCGCTGGGCTTTGGTGGCCCGCACGCCGCTTACTTCTCCACCAAAGATGCGTTCAAGCGCGACATGCCGGGCCGTCTGGTCGGTGTCTCGGTTGACCGTTTCGGCAAGCCAGCGCTGCGTCTGGCGATGCAGACCCGCGAGCAACACATCCGCCGCGAGAAGGCCACCTCGAACATCTGTACCGCCCAAGTGCTGCTGGCCAACATCGCCAGCATGTACGCCGTCTACCACGGTCCGAAAGGACTGACCCAGATCGCCAACCGCGTGCATCACCTGACCGCGATTCTGGCCAAGGGCCTGACCGCGCTGGGCGCTCAAGTCGAACAAGCCAGTTTCTTCGACACCCTGACCATTGCTACCGGCGCAGACACCGCTGCGCTGCACGACAAGGCGCACGCTGCGCAGATCAACCTGCGTGTGATCGACGCCGAACGTCTGGGCCTGTCGGTCGACGAAACCACCACTCAGGCTGATATCGAAACCCTGTGGGGCCTGTTCGCCGACGGCAAGACCCTGCCGGACTTCGCTGCGCTGGCCGCCTCGGTGCAGAGCACCATCCCTGCTGCGCTGGTGCGCCAGTCGCCGATTCTCAGCCACCCGGTGTTCAACCGTTATCACTCGGAAACCGAGCTGATGCGCTACCTGCGCAAACTGGCGGACAAAGACCTGGCGCTGGATCGCACCATGATCCCGCTGGGCTCGTGCACCATGAAACTCAACGCCGCCAGTGAAATGATCCCGGTGACCTGGGCCGAATTCGGTGCACTGCACCCGTTCGCCCCGGCCGCACAAAGCGCCGGTTACCAGCAACTGACCGATGAGCTGGAAGCGATGCTCTGCGCCGCCACCGGTTACGACTCGATCTCGCTGCAACCGAACGCTGGTTCGCAAGGCGAATACGCAGGTCTCCTGGCGATCCGCGCCTACCACCAGAGCCGTGGCGATGAGCGCCGCGACATCTGCCTGATCCCGTCGTCGGCCCACGGCACCAACCCGGCCACCGCGCAAATGGCTGGCATGCGCGTAGTCGTCACCGCGTGCGATGCCCGTGGCAACGTCGACATCGAAGACCTGCGCGCCAAAGCCATAGAGCACCGCGAACACCTCGCCGCGCTGATGATCACCTACCCGTCGACCCACGGCGTGTTCGAAGAAGGCATTCGCGAGATCTGCGCGATCATTCACGACAACGGCGGCCAGGTGTACATCGACGGCGCCAACATGAACGCCATGGTAGGCCTCTGCGCACCGGGCAAGTTCGGCGGCGACGTTTCGCACCTCAACCTGCACAAAACCTTCTGCATCCCGCACGGCGGTGGCGGCCCGGGCGTTGGCCCGATCGGCGTCAAATCGCACCTGACCCCGTTCCTGCCGGGCCACGGCCAGATGGAACGCAAGGAAGGCGCGGTCTGCGCGGCACCGTTCGGCAGCGCAAGTATTTTGCCGATCACCTGGATGTACATCCGCATGATGGGTGGCGCGGGTCTGAAGCGCGCTTCGCAACTGGCGATCCTCAATGCCAACTACATTTCCCGCCGCCTCGAAGAGCATTACCCAGTGCTGTACACCGGCAGCAACGGCCTGGTGGCGCACGAGTGCATCCTCGATCTGCGTCCGCTCAAAGACAGCAGCGGCATCAGCGTCGATGACGTCGCCAAACGCCTGATCGACTTCGGTTTCCACGCGCCGACCATGTCGTTCCCGGTCGCCGGCACATTGATGATCGAGCCGACCGAAAGCGAATCCAAGGAAGAACTGGACCGCTTCTGCGACGCCATGATCCGCATCCGCGAAGAAATCCGCGCAGTGGAAAACGGCACGCTGGACAAGGAAGACAACCCGCTGAAAAACGCCCCGCACACCGCAGCGGAACTGGTCGGCGAATGGACCCACCCGTACAGCCGTGAGCAAGCCGTTTACCCGGTCGCGTCGCTGATCGAAGGCAAATACTGGCCGCCGGTCGGCCGTGTCGACAACGTCTTCGGCGATCGCAACCTGGTCTGTGCCTGCCCGTCGATCGAAAGCTACGCTTAATGGAATGAGGGGCTGAATATCGGCCCCGATTTCAGCAATACCCTAGATCCCCCTGTGGGAGCGAGCCTGCTCGCGAAGGCGCCATTTCAGTCAACGTAAATGGTGGCTGATCCGACGCTTTCGCGAGCAGGCTCGCTCCCACAAGGGATCTGCACCGATCTCAAAAACTGCGCCAATCCCCATAACAAGAAACCGGAGAACCACTCATGTCGTTAAGCGTGTTCGACCTGTTCAAGATTGGCATCGGTCCCTCCAGTTCCCACACCGTCGGCCCGATGCGCGCGGCTGCGCGCTTTGCCGAGGGCTTACGCCGTGAAAACCTGCTGACCAGCACCGCCAGCGTGCGTGTCGAGCTGTACGGTTCGCTCGGTGCTACCGGCAAAGGTCACGGCAGCGATAAAGCCGTGCTGCTCGGCCTTGAAGGCGAGCACCCGGACACAGTCGACACCGAAACCGTCGCCGCGCGCCTGCAGGAAATTCGCGGCAACGGCCGCTTGAACCTGCTCGGCGAACACAGCATTGCGTTCAACGAGAAAGAACATCTGGCAATGATCCGCAAACCGTTGGCCTATCACCCCAACGGCATGATCTTTCGCGCCTTCGATGCGGCGGGGATTCAGATCCGCAGTCGCGAGTACTACTCGGTTGGCGGTGGTTTTGTTGTCGATGAAGATGCAGCCGGTGCCGATCGCATCGTCGAAGACGCCACGCCACTGACCTTCCCCTTCAAAAGCGCCAAGGATTTGCTTGGCCATTGCGCTACGTACGGGCTGTCGATCAGCCAGGTGATGCTGACCAATGAAAGCGCCTGGCGCCCGGAAGCCGAAACCCGTGCCGGCCTGCTGAAAATCTGGCAAGTGATGCAGGACTGCGTCGCTGCTGGCTGTCGTAACGAAGGTATCTTGCCGGGCGGTTTGAAGGTCAAACGCCGGGCGGCGGCGCTGCATCGGCAATTGTGCAAGAACCCGGAATCGGCCCTGCGCGATCCGCTGTCGGTGCTCGACTGGGTCAATCTTTATGCACTGGCGGTCAACGAAGAAAACGCCAACGGCGGACGCGTGGTCACTGCGCCCACCAATGGCGCGGCGGGGATCATTCCGGCGGTGCTGCATTACTACATGCGTTTTATCCCCGGGGCGAATGACGACGGTGTCGTGCGATTTCTGCTGACAGCTGCCGCAATCGGCATTCTTTACAAGGAAAACGCTTCGATCTCCGGCGCCGAAGTCGGTTGTCAGGGTGAGGTCGGTGTGGCCTGTTCAATGGCGGCCGGCGCTCTGTGCGAAGTGCTCGGCGGCAGCGTGCAACAAGTCGAAAACGCCGCGGAAATCGGCATGGAACACAACCTCGGCCTGACCTGCGACCCGATCGGCGGCCTGGTGCAAGTCCCGTGCATCGAGCGCAATGCGATGGGTTCGGTGAAAGCCATCAATGCCGTGCGCATGGCCATGCGTGGCGACGGCCAGCATTTCGTCTCCCTCGACAAAGTCATTCGCACCATGCGCCAGACCGGCGCCGACATGAAAAGCAAATACAAGGAAACCGCCCGCGGCGGCCTGGCGGTCAACATTATCGAATGCTGATTACCAACTCAGCCAAACGTAACTAGCTCCCTCTCCCTCCGGGAGAGGGCTGGGGTGAGGGGCTCTTGATCTTGCCTCTCACCCGCAACCCAAATTCAAAGGAGCCACGCATGTCCACCGAACAACTCTCGAAAACCCCGCTGCACGCACTGCACCTCGAACTCGGCGCGCGCATGGTGCCGTTCGCCGGCTACGACATGCCCGTGCAATACCCGCTCGGAGTGATGAAAGAACATCAGCACACCCGTGAGCAAGCCGGGCTGTTCGACGTCTCGCACATGGGCCAGATTCGTCTGACCGGTGCCAATGCGGCCAAAGCCCTGGAAACCCTGGTGCCGGTGGACATCATCGACCTGCCGGTGGGCATGCAGCGTTATGCGATGTTCACCAACGAAAGCGGCGGCATCCTCGACGACCTGATGGTTGCCAATCTGGGCAATGACGAGTTGCTCCTGGTGGTCAACGCCGCGTGCAAGGATCAGGATCTCGCGCATCTGCAAAAACACATCGGCGATCAGTGCACCATTACGGCGCTGTTCGAAGAGCGCGCCCTGCTCGCCCTGCAAGGTCCGGCAGCCGTCACGGTGCTGGCGCGTCTTGCGCCGGACGTGGCGAAGATGACCTTCATGCAGTTCAACCGTGTGTCGTTGCTGGGCGTTGAGTGCTTTGTCAGCCGTTCGGGCTACACCGGTGAAGACGGTTTCGAAATCTCGGTACCGGCCGCTGAAGCGGAGAAACTCGCCCGCGCCCTGCTCGCCGAACCAGAGGTTCAGGCCATCGGTCTTGGCGCCCGCGACTCGCTGCGTCTGGAAGCCGGCCTTTGCCTGTACGGCCATGACATGAACACCGAAACCACGCCGATCGAAGCCAGCCTGCTTTGGGCGATCTCCAAGCCCCGCCGCGCCGATGGCGCGCGGGCCGGCGGTTTCCCGGGCGCCGAGCAGATATTCGCGCAGCAACAGAACGGCGTCGCACGCAAACGCGTCGGCCTGCTGCCACAGGAGCGCACCCCGGTGCGTGAAGGCGCAGAGATCGTCAACGAGGCCGGCGAGATCATCGGCAGCGTCTGCAGCGGTGGCTTCGGTCCGACCTTGGGCGGCCCATTGGCGATGGGTTACCTCGACAGCGCCTACGTCACGCTCGATACGCCCGTATGGGCCATCGTCCGTGGGAAAAAGGTGCAAATGCTTGTAAGCAAAATGCCATTTGTTCCACAACGCTACTATCGCGGTTGATCGACTGTTTCTATAAGTAACGCGATTGCGCTATGCGTGCACTAATGTGTAACGCAATCGCCATAAAACAGTGCGTTTTTTAACATCTGTTTCGAATATGAACGTCGCTTATAACGACTGCAAAAAACTGAACCAGACAATCGTCAAAGACTGCTCTAGTGAACTGACTAATTGCCGCGAAGAGCAGTAAAACCGGGGCCTTCGCAGGGCTTGTTTTTTCTCCCGTAGTTGGCGTAGAGTTTGTCCACTGTGTTTGCATGGGTCAGCTTGGAATCGTGACCTGGGCAGTAGCCTACAAGTTAGCTACATCCCGCTCGACGTCTTCTTACTCCTTGCAACCAGCTCCAGTACTCTTTCATGTGAAAGGGGCTGTCATCAATTTATGCGTCAAAGGAAATAAGAAATGTCCACACGTCAGAGCGGTACCGTCAAGTGGTTTAACGACGAGAAAGGTTTTGGTTTTATCACTCCAGAAAGCGGTCCGGATCTGTTCGTACATTTCCGCGCCATTCAGGGCAATGGCTTCAAGAGCCTGAAAGAAGGCCAGAAGGTGACTTTCGTTGCTGTGCAAGGCCAGAAAGGCATGCAGGCTGACGAAGTACAAGCAGAGGCCTGATCTTCTGATACGAAAAAGCCCCTGATATTGATATCAGGGGCTTTTTTGTGCGCGCTTATCCGTAAAATGGCGCTTCCATTCGCGTCCCGAGGCTGCCATGTCGAAACACCTGCTCACGCCGCAAGGGGACTTTCCTCCCGTTGCTCTCGGTCGTCGTCTGGCGGCAATGTTCTACGACTTCCTGCTGTGCACCGCCCTGCTGATCGTCACCGGATTCATCTATAAGTTGATCCAGGCGGCGATCATTGGCGAAGAGCGTCTGCGAGTGATGACCGACGCCGGCCAGCTGGATGGTGATCCGCTCTACTCCACGGTGCTGCTGTTGGTATTGTTCGGCTTCTTCGCCAAGTTCTGGACCCACGGCGGGCAGACACTGGGCATGCAGGTGTGGGGGATCCGCGTGCAGAACGCCAACGGCACAGCGATCAGCCTGTGGCAGGCGCTGCTGCGCTTTATGGTGTCGATCGCGTCGTGGTTGTGTATCGGGCTGGGGTTCTTCTGGTCGCTGTTCGACAAGCAGAAACGCACCTGGCACGACATCTATTCGGATACGCGTGTGGTGCGGATCCCGAAGAAGAGCAAATAATTTCCATGCTCAAGAGTCGGCCTGTGGTGAGGGGATTTATCCCCGTCCGGCTGCGTAGTAGTCGTAAAGGAGCCCACGCGGTATCCCTGATATGCCGCGGTGTTTGATTTAGGGCGGCTTCGCCACCCAACGGGGATAAATCCCCTCACCACAGGGCTCACTCATACAAGGGGTTCTCTCAGGCGTTGCCGGCCAATTTCATCCGCGCTGCCTGGGTGAAGTCGAGCATGCGCTTCAACGGGCGGATCGCTTGGGGAATCAGCGCCGGATCGACAAAGATCTCGTTGGTGCCTCCTTTCAAGCTCTTGAGCGTGCGCTCAAGGGTGTTCATGGCCATCCACGGGCAATGTGCACAACTGCGGCACGCGGCGCCATTACCGGCGGTAGGCGCCTCGATAAAGACCTTGTCCGGGCACAGCTGCTGCATCTTGTAGAAGATGCCACGGTCGGTGGCGACGATCAGGGTCTTGTTCGGCAGGCTTTGCGCGGCCGCGATCAACTGACTGGTGGAACCGACGGCATCCGCCAGCTCAATCACCGAAGTCGGCGACTCGGGATGCACCAGAATCGCCGCGTCCGGGTACAGCGCCTTCATGTCTTCGAGCTGCTTGGACTTGAATTCTTCATGGACGATGCAAGCACCGTCCCACAGCAGCATGTCGGCGCCGGTCTTGCGCTGAATGTAGGTGCCCAGATGCTTGTCCGGGCCCCAGATGATCGTCTCGCCGTTGTCCATCAGGCTTTCGACGATTTCCAGTGCGCAGCTCGAAGTCACCACCCAGTCAGCCCGAGCCTTCACGGCGGCGGAAGTATTGGCATACACCACCACGGTGCGCTCTGGATGCTGATCACAAAACGCCGAGAACTCATCGACCGGGCATCCCAGGTCCAGCGAGCACGTCGCCTCCAGGGTCGGCATCAGCACTCGCTTTTCCGGGTTGAGAATCTTTGCAGTCTCGCCCATGAACTTCACGCCGGCGACCACCACGGTCTTGGCCGGATGGGCGTTGCCGAAGCGGGCCATTTCCAGGGAGTCGGAAACACAGCCGCCGGTTTCTTCGGCCAGGGCCTGAATCACCGGATCGCAATAAAAGTGGGCAACCAGCACCGCGTCCTGAGCCTTGAGCTCGGCGGCGATGGCGGAACGGTAGTAGGCCTCCTCCTCTGCCGTCAGCGGTTTGGGCTGCTTGGCGTCGAGGTGGGCTTGAACCAGAAGGCGTTCGGAAATCTGCGTCATGTTCGCAAGACCTGCAGGCGCATTCGCGCGAAAGTCGAGTATACACCCGGCTCCGGACCGTTAGAGGGTACCGCCGGGAGAGTGAGTATCATCAGGCACGGACAGCGTTGAAGCTGCGCAAGGCTACAGAATATCCCGTTGATACAAAAGATGATTCTGACCTGTGTCAGGCCGCCCGCGCTGAAACATCGAACGCCCGAATTGCAGGCAAAAAAAAACCCGGAAATCCTCACTTTCGTGGGCCTTCCGGATTTTCTAAACCGCCAAATATGGTGGGTCGTGTGGGATTCGAACCTACGACCAATTGGTTAAAAGCCAACTGCTCTACCAACTGAGCTAACGACCCGCTGTGTGGTGGCGCGTATAATACTGATTTTTAAGGACTATTCAACACCTTTTTTGAAAAAGATCAAAAATAAGGAGTTGGATCGCTCACACCCGCCGCCGCGAAGCCTTCAGCACGCAGGCGGCAGCTGTCACATTTGCCGCAGGCGCGGCCGTCATCGTCTGCCTGATAGCAGGAAACCGTCAGGCCATAATCCACGCCCAGCTTCACGCCAGCCTGGACGATCTGCGCCTTGCTCAGGTTTTGCAGTGGCGCCTGAATGCGGAAGCCATTGCCTTCCACGCCCGCTTTGGTGGCCAGGTTGGCCATGCGCTCGAACGACTCGATGAACTCGGGACGGCAATCCGGGTAGCCGGAATAATCCACTGCATTGACGCCGATGAAGATGTCGCGCGCGCCGAGCACTTCGGCCCAACCCAATGCCAACGACAGGAACACCGTGTTGCGCGCCGGCACGTAAGTCACCGGAATGCCTTCGCCCAGCTCTTCCGGAATATCGATGCTGGTGTCAGTCAGCGCCGAGCCGCCCATGCCGTTGAGATTCAGGCCAATGACCTTGTGCTCGACCACTCCCAGATCGCGAGCAACGCGGGCGGCGGCATGCAATTCAGCATGGGAGCGCTGGCCGTAATCGAAGCTCATGGTATAGCAGGCGTAGCCTTCGGCGCGTGCCATCGCCACCACGGTGGCCGAGTCGAGGCCGCCCGAAAGCAGGATAACGGCACGTTTTTCGGTAGTGTTCGGTTGTTCAATCATCTCAGCGCCCCGGCTCATCATTCCATAGATATTTATGCAACTGCAGTTGCAGCCGCACTGGCAGGTTATCTGCCACCACCCAATCCGCCAGATCCCTGGCATTGAGGTCATGATGACTTGGGGAGAAAAGCACTTCACCCGCACGTCGATCAAGCCCGTACTGGATCAGTTTCGATACCGCCCAGTCATAGTCTTCCCGCGAGCAGATGACAAACTTCACCTGATCGTTGCGGGTCAGCAGTTCGATGTTCTCGTAACGGTTGCGATGGGCTTCTTTCGAGCCCGGCGTTTTCAGGTCGACGACGCGACTGACACGCGGATCGACGGCGGACACGTCGAGGGCGCCGCTGGTTTCCAGCGACACCTCGTAACCGGCATCACACAACCGTTCAAGCAAAGGAATGGCGTTCGGCTGAGCCAACGGCTCACCGCCGGTGACACAGACGTAGCGCGGACGATATCCGGCCACTTGCTCAAGGATGTCGTCGAGGGTGCGGACGGTGCCGCCGCTGAACGCATAAGCGCTGTCGCAGTATTGGCAACGCAACGGGCAACCGGTCAGGCGCACGAAAACCGTGGGCAGCCCGGCAGTCCGAGTTTCCCCCTGCAACGAGTAGAAAACTTCGGTGATTCTCAATGTGTCTTGCATAGTCGCCACGGGCGTAACAGCTAAACAGGCTGTCCGCCTCCGTCAGGCACTTCAGGCAATCCCGCCAACGCGTAGACCACAAGAAGCGTGTTTCAGAAAAAGGGCGTGAATTCTAACGAAAAAACCCGCGACAAGCGCGGGTTTCTTCAAAACACGGATGAACAGGCTTACATGCGCTGCAAATCACGCTGGGCCAGCTGCGCGGCGGAAGTGCCCGGATATTGGGACACCACCTGCTGCAGAATGCCTTTGACCTTGTCGGTATGACCGAGGCGGCGCTCTACGTCAGCCAGCTTGTACAGCGAATCCGGCACTTTGTTGTGCTTGGGATACAGCTGCGAAACCTTGGCAAAGGCCTGACCTGCACCTTGCAGATCACCCTTGGCCAGGTTCACTTCGCCCAACCAGTATTGAGCGTTGCCCGCGTACTGGCTGTTGGGGTATTTGCGCAGGAAAGCGGCGAAGGCTTGGCTGGCCTTGTCGAAATCCTTGGCTTTGATCAGGTCGAAAGCGGCATCGTAATACAGCTTTTCCTTGGCCGGATCAGCCGGTTCGCTACCCGCAGCAGGGGCCTGGGCTGCCGCAGCAGCACCCGCGCCTGCGGCAGCACCGGCAGCAGCACTTGCATCGCCACCGGCAGAAGAATTCTCGGGAGTCGCGGCTGGTGCAACGCCGGATCCTATGCGCCGATCAAGATCCTGGTATCGCTCCAGGGATTCCTGCTTCATGCGCGAAACCTGATTCTGCAGTTCTTCGATCACGCCCTGTTGGCGCGAGATCTGGTCCTGCATCTGTTGCAATTGGTTGAACAGCATGCCTTGTGCCGAGGCAGGGGCCGAAGCCGCTCCCCCGGCATAGGCGCCGTTCGTACCGTAACCCGCAGGCGGATAACTGCTCCCGCTATTGTTATAACCGGAGTTGTCATCGACCACAGGAACCGCAGCCCACGCCGCAAGCGGCGCGAGGCTGAGAGCCAGAACAGTTACAGCACGACGGCACGTTCGCATATCGAATTACTTACGCAGTTCGACGCGACGGTTCTGGGCCCAGGACTGCTCGTCGTTGCCGGTAGCAACTGGACGCTCTTCGCCATAGGAAACCAGTTCCAGCTGAGCTGGGGAAACACCTTGCAGTACCAGGTAGCGCTGAACGGCTTTCGCACGACGCTCGCCCAGTGCCATGTTGTACTCACGAGTACCACGTTCGTCGGTGTTGCCTTCCAGAACAACGCGAGCGCCGTTTGCTTTCAGGTCTTTGGCGTGAACGTCCAGAGCGCGCATGGCTTCTGGCTTCAGGTCCGAGCTGTCGTATTCGAAGTAGAAGGTGGTGATTGCGCGCAGAGCAGCTTCTTCGCTCAGGGAACCGTCAACGGCACCGGTGTTTGCGCCGTAACCAGCGTTTGGATCAACAGCGCCTTCACCGGCGTTGTCGCCGCCTTTGGACGAGCAACCTACAGCTACAGCCATGGCCAGAGCCAGCGCAGCAAATTTACCAAACTTCAGCATTTCCATCGTGAAACTCCTAATGAACCCCAGTGTGTTAAGTAAAACGTGTAGCGCCCGCTCACTTCAGGTAAGGGGACCAGGACGGTTCTCTGACTTCGCCTTGAGCGGTAGGAAGCGGGAGCCTCACGCGTCCATTAATGGACACGAGCATCAAGACTCCCCGGCCCTGTTGGCGGGTGGCGTAGATTACCATGGTGCCGTTGGGCGCAACAGTAGGTGACTCGTCCAGAGTGCTATCAGTGAGGATCTTTACACTACCCCGCTGCAGATCCTGAGCTGCCACCTTGAAATTGGTGAAGCCATCCTGACGATGAATCATCACCAAAGTCTTTTCATCAGCCGAAAGTTTCGGGTTGGCGTTGTAGTTGCCCACGAACGTCACACGCTCGGCACCACCGCCACCGACGCTGGTTTTATAGATTTGCGGTTTGCCGCCACGGTCCGAGGTGAAATAGATGGTCGAGCCATCCTTGCCCCAGAACGGTTCGGTATTGATGCCCTGACCATTGGTTACGCGGCTGATCTGGCGCGAACCGAGGTTCATCACGTAGATGTCCGGGTTACCGTCTTTCGACAGAACGAACGCCAGGCGATTGCCATCCGGCGACCAGGCTGGCGCGCCATTGAGGCCTTCGAAGTTGGTGATCTGCTCACGGCGACCGGTGTCGATGTTCTGCATGAAGATACGCGGACGCTTCTGCTCGAACGACACGTAGGCGATACGCTTGCCGTCCGGTGCAAAACGCGGCGACAGGATCGGCTCGCGCGATTGCAGCAGAGTCACTGCGCGGGCACCGTCATAGTCGGAACGTTGCAGGGTGTAACGCGTGTTCTTCTCGGAAAAACGCTCGGCCGTCACGTACAGCAGGCGCGTCGAGAAGGCACCTTCAATGCCGGTCAGCTTCTGGAACGACTGATCGGAAATGAAGTGCGCCATGTCACGGATCTGGTCGGTCGTACCGGAAACACTGCCGTCCGCCACTTTCTGCTCGGTGGCGACGTTGAACAGCGCCCACTGCACCTGCAGACGACCGCCCGCTGGAGCGATGCTGCCGACCATCATGTACTGAGCGCCCACCGCCTTCCAGTCACGGAAGATGATTTCGCTCGGCTGGCTTGGCTGGCTGATCATGTTGGCTTTCGGAATCGGCGAGTAATAGCCCGAGTTGCGCAAATCGTTGCCAATGATTTCAGCCATGTCATCAGGCAGCACGGCGCCGCCCTGCATGCCGAACGGTACGACGGCGATCGGGGTGGCCCGATCGCTGCCGCTGGTGACCAGAATGTTCTTTTCATCTGCCGTCGCGATCCCTGCCATGCAGCAGATCACGACCAGCATTCCTCGAAGAAGGTTTCTCACAAGGCTAGATCCTCAGGTGTGAATGTCATCTTGAATGAACGATACGGAGCGAAATCGCTCGGCTTCATTCCCTGCATTTCTGTCAAACGTCCAATATTCTTCACTGCCGCGACTGCCGATGCATCGAACGGACCGTCACCACTGGACTTGGCGACGCTGACCGAAGTCACCGTGCCGTCCGGCAACATGCCGATTTGCAGCACGACCGTCATGCCTTTGCGCGCCGAAGGAGGACGAGCCCAGCCTTCCGCTGCACGAGCGCGAATCAGGTCATCGAAACTGCCGGCAACTTCGTCACCCTGCTCATCTGCCAGGGCCTGCTGACGCTGCGGCGTGTCGGAAAGCAGATCTGCCAGGGCCTGGGCCTTTTTGTCTTCGGCGGATTTGCGTGCCGCTTCCTGCGCTTTCTTCTTCGCAGCATCGGCAGCAGCTTTCTTCTTCGCGTCTTCGGCGACTTTCTTCTTCGCCTCTTCAGCTTCAGCTTTCTTCTTGGCGTCTTCGGCGGCTTTCTTCTTCGCGTCTTCGACGATCTTCTTCTTGGCTTCTTCGGCAGCGGCCTTCTTCGCCTCTTCCTCAGCAGCCTTTTTCGCTTCGTCTTCGGCCTTCTTCTTGGCTATATCAGCCAATTGTTTCTCTTCGGCCTTTTTCGCTTCGGCTTTCTTCGCGTCGTCGGCTTTCTTGGCTTCATCAGCCTTTTTCGCCTCGTCGGCTTTTTTCGCCTCGTCGGCCTTCTTGGCTTCCTCGGCCTTTTGAGCCGCTTCCTCTTTCTTTTGTTCCGCCGCCTTCACCGCTTCCTGCTCGATCTTTTTCTGTTCCATCTGTTCGACTTCGGTCTGGCGCGCGGCGGATTTCTTCGCCTCACCCGCAATCTTCTGATTGGTCTGGGTGGTCGCCTGACTTTTCGATTTCAGCTGGTACAGAGTCGCCTGGACGATCGGCTTGGCCGGCGGCAGTTCGGGCGTGAAGGCAAAACTGACGAACAGCATGCCGAACACCAGCACGTGCAGGACGATTGCCAGAACACTAGGCCAGAAGTAGCTTTCCGAGGCGGACGGCTCTCGCTGTTGCTGCATCAGGGGGCCTCGGTAATCAGACCAACATTACCGACCCCGGCTTTCTGCAACCCGCCCATGGCACCCATGACGGCGCCGTAGTCGACAGTTTTGTCACCACGAATGAACACCTGGGTGCGTTTGCCGCCCTCGGTGCCGGCGCGGATGATCTTGGTCACCGCGTCCGTCATCTGTGGCAGGGTCATGGCCCTGTCCTGTTGCTTCTCGGTGTCGACTTCGCTGCCAAGGTTCCAGTAGTAGGTCTTGTCAGCCTTGATCGAAATGGTCAGGACCTGAGTGTTGTTGTCCTGCGGCAAGGCTTCGCTGGAAACCTTGGGCAGATCAACTTTCACGCCCTGATTGAGCATCGGCGCGGTCACCATGAAGATGACCAGCAGCACCAACATCACGTCGATGTAGGGCACCACGTTCATCTCGGCGACCGGCTTGCGCTTTTTGCGAGCTCGAGCGATTAAAGCCATCGGGAAATACCTGCTTATTCTTCGCTGGTGTGCACTTTGCGGTGCAGGATCGCCTGGAATTCATCGGCGAAGGTGTAGTAGCGGCCCAGCAAGGTTTCGCTGCGCGCAGCAAAACGGTTGTAAGCGATGACCGCCGGGATCGCAGCGAACAGGCCGATCGCGGTGGCGATGAGGGCTTCGGCGATACCCGGGGCAACGGTGGCGAGCGTCGCTTGCTGGGCGCTGGCCAGACCACGGAAGGAGTTCATGATCCCCCACACGGTGCCGAACAGACCGATGTACGGGCTGACCGAACCGACGGTGGCGAGGAACGGCAGGCTCTGCTCGAGTTTCTCTTCTTCGCGCGAGATGGCCACGCGCATGGCACGGGCGACACCTTCCATCACGGCTTCAGGATCGACACCTGGCTGCTGACGCAGACGGGAGAATTCCTTGAAGCCGGCACGGAAGATCTGCTCCACGCCCGAATCCGGATCAGGGTTGCTGCCGGCCTGACGGTACAGTTTGGACAGGTCGATACCCGACCAGAAGCGCTCTTCGAAGCTCTCCAGGGCACGTCGACCGGCACGCAGCAAATTGCTGCGCTGAAAGATCATGATCCATGAGGTCACCGATGCGGCCACCAGGGTCAACATTACCAACTGCACCACGATGCTGGCATTGCTGACCAGGCTCCACATGGAGGAATGGTCGACGACGTTAGCTTCCACGCTTTATCTCCTGCTTTGAGTGTGTACCCGGGCCGACCGCGTCGGCGAAGGCCGCACGCAGGTCTTCGGGAAGGGCCCGGGGTTTCAAACTGTCGGTGCGCACGCAGGCCACCAAAAACTGCCCTTCGCAGAGCAGCACATTATCCGTGGCCCGCCTGACCTGCTGTTTGAAGCGCAGGCTGGCACGGTTCAATTCGATTACATCAGCGCTTACCAGCAGTTCGTCATCCAGTCGCGCCGGCGCGTGGTAGCGCGCTTCGCTGGAATGCACGACGAACAACAGGTCCTCTCCGGCAAGCACAGATTGGGCAAAACCCAGTTCCCGTAGCCGCTCGGTTCGAGCCCGTTCCATAAACTTGAGGTAATTAACGTAATACACGATGCCGCCCGCATCGGTGTCCTCGTAATAAACGCGACAACGATGTGCGAACGGCTCAAGCCCGTTTTGCGCGCGCATACTCTAGTGCTTACTCCTCAGGTTGCCAATCCGGCCAGACAACTGTTTTTCGTGGTTTCAAAGCTTTAACGCAAAAGTACCGTCGTCTGACAGTACAAACCCTGAATAAATCACCAGCAAATGTGTATCAATCGTCGACGGCGTCGAGAAACTCGTCTGCCACGGGCATCTCGCCCATGCGTGACGGAACATTCAAACCGAAATGCAGATAGGCATGCCGCGTCACTACCCTGCCCCGTGGCGTGCGCATGATGTAGCCCTGCTGGATCAGATACGGTTCGAGCACGTCTTCAATGGTGTGGCGTTCTTCACTGATCGCCGCCGCCAGACTGTCGATACCAACCGGACCGCCGTCGAACTTCTCGATCATGGTCAACAGCAGGCGCCGGTCCTGGTGATCGAAACCGTGTTCGTCGACGTCCAGCAGGTTCAGCGCCAGATCCGCCACCGCTTTGGTGATGTGTCCCTTGGCGCGTACTTCAGCGAAATCGCGCACCCGCCGCAGCAGACGGTTGGCAATTCGCGGCGTGCCACGAGCGCGACGGGCGATCTCGAACGAACCTTCCGGGTCCAGCGGCAGACCGAGAATTGCCGCCGAACGACTGACGATCGTTGCCAGATCCGCCGTGCTGTAGAACTCCAGACGCTGGACGATACCGAAGCGATCACGCAACGGATTGGTCAGCATGCCGGCGCGGGTGGTGGCGCCGACCAGAGTGAAAGGCGGCAGATCGAGTTTGATCGAACGCGCCGCCGGCCCCTCGCCAATCATGATGTCGAGCTGAAAATCTTCCATCGCCGGGTACAGCACTTCTTCAACGATCGGCGACAGACGATGAATTTCGTCGATGAACAACACATCGTGCGGCTCAAGATTGGTCAGCAACGCGGCCAGATCACCCGGGCGTTCCAGCACTGGCCCGGAGGTGCTCTTGATCGACACGCCCATTTCCTGGGCAATGATGTTCGCCAGCGTGGTCTTGCCCAGCCCCGGCGGGCCGAAGATCAGGGTGTGATCGAGGGACTCGCTGCGGCCACGGGCAGCCTGGATAAACAGCTCCATCTGCTCGCGCACGGTCGGCTGGCCAATGTAGTCGGCCAGGCTGACCGGGCGGATGGCCCGATCCTGGACTTCTTCGCGCTCGCGCGGGCTGTGCGCGGCGGCGATCAGACGATCAGCTTCAATCACTTAAATCATTCCCTTCAGAGCGCGGCGGATCAGGTCTTCGCTGCTCAGGTTCTTGTCTTTGATCGCGGAAATCGCCTTGCTCGCTTCCTGCGGCTTGTAGCCCAGCGAGATCAACGCGCTGACCGCATCGGTCTCGGCACTGTTGACCGGCGCCGGGCCGTCCGGCTGATTCGGCACCAGCGCGAACATCGCCGGCGAAGTTTCCCAGGCCTTGAAGCGATCTTTCAATTCCACCAGCAAACGCTCGGCGGTTTTCTTGCCAACCCCCGGCACCTTGGTCAGCGCCGAAGTGTCCTGAGACTGCACGCAGCGCACCAGCTCGTCGACTTCCAGGCTCGACATCAACGCCAGCGCCAGTTTCGGTCCGACGCCATTGAGACGGATCAGCTCGCGAAAGAAGTCTCGCTCACGCTTGCCGGCAAAACCATAGAGCAATTGCGCATCTTCGCGTACGACCAAATGGGTGTGCAGGGTCAGCGGTTCGCCGACCAACGGCAGACGATAAAGGGTGGTCATGGGCACTTCCACCTCATAGCCAAGGCCGTTCACATCGAGAATCAGGTGCGGCGGCTGTTTCTCAGCCAGGGTGCCGCGCAAGCGTCCAATCACGTTTTGAATCCTTGAGCGCTGGCCAGCCGTGGGCTGGCGACGATTGAAGGTGGCTTGCGCGCCGACAACACAGGCACCGCGAAGTCACTTTCGAGAAAATTGATGCTGATGCTATCAGAGACGCAGGCGCCCGCCACGACTGCGTGCGGTTCCCAGACCGTGCGGCAGCAGGCTTGAGC
Source organism: Pseudomonas sp. Irchel 3F6 (assembly GCF_900187595.1). Taxonomy (NCBI): domain Bacteria; kingdom Pseudomonadati; phylum Pseudomonadota; class Gammaproteobacteria; order Pseudomonadales; family Pseudomonadaceae; genus Pseudomonas; species Pseudomonas sp. Irchel 3F6. The sequence goes on along the minus strand of NZ_FYDP01000005.1, from coordinate 102,801 downwards.
GCGTGTGCGCATGGCAAATGGCAATCGCGAGAGCGTCGGAGGCGTCGATCTGCGGCTTGCTGGTCAACTTGAGCATGTGCATGACCATCATCTGCACCTGCTCCTTATTGGCCGCACCGGTGCCGACCACCGCCTGTTTGACTTGCGTGGCGGTGTACTCGGCGATTTCCAGACACTCTTCGGCGCCGGCGACAATCGCAGCCCCGCGCGCCTGCCCGAGCTTCAGCGCCGAGTCGGCGTTTTTCGCCATGAACACCTTTTCGATGCCCATTGTCACCGGGCCGTAGGTCTTGATGATTTCGCGCACGCCGCGATAGACGATCTGCAGACGCTCATGCAGCTCGCCGGAACCGGTGCGAATGCAGCCCGAGGCCACATAGATGCAGCCACCCTGCCCGGTATCGCGAACGATCCCGTAACCGGTGATGCGCGAACCGGGGTCGATACCAAGGATTAAAGTCATAACGCCTGCAGATTCATAAAACGATTTACCTGACAGCCAATAGCAAATGTGGGAGCGAGCCTGCTCGCGAAGGCGGTATGTCAGCAGATACAGGTGCTGAATGACACACCGCTTTCGCGAGCAGGCTCGCTCCCACAAGGAAGACTAGTCGCTTATCAGCCAAGCTGAGCGGCGACGTCTTCCGGGATATCCGCGTTGGAATAGACGTTCTGCACGTCGTCCAGGTCCTCAAGCATATCGATCAGCTTGAGCACCTTCTCCGCACCTTCCAGATCCAGCTCGGCGCTGGTGGTCGGCTGCATGACGATTTCCGCGTCGTCGCCCTTGAACCCGGCCGCTTCCAGCGCGTTGCGCACCGCATAGAAACCGGTGAACGAGGTGAACACGTCGATCGAACCGTCTTCGTGGGTGACCACGTCATCGGCATCGGCTTCCAGCGCCGCTTCGGTCAGTGCGTCTTCATCGACACCCGGGGCGAAACTGATCTGGCCCTTGCGCTCGAATAGATACGCCACCGAACCATCGGTGCCGAGGTTGCCGCCACACTTGCTGAACGCGTGACGCACAGCCGCCGCAGTGCGGTTGCGATTGTCGGTCATGCACTCGACCATCACCGCCACACCGCCCGGGCCGTAACCTTCGTAGGTCAGTTCTTCAACGTTGTCCGCTTCAGTGGCGCCGGCACCGCGCGCAACGGCACGGTCGATGATGTCGCGGCTCATGTTGGCGCTCAACGCCTTGTCCAGAGCCAGACGCAGACGCGGGTTGGAACCCGGATCACCGCCACCCTGACGGGCCGCAACGGTCAGTTCACGGATCCACTTGGTGAAGATCTTGCCCCTCTTGGCATCCTGACGTTCTTTGCGGTGCTTGATGTTTGCCCACTTGGAATGACCTGCCATAACTTGCTCCGAATGCTCTTTGAAACCTTGCCCGCCCCGCCGAGGCAGCGGCCGGCAATTGAAAAATTCGACCTGAGAAAGAAAAAAGGCGCATCCGAAGATGCGCCTTCAGGCCCGTCTTACTCAGCCTTTGGCGTTTCGCGCAGGCGAATGTGCAGCTCGCGCAATGCCTTGGCATCCACTACGCCCGGAGCCTGCGTCATCACGTCGGCAGCACTCTGGGTTTTCGGGAAGGCGATCACTTCACGGATCGACTGGGCGCCGGTCATCAGCATCACCAGACGGTCCAGACCGAAGGCCAGACCACCGTGCGGCGGTGCGCCGTACTTCAGCGCGTCGAGCAGGAAGCCGAACTTCTCTTCCTGTTCCGCTTCGTTGATGCCCAGCAGGCGGAATACCGCTTGCTGCATTTCCTTGCGATGGATACGGATCGAACCGCCGCCCAGCTCGGTGCCGTTCAAGACCATGTCGTACGCACGGGACAGTGCGCCGGCCGGGTTGGCTTCGAGCTCCTGCGGGGTGCACTTCGGTGCAGTGAACGGGTGGTGCAGCGCCGAGAAGCTGCCGTCGTCGTTCTCTTCGAACATCGGGAAGTCGACGACCCACATTGGCGCCCACTCGCAGGTCAGCAGCTTCAGGTCGTGACCGAGTTTGATACGCAGCGCGCCCAGGGCTTCGCTGACGATCTTGGCCTTGTCGGCACCGAAGAACACGATATCGCCATCGACTGCGCCAACGCGATCGAGGATCACGTTGAGCTTGTCTTCCGGGATGTTCTTCACGATCGGCGATTGCAGACCTTCAACACCGGCGGCACGCTCGTTGACCTTGATGTACGCCAGGCCCTTGGCACCGTAGATGCCGACGAACTTGGTGTAGTCGTCGATCTGCTTGCGCGGCATGCTCGCCCCGCCTGGAACACGCAGTGCGGCGATGCGGCACTTCGGATCGTTGGCCGGGCCGCTGAACACCTTGAAGTCGACTTCTTTCAACTGGTCGGCAACGTCAACCAGTTCCAGCGGAATACGCAGGTCCGGCTTGTCCGAACCGTAGCGGCGCATGGCTTCTTCGAAGGTCATGTGCGGGAATTCGCCGAACTCCAGGTTCAGCACTTCCTTGAACAGGTTGCGGATCATCTGCTCGGTCAGGCCCATGATCTCTTTTTCATCGAGGAAGCTGGTCTCGATGTCGATCTGGGTGAATTCCGGCTGACGGTCGGCACGCAGGTCTTCGTCACGGAAGCACTTGGCGATCTGGTAGTAACGGTCGAAGCCGGCGACCATCAGCAGTTGCTTGAACAGCTGCGGCGATTGCGGCAGGGCGAAGAACGAACCGGCGTGGGTACGGCTCGGCACCAGATAGTCACGCGCACCTTCCGGAGTGGCCCGGGTCAGGATCGGCGTTTCGACGTCGAGGAAGCCGTTCTCGTCGAGGAAGCGACGGATGCTGGTGGTCATGCGCGAGCGCAGACGCAGCTTCTCGGCCATTTCCGGACGACGCAGGTCGAGGAAGCGATAGCGCAGGCGGGTTTCTTCGCCGACGTCGGAGAACTCGTTGAGCGGGAACGGCGGGGTTTCCGACTCGTTCAGCACTTCCAGTTCATAACCCAGCACTTCGATCATGCCCGAGGCCATGTTGGCGTTGGTCGCGCCGGCCGGACGCAGACGCACCTTGCCGGTGATCTTCACGACGTATTCGCTGCGCACGCGGTCGGCGGCGGCGAAGCTCTCGGCGCGATCCGGATCGAACACCACCTGAGCCAGACCATCACGATCACGGATATCGAGGAAAATCACCCCGCCGTGGTCGCGGCGACGGTGAACCCATCCGCAAAGGGTAATTTCCTGGCCTTCCAGGCTTTCGTTCAGTTGGCCGCAATAGTGGCTGCGCATCATGGTGTGGTTCGCTTCTCGTAATTCGAAATTCGGTGGAGATCCCGCCGCCATCAAGCAGGGCGGAAACTCACGCGTGTCGTTCGTTCAGGGTTTGAACCCTAGTCAGCTTTGTCGCCACCGGCCAGATTCTTCTTGGCTCCGGTCTTGAAGTCGGTCTCGTACCAACCGTTGCCGCTGAGGCGAAAACCCGGCATGGACAGCTGCTTCTTCAGTTCGGGCGCCTGGCAGGCAGGGCAATCGACCAACGGTGCGTCGCTGATCTTCTGAATGGCTTCCAACTGATGACCACAGGAAGCACATAGGTAATCGTACATTGGCATGGAGGTGTCTCGGCGATCAGATTGCTGCCGCGCGCAGGGCTTTGCGGCGAAAGCGCGGGATTATATCGATTAAATGCGGGCTGTGCAGCCGTAACGCTGCACGGCCCGCAACCTCGTTGCAACCGCCGTTTCAGCGCGAAACTGCGGGTGCGAGATCTTTGATCCCGTTCATGACGCAAACCACCCGCACCAGCGCACTGAAATTCTTCACTCCGCCGTAACGCAGATGCACCTCACGATCAACGTGGGATAGCAGTGTGCTGATCGAGCAATGATTGTCCTCGGCCATGCCGCCGAGGATGTTCCAGTAGACCTGCTCGAGTCGCAGGCAGGTCGCAAAACCATTGAGGCGAATCGACCGCGACAGCGGCCGGATCAGGTTCATGTCGAACTCGCTGACAAACGGATCGACCTTTATTACATGCCGCGAAGCCGACATCCTGTCGCTTCGCCTGTCTCCTTCTACCATAGCGTTGACACTCCTTTGCCATGACTGCTGATTTATAAGGCAACATCCTGCGCCTTCATAAAAACCCAGTGACAAAGTTAGCGCCATACGACTTGTTGACCAGCCTCGTAGGATAAGCCAACGACAACGGTAAGAGTCTGGAGAGCATGCGGACGACCTCACGCCGTCCGCAGCGTCTGGATCATTCCTCGAGCAGTGCGCGCAGCATCCACGCAGTTTTCTCGTGCACTTGCATGCGTTGGGTCAGCAGGTCAGCGGTCGGCTCGTCGCTGACCTTGTCCAGCAGCGGGAAAATGCCGCGCGCGGTACGGGTCACCGCTTCCTGGCCTTCGACCAGTTGCTTGATCATGTCTTCGGCGCTCGGCACACCGACTTCTTCTTTAATAGAAGAAAGACGCGCGTAGGTCGCGTAGGCACCCGGCGCCGGGAAGCCCAACGCACGGATACGCTCGGCGATCAAATCGACGGCCAGCGCCAGCTCGTTGTATTGCTCTTCGAACATCAGGTGCAACGTGCGAAACATCGGGCCGGTGACGTTCCAGTGAAAGTTATGGGTTTTCAGATACAGCACGTAGGTGTCCGACAGCAGTCGCGACAGCCCTTCGACGATGGATTTGCGGTCTTCTTCACTGATACCGATATCAATTGCCATGCTTGCCCCCTAACAGTGATTGAATTCATCCAGCAGGTTCGGTCCCACTGTAGCAAGGCAAGAGCCGGCTCGCAGCTATGAATCCGTGGTCAGACTGCGACAAATCGACCGTTTCTCTGCCGCTGGCCGGGCTGATTTGAGTAGCCGCAGGCTTTGCTGTTAAATAGGCAGTGTGTCGCCATGCCCTATTTTCCGGGGTGTTGCGCATAGGCTGATGCCGTGTACGTGTCCACCGCCTCTTATTTTGTCCTGAAGCGAACCGTGCGCCTTCAGCTCTTCCTTGTGAGCCGTCATAACGTGAGCCAATCAAAATGTTGAAAATCGTCCACCTGCTAATGGGCGCAGCAGCCTTGCTGCTGTCGTTCATACCCAGCCTGAAAGCCGAAGCCGTTCCTTACCTGCAACAGCCCGATGCACTTTACCTGGCCTTTTTCGGCCTGCTGAACCTGGTCATCGCTCCAGTGATTCCGTACTGGAACAAAGGCCCGCGCCAGCATCTGCAAAATCTGGTCAGCGCCCTGCTGGTGCTGACTGTCGTCCTGCAAACCCTGACGCTGATCGCACCAATGCCGGTCATCGCTGGCCAGCCGGCGGTGTTGTTCAGCCTGGTGATCGCCCTGGTTGCCGTGCTGCTGCATTTGGCTGTCAGCTTCTACAAATCGTCACCGGCCGCTGCGCCGACCACCTATGACATGAGCAATCGCGATACCGGCACCGTGAAGTGGTTCAACACTTCCAAGGGTTTCGGGTTTATCTCCCGGGACTCCGGCGATGATATTTTCGTGCACTTTCGCGCCATTCGTGGCGAAGGCCACCGTGTTCTGGTCGAAGGCCAGCGCGTCGAGTTCTCGGTGATGAACCGCGACAAAGGCCTGCAAGCCGAGGACGTGATCGCCGCCCTGCCGCGTCGCTGATCCAAAGCAAAAAAAACCGCGAACAGCCTGTCTGTTCGCGGTTTTTTTATGCCTGCCGAATGGCTCAATAATGCGGCGGCGGTGCATCTTCCTCAAAAGCACCGAACTGCCCGACCATTTCTTCGTGACGCTTGATCAGCGCTTCCATCTGCAATTGCAGGCGCTCGATGACTTTCTGCTGGGCCACCAGCACATCGTTCAAAGCCTGAATGGTGTCATCCTGAAAGGCCAGACGGCTTTCCAGATCGGTTACGCGCTCTTCAAGGCTCATGACTCAGCCCTCCACAAAGGTGAATTCTTCGGTCAGCACCAGACGCAAGCGCTCGCGAATGGCCGCCACCTGTTCTGCGCTGTACGGCCTGGCCGGATGCTTGCCCCACACCGGCGCCGGCCATGCCGCATCGTCACGCTTACGCACGATCACATGCATATGTAACTGGCTGACAACGTTACCCAGGGTTGCCACGTTCAGCTTGTCCGCGTCGAACGAATCCTTGAGCAACTCGGCAAGGGTGGTGGTTTCTCGCCATAGCTGTTGCTGATCGGCGACATCCAACTGAAACAACTCGCTTATATCCTCGCGACGAGGTACCAGTATGAACCAAGGGTAATTGCTGTCGTTGGACAGCAACAGCCGGCACAACGGAAAGTCGCCGATGACCAGGGCGTCCTGTTGAAGTCGTGAATCCAAAGCAAACACTGTGAGCACTCCCGCTGATCCTCTAACTCAGCTTAGCGGCGGCCCATTCGAAGCAGCGCGCCAAGCGACAGAACGGCAGCATACCTGCGAATGCAGCGAGCTTCACGCCGCTGCCGGCAGTAAATCGTCAGGCGCTCCGACATGAAACATTTATCCCGGCCGCGCACCAACACAGGCCCCGACATGAGCCTTGACGTGAAGAGCTGCACGAAAATCCTTGATCTGCCGTACCTCAGGTCAGTCGCCGCCAGATTGGCCAAGGCTGGATTCATGATTTTTTTGCACCAAAACTGCACAACACGACTACGCTCACTGGGTCGGGCATCCGCTAAATACTCAGTAAGGGGTGAACCGGTAACGTTTTTTGCTGTCCTGCGCACCCTGGGTACGCTGCAACACCATTGGGAGAACCTCGTCAAGCCCGCAGCAAAAAAGGCTCCGGAGCCCCGTTTTCACACGGTTTTCACATCTGCGAGCGGCCCATAGAAAAATAACCGCAGCGTTTTCGCGGTTTGTGCACGCTTGTTGCATTAGTAACCGTATGGACTATAAGCGCACCACTGGAAGTGGTCGCTTGAAGCCAATAAAAACAGTGGCAGGGTTGCCCGATGGAGATTCAAGTGTTTTGCCAGGGACTCTTTTTTAGCGATGCAAAAAAGGCCCGGAAACAGCGATAAAGTTGTCAGTCCGGCTGCATCGGTACTGTGAATTTGCGACATCCAGCGCTCCTTTTGCGACAACGCCGTAAAGAAGCTGAAAGGTTGATTTCGCAAGTATCGCCAACAATGTCGGCGTGATATAAGTTTGCGCCGACACAAAAAGAAAGAGCCGCCCAGATAATAAAACAGGTGGGACGGCAGTACTCTTCTAAAAACCAAAGGAGCAAATCACGATGCGCGTGATGAAGTGGAGCATGATCGCCCTGGCTGTTGCAGCAGGCACCTCGCAGTTCGCAATGGCGTCTTCTCAAGATGAATCGAAAGGTTTTGTTGAAGACAGCAGCTTCAGCGTCAAGACTCGCATGCTGTATATGAACCGTGATTTCAAGAACGAAAACCTGAAAAGCAGCCCGTCGGGTGAGCGCCAGGGCTATCGTGAAGAAACCGGTATTGGCATGCATGCCATTTACGAGTCCGGCTTCACCCAAGGCACCATCGGTGTAGGTGTAGATGCTTTCGGTCTTGGCTCCATCAAGCTGGACACTGGACGCGGCCGCACTGGCAACGGTCTGTTCGCTGCCGATAGCGACGGCAGAGCTGAAGACACTCAGTCGAAAAGCGGTGGAGCAGTCAAGTTCCGTCTTTCCGACACTGTCCTGAAATACGGTAACCAGTTTGTCGCCAGCCCGGTTTTTTCCACCGACGACAGCCGCTTGCTGCCTGAGACCGCTACCGGCACCATGCTCGTATCCAAAGAGATCCCGGGCCTGGAACTGAGCGCAGGTCGCTTTACCGCGCTGAGCGCGCAAAGCCAGATGGGTCGTGACTCCATCGTTGAAGGTGGCCTGAAATCCGCTGACATCGCCGGTGCTACCTATCAGTTCACCGACAGTTTTGTCGCCGGTGTTGCAGCATCCGACGTGGAAGACCACTTCAAGAAGCAATACGTCAATCTGAACTACACCCTGCCGATCAACGACGAACAGTCGCTGAACTTCGATTTCAACGGGTACAAGAGCAAGAGCCAGGGTCAAGACCTGTCCGGCGACATCGACAACCGCATCTGGTCCCTTAGCGCTGCTTACAGCATCGGCGCGCACAAATTCACCCTCGCCCACCAGCGCTCCAGCGGTGACACCGGTTACGTGTACGGCGTGGACGGCGGCGGCACGATCTTCCTCGCCAACTCCGTGCAGTACTCTGACTTCAACGGTGCAGACGAGCGTTCGTGGCAGGGCCGTTATGACCTGAACATGGCTACCTTCGGCGTACCTGGTCTGAGCTTCATGACCCGTTACATCAAAGGTGACAACATCAGCACCGGCGCTGAAGAGGGCAAAGAGCACGAACTGGACTTCGAATCCAAATACGTTATGCAAAACGGTCCAGCGAAAGACTTGTCTTTCCGCCTGCGTAGCGCCTGGTATCGCTCCAACACTTCTTACAACGGTGGTGATAACAACGACCTGCGTTTGATCGTTGAATATCCACTGAGCATCCTGTAATAAGGTTGCGAAGCTGACGTACTGTAGAGCTTTGCTCTAACAAAACCGCCCTCCTGAATCAGGAGGGCGGTTTTTTTATGGATGAATAACTGATCAAACAGAAAAAACATTAGCCAGCTACTTATTAGCCAGCATAGTTTTATCGCGCCGATAAAAAACCCGAGAGTGCACACACTGCTCGGGTTTTATATTAGTTGCTGACTGCCAAACCAACTTCAAAGACGCTTACTGCGTGGCAGATTCCTGCACTACGCGTATAACCCGCTGCGGAAACGGAATATCAATCCCGGCAGCCTTCAAACGATCCCGCGCCTGTTCATTGAACATGAACATCACATCCCAATAATCCGCAGTTTTAACCCAGACACGCAGGGAAACCGTGATCGAACTGTCACCCAATGTCGAAATCACCGCCTGTGGCTCCGGGTCCTGCATGACGCGGGGATCCTTGGCCAGATCCAGCAATACCTGACGGGCCTTCTGCAGATCCGCTTCGTAATCCACGCCGACATCAAACACGACTTTGCGGGTTGGCTGACGGTTGGTGTTGGTGATGATGCCGTTCGACAGGTTGCCGTTGGGCAGGATGATGGTCTTGTTGTCGCCGGTACGCAGCACTGTGTGGAAAATCTGGATGCTGTCGACGGTACCCGCTACACCTTGGGCTTCGATCCAGTCACCGATACGGAACGGGCGGAACAGCAGAATCAGCACGCCGCCAGCGAAGTTCGCCAGGCTGCCCTGCAAGGCCAGACCGATCGCCAGACCCGCAGCACCGATAGCCGCGACGAACGAGGTGGTTTCGACGCCGATCATCGACGCGACGCTGACAATCAGCAGCACCTTGAGAATGATGTTGGCCAGGCTGCTGATAAAGCCTTGCAGCGCCAGATCGGCATTGCGCAGAGCCAGCAGACCGCCGAGTTTCTGCGTGACCTTGTTGATCAACCACCAGCCGATGGCCAGGGTAATCACTGCCAGCAACACGCGGCTGCCGTATTCCATGATCATCGGGATCCACGCCTGGGACGCCTTGACCAGGTGGTCCACTTCCGCATTCAAATCCATGTTCTATCTCCTGATTTCCGGCTTCCCGGGGTGTATTCAAAACAACTGTGGGAGCGAGCCTGCTCGCGAATGCGGCGTGTCAGTCAACTTTTCGCTGAATGAAACACCGCATTCGCGAGCAGGCTCGCTCCCACATAGCCTTCAGACCAAGCTTAGTCGCGGAAGTTGTTGAACTGCAGCGGCATGCCGAATTCCTTGGCACGCAGGGCCGCGATGGCTTCCTGCAAATCGTCGCGCTTCTTGCCAGTGACACGCACCTGCTCGCCCTGAATGGCGGCCTGGACCTTGAGCTTGGCTTCCTTGATGTGGCCGACGATTTTCTTTGCCAGCTCTTTGTCGATGCCTTCCTTGAGGATGGCGTCCTGCTTCATCAGTTTGCCCGAAGCGTAAGCATCCTTGACCTCAAGGCACTGCACGTCGATCTTGCGCTTGGTCAGCGCCAGCTTGAGGATTTCGATCATCGCTTCGAGCTGGAAAGCAGCTTCGGCGGTGAGGCTGACGGTCAGGTCTTTTTCCTTGAACTCGAAGCTGCCCTTGCCTTTCAGGTCATAACGACGATCGAGTTCCTTCACGGCGTTCTCGACCGCGTTGGTGAGTTCGTGTTTGTCCAGTTCGGATACCACGTCGAACGACGGCATGTAATCTCTCCAATAAAAAGGCGCGCTCGATGTGGATGGAGCGCGCTTGGCTTGCGGTTAAAATCGGGCTCATTATAACGGGTCTTTTCCTACCGATACGGCGAGCCTCACATGCCTGCAAGCAATCGAGCAAAAAACTGATGTCGACCACCTGGCATGTACTTGGCGCCGGCAGTCTCGGCACACTCTGGGCGACGCGTCTGGCCCGCGCTGGCTTGCCAGTGCGGCTGATCCTGCGCGATGCGGCGCGCTTGCACAGCTACGAGGCAGTGGGCGGCTTGACCCTGGTAGAAAACGGACAAGCTCATACCTATGCAGTTCCCGGCGAAACCCCGGACAGCCCCGAACCGATTCGCCGATTGCTGGTCGCGTGCAAGGCCTATGACGCCGAAGAGGCCGTCGCCCGCCTCGCTTCACGCCTCGCTCCGGACGCCGAACTGATCCTCCTGCAAAACGGCCTTGGCAGTCAGGACGCCGTCGCCGCGCGGGTGCCACAGGCGCGCTGCATCAGCGCTTCCAGCACCGAGGGCGCGTTCCGTGATGGCGATTGGCGCGTGGTGTTTGCCGGTCACGGTTTCAACTGGCTGGGCGATGCGGCAAATCCGCTGGCGCCGGTCTGGCTGGACGACCTGCAAGCGGCGAACATTCCCCATGAATGGAGCGCTGACATCCTCACTCGACTGTGGCGCAAACTGGCGCTGAACTGCGCGATCAACCCGCTGACCGTGCTCCACGATTGCCGCAACGGCGGGCTGAGCGAGCATCACTGCGAAGTTGCCACACTCTGTGCCGAATTGACCGAACTGCTCGAACGCTGCGGCCAACCCGCTGCGGCGGACAATCTGCAAGCGGAAGTCGAACGCGTGATCCACGCCACCGCCGCCAATTACTCTTCGATGTATCAGGACGTCGCCAACCAGCGCCGCACCGAGATCAGCTATCTGTTGGGCCACGCCTGCAAAGTTGCCGAGCGCCATCAGTTGAACCTGCCGCATCTGCAGCAGTTGCAGCAACGCCTGATCGCTCATCTGCACAAGCGTGGATTGCCCAGCGACTGAGCAGCCGCTAGGCTGACGACTTGTTCCCCTGCTGCGATAAACCTGATGCCATTGCGCCAGCGCCTTGAAAACCTGCCGGTCGGCCAGAAACTGCTGGCCGCCCTGCTGGTGTTGTTGACCACGGTTCTGCTGGTCGCCAACCTGACCTTTATCAGCGCCGCCTACTACATTTCTCAGGAAAGCATGGCGCCACAAGCCCTGCAGACCATCGGCCGGCTGATCGCCAACCCGAGTCTGGTCAGCGATGCGCTGGAGTCGCCGCGCAGCGCCGAGCGCCTGCTCAAGGAACTCGACAGTTATTCACCGCTGCGCGCCGCCGCCCTGTATGACGGCAAGGGTGAACGCCTGGCGCAAGTGCAGCGCGGCGAAAAACTCAGTCTCCCTGAGCGCTACCGCCATGTCGAAGCCTGGCAACTCACCGAGTTTCGCAGCAATCAACTGATCACCCTGCCCCGCCCCGGCGCCGCACCGGGGCATCTGTTGCTGGTGGCCAGCAGCGAACTGCCGATGGCGTTCTACACCGGCACTCTGACCGCCAGCCTCGGCATCCTGATCTTCAGCGTACTGCTGTGGCTGGTGATTGCCCGGCAGATCAAGCGCCTGATCACCCGGCCGATTCATCAGCTGGAGGAATTGTCCCGGCAGGTCACTCGCGAAGAGAACTACGCCTTGCGCGCCGCGCGCGGCAACCACGACGAAATCGGCAGTCTGGCCGAGGCGTTCAACACCATGCTCTCGCGCATCGAAGCCCGCGAGCAGCAGCTCAAGCGTGCCCGCGACGACTCGCAGGCCGCCTACGATCAGGCGCAGGGGCTGGCCGAGGAAACCCGCCACACCAACCGCAAACTGGAGCTGGAAGTCCAGGTGCGCAGCAAGATCGAGAAGAAACTCACCGGCTTCCAGAATTATCTCAACAGCATCATCGACTCGATGCCGTCGGCGCTGATCGCCCTCGACGAGCAGCTCTACGTCACCCAGTGGAACCAAGAGGCGAGCGCGCTCTCCGGCACGCGCCTGGACGAGGCGCTGAACCAGCCGATCTTCCTCGCCTTCGAACCGCTCAAGCCGTTTTTGCCGCAGCTCAAGGCCACCGTCGAACAGCACACCGTGGCAAAAGTCGACCGGGTGACCTGGTTCAAGGACGATGAACCCAAGCATTATGCGCTGACGTTTTATCCGCTGATGGGCGGTGCCGGGCGTGGCGTGGTGATCCGTATCGATGACATCACCCAGCGTCTGTCGCTGGAAGAAATGATGGTGCAGTCGGAGAAGATGCTCTCGGTCGGTGGACTTGCGGCCGGCATGGCCCATGAAATCAACAACCCGCTCGGCGCGATCCTGCACAACGTGCAGAACATTCGTCGGCGTCTGTCGGCGGATCTGCCGAAGAACATCGAGACCGCCGAGCAACTGGGCATCGAACTGGACACGGTAAACCGCTACTTGCAAGGCCGCGAAGTCCCGCAACTGCTCGATGGCATTCAACAGGCCGGCGCCCGCGCGGCGAAAATCGTCACGCACATGCTCAGCTTCAGCCGCCGCAGCACCCGGCAAATGGCGCCGTGCGATCTACCGGCGCTGATCGATCAGGCCGTTGAGATCGCCGGCAACGATTTCGATCTGGCCATCGGCTTCGACTTCAAGGGCCAGGCGATCATCCGCCAGTTCGACCCGGCACTGGGTCCGGTGCCGGGCACCGCCAACGAACTGGAACAGGTGCTGCTCAATCTGCTGAAAAATGCCGCGCAGGCGATTCATCAGCGCGAAGACGACAGCGAGCCGGGCCGGATCATTTTGCGCACCAGGCTCAATCCGCCGTGGGCCGAGATTCAGGTCGAGGACAACGGCATCGGCATGAGCGAGAACGTGCGCAAGCGCACTTTCGAGCCGTTCTTTACCACCAAGGAAATCGGCCAGGGCACCGGCCTTGGCCTGTCGGTGTCGTACTTCATCATCACCAACAATCACAAAGGCCAGATGGAAGTGCAGTCGGCACCTGGCCAGGGCACTTGCTTCACCCTGCGTCTGCCGCTGGTGCAGCCTGCGCCATTGACCACCGAAACCAATTCACTACCGAGGTAACCCATGGGCTTTCGCTTGTCGAAGATCTACACCCGCACCGGCGACAAAGGCGAAACCGGCCTCGGTGACGGCCGTCGCGTCCCCAAGGATCACCCGCGCATCGAGGCGATCGGCGAGGTCGATACGCTGAACAGTCAGGTCGGCGTGCTGCTGGCGGGTCTGCTCGCCGAGCGTGAAGTGCATCCGGGGCTCAACGAGATCATTGAGGTGTTGGCGCCTTGTCAGCATCGCCTGTTCGACCTCGGTGGCGAATTGGCGATGCCTGAATATCAGGCACTGAACGAGGCTGAAATCGAGCGTTTGGAAGCGGCGATTGATGTGTGGAATGAAGAGCTGGGGCCGCTGGAAAACTTCATCTTGCCGGGTGGTTCGATGTTGATTGCGCAGGCACATGTCTGCCGCAGTCTGGCGCGCAGTGCCGAACGCCGCTGTCAGCATTTGAATGCGCTGGAGCCGTTGGCCGGGGTTGGCCTGGCGTATATCAATCGGTTGTCCGATTTGCTGTTTGTTGTGGCGCGGTTGATTGCGCGGCGGCAAGGGGTGGCGGAGATTTTGTGGCAGCCGGCTGCGAAACCTGGAGGAAAGTAGCGCCTGTCAGGGCGCCTTCGCGAGCAGGCTCGCTCCCACATTTGACTGCATTCTGACTGGAGAAATGCAATCCACTGTGGGAGCGAGCCTGCTCGCGAAGAGGTCGGTAGCCCTTACACTGGATCAGGCCAGAACGCCCGAATCCCCGCGACACCCTGAGCCCCAGTACCCCAAGCCTTCTCGCGCTCCGCGGGCCCTACTCCACCGAGCAGAAACACCGGTTTACTGAAACCGTCAATCAACGCCTGTGCTCGCTCCCACCCCAACGGCTGCGCATCCGGGTGCGTCAACGTCGGCTGCACCGGCGACAGAGTGACGAAATCAACGCCCATCTGCTCGGCCAGCGCCAGTTCTTCGGCGTCATGGCAGGACGCCGCGAGCCAGCGCTCCGCCGGCAACGGACGTCCTGCCGCCGCGTATTTACGCAGTTGTGCAGCGGTGATGTGCCAACCGGCAGACGGGAAATCGCCGAGCCATTCGAACGGCCCTTTGATCATCAACTGCGCCTTGCCGGCGCACAGGCCCACCGCATCCACCGCCAGATCCCGGTATTTCGGGTCGTAGCCGTCGGGTGCGCGCAGCTGGATCAGTTTGATGCCTCCGGCAATCGCTTTCTGGATGCCGCGCAACAAGGCCGGGCCTTCCAGATCTTCGGGAGTGATCAAGTATTCGGCAGGCAAGCGCGCCGCCGCGACGATCGGCTGATTGGCCGCCGGGAACTCGTAGTTGATCAATTCCCTGGCAGTGACCCAGGCCAGTGGCTGGCCTTCAGCGCCGTGGGGTTCGCCACTGAACGTCGAGACTTCCCAGACATCCAGCAAGACCTGTTTGTCCGGGTAATCGTGGCGAACCTTGATCAGCGGCCGCGCAGCATCAACGATGATGCCCAGCTCTTCGTGCAGCTCGCGAGCCAGTGCCGATTCGACAGACTCGTCAGCCTCGACCTTGCCACCGGGAAACTCCCACAAGCCGCCTTGATGCTGGGTGTCGGCACGGCGGGCGATAAGGATTTTGCCGGCGCCGTCACGAATGACGGCAGCGGCGACGTGGACGCGTTTCACGGGTTCAATTCCTCCAGTCCAGCCTTTTGCCACGCTTTGAAGGCGGGCCATTGGTAGATGGTTTCAACATAGGCTTCGTCGACCGCCGGCAGCTTCACCTGATAGGTGCGCAAGCGCACGGCGATCGGCGCGAAAAAGGCATCGGCAAGGCTGACACGACCGAACAGGTACGGCCCCTCTTCCGTCGCTGCCGCGCGGCATTCGGCCCACAGCGCGAGCATGCGTTCGATATCGACCTTCACTTCTGGCGGCACAGGATTCAGCGGTGCGTCTTGGCTCAGGTTGAACGGCATGTGGTTACGCATGGCGAAGAAGCCGCTGTGCATTTGTGCGCAGGCCGAGCGGGCCTGCGCGCGGGCAAAGGTATCGCTCGGCCAGAGTTGCTCGGACGGAAACTGCTCAGCGAGGTACTCAGCAATGGCCAGCGAATCGGCGATGGTGCCACGGGTGGTTTGCAGCAGCGGCACCTTGCCGGTCGGCGAGTGCTTGAGCAGGCGCTCGCGGGTGTCGGGCTTGCCGAGCTTGATCAGCTCTTCGCTGTAGGGTGCGCCGGTCAGGTCCAGCGCCAGTGCCGCACGCAGGGACCAGGAGGAAAGCAGTTTGTCGCCGATGATCAGGTGCAGGGACATGGTGTGGCGCCTTTTCGTCAGGGAAACAATCCAGAATGTCTGGCGTCTGGTCGTCCGTCATCGCGGGCAAGCCCGCTCCCACAGGTTTTGGTGGTGTACACGGCATTTGTGAACGACCGCAATCACTGTGGGAGCGGGCTTGCCCGCGAAGAGGCCGGCAGCCCACTCCCACACCTTGAATCAAGTACGGTATTCAGCGTTGATCTTCACGTACTCATGCGACAGGTCGGTGGTCCAGATGGTTTCGCTGCAATCGCCGCGGCCCAGTTCGATGCGGATGGTGATTTCTTCCTGCTGCATCACCGCCGAGCCCTGGGCTTCAGTGTAGGTCGCGTCGCGGGCGCCACGGCTGGCGATGCACACGTCGCCGAGGAACACGTCGATCTTGCTCACGTCCAGATCCGGCACGCCGGCACGGCCCACGGCAGCGAGGATACGGCCCCAGTTCGGGTCAGAGGCGAACAGCGCGGTCTTGATCAGCGGCGAGTGGGCCACGGTGTAACCGACGTCCAGGCATTCCTGATGGTTGCCGCCGCCATTCACTTCAACGGTAACGAATTTGGTCGCGCCTTCGCCGTCACGCACGATGGCCTGGGCGACGTCCATGCACACTTCGAACACGGCTTGTTTCAGCTTGCCGAACAGCTCGCCTTCAGCGCGGGTGATCTCGGGCAGCGCGGCCTTGCCAGTGGCGATCAGCATGCAGCAGTCGTTGGTCGAGGTGTCGCCGTCGATGGTGATGCGGTTGAACGACTTGTTGGCGCCGTCGAGCATCAGGTTGTGCAGCACCTCGCGGGAGACTTTGGCGTCGGTGGCGATGTAACCCAGCATGGTCGCCATGTTCGGGCGAATCATGCCGGCGCCTTTGCTGATGCCGGTGACAGTGATGGTCACGCCGTCATGCTCGAACTGGCGGCTGGCGCCCTTGGGCAGGGTGTCGGTGGTCATGATCCCGGTGGCCGCGGCTTCCCAGTTGTTCTCCGACAGATCATCCAGCGCGGCTTGCAGTGCGCCTTCGATTTTTTCGACCGGCAGCGGCTCGCCGATCACACCGGTGGAGTACGGCAGAATCTGGCTGGCGTCGACGCCGGTCAGCTCAGCCAGTTTGGCAGTGGTGCGCTCGGCAGCGGCCAGACCCGGTTCGCCGGTGCCAGCGTTGGCATTGCCGGTGTTGGTCAGCAAGTAACGCACAGCATTGTGCACGCGCTTTTTCGCCAGGATCACCGGCGCGGCGCAGAACGCGTTCAGGGTGAACACGCCAGCCACGGTGGAACCTTCAGCACAGCGCATCACTACCACATCCTTGCGCCCCGGGCGCTTGATGCCGGCCGAGGCGATACCGAGTTCAAAACCGGCAACCGGGTGCAACGTTGGCAAAGGACCAAGACCAACAGCCATGAATGCGCTCCTTACTCAATGATGTCAGCACCGCCACGGGAAAGGACGGTGGGATAAATGGCAAGACGCCGCGACGGCAGGAGCCGGTCGCGGCGCGGGGTATTCAGCGATTGAAACGGGTTTTACTGGATCTGCCCGTGGCAATGCTTGTATTTCTTGCCCGAACCGCAGTAGCACAGTTCGTTGCGGCCCAGCTTCTGCTCGTTGCGAACCGGGGCAGCGGCGGTGGCCAGTGCCACATCGACCTCTTCACCCAGCGCTTCCGGCTGATCCAGGCCAGGCGCTTCGGCGTGCTCGAACTGCATGCGCGCCGCCAGTGCTTCGGCCTCCTGACGCAGACGTTGCTCTTCGGCTTCCGGATCTTCGCGACGAACCTGAACATGCGAGAGCACGCGGATCGAGTCGCGCTTGATCGAATCCAGCAGCTCGGAGAACAGTGTGAACGACTCGCGCTTGTATTCCTGCTTCGGGTTCTTCTGCGCATAGCCACGCAAGTGAATGCCGTGACGCAGGTGATCCATGGTCGACAGGTGATCTTTCCACAGGTCGTCGAGTACGCGCAGGACGATCTGCTTCTCGAACGAGCGCAGCGCCTCGGCACCGGCCTGATCTTCTTTCTCGTTGTAAGCCGCCATCAGCTCGGTCATGAGCTTCTCGCGCAGGGTTTCTTCGTACAGGTGATCGTCTTCGTCGAGCCATTGCTGGATCGGCAGTTTCACGCCGAAATCGCTTTCGATCGACGCTTCCAGACCGGCCACGTCCCACTGCTCTGGCAGCGATTGCGGCGGAATGTGGGCACTGACGGTAGCGTTGAGCACGTCCTGACGGAAGTCGGCGATGGTCTCACCGATGTTGTCAGCGGCCAGCAACGTGTTACGCATGTGATAGATCACTTTACGCTGTTCGTTGTTGACGTCGTCGAACTCGAGCAGTTGCTTACGGATGTCGAAGTTGCGGCCTTCAACCTTGCGCTGCGCCTTCTCGATCGCGTTGGTCACCATACGGTGCTCGATCGCTTCGCCCGGCTGCATGCCCAGGGCTTTCATGAAGTTCTTCACGCGGTCGGAGGCGAAGATGCGCATCAGGCTGTCTTCCAGCGACAGGTAGAAGCGGCTCGAACCGGCATCGCCCTGACGACCGGCACGGCCACGCAGCTGGTTGTCGATACGGCGCGATTCGTGACGCTCGGAAGCAATGACCTGCAAGCCGCCGGACTCCAGCACTTGCTGGTGACGCTTCTGCCAGTCGGCCTTGATCTGCGCGATCTGCTCAGGAGTCGGGTTCTCCAGCGAAGCGACTTCCACTTCCCAGTTGCCGCCCAACAGGATGTCGGTACCACGACCGGCCATGTTGGTGGCGATGGTCAGAGCCCCCGGACGACCGGCCTGAGCGATGATCTCAGCTTCTTTTTCGTGGAACTTGGCGTTGAGAACCTTGTGTTCGATGCCTTCTTTGACGAGCAATTCGGACATGTGCTCGGACGTCTCGATGGTCGCGGTACCCACCAGCACCGGACGACCGGCGGCCATGCTTTCCTTGATGTCCGCGACGATCGCCGCGTATTTCTCTTCGGCGGTGAGGAACACCAGGTCGTTGTAGTCTTTACGCGCCAACGGTTTGTTCGGCGGAATGACCATGACTTCCAGACCATAGATCTGGTGGAATTCGAACGCTTCGGTGTCGGCGGTACCGGTCATGCCGGAAAGCTTGGTGTACAGACGGAAGTAGTTCTGGAAAGTGGTCGAGGCCAGGGTCTGGCTCTCGGCCTGGATGTTCAGACCTTCCTTGGCTTCGATAGCCTGGTGCAGGCCTTCGGACAGACGACGACCCGGCATGGTACGACCGGTGTGTTCGTCGACCAGTACGACCTGACCGTCCTGCACGATGTATTCGATGTTGCGATTGAACAGCTTGTGCGCACGCAGACCGGCGTAGACGTGGGTCAGCAGGCCAAGGTTGTGCGCCGAGTACAGGCTTTCGCCTTCGGCCAGCAGGCCGACGCGGGTGAGCATTTCTTCGATGAACTGGTGACCGGCTTCGTTGAGTTCGACCTGGCGGGTCTTTTCGTCAACGGTGTAGTGGCCGGCCTTGGTGACCTGGCCTTCAACTTCCTCGACGTGCAGTTCCAGCTGCGGGATCAGTTTGTTGATCTCCATGTACAGCTTGGAGCTGTCCTCGGCCTGACCGGAAATGATCAGCGGGGTACGCGCTTCGTCGATGAGGATGGAGTCGACTTCGTCGATCACGGCAAAGTTGAGTTCGCGCTGGAATTTTTCATCCATGCTGAACGCCATGTTGTCGCGCAGGTAGTCGAAACCGAATTCGTTGTTGGTGCCGTAGGTGATGTCGGCGGCGTAGGCGGCACGCTTTTCTTCCGGCGGCTGGAACGGCGTCACGACGCCGACAGTCAGGCCGAGGAATTCATACAGCGGACGCATCCAGTTGGCGTCACGGCGGGCCAGGTAGTCGTTCACGGTCACAACGTGCACGCCCTTGCCGGACAGTGCGTTGAGGTAAACACCCAGGGTGGCCACGAGGGTCTTGCCCTCACCGGTGCGCATTTCGGCGATCTTGCCTTCGTGCAAGGTCATGCCGCCGACGAGTTGCACGTCGAAGTGGCGCATGCCCATCACACGCTTGCCGGCCTCGCGGGCTACGGCAAAGGCTTCCGGCAACAGCTTGTCGAGGGTTTCCCCTTTGGCGATACGGGCCTTGAACTCGGCGGTCTTGGCGCGCAATTGATCGTCCGAAAGGGCCACCATTTGCTCTTCGAAGGCATTGACGAGCTGCACCGTCTTGAGCATGCGTTTGACTTCACGCTCGTTCTTGCTTCCAAAAAGTTTCTTTAACAAAGGCGCAAACATATCGGCAGGATCTTCCACACTAAAGGGATGGAGGGCGGCCCCGTGAGTCGCCCGTGCAGCCCTCATGGCCGCATGCGAACGAGCATTCTACCCGGAAACGGTGGTGAGGAAAGTGGCGATGTTCCACGATGCTGGCACTGCGCTTTGACGGGGCTCACTTAAAATAGGGGCGTTTTGCTCAACTTCAACCCGTCGGGGGAAAGAAGTCAGGCGTTGATTTAATGAGCAAATCAGGGACAAAAGCAATGGCCCAGAGGTTCCGCAGCTTTCTGCTACCATGGCGCCTCTGTGACTTTCAGGTGTTCGATCATGGCGTTTCGCCCTCTCACGGCCAGAGCACCCGCCGTTCTGTTACGTGAAGCCAAACCGCTCAAAGCCATCCTCGGCCATGCCCAGCGCCTGGAGCATTTGCAGCGCCTGCTCGAAAGCCAGCTGCAACCGGCCGCCCGCGAGCATTGCCGGGTGGCCAAATGGCGCGAAGGCGAGCTGTCGCTGGTGGTCACTGACGGTCACTGGGCGACGCGCCTGCGCTATCAACAGAAACGCCTGCAACGGCAACTGCAACTGTTCGAAGAGTTCGCCAACTTGACGCGGATCAAATTCAGCGTGCGCCCGCCGATCGTGCAGCATCGGGCAGTTGGGCACTCGATGGATCTGTCCAGCAGTGCGGCAGAGACGATTCAGTCGACGGCCGACGGGATCAGCGATCCGGGATTGCGCGCGGCGCTGGAGCGGCTGGCGGCGCATGCCAAGGGGAAAGCCTGAAGCAAAATCAAAAGATCGCAGCCTTCGGCAGCTCCTACAGAATGAATGCATTTCAACTGTAGGAGCTGCCGAAGGCTGCGATCTTTGCTTTTAGCGGCGCTTGCTGCCGCCGAGCAGCGACCCCATCAACCCGCGCACCAACTGCTTGCCGAGATTATTGGCCGCCTGGCGCATCGCCGATTTCAGCGCCTGCCCTGCCGCCGTGCCGAGGAATTCGCCAGCGCGGTCAGCCAGGCTCGGCTCTTCGGCCGCAGCTTTGCCCGCTGGTGTTTCAGCCTCGGGCGCCAGCCCTTTGCGTCCCATCAGGATTTCATAGGCCGACTCGCGATCGATCGGCTTGTCATAACGGCCCTTGAACGGCGAGCCGGCGATCAGCACGGTGCGCTCGGTTTCAGTCAGCGGGCCGATCCGCGATTGCGGCGGTGCCACCAGCACGCGCTGGACCATTTCCGGCGTGCCCTTCTCGGTCAGCGTTCCCACCAGCGCCTCGCCGATTCCCAGTTCAGTCAGTACCGACAGACTGTCGAACGCCGGATTCGGCCGAAAGCCATCCGCAACCGCACGCAGGGATTTCTGCTCTTTGGCGGTGAACGCACGCATGCCGTGTTGAATGCGCAAGCCCAACTGCGCCAGCACGTCATCCGGCAGGTCCGCTGGCGACTGGGTGACGAAATACACGCCAACGCCTTTGGAACGAATCAAGCGCACCACTTGCTCAAGCCGTTCCTGCAGAGCTTTGGGCGTGTCGCCGAACAGTAAGTGCGCCTCGTCGAAAAACAGCGCCAGCAGCGGTTTGTCGGCGTCGCCGCGCTCGGGCAGTTGCTCGAACAACTCGGCCAGCAGCCACAGCAGGAACGTTGCGTAAACCTTCGGCGCCTCGTGCACCAGACGGCTGGCGTCGAGCAGATGGATACGTCCACGGCCATCGGCGCCCGGTTGCAGAATGTCTTCGAGTTGCAGCGCCGGCTCGCCGAACAGGGCTTCGGCGCCCTGCTGTTCTAGCGTCGCCAACCGGCGCAACAGTGCCTGGCTGGAACCGGTGGTCATCAGCGCGGCGTCTTCGCCGAGCAACTGTGGATTGTCCTTGAGGTGATTGAGCAGCGCTTTCAGATCCTTGAGATCCAGCAGCAACAGCCCTTCGCGATCCGCCACCTTGAAGGCCGCGTACAGCGCCGACTGCTGACTGTCGGTCAGCTCGAGCAGGCTGCCGATCAGTAGCGGACCCATTTCGCTCAGCGTGGTGCGCAACGGATGTCCGGATTCGCCGTGGATGTCCCACAGCGTGACGGGATAAGCCTGCGGCGTGTGACCGAGCCAGGGCATGCCGGCGATGCGCTCGGCCACTTTGCCCTGCGGGTTGCCGGCAGCACCGAGGCCGCACAGGTCGCCCTTGATGTCGGCAGCGAACACTGCCACACCGGCGTCGCTGAACGCTTCGGCCAGGCGCTGCAACGTCACGGTTTTACCGGTGCCGGTGGCGCCGGCGATCAGGCCGTGGCGGTTGGCCAGGCGCATGGCCTGAGCGATGGGTTGCGCGGCCGGATCAGCGCCGATAACGAGTTGCGAGGAGTCAGGCATTTTCTCACCCAATGGTTAATCTTTGATGACACATGGCCGATACATAAATTGGACAGACCCGCCAGAAAACCGGGTCGGACATTTCCCTAAGGAGAGCCGGAAATATCAATTTTTCAACCTTGCCCATAGTGCGCGTCTCTATCAAAGCACGCCCAGGACATTAAGACCTTAGCGGAACCCCAAGCCATGAACAAAAACCTGCGCTTCAGCCATAAGATTTTGCTTGCCGCCGCTCTCATCGTCATTGCCGCTTTTGCCTCGTTCACGTTGTACAACGACTGGCTGCAGCGCAATGCGATCCGCGATGATCTGAACAACTACCTCAATGAAATGGGCGAGGTCACCGCCGGCAACATCCAGACCTGGCTCAGCGGGCGCATTCTGCTGATCGAGAACGCCGCGCAGAACATCGCCATCAACCCGGAACCTGCCACGGTCGCCAGCCTGCTGGAACAGAAAAGCCTGACCTCGACGTTCATGGCCACCTACCTGGGCGATGCCACTGGCCACTTCACCATCCGCCCGGACGTGAAGATGCCGGACGGTTTCGATCCGCGCGTACGCCCTTGGTATAAAGGTGCCGAAAGCAGCAGCACCTCGACCCTGACCGAACCCTACATCGATGCGGCCACCGGCCAGTTGATCATTTCCATCGCCACCGCGTCGAAAAAGGCCGGGCAGAGCGTCGGCGTGGTCGGCGGCGACCTCAGCCTGCAATCGCTGATCGACACCCTCGCCGCGCGGGATTTCGACGGCATGGGCTATGCGTTTCTGATCAGCGCCGACGGCAAGATCCTCGTCCACCCGGACAAGGCCCTGGTAATGAAGTCGCTCAAAGAAGCCTACCCGCAGGACACGCCGCGCATCAGCAGCGATTTCAGCGAAGTGACAGTTGATGGCAAAACCCGCATCGTCACCTTCGCTCCGATCAAAGGCCTGCCGTCGGTGAACTGGTACATCGGTCTGTCGATCGATAAAGACCAGGCCTACGCGATGCTCAGCGAATTCCGCACCTCAGCGGTAATCGCAACCATCATTGCCGTGGTAATCATCATTGCCCTGCTCGGCATGCTCATCCGCCTGCTGATCCAGCCGCTGCACGTGATGACCCGCGCCATGGAAGACATCGCCGACGGCGAAGGCGACCTGACCAAACGCCTGAACATCGTCAATAACGATGAATTCGGCATCCTCGGCACCGCGTTCAACCGCTTCGTCGAGCGTATTCACGGTTCGATCCGCGAAGTGTCCTCGGCCACCGGCCAGGTCAACGAGGTCGCCCTGCGCGTGGTCGCGGCGTCGAACTCGTCGATGTACAACTCTGACCAGCAAGCTTCGCGCACCAGCAGCGTTGCTGCCGCGATCAATCAGCTCGGCGCCGCCGCCCAGGAAATCGCCCGCAACGCCGCGCAAGCGTCGAATCAGGCCAGCGATGCCAGGGGTCTGGCCGAAGATGGCCAGCAAGTGGTGGAGCGCAGCATCAAAGCGATGAACCAGCTGTCGAGCATGCTCAGCGCGTCGAGCACCAACATCGAGTCGCTGAACAGCAAGACCGTCAACATCGGCCAGATTCTCGAAGTGATCACCAGCATTTCCCAGCAGACCAACCTGTTGGCGCTGAACGCGGCGATCGAAGCGGCACGCGCCGGTGAGGCCGGTCGTGGTTTTGCCGTGGTGGCCGACGAAGTGCGCAACCTCGCGCACCGCACTCAGGAATCGGCCCAACAGGTGCAGACCATGATCGAGGAGCTGCAAGTCGGCGCCCGGGAATCGGTGAGCACCATGAGCGACAGCCAGCGCCACAGCCAGGACAGCGTCGAGATCGCCAACCTCGCTGGCGAACGCCTGAACAGCGTGACCCTGCGCATTGGCGAGATTGACGGGATGAACCAGTCGGTGGCGACCGCGACCGAAGAACAAACCGCTGTGGTCGAGTCGATCAATGTCGATATCACCGAGATCAACACGCTGAACCAGGAAGGCGTGGAAAACCTGCAAGCGACGTTGCGCGCTTGTTCGGATCTGGAGCAGCAGGCTTCGCGTCTCAAACAGTTGGTTGGCAGCTTCAGGATTTAAGCTGCGACGACTGGCCGCTTCGCGAGCAGGCTCGCTCCCACAGGGAAAATGCATTCCATTGTGGGAGCGAGCCTGCTCGCGAATATCTACCTTTCAACAAAACCCGAGTGACACCCCACCACGCAATCCCGACCGAACATCTATTCTGGATAAAGGTCAATCAAGGGAGAACAACACAGCGGAGGGTTGCTCACCGTGCATATCGCCGACATCACCATGTTCTACGCCCCGGCCAGCGGTGGCGTGCGGACTTATCTGGATGCCAAACACCGTCGCCTTGGCGAGCGCAACGCCATTCGTCACAGCCTGCTGATCCCCGGCGCGCGACTGGGTGAACATGACGGCATTTATACGGTTCCAGCGCCCGCCCTGCCCTTTGGCAAAGGCTATCGCTTCCCGCTGCGGCTGGCGCCATGGCGAAACGTCCTGCAGGATCTGCAGCCGGATCTGATCGAAGTCGGCGATCCCTACCTCACCGCATGGGCAGCGCTGGATGCGCGGCGGCAGCTGGATGTGCCGGTGATCGGCTTTTATCACTCGGATCTGCCGCTGCTGGCGGGCAATCGCATGGGCCATTGGGTCACACCGAATGTCGAAGCTTATGTCACCCGTCTCTACGGCAATTTCGACCGCGTTCTCGCGCCGAGCCAGGTCATGGCCGACAAGCTCATCGGGCTTGGTGTACGCAATGTCCATGTGCAACCGCTAGGCGTGGATCTGCACACTTTCCATCCCGACGCCCGCGACCCTGGCCTGCGGGCTGAGCTGGGCATTGCCGAAGACACGCGCCTGCTGATCTTTGCCGGGCGCGGTTCCAAGGAGAAAAACCTGCCGGTGCTGCTCAAGTGCATGCAGCGCCTTGGTCCGCGTTATCACTTGTTGTTGGTCGGCTCGTCGATGCCTGCGGCGGTGCCGGACAACGTCAGCGTCATCAACGAATTCTGCCCGGCGCCGAAAGTCGCGCGGCTGATGGCCAGCGCCGATGCGCTGCTGCATGCCGGCGACCAGGAAACCTTCGGCCTGGTCATCCTTGAGGCGATGGCCTGCGGCATTCCCGTGGTGGCGGTGGCGGCCGGGGCGTTTGAAGAGATCGTCAACGATTCCTGCGGCCTGCTCTGTGCGCCGAACAATCCGCAGGCCATGGCCAATGCCGTGCGCGAGCTGTTCAGTCGCGGCTGCGCCCGCCTCGGTCAACAGGCGCGCCAGCACGTCGAACGGCATTATGCCTGGGACACCGTGGTCGACAGCCTGCTCAGCCACTATCACGCCGTGCTCGGCCATACGCTGCCACGGGTGGCCAATGGTTGAAGAAATGAAAGCTGTTTGCCTGGTATTGCATGATGTCGCGCCCTCGACCTGGGCGGATTACCAGCCCTTCGTCGAGGCCGTCGATGCCTTGGGTGATGTGCCGATGACGTGGCTGGTGGTGCCGGATTTCCATCGCCACGATGCCCTTGACGCCAACCCGGCGTTTCGCCGAGTGCTCGATGCCAGGGTCGCCCGAGGCGATGAACTGGCGCTGCACGGCTACTACCACGACGATCAGGAACCCATGCCAAACACCCCGCGCGACTGGTTCATGCGCCGGGTCTACACCCATGAAGGCGAGTTTTACCGCCTGTCCCGCGAAGCTGCCCTTGCCCGCCTGCACGCAGGTCTGGACATGTTTCAGCGCTTCGACTGGCCGGTGCACGGCTTCGTCGCCCCGGCCTGGCTGATGAGCGACGGCACCCGCCAGGCCTTGCGCGAATTACCGCTCAGTTACACCAGCGATCCGCAGCATCTTTATCGCTTGCCCGACTTCAGCGCCATCGATGCACCGGGGCTGGTGTGGAGTGCGCGCAGTGCCTGGCGTCGTGGCTTGTCGAAAATCGTCAGCGACCAGCGTGAACAGCGCTGGCGCGAGGCATCGGTGATTCGTCTGGGGCTGCATCCGGTGGACATGCGTCACCGCTTTTCTCGCGATTACTGGTTGCACACGCTGCAACGCCTGCTGGCGGAGGGACGCGTGCCGCTGACCAAGATCGACTGGCTGGCCCGACAGCGCGGTCAGCTGGAACGCGCAGCATGAAGCGCAGCCTGTTGTTGCTGATCGGCCTGCTGGCGGCGGTACTGATTCCGGTACTGCTCGGCGGCGGCGAGACCTGGTCGCGCCTGCGCAGTTTTCCGCTGAACTGGCTGTTGATCATGTTCGGCATGATTCTGCTCTGCTGGGGGATCAATACGCTGCGCTTGCGTTTGTTGCTCGGCGACCAGCGAGAAAAAGTCGCGCCCTTGAAAAGCCTCGGCGTGGTGATGGCGGCCGAGTTCGCGTACTGCGCCACGCCCGGCGGTAGTGGCGGACCGCTGACGATCATGGCATTGCTCGCCCGGTGCGGCGTGCGTCCGGCGCGGGGCAGCGCGGTGTTTGCCATGGATCAGCTCAGCGATCTGCTGTTCTTTCTCTGCGCACTCAGCGGGATTCTGATCTATGCGCTATTCCAGCACCTGAGCGATCGCCTCGAGTGGCTGCTGACCGTCAGCGCCGTTTCGCTGTTTGGGGGGTTGTTCAGTTGCGTATTGATCGCCCGTTATCACCGAGCGTTGATTCGCCTGAGCGGGCGGCTGTTGGCGGGGATGAACATCACGACAAGTACTCGCCGTCGCTGGGCGCGCAAGTTGCTGCACTTTCTCGCGGCATTTACCGATACCTTGAAACTGCCTTGGCAAACGCTGGTTCAGGTTTTTGCTCTGACCTGCGTGCACTGGCTGCTGCGCTACAGCGTGTTGTATCTGGCCCTGCGCGGGCTCGGCGCGGATTTGCAGTGGGCGTGGAGTTTTCTGGTGCAGATGCTTTCGCTGGGCGCCGGCCAATTCAGCCTGTTACCCGGCGGCGCTGGGGCGGCAGAGCTGACCTCGGCTGCGCTGCTCGCGCCGATGGTGGGCAAATCCACCGCAGCGGCGGCGATCCTGATCTGGCGCGTGGTGACGTATTACTTCTATCTGCTGGTTGGCGGCCCGGTGTTCGTGTTGATGCTGGGCAAGCCGTTGCTGAAGAAGTTGATGAACGTCAGGCAGGCTTCTTAGGTTCGTCCTGCTCTTGCTGGAGCTGCTCCCAAAGCTCGGCGGCACCGGGGAATTCGGTGCCGTCGTCCGGGCTCATGTCATCCGGGTCGTAACGACTCAGGCAACCCTCGCCGAGAGTGGCGGGCGCTTTGGAAGTGGCTTTGTCCAGTGGATCGCTCATGACTTTTTCTCGGGCTCAAATGACAAGGGCCTGAGCGATTCAACGCCCAGGCCCTTGGTTTTTCAAGTGTGGCGTGCTCGATCAGAACACGACTGTCTTGTTGCCGTGCACCAGCACGCGGTCTTCCAAGTGATAACGCAGACCACGGGCCAGCACCATCTTCTCGACGTCACGGCCGAAACGCACCATGTCTTCGATGCTGTCGCTGTGGCTGACACGCACCACGTCCTGCTCGATGATCGGGCCGGCGTCCAGCTCTTCAGTGACATAGTGGCAGGTCGCGCCGATCAGCTTCACACCACGCAGCGACGCCTGATGATACGGCTTGGCGCCGACGAACGATGGCAGGAAGCTGTGGTGAATGTTGATGACTTTGTGCGCGTACTCGCGGCACATGTCCGGCGGCAGGATCTGCATGTAGCGCGCCAGCACCACCACTTCGGCGTCGTGCTGTTTGACCAGCCGCGATACTTCGTCGAATGCCGGCTGCTTGTCCTGCGGATTGACCGGCACGTGGTAGTAAGGGATGCCGTGCCACTCGACCATGCTGCGCAGGTCGTCATGGTTGGAGATCACGCAGGCGATTTCGCAATCCAGTTCGTCGCTGTGCCAGCGGTGCAGCAGGTCGGCCAGACAGTGGGATTCGCGGCTGGCCATCAGCACCACGCGTTTTTTCTGTTCGGTGTCGGTGATGCGCCAGTCCATCGAGAACTCTTCGGCGATCGGCGCGAACTTCTCGCGCAACTCTTCAATACCGAACGGCAGCGAATCGGCACGGATTTCGTGACGCATGAAGAACCAGCCCACTTGATTGTCAGAGTGGTGGCTCGCTTCGGTGATCCAGCCATTATGAGAGGCCAGAAAATTACTGACTTTGGCAACGATGCCAACGCGGTCCGGGCAAGAGATCACCAGCCGAAAAGTGCGCATGAGGGGGAAACTCCAGAACTTCACAAAGGCCGCCATTCTAGCGACTGCGCAGGAAAACTGCAGTACGCATACGCGCCGGGTGGGACAAAGCATGGTCAAACGGCTTTCTGGCGCAGGTCTTCCGTCAAGACAGTGACGCTTTAGCGGGGCTTTTGTCAGACAACTGTAAATATCTGTGCTGACTGCATCACATTATTTAACGGAACATTCAAAGCGCGGCTAATTCCTGTAACTCATTTAAATAAAAAGCCGATCTAAATGTTTACTTGATGAAACAGCCTGACTATTATTGCGGCACTGTCCCCTGTCATTCAGCATTCTACAAAAGGTAGTACTCATGTCCTTGATCAACGAATATCGCGCCACCGAAGAAGCCATCAAAGAGCTGCAAGCCCGTCTGAAGAACCTGTCCGAAGACGACAAACTGCAAGCCGAACTGGAATTCGAAGGCAAACTGCGCACGCTGATGGGTGAATACTCCAAGTCCCTGCGTGACATCATCGCGCTGCTGGATCCAGAAGCCAAATCCAAGGCTCCACGCGGCGGCGCAGTGAAAACTACCGGCACCAAGCGTGCACGCAAAGTTAAGCAATACAAAAACCCGCACAACGGTGAAGTCATCGAAACCAAAGGTGGCAACCACAAGACTCTGAAAGAGTGGAAAGCCAAGTGGGGCGGCGACGTGGTTGAAGGCTGGGCGACCCTGCTGGGCTAAGCCGCAACGCCTTCGCAGAGCGATCCGCGAACAAAAGAACGCCAGCTAGCGCTGGCGTTTTTTTATGCCCGTAATTTATTGTCCGGGCATGTTCGATTTCACAGATTCAAACGTTTGCGTAATGCCTGGACATAATTCTGCCAGTCATTGAGCACCTCTCGCTGCATCGGTGACGCACTAAGCGACCATTGCTCTGCCGCCTCGATAAATGACTGCACGGTATTCGGCGCACCGGCCTCAGGTTGCGTCAGGCGTTGCTGACAAAATAATTTCCAGCGCTCTTGCTCGGCCACATCCAGGGTGTCCGGAAAGTTGCGTGCTCGATATCGAAAAAGTAATTCAGGCAAACGTTCATCATCGAAAGGCCACTGCTCTTGCGCCAACTGCGCAGGATCCGCCGTTCGAACTTGTTCGCATAAACGACGATCACGATCACCGATAAATCCATCGTACAACTGCTGCTCGGGATCTTCGCTGGGAACGAAGTCTTCGCTGGCATAAATCGCCGCGACTTTATCTTTCCAGACTTGTTGTGCGTCAGTTAGTCGCACTGCCCGCTCATGATAAAGCGCCATGTCCAGCCCAAGGCGCTGCTGGTCTTGCTCGCGCAATACCGCCAACGGCGCCACTACCGGGCAACGATTGATATGAATCAGCTTGAGCGGTACCGGTAACTCACCTTCGGCCAACTCATCGCGACGGGTATAAAGACGCTGACGCAAGGCTTGCGCATCGAGGTCCAGCAACCCCTGCGGATCAAGATGCAGATCACAGACGATCAAGGCGTTGCGATTTTTCGGGTGCCAGGCCAGCGGCAACACCACGCCGACATAACTGCGTGCCGCCGAGAAACGCCCGGACACATGCACCAGTGGCTGCAACAGGCGGATCTGATCCATCACCTTCTGTTTGCTGCGCAACTGGAACAGCCACTCGTAGAGCTTGGGTTGTTTCTCGCGAATCAGCCGCGCCAACGCGATGGTGGCGCGCACATCCGACAGCGCCTCGTGGGCATGGCCGTGATCGATATTGTTAGCCGCTGTGAGGCGTTCGAGCTTGAGGGTCACGCGGCCTTCATCATCGGTCGGCCAGACCAGACCATCGGGGCGCAATGCGTAAGCGGCGCGCACCACATCAATCAGATCCCAGCGACTGTTGCCACCCTGCCATTCACGGGCATAGGGGTCGAAGAAATTGCGATACAGGCTGTAGCGGGTCATTTCGTCGTCGAAACGCAAGGTGTTGTAACCGGCGCCACAGGTCCCCGGTGCGGCCAGTTGCGCATGTACGCGAGTCATGAAGTCGGCTTCGCTCAGGCCTTTTTCAGCGAGCTGGCCCGGGGTGATGCCGGTGATCGCGCACGCCGCCGGGTGCGGCAGGATGTCCTCGCTGGGCTGGCAATAGAGATTGACCGGCTCGTCGATTTCGTTGAGCGCATGGTCGGTGCGAATCCCGGCCACCTGCAGCGGTCGGTCGTTGCGCGGATTGATGCCAGTGGTTTCGTAGTCGTACCAGAAGATTGAAGTCACGGGCGAATCCTGAACAGAAGATCGGCGAAGTCTAGGCGTTTCAGGGTTGCCACGGCCAGCCTGGTCGCCCTCGAACAGCAATTTCTCCAGATTCCTACAACTGGAATGCATTGCCCTTGTGGGAGCGAGCCTGCTCGCGAAGGCTTTCCGTCAGTTGCACATAGGCTGACTGATCCACCACATTCGCGAGCAGGCTCGCTCCCACACCCGAGAGGCTGCTAGCATCAGGCGCACTTGCCCCCCGAACAGGCGAACATCAGGTAGCCCATGCTCGAGCCCACAGCACCGCGAAGGAAAGCACCGCTGGATACGCGCCATCAGGTCGAAACGCCGGAAGGCATCGACCTGCCGTTGCGCCCCGCTGGGCTGATGGTGCGCGCCGTGGCGTTTGCCATCGATCTGGGCATTCGCGGCTTGATCCTCGGCGTGCTGTTTATCGCGCTGGCATTTCTCGGCAAGCTCGGTATGGGCCTCGGTTCCTTGCTGCTGTTTGCCATCAGTTGGTGGTACATGGTGCTGTTCGAGGTGCTGCGTCAGGGCCGTTCGCCGGGTAAGCAATGGCTGGGTTTGCGCGTGGTGCACGATGACGGCACGCCGATCGGCTGGTCGGCCTCGCTATTGCGCAACCTGTTGCGCTTTGTCGATCTACTGCCCTTCGGCTATTTCCTCGGTGCGCTCAGTTGCCTGCAACACCCGACCTTCAAACGCCTCGGCGACATTGCCGCCGGCACCTTGGTGGTTTACAGCGAACGCCCGCTGAGCCGCCCGCAACTGCCTGACGCTGAACCTCGCCGCAGCCCCGTTCCGCTGACCTTGAGCGAACAACGCGCGGTACTCGGTTTCGCCGAGCGTCAGGCCGAGCTCTCTCCCGCACGGGTCAACGAGCTGGCGGCATTGCTGGCGCAGCCGCTGCACATCTCTGCGCCCAAAGCCGTGTCTGAACTCAACGGCATCGCGCGCGGCCTGTTGGGGCCGAGCGCATGAAGCAGAGCCTGTTCGAAAGTCGCCACAAGGCCGAATGGGAGCGCTTCGCCGTGGCGCTCGAACGCCTAGAACAAGGCAAGGAGACAGCGCAAGTCAGCGATTTTCCCAAGGCCTATCGGCGTCTCTGCCAACATCTGGCTCTGGCCCAGGCGCGCGGCTACAGCAGTTTTCTGATCGATTCATTGCAACAACAAGTGCTGCGCGGCCATCAACAGCTCTATCGGCATCGCAGTCGGCTCGGGGCGCAAATCATCAGCTTTATCCTCGCCGACTTCCCGCGACTGGTGCGCGAACAATGGCGCTTCGTTGCGGCCGCCAGCCTGTTGTTTTTCGGCAGCCTGATCGGTTTTGGCGTGCTGGTTTATCTGTTCCCGGAACTGATCTACAACCTGATCCCGGCCGAACAGGTGCGCGAGATGCAAGGCATGTACGACCCCGTTGCCGGCCACCTCGGACGCTCGGCGGAACGGGCGGCCAGCGAAGACTGGGTAATGTTCGGCTATTACGTGATGCACAACACGGGCATCGCCTTTCAGACGTTCGCCAGCGGTTTGCTGATGGGCGTGGGCAGCGGTTTTTTCCTGCTTTACAACGGCATGATCATCGGCGCGGTGGCCGGGCATCTCAGCGAGATCGGTTTCGGCCAGACCTTCTGGTCGTTCGTGATCGGTCACGGTGCGTTCGAACTGAGCGCCATTGCCCTCGCCGGCGCGGCGGGCCTCAAGCTGGGCTGGGCGCTGATCGCCCCCGGACGTCTGACATGGGGCGAGGCGCTGCGTCTGGCCGCACGCAAAAGCGTGTTGCTGGTGTGTGGGGCGATGTTGTTCCTGTTGATCGCAGCATTCATCGAGGCTTATTGGTCGTCGAAAACCAGTGTCACGCCGCTGACCAAATACGCCGTCGGCGCCGCGCTGTGGCTGACCGTCGCGGTGTATCTGCTATTTGCCGGAAGGATTCGTCATGCGCCTGAGTGACGCCAGCGTAGTGATCCGCCCGCGCACGACCTGGGAAGCCATGGACCTGGGCGTGTTGATGAGCCAGCAGCATCGCCGGTTGTTGATGACCAGTTGGGCGATCGTCACCCTGCCGCTGTTCGCCCTGCTCAGCCTGTTGCTGTGGGATTCGCCATCACTGGCGGTGTTCATTTTCTGGTGGCTGAAACCGGCCTACGAACGCCTGCCGCTGTACATCCTCTCCAAAGCGCTGTTCGGTGAAACGCCAACCCTCAGACAAGCCTTGCGCGAGTGGCCGCGCCTGCTCAAGCCGCAACTGCTGGCCAGTCTGACCTGGCGACGGCTGAGTCTGAGTCGCAGCTTTGTGCTGCCAGTGACCCAACTCGAAGGGCTCGACGGCGAGGCCAGACAACAACGTCTGCTGGTGCTGCTGCAACGCAACGGTGGCGCCGCGCAATGGCTGACGATTATCGGCGTGCATCTGGAAACCGCACTGTGGATCGGCTTGATGCTGCTGTTCTACATGCTCTTGCCGCAGCAGATCGAAACCGACTGGGACTGGCAATCGCTGCTGCTTGCCGCCGATCAGGACTGGCGCTGGCTGGAGCACCTGACCAACGTTTTTTATGCGCTGATCCTGGTGGCCTGGGGACCGGTTTATGTCGCCTGCGGCTTCAGCCTGTACCTGAACCGTCGCACGCAACTGGAAGCCTGGGACATCGAGCTGGTTTTCCGCCGTTTGCGCCAGCGTTTGAACAGCAGCGTGCTCGGTGTGTTGCTGGCGGCGTGTCTGCTGCTGCCGAACCTGCAACCGGTATGGGCCAGCGATGCGCCGGATGCTCCACGGTTGCTCAATCAGCCGCTGACCAGTCAGGCCTCGCGCGACAGCATCCAGTCGCTGCTCGAACAACCGCCGTTCAAGAACAAGGAAAGCGTCACCCGCTATCGCTTCGGAGACGACCCGGCAAGCCCGGCCAAGGACGCGCAACCGGGTGAGGCTCCGCAGTGGCTGAAAACCCTTCTCGGTTGGCTCGACGGTCGACACCTTGATGCCTTGGCGCACGTGATTGAAGTGCTGTTGTGGGGCGCGCTGATTGCCGCGCTGGGCTGGCTGGTCTGGCGTTATCGCGAATTTCTCCGGGCCTTCGTCAGTCGTCGCCCGAACCTGCCCTCGCGCAGCAAACCACCGGCGCCGCCACACGTCTTCGGGCTGGATCTGAACCGTGAAACCCTTCCCGATGACATCGCCGCCAGTGCCGAACAATTGTGGCTGAGCGAACCTCGCGCCGCGCTGGGCCTGCTCTATCGCGGCCTGCTCAGTCATCTGCTGCATGATTTCGACCTGACGCTCAAAGCCGCCGACACCGAGAGCCAGATCCTCACCCGCATCGAGCAATTGCAACGCCCGGACCTGCTCGCCTACAGCCGCAACCTCACTGTTCACTGGCAGAACATGGCCTACGGGCACCGACTTCCAGCCGCGCACCTGCAAGCAGAGCTGTGTAACGGCTGGCGTGAATTGTTCAGCAAAGGGTCCGGGCATTGAACCGGCGCATTGGCGGGTCGTTGGCTGCGCTGGCGCTTTTGCTGCTTGGCGGCTTGAGTCTGTTCCTCTACCTCAAAGCCCGTCCTTATCAGGAAGTCATCGATCACGGCCCCTCGCCTGCCGCGCAAGCCAATCCTTATCTGGCGGCGGAAATGTTCCTGCGCGAGCGCGGCCTCACGGTCAGTCACGCCGAGACCCTGGCGGTACTGCCGCAGATCGATCCGCACAGCCACACCTTGTTGTTGTTCGGCGAGCGCGCCCGGATGACACCGCGTGAAGTCGATCAGGTGTTGAACTGGACTCGCGCCGGAGGACGTCTGGTGTTCGTCGCCGAATCGTTGTGGGATGCGCAAACCGGGCAAAGTAATGATCTGCTGCTCGATAAGGTGCAACTGCACCAATCGCTGAGCAAGGACTTGAAAGATCCTCCCGAGGACGGGGAAAAGGACCGCTTCCCGAAACTGACCAAACTGTATCTGGAAGATGAAGACGCGCCGGCCTACGCCGGTTTCGACACCGACGTCCACCTCGACGACCCGAACAATGTCGCGCAAGCCTGGGCCAACAGCGCCAAAGCCACGCACATGATGCAACGGGTGTACGGCCTCGGCACGATCACCGTGGTCACCGATGCCGAGCTGTGGAAAACCCCGGCTATCGGCAAATACGACAACGCCTGGCTGCTCTGGTATCTGAGCGCCGACACCGACGTCACGCTGATTTACAACACCCCGCACGATGGCTTGTGGACCTTGCTCTGGCGCTACTTCCCGCAGGCTATCGTCGCCCTGCTCGCCTTGATCGGTCTGTGGTTGTGGCAGGCGAGCGTGCGCCACGGGCCGGTGCAAATGCCCGCGCCAGCGGGTCGCCGTCAACTGCTGGAGCATCTGCGCGCCAGCGCCGATTTCCTCCTGCGCCACAACGGCCAGCAGGCGCTGCTGCAAGCCTTGCAACAAGACATCCTGCGCCGCGCCCGCCGCCGCCATCCCGGTTTCGATCAATTGAATGTGGCCGAGCAATGGCTGGCGTTATCGCGTCTGACCCGGCAACCCACCCGCGCCATCAGCCAGGCCCTGAGCCCACGACCGAAGCAGCGTTTGTCCAGCGCCGAATTCAGCCGTCAGGTCGCTCATCTGCAAACCTTGAGGAACGCGTTATGACTGAACAGATCGAGCCCGGCAGCGCGACGCACGCCGCCCAGCAGCGCCAGCGTGCCAGCCAGTTGGCGCAGGCAGTGCGCAACGAATTGAACAAGGCGCTGATTGGCCAGGATGCGGTGGTCGACGCTGTCCTGACCGCGCTGATTGCCGGCGGCCACGTGCTGCTTGAAGGCGTGCCCGGCCTGGGCAAAACCTTGCTGGTGCGAGCACTGGCGCGATGCTTTGGCGGCGAGTTCGCGCGCATCCAGTTCACCCCTGATCTGATGCCCAGCGACGTCACCGGTCACGCCGTGTATGACCTGCAGACCGAGCAGTTCAAGCTGCGCAAAGGCCCGCTGTTCACCAACCTGCTGCTGGCCGACGAGATCAACCGCGCGCCGGCGAAAACCCAGGCAGCGCTGCTCGAAGCCATGCAGGAGCGCCAGGTGACACTCGAAGGTCGCGCCCTGCCCATCGCGCAACCGTTCATGGTGCTGGCGACGCAGAATCCGATCGAACAGGAAGGCACCTATCCACTGCCGGAAGCCGAGCTTGACCGCTTCATGCTCAAGGTGCGCATGGATTACCCCGACGCCGATCAGGAGCTGAACATGGTCCGTCAGGTCTGTCGTTCGACCCGCGCCGACATGCTCGATGTGCAACCGCTGCGCACGGTGTTGCAAGCCAAGGATGTTCAAGCCTTGCAGCGCATCGCAAGTGATTTGCCGCTGGACGATCAGGTCCTCGATTACGCCGTGCGCCTGGCGCGCAGCACGCGCACCTGGCCGGGGCTGACCCTCGGCGCCGGGCCACGCGCCTCGATTGCATTGGTTCGCTGTGCCCGTGCCCGGGCGTTGTTGCGCGGCGGCGAGTTTGTAATCCCGGATGACATCAAAGGCTGCGCGCTGGCGGTGTTGCGTCATCGCGTGCGCATCGCGCCGGAGCTGGATATCGAAGGCCTGCAGGTCGATCAGGTGCTCACGCAATTGCTCGATCAAGTGCCGGCGCCGCGCCTGTGAAACCGTCTCGGCTGCTGCTGATCTGGCTGGCCCTGCTGGTGGTTATCAGTATCGTGCTCGGCGCGTTGCAGGCGTTGCAGATCGACCTCCCGTCCAGCCTGATTTCGATCAACTGGGGTTTGCTCCTGGCGCTGCTGGCCTTGGCGGTGATCGACGCTGTGCGCCTCAGACGCCTGCCCTCGCCGCGCATCAAGCGACAGATGCCCGGCAGCCTGGCATTGGGGCGCTGGGCGGAGGTGAAGCTGGAGGTGGCCCATGAATTTGCCGAGCCACTGGCCATTGGACTCTTCGACCACGTTCCCGACGGCCTGGCGTTTGAACATCTGCCGATGCTTGTCGAGCTTCAACCCGGCCATGTCAGCCAGATCAGCTACCGTCTGCGCCCTCTCGAACGCGGGCATTTCAGCTTCGAACAGTGCGAAGTCAACCTGCCCAGCCCTTTGGGATTATGGTCCGGCAAACGCCTGCTCAGCGTCCGCGACGAGACCCGCGTCTTCCCGGACTTCGCCCGGCTTTACGGCGGCGAGTTGCGCGCCGTCGACAACTGGCTCAGCCAGCTCGGCGTGCGCCAGCGACAACGGCGCGGTCAGGGTCAGGAATTCCATCAGTTGCGCGAATTTCGCGAGGGCGACAGCCTGCGCCAGATCGACTGGAAAGCCACCGCCCGCCAGCGCACACCGATTGCCCGCGAGTACGAAGACGAAAGAGATCAGCAGATCATTTTCATGCTCGACTGCGGCCGGCAGATGCGCAGCCAGGACGGTGAGCTGTCGCACTTCGATCACGCGCTCAATGCCTGCCTGTTACTCAGTTATGTGGCGTTGCGCCAAGGGGATGCGGTGGGCATGAGTACCTTTGCCGGTGATAAGCCGCGCCATGTCGCGCCGGTTAAAGGCAGCGGCCAACTGAATGTCCTGCTCAACGCTGTTTATGACCTTGGAAGCACTCAGCGCCCCGCCGATTATCAGGCTGCCGCCAACCAGCTATTGGCCCGCCAAAAGCGCCGGGCGCTGGTAGTGCTGGTAACCAATTTGCGCGATGAAGACGAGCAACTGCTGGCCGCAGTCAAACGCCTGAGCGCACAACATCGGGTGCTGGTGGCGAGCCTGCGTGAACAGGCGTTGGATACATTGCGCCAGACCACGGTGCAAACGTTGCCCGAGGCACTCGCCTACTGCGGCACCATCGATTTTCTCAATGCCCGCTCGCAACTCCATGAGCGGCTGACTGCCCATGGCGTTGCAGTGATGGATGTTCGGCCCGCCGAGCTGGGGGCCGGACTGGTGACAAGTTACATGAGCTGGAAAAAGACCGCTGCGATCTGACAGATTCGATCAGTTGGTGACTGCAACATACACAGCGCCGCTGTCCGAAGTGCCGTCGCTGTTTTCTACTTTGACGACCAGCGAAATCTGCTCCGTAAGGTTCATCGGCCGCCAGTGAGCCTGGTATCGCCCTTTGTGATCGGTAAACGACTCAGTGAACGGTGCTCCATTAGTGGAAACAAGGATTTTCCGTCTGGGCATGGGCTCTCGCCCCTCCTTGGCCACAATCAGCGCGGTCATGGAGACGTAGGTCTGCAAGGGAACCGGATTAGGCGACGCAACAACGGATTCCACCGCTGCTGGACACTCAGTGACGGTCAACCAGAGCGTTTTTACCACCCAGCCAGCCAAACCACCCTTTACCGACGCCCGCAATGCAGCCTCGCCTGCTCCTCCCAAGACAATGCGCGCCGTTGCCTTGCCCTCGGCATCCGTCAGGGTTGTCGGCAGCGAGGTGCGGTCGTACTCCCACATCACTTCGACATTGGCCAAGGGTTGCGCGGTACTGGCTGAAACGACCAGGACTTGCGCGGTCATCACCTGCCCCGGATACCCGCTCGGATCAGCGCTGATCAGTTCCTTGATCTCCCGGGGCTCGTGCAGAACAAACGGTAAAGAAATCGATTCCGAATACAGCGCATCGCCCACCGTAACGGTCAGTTGCGCCGCACCCGGTGTTGTCGGCACAAACCGTATCCGCGCTTCACCGTAGAAGTTGGTAGTGGTGGTCACCTCACCAAGGTCCGGACTGCACCAGACAACCTTCATCCCCACCATTGGTCTGCCACTGATGCCCGACACAATGGTGATCTGCTCAGATACAGCCTCGCCCCAAAACAGCGTCTGACTGCTGCGCGAACGATCCGCAATTTTTACCACCTGCGCGCCTTGCCCCAGCGACATTGCAATAACCGGAGAAAGCCTGGCCAACCGCGCCGAGGAAAAGCGCAGGCCGAAACGCCCGTCCTTGAGGTCGCCCGCGTTGAACCGATAGGTCATTCCAGCGCTCGAGAAAAGCCTGGGGTCACCCAGACGTGGCTCCTCGAAGCGCATGCCCAATTCCGCCGGCCCGGTGCCGGTCATGCCCAGTGTCAGGTGCTGGTCAAACAACGCGCTGCCCGCCGGGGCACTCACGCGCAATTGGTGCTGCCCCTTGCGCCGAGGGAACTCAGCGCTTTGACCCAGTGGCTGAAACGGTTGGGAGTCGAAACTGTATTCAAATCCGGCCCAGGGATCCCCTTCCAGCGCTAGAACCTTCATGGTTCGGCGCTCTTCAAAACGGTCATAAGGGCTGATAACCGCCGCTGTCACCACATGCTCACCTGCGGTGGATGGCGCAAAGGGAAAACCACTCCAGCCGTCGGCAGCCGTCCTGTGCTCTTCGGTGCTGCCGTCGCCTGTCCATTGAACAGGCACTTGATCCAGAGCGAGGTCGGGACGATAAGGGGAGCGTACCTTCAGCCACATCCACGCAGGATCGTGCCCAATGACCGGATCCACCGCAGATGCACGGGCGTCTTCGATAGTGATTTTATTGTGGCCCAGGGTCATCGTATTGATGTCGCTGAAACCATGGGTATCGATAACGAACCGAAGTGCGAAGACACCGGGTTTGGTACTTTTTGAACAGTCCAGCGTCCAGATAAACCCGCTGTCATCCACCAAATTTTCGCTTCCGCGGGGTGGACTCAATTCGATTCCGAGCTCTGCCGCCGGGCTTCCACTCCATACCAGATCCATGGCAATACCCACTAAAGGGCTTAGCGCATTGGTGCGGAAGATATAGCGATGTACAGCGCCGATACACGGAAAGAGTGGCTGGCCCCTGAGATCGGTCATCTGATCCAGGACCACGGTCATTTCTTCATGGAGGTCAGGTGATAACAGTCGGCAAGAAAAATCCTTGTTCGT
Organism: Pseudomonas sp. Irchel 3F6; assembly: GCF_900187595.1. Taxonomy (NCBI): domain Bacteria; kingdom Pseudomonadati; phylum Pseudomonadota; class Gammaproteobacteria; order Pseudomonadales; family Pseudomonadaceae; genus Pseudomonas; species Pseudomonas sp. Irchel 3F6. The sequence goes on along the minus strand of NZ_FYDP01000005.1, from coordinate 63,240 downwards.
GAGAATGTCGGTGCGCAAACTCACCTCGAAAATACTGCTGGTACTTTCGATACGATCAGAGCTGAACAACCAACTCAAATCTTCCCCTTCGCGCAATATTCTCGGTACGTCAAGGTCGCTCACCGCCAGACCGTTCTCTGGATTTTCGTTCCGCCATCCGAGCGTAATTGCCTCGCCAATCAACGGGCTGCCCGCTAATGCCCGGACCGTCAGGATATGCCTCTGGCCGCGCTTGCATGCGATTCCGTCATGGGCAATCGGAACGGCATCAAACGTGATGCTGACCTTGTCCTTCCATTCGTCTCGTGCAAACGCCGTGACCGAAAATGAGTGTTCATCTGCCGGTCCGCCTTCGTAGGCACTCACACTGGCGGTAATCGTCTCGTTGCTCAAAGCCGTCAACGGTCGGTAATACAGGCTGGCCCAGCCCCCACTGCCGGTACGAGACTCGACAATGCCCTCGGGGGTTTGCCAGTCGACGATTGCATCAATCACTGGCTCACCGGCACCTTTGTCAGTGACATGCACCACCTGCACCCGCATCAACGTCTTTTCGGAGTCCTCGACGACCGGTGTAATATTCGGGCCGCGCGTGTCAGCGATCCTGACCTTGTTGCGCGCCAGCGACATGGGTTTACGCGGCGATGGCAGTAACAGCTTCGAGCAGACCAATGACAGTTCGAAGCGACCGTCCAGCCAGTCCTCGCAGGCCAGCGTCCAGAGACTATCGTCCCCATCGAAAGCGACCGGTTGCTGGAGTGGCGGGTTGACCGTGACCTTCAGCTCTTCATGCCCGACGCCGCTCCAGTGCAGCGATAGATCAGTCGCCAGCAAAGGGCTGTCGGCGGGCAAGCGCACAATGAAGGGGTAATCAGTGCCGCGATTGGGATAACCGGTCGCGCTCCACTGGGTTACCTGCCCTTCGACAACGCAACGCAAGTCGATCCAGGGATCGGTCGCCAGCACCGTGACCGAAAACTCGAGAGTCACCTCGCCACTTGGGTAATAAGGACTGTCGACCGAAGCTGTGAGAATGAAATCGCCTGCTTGCTCAGGAACGAAATCGAAGTAGACCAAGCCTTGTTCATCGGTAGTGCCGGTGCCCAGCACACCTTGCCCGGCAGTCGTCCACCTGACTTCCCGGCCATCAATCGCCTGGCCGGTGTAGTACGAGAGAACCTGCACACCCAAACGGACGCTTTGCGCACAATCCAGGACAGGGTAATAAGCCGCGCTCTGTACTTCGCGAAGCGCTAATCGGTGATGCCCCAACGATACGTCAATCGTGTAAGGCTCGGCGTTGTACTGGTTCACCAGACTTATCGTGAAGTCATGAGCCTTTTCCTCCCCCATATCCGGGCAATCGAGCGACCACTGCGACAATAGCGGTTGATAGGCGCCCCAGTCGGGGGTCGCCTTGACTGACTCCATCGGGTTGCCGTGAATGATCAATGCGATATTCGTATCCAGCCAGGCGCTGCCGTCTGCCGGAATAAAAGACAGGCCGTGGGGAATGAACAGAGAGTCGTCCGGGTCATCGCCAAGGGAAGCGCCCAGGCAAAGGTATAACGTCTGGCCTGGTGGCAGATCTTCGCTATCCAGTCGCACCGTCTGCAGTTGCAGCGGTTCAAGCTTCAGTTGCAGGTCGATTCGAGTGATGCAGATTGCCGAACGATTGTCGCCCGTGTTGTCAGGGACACCGCTGACCTCGAAGCTCAATGCGTCATCGCTCACGAATTCCAATTGATCCAGCGACCGTTGATACGCGCGCGGCTTGAATTCAAGCGGCTGTCCCGCCAGCGGTCGGGCGTTTTCGAGCTCCGGATTCCGACCTTCTTGCGCCGTGAGCTCGATGCTCATCAACACTTCACCGCGCTTGCGGATGTGCAACCAGCCCGATTCGCCCGACCATGAAACGCCGGGCCGCAGTTCACATAAAAACGTCAGTTCGTAACCGGCTTGTGCACCGGGGGTTTTGGGAGCTTTGACTTCCTGTGTGGCCGAAGCCCCGACACCGACCTCCATGAAATTGACTAACTCGCCATCATAAAACTCGCTCGCCAGGCCAACCCTACCGCTGGTACGCCACTCTTTGAGCCGATCATTGAAGTCACCATTGAGCAGCAGGCTTTCATTTTTTTGCACAACGGGCTCATTCATGATCGCTGGCTCCGTTACGTTGGCGCGCCAGGTAGGTGTTTTCAGCCTCGGTCACCAGGTCTGTGACCTTTTGGACGTACGTCGGCTCGCCGGCCTTGATGGAGTACCGCACGCGAAGAATGATATTGGTCAAGGATTTGAGCATTGCAGCTTGCGGCTGATTAAGCGGGCGAGGAAAACTCAGCCGCCAATGGGAAACGGCACCCGTGTATTCAAACGGGTTGAGCAATCCTTCGTCGGGTTTCTGGTGGGTCTGGCCATTATCGCCAAGCCCGACCGACAAAACGATCTGCTGACCGCTGCGCAGGTTGAACAGCAGATCGCCAGGTGCGATTGCGGTGGGGTTATGCAAATACTGCACAGACTGTGTGGTCGGTCGGGTCGCGGTCACGCTACTGATCTGCTGCAACGTTGCCCGCACATCCTCGTAGGGACCGGCCAGCACAGGCAGATCGACTTCCACCGAACTGATCTGCCGGCAGAAATGGCCAGGATGATCACGGTCGAACAACAACTGGGTCAGTCTGAACTCCAACACACCTGTTGCCATCAATTGCGCGTGTGCATCTGCCCAGCTGGCTATGCCCTCTTGAGGCTCGATTCTGTCGTCGTACAACTGCTGCAAGGAAATGGTTTTGATCAGTTCCGGCCGCCGCTCGTAGCTTTGCAAGCGCCTGCGCTCCTGGTCCAGCAGGTACATATGCAGTTGTTCACCCGAGCCCAGACCATAACGGTGATCGAGCCAGGCCTGAGGCAAAGGGACGGGGGCATCATAATCCCCGGTTTCGGCAGCCAGTGAAGCCTGAGCACTGAGGCACAGGCTGACGACTGCGTCGTACGCCTGATAGTGCAGAGCCTTGAGCTGGCCAAGCATCCAGCCGAACAGCTCGGCATTGCTCGCGCGTTTTTTAAGGAAGTTGTACATGGTCAACGCTTGGCTGTTAGCCCTGAGCGTCTGTTCAAGGCTGGACCTCGCCGCGCTGACCGCATGGCTTTGCGCTTCGATCTGCGCATCGATTGCGCCCACCTCCGCCAGCGCCTGATCGCGTTGCAGCGCCCACTCACTGCGGCGACGGCGATAACCTTCAGTGGTGGCCTGTCGATCGGCGTCGATTTGCAGCAGTGACGAAGAAACCTCCAGGCCGAAAGCCACCGCATCGAAAGTGTGTTCGGGTTTGAAGCCACCGTTGGAAGTACCATAGATTTTTGGCAACGCCGCGATGACGCCCCCTGCCACCCTGACAACTTTGGCCTGCAGTGCTGATGTCTTCGACTGCTGCAGACTGGCCATGACCTGATACTCGATCGGCGAAACGTTTTCGCTGTAACGCATTGCATAGGCGTCGGCCCGGTCCTGCGCCATTGCCCGACTCTGCTTCAGCGCTGTGACATTCGCCTCCAATTGGGCGATGGATTGTTCCTGTACCGTTTCGGCATAGCGACCCAGCTCAAGCAAATGGTTCTGCTGCGATTCTTCCTGCTCGGCACGGTCGCGTTGCTCGAGCAGACGCAGCACCAGACTGCCGAAATCCCGCAGGCTCTGTACTCCGCGCAACGCGACTTCGAACGTGACCCGCCAGCGATACGCATTGACCACCAGGCGCCCGCCCATCGGTCTGGGCCCGGCCGCGCTACCAGCGGCCAGATCGCGGAGCAATTGCCTGGGATCGGTCATCGGGCTGAACAGCAACACGTCCAGCGGTTTGCCATCGATCGTGAGATTGTTGCGCAGGTTATCAAGGCGTTGCTGCGGCTTTGCGAACAGGTCGAGCAGCGATTGATTGATCGGAATTCTAAAAGGTTCGCAGGCCAACAAACCCAGGATCGGCGGGGTGTCGGAAGCGATCGGGTAATCTGCCAGGTTGAAATCCAGCGTTTTTTCAAGCGCTTCAAGCAGGGGTCGCGATTCGCAATTGTCCAAGAGGTTTTCCACGGTGTCGGTCTGCCAATGAGTCGCTGTGTCGGCGGTGGGCGCCTTGCCCATCAGAAACCCGGCCTGGACATAGCAAAGCTTGGCGGCCACCAGACTGTCACGGGTCAATTGTCGGTAATACCAATCGCCCCACGCCATCAGGTTTTCTACGTAGTCGGTGAACATCAGGATCTGAAAATGTGCGGGTGCGGCATAGCCAATGGCATCCGGATCGAGGGGATTCTGGATTTCCCACCCTGGATTGCCCGGCGCTGTTGCGATATCCAGAGGCCGGCAACGCCAATACGCCGGTTTCGGGTTCGCGATCGGAACCGGCGGATTGGCCGGATCTGCGGTGGCCTGTGGATCGAATACGTAATGCAGCCAGCTCTGCGCTTCCTGAAAGCGTTCTTCGTCGCGCAACCGGGTGGCAATCAAATGCGGCAGGTGAAAAAACAGCTCCCAGAAGTTCAGACCATTGGCACCGTCGAAGGCACCATTGGGTGGTTCAACGAACTCTGCGCCGATCGGCGACGGTTCGCGAATGAACTGGTTGGACCAGTCCAGCACGGCGTCCACGGAAATATTCGAGCATCTCACCAGTTCCGAGCCAAACAAGGAATTGAGCCGAATGAATTTCAACGCCAGTCCAGTTTGATTGAATGAAAGAAACTGTGCCCCGTCGGTACTGTTCTTGTGCAGAGCTGGCGGGACGAAATCCATGAGATCGACAATCGTCAGGTCGAACTCTTTCTGTCCTGTCGGGGAAGTGGGAGAGGCGAATGAAAAAATGACTGGCGTGGGCCAGGTGCCTTTCGTCCGCGAGGAAGTCCACGACTGAGTTACCCAGCCCCCGCCTGCATCCTGTTCTTCGAGGATCGGCGGCGGGTCACTATCAGAAGGCAGACCTGCAATTTGCAGCTCCATTTTCAACCGAGCGCTGTCCAGGCCCGTGGGGCTGCAAAAACCCTGCACCGTCAGCACATCTTTGTCATCCGCGCGCGTTGCCATAACGTGCAGGTCGAGATAGGGCGTCAGGGAACCATGGGTCTGTATGCGAGTGACAACAGTCACCTGACTGTTCAGTGGGTGCTGAACCGTATCGTTGCTGACAAATCGCTCCTCAAGCGCCAGATCCAGCCATGCGCCACCGTCCAGAAGGGGGCGCATCAGAACGTCGTAGACACCATGCACTCGCAGACTGCCGGATGGCGAAGATAGGTTGCCCGTCAGTAAAATCCCCAACTTGCCCTTCGGATTCAGATAATCGACCTGCACCGTCGCAATCAGTCTGGAGCTCGCCAAACCCTCGTCCTTGTGTTCTGAACTGTGCACACACAACGGCGCAGACCACTGCCCGTTCTGCTTCATGAATGCCAGATTGATCACCAGTTTGCTCGGGCTGAGCGACTCCGCTGCACTCGCGACTACCGCGTCGCGCCATTCGGCCCAGACCACACACAACCGGCCATTCCAGAACACCGGGCGGATATCCAGCACCTGATCGGCGGTCGGGATTTCCACGGCCTGCCATTCACTCCAGACCGCCGGATTGACCGAAACGCTGGTTGCGCCCAGTTCGATCTCGGCCTTGCGCCAGAAATACTGAAACGGCTGCACCCGCTGCCGCCCCAGAAAGTAGTAATCAGCTTTGGCCGGTGTCACGCCGTCCATGAAACAGCTGATCACATCGAGATCGCAGACTTGTTCGAATGCCTGCAAATAATCCTGCAGCGCCGCCTGCACGGTATCTTTGTCCAGACGGGCCTGGTTCAGGTTGTTTTCCAGATTCTTGAACAGACTGGTTTTGCGCAATCGCACCGATGGAACGATGAAGTTTTCCGCATAGCATGAAATCTGGTGGGGCACGGTCCAGTCGGGATAATTGCTGAAAATCTCCCATTCGCGCAGATGACGCTTGTCGAACTCGTGATCCCGGAATCCTGGTTCCAGCTTTCGATACACCGCATGGATGTACTGCTGCACACAACTTATCGCTTCGGCAACTCTGGAACTCTTGACCTGATAAGTATCCAGAGGATCCATGCGCAGCAATTCAAACAAGTCTTCAGGTGTTTTCAGAAAAGGGTATTTATCATTGGCCACTTGACCGATGCAGTACTCAAGAAGTGCCGAGCGACGTTTTTCCAGCAGCCCGCCAATATTACTCAGTGCCATGATCTTGCTCCTTGGAATATGGCCCGGGGAAAAACGTTCGCCAGGCGGTATGCAACGCCCTGCCGCTACTCCCTGGCAAAGGTAATGGCATGGGGGAATATTCTTTCGCTTTCCCCAGACTGAGAGCGAACGCTGAACACGAATGTGCCGCCCGTCTTGCTTGAGACAAAAACCCGGGTAAGCCCCTGCTGATCAGTGAACCCCTGCGCCGGCCGAATAGTGACGGCATCCATCTTCGCGGGCGGAACGCTCTTGCCGAACCACTCCACGAGCGAGTTTTGTCCGCGGTTTCCGTAGTCGTCCTCCAGCACCGCATACAGTTCTACTTCATGACCGTATTTCACTGTTTCCAAAGGCGTAGGTGAAAGTTCTGCAATAGGGAACGACAACGTAGTGAAGTCGGCAGTTATTTCTATGGGAGGGGCGTATTGCGGCTCGAACAAGTCCAACCAAAGCATTGGCGTGTCGCGGCCCATGACCTTGCCGGGGATAAACTCGGCCAAAAGTGTCCCGTCCGTTCCCGTCGCCTTGTATTCAATGGTGCCCAATGTGGCGCGCCAATAAACATTGACGCCACTCAGCGACTTTCCATTGGCGTCTTTGAGGGTCACTTTATAAGTGACTTTTTCGTCTGGCTTGTTAGCCACGACGGTGCTGTCATCCACCACTTCGCACGTGATTGTGACCAGCCCTTTGACGTCGCCTGGAACATGCACGATCGGGGCACGAGTATCGGACTCGCCGAGCAGGGCATGTTCGGCGGCATCGGCATAGGATTTTTTGTCGACGGTTTCGGGCAGATTACCAATGAGAAAAATCGTTAACGCATCCATGCCGCTCTCGGTGGACAGCGCCAGCACGCGCATCAACAAATCGAGCTGGGGAAGGTTTTTCAACACCTTCAGGTCGGGATCGATGCGGCTCACACATTCGCGCACTTCCTGAACGCTCCAGCCAAAAAAATCGGCCAGTTTGATCGCCGCCGCCTGTTGTGCCAGCCATCTCGCATCTCCGGTGACATCCGGCAATGCGTTGACCTGGCGCAGGTAGTCCAACAGCTTCTGTGGCGGTTGGCCGCTCGAGGCTGAGGCGAGGGCAAAAGCGCGAGTGAGCATGGTCAGGTAATAAAGCGTGCGCACCGTCAACGCATGCTTGTCGTCCTGAACCAGCCAGTCCTTGTAGCCGCTATCCAGATAATCCTGCAACAGCGCCGCGCTTAACCCCAGTGTCGACACCACCTCACTGCGCCGGCGAACTTCAGCCAGTAGATCGAATGATGTGTCGGCAACTCGGGGGCGAGTTCGGCCGCCCCCTTCGCTCCCCGCATCCGCTTGCTCCAGCACATGCAGCAGTAACTGATGCACCGTGACGTCTGCCCAGTTCAGGACCGGCAATGCCTGATCCACGCCAACGCCGGCGTATGCCGCCAGCGTCTCCTTGACCAGCGAAGTCTGCGCATCGCGCATCTGTAAAAACGCGCTGACCATGCTGTCGATGATGCTCTGCCGCAACGCTGGCTCGATCTCACCCAAGGCGCTGTCGACCGCCCAGGCGATTTTTTTATGGACGGAGGCCAGATACATCTCAGCGCTTCCCTCCGGAGGCAGGATCAAACCATGCCCGTCGGTTATCGGCCCCAGGCTGTCGGCGGATGTCGCGAGAAATTCGATCCAGTCCGCGGCCCCGGCTGCCGGAACGCCAGCCATGAGAAACGTACTATTGGACAACTGTGCAGTCGGCAGCAAATTGCGAACCTGCTCGAAAAACTGCTCATCCTGTTCGGATGGATCCTGAGCCGCTGGCGCAGCGACCGCATGCTGCAACACCCACAACACCGGCAGATTGTTTTGCGCGCACCACTGCACGCAACTTTGCATAGCCTCGATCAGTTCCAGCGCATCCGGTGAACCGTCCGGTACATCGTGGATGACAGGAGTACCGGCCAAGCCATTGACCCAGTCATCGCCGCCCAGGATCGATAGCATCAGCACGCCTTCAACCGGAGTGATGTTCAACAGCCGGGCCAGCCTCACCAAACGGTAGAAGCTCGAGATGATCGCTGCGTTGCGCTTCAATTTGTCGGTAAAGCCATGAGCCTTGGCCACAGCGTTCGCCAGCACGTAATAAGTCTGCGGATCAATCGCCAGACCACTGCAGAGCTGGCTGATCGTCAGATCCACCACGCCCGGTATCGGCGCCACCGCAAACTCATCGTTGTCGAGCTTGAAAGGCTCGCGATAACCGGTTTGAAAATTGAACACCTGATCGAATTGCGAGAGCGCTTCACCGCGGCCATAAACCGACAGCTCACCCACAAACACAGCAAAGTCCGCGGCGGTGCATTCGTAGCGCTCGCGCAACGTCTGGAACAACCCAAGCGCATGAACCGCGCCACTGGAGATGTCCATCTCGTTGCTGTGACCTTTCGTTGAATTGCCGCGCCCTGTTGCCCGGATGACCGATGTCAACACTGCGTCCAGCTGTTCGAACGGCAATCCTGTCCAGTTGGCCAGACGCACCATCTGATTCATCCGGGTATAGCGGTTGAACCCGATGAGTTCGTCGGGGATTGCCGTCATTCGAATGCGAGGCATGGTTGCAGGATCGAAACCCACCGCCGGCGCAGTACCGTCATTGATGTAAACCGAACCCGAGCGCTCGCTTTCAGGCTGCTTGGGCGTTTCATCCGGGTAGGTCACATTGGCCGAGCGCACGGGAGCAAAGTCGCCAATCGACAGAAGAGCCTCGATCTGTCGGCTGTCGAGCTTGGTGCGCTGACCGAAAAACTCCACCTGATTGAGATTCGAATACATCTCGGTATAGGTACCAAAGTTGTGCGCAAAAAAATCTTCGCGAAGGGCGAAATCCGCACGCGGTTCGGTCAGCAACTGGCGCTGATAAGGGCCAAGCCGCGAGGCATGGGCGAAACCCTGTGCAGTATTGGCACCTCGAGCATTGGCTTGCAGAAAATAGGGATAAGCCAGGTCGACCCGGTGCTCGAAGTCGCCCACCGACAAGTCATGAAACTGCGCGATACCATCAATTGTGACCCAATGCTGGTAATAAGGCAGACCATTGGGGTAGCGGGCTGCGATCAGCGCGTCTTCGATGGATTCGATATCCGTTCGCGCCGCGATGAATTTCTCCAGCACCTCAACGATGATGTCCACAGAAGAGATCGATTGATAAACCGCATTGAAGTCGACCTTCAGTGCCAAGAGATCTGTGCGCCGGTTATGCAGCGAGAAATCGTCTTCCTCTCTGATACCCTCCAGACGGTCACGAACCCAGCGCAACAAGTCGATCAGATACGCCACTGGCGACCAGATGGACTCCAGTGCATCTGGCGGGCACAACGCGGAAAAATCGGTACCGATCAGAGCGTGATAATTGGGACCGTCCACGATCGATAACAAACCGCTGGAGCTGCGCTTTGGCGCGGGCCTGGTGCCCCGCAGCGTCTGCTCGATAAATTGGCGCCGCTGAGACGTGGCTATGCTATTGGCGCCGCGCCAATATTGTTGCGCTTGCTCAACGCTGAGCTGATGCTCTTGGACCATGTATTGAACACCCCTTTCAACCAGTGGATAAATTGATCCACCGTTTTGCAGGTATGTCTCGAGGTTCTGCAGTCCGACGTTCTGTGCTCGTTGTTCCTCGCTGAACAACTCATCGAACAGTTGCAGGGCGGGACGGCGCGAATCAACCATGATCAGATTCCTTTAGGCGACAACTGGCCCGCGCAACCTGACGTCCTTCGTCAGGCTGCACATTCAGTGAGTACGATTGAGCGCTTCGAACGCCGTCAAGTCCACTGTCAGTTCTGACAGTTTTGATAGCCGTTCGTCGGAAGCCGGATTTCAGGAGTCGGCGTGGGGCAAGCGCGCAGCTTCGACTTCAAAACGCGCGCTATCGGCCCAATCGGACATCGTTGCGTCATCCGCCGCGTCAGTCAGCGTCTGCCGGAATCGGTACCAGTTGCCCGCCAGAGGCAGTGCCCTTGTCGCCGCCCCGCGCCAGTGCTCATCGACCACGGGTACCTGAGCCAGCCACTGAACATCCGGGTTGTACCAACTCACGATGGCGCCCACGCCCGGACGGCCCTTGCCGCTGAACTGCACTGGATGACTGACCCAACGTCCGGCTGCAGGCCCGTCGAGCACAGGTCGGAAAGTACCCAGAATGACCGAGCGCAGGGTTTCAAATGATTCGAACCCGTCCAGAGATGCGACTGCCTCGAGCCGGTAAAGCCCCCCGCCGAGCAGACTTGCATCGAGCATCACTGACCAGGTGCGATTTTCCTGCACGACGGCGCTTGCCGGCTCGGAACGCGCGGCACCTACCAGCGTCACCGTAACCGTATCGCCCGGCACGCCAAAACCGCACACCACCACCTGCTGCCCGATGGCATCGCCCTCGATCGGGGTTTCAATGAAGGGTGCCGCTGGCACAATGTCAAAGTGCAGCGGCTCGCTGTCTTTCGACTCTTGTAGTTTGCCGCTTTCATCCATGAAACTTTGCCGGGCCCAGATCGTTTTGCTGCCCACCGGCAACGTCACTTCGGCTTGCCAATTGCCCGCCCAATCCACAATGACATCACTGAGCAGAGGTTCGGCAAGCCCTTGCAGACAGACTTCGACAACCCCGCCCCTCATGCCCGTACCCTTGAGCAACGCGGTTCGTGGCAACTTGCCGTGTTGTATCGGCTGGAGAAATTCTGGCGGCAGCAGCACCACCGTCAATTCATGCTCGTCACTGTGTAGCGACGGTCGACCGTCCAGTGTCTGCTGGGCGTCAAAGGTGTAGAGCCTGAATTGCTCGAGGCTCAGGTCAATCGACCAGTCGCCATCCTGGCTCAATATTTTCGGATCGCCCAAGGGACGATCAAACTGCTTGTCGCGCAGTTGCAAAGTGGCGCCCACCATACCCATCGTGCCCTCGACCGTTACAGCACGACCGACTTCCGAGCCGTCCGGCGGCTGGGTAATCACTGGCGTGACCATCGCTCTCCTGACTATGAAGGTCGTGGACGTCGGCTGCGAAGTTTGCTGCGCGGCGACTTGGGTCACCGTGACGGTATGTGTGATATCCAGGGCAAATTCTTTGTCGCGCCTGAACTGCCACGTGTCAGCACTGACGATGCCCTTGTGCACAATGCCGGTTTCGTCGCTGTACTCAATGTTCACGGTTGCACCCGGCCAGCACGTGCCGCTGAACCTGGGTGAAAGTCCGTCATCTTCAGGCTCGTTCAGGCCAGGGGCCTGCGGCGGGATGGTGACTTTGAGGACAAACCAGTTTGGCGACTGGTGCCCGTCGAGAAATTGCTTTATGTGTACTTCACGTTCGAACGAGGGTCCCCAAACGCTCGAAGCCTGGGTGGACCACCGCCCGCCGACGACCTCCACTTCAGGCGCTTCAAGATATGGGCTATTGGGCCTGCGTGGCTGTACCAAGGCTCTGTTGAAACCTTTGCCGCTGAAGGTCGGTTGGTAGTCGTTGGTGAATTGCACATCACTGACATCGGGGAGAATATTTTTTACTTCGAAGGTCAGCGGCAGCGAGTCGATCCAGCCGCTGGCGTTGTCGGCAATTTTTTGAATGACAGAGACGTTGTAGGTACCCAAAGGCCACTGCGCTGCGGTTTCCCAGATGCCTCCCGGCATCACTTCAGCATTTGCAGGCGCGGGAACTTGCACCGCGCCCCCGCTGACGGTGAACTGGATTTCAGATTTGAGATCGCGATCGTAATAACCGTTACCGGCAAAGGTCACCGTGGTCCCGGAGATGGTGACGTTGGGCTGTTTCAGAGTGGGGGGGCGAATCCTGAAGGCTTGTGGTGCACTGCGTCCGGACGACACGTCATCCAGATCCTGTTCGACGACCAGGCTGATCGGCCCTGGCGGCACTTTGATCATCCCCTCCCACGCCCCGTCTGCATTGCTAACGACTTCCCAACCACGAACAGGATCATTCGTCAGATCAAAAAATGCTCTCAATCGCGCCCCAGCCAAGCCGTTGCTTCCTGTCAGAAGGAAGTCTTGTTCATAAACTGTTCCCGCAGGTGGCTCGGATATTAACGGCAGCCCCATGACTCTGAAAGTTATGGCATCGGTATAAAAATGATTGATATTGGGTGATTTAAGTTGGGCGACAACCGAGAACGTCCCGCTGCCAGAGACCTTTATTGCCGGAGCCTCCCAAGTCGTATCGGACTTTCCGACAGTAATAACCTCACTCCAGTTTTCATAATGATCCAAATGCCCAACCACTCTGATAACAGTACCCGGCGCAGCCATACCTCTGAAACAAACCAGATCCTTTGCCAACACCAAAGCATTAGCTGCCGGGAAAGTAATTCGAGCGCGGTAGACTGTTACATAAGCCGTCCGCTCGGAAACCTTACCGGCGTACATTTGATATGCTTGAAAACTTAGAGAATTCTTGTTTTCTGCCACGGTGACGGGCACTGACCAAGGATCGTAGAAAGCCTCTTCTGCCCCAATCGTACCGCGCCCATCATCCAAGACAACAGTATAACGGTATATTGCTCCCGTGCCCTTGACAGAGAAAGTTGAAGATGTGAAGTTTCGGATTGCACTGATGGTTGGAATGGGCATCCGATAATTGGCAACCTTGTAGGTTTTCAGAACCGGATCACTTGCGTTACCCACATCATAAATATAATCAAACCCCACTGTTACGTTTCTTTGATTGGCGATAATCGTTTCTCGATAGGGTTCATCAAGATCAATCCACTCACCGGTCTGGCGAGCACTGCCCGTCAGTTCTCTTACATCACCTTCACCGCTAACCAAAGAAAGATAGAATTTTACATTCCCTTCATAACGTCGATTCTCTTTTGCTCTGTACGCTGACACGATGCAAGTAAATGTCGAACCATCGTAGGAGTAGGCATAGCTCACTCGAAGCTGCGCCCACCTACCGTCTTCTTCCGCGTGAAGCTCATGGGTTACAAATGTCACATCCGTTCCGATCTCCTCAGCGCAGACTACCTCTTGTTTCGGGGGCAAGCTGTCGGAAGGATCTTTAATACCATCATCTTGTTCCATGGCCGGATCTCAGAAAGGGCAAGGTGGCTGATTGATGCAACAGGTAAATTCATTGAATACCGGTGCCTCACATCGCTACACCTGTAAAACCTGACAGTCCCGACCAGCGGTAACTATTCCACGCCTTAGTATCCTTGCGTCCTTCAGCCATTAAACGCGACTGCATCAGCTTGCGTCGTTGCCACACATCACTCAGAGTCCACCAGCTTGTACACCTGAGTAACGCCGCCCGGCATGGCTGATCAGGCGCGCGGCTTCGACTTCAAAACGCGCACTGTCGGCCCAATCGGACATCGTTGCGTCATCCGCCGCGTCAGTCAGCGTCTGCCGGAATCGGTACCAGTTGCCCGCCAGAGGCAGTGCCCTTGTCGCCGCCCCGCGCCAGTGCTCATCGACCACGGGTACCTGAGCCAGCCACTGAATATCCGGGTTGTACCAACTCACGATGGCGCCCACGCCCGGACGGCCCTTGCCGCTGAACTGCACTGGATGACTGACCCAGCGTCCGGCTGCAGGCCCGTCGAGCACAGGTCGGAAAGTACCCAGAATGACCGAGCGCAGGGTTTCAAATGATTCGAACCCGTCCAGAGATGCGACTGCCTCGAGCCGGTAAAGCCCCCCGCCGAGCAGACTTGCATCGAGCATCACTGACCAAGTGCGATTTTCCTGCACGACGGCGCTTGCCGGCTCGGAACGCGCGGCACCTACCAGCGTCACCGTAACCGTATCGCCCGGCACGCCAAAACCGCACACCACCACCTGCTGCCCGATGGCATCGCCCTCGATCGGGGTTTCAATGAAGGGTGCCGCTGGCACAATGTCAAAGTGCAGCGGCTCGCTGTCTTTCGACTCCTGCAGTTTGCCGCTTTCATCCATGAACCTCTGCCGGGCCCAGATCGTTTTGCTGCCCACCGGCAACGTCACTTCGGCTTGCCAATTGCCCGTCCAATCCACAATGACATCACTGAGCAGAGGTTCGGCAAGCCCTTGCAGACAGACGTCGACAACCCCGCCCCTCATGCCCGTACCCTTGAGCAACGCGGTTCGTGGCAACTTGCCGTGTTGTATCGGCTGGAGAAATTCTGGCGGTAGCAGCACCACCGTCAATTCATGCTCGTCACTGTGTAGCGACGGTCGACCGTCCAGTGTCTGCTGGGCGTCAAAGGTGTAGAGCCTGAATTGCTCGAGGCTCAGGTCAATCGACCAGTCGCCATCCTGGCTCAATATTTTCGGATCGCCCAAGGGACGATCAAACTGCTTGTCGCGCAGTTGCAAAGTGGCGCCCACCATACCCATCGTGCCCTCGACCGTTACAGCACGACCGACTTCCGAGCCGTCCGGCGGCTGGGTAATCACTGGCGTGACCATCGCTCTCCTGACTATGAAGGTCGTGGACGTCGGCTGCGAAGTTTGCTGCGCGGCGACTTGGGTTACCGTGACGGTATGTGTGATATCCAGGGCAAACTCTTTGTCGCGCCTGAACTGCCACGTGTCAGCACTGACGATGCCCTTGTGCACAATGCCGGTTTCGTCGCTGTACTCAATGTTCACGGTTGCACCCGGCCAGCACGTGCCGCTGAACCTGGGTGAAAGTCCGTCATCCTCAGGCTCGTTCAGGCCAGGTGCCTGCGGCGGGATGGTGACTTTGAGGACAAACCAGTTTGGCGACTGGTGCCCGTCGAGAAATTGCTTTATGTGTACTTCACGTTCGAACGAGGGTCCCCAAACGCTCGAAGCCTGGGTGGACCACCGCCCGCCGACGACCTCCACTTCAGGCGCTTCAAGATATGGGCTATTGGGCCTGCGTGGCTGAA
>NZ_FYDP01000005.1:28782-48009 GCF_900187595.1 Pseudomonas sp. Irchel 3F6 | reverse complement strand
AATTGCTTTATGTGTACTTCACGTTCGAACGAGGGTCCCCAAACGCTCGAAGCCTGGGTGGACCACCGCCCGCCGACGACCTCCACTTCAGGCGCTTCAAGATATGGGCTATTGGGCCTGCGTGGCTGAACCAAGGCTCTGTTGAAGCCTTTGCCGCTGAAGGTCGGTTGGTAGTCGTTGGTGAATTGCACATCACTGACATCGGGGAGGATATTTTTTACTTCGAAGGTCAGCGGCAGCGAGTCGATCCAGCCGCTGGCGTTGTCTCTGATCTTCTGGACGGCGTTGATTTTATAGGTGCCAAATTTCCAGCCCGTTACGGTGGTGCTCCAAGTGCCGTTGCGCTGTACTTGTGCATTTGGAGGCGCGACCGGCATTGGGTCGGCTGGACTTTCGAGGATAGTGAACTCGATTTCGGTTCTGAGCTTCTCGTCGAAATGTCCGGTGCCGGAAAATGTGATCGTTTCATTGGCTTGCGTGTATGTGACCGTCGGCTTGCCCGTGCGTACCCGTATGCCGAAGGGTTGGCTGGTCAGTGATGTCGTTCCCAAATAGGTATGCGTGCCGACAATTGAATGCGGACCAGGTGTCAGCGTGAAAGATGCAGACCATGCGCCTGTGGCGGCATCGGTTGGGGTGCTGATTTGAGCTTGGGTGTTTTCCGAACGCACAGCTACAGCACTGGAGATCCCGGCGACGACAGTGCCTGTGAACGTCGATGTCATGTCCACCGTCTGCGTCAATCCAGGAGACGTTATTCGGGGGGGGTCAATAACATAAAAATTTCGTTGGACTGACGGCACAGATGTTGCGCCATCGTATCTTTGACTGGCGACTAGAGAATAATTTTTGCCGAACGCAAACTTATAAGTGCTGGTACCACCCCATGACCCATCAATTTCGATCTTTGCGTAGGCCAATACTTTGATCGATGTGTCTTTGATGTAAACATCCACTCTTGTCAACTCTTGGTGCAGACCGCCTGTACCCGCAAATTGCGGCGTTTGTGTACTTATAACCTGCGGCAACGGCCTGAGCGTTACAGGCTTGAGTACGGTCAGTGACGCTTTCCCCGCGTAGCGCCCCTGCGTATTTCCATACTCCTCACGGATGATGAAATCCTGTAAACCCTGGGGGACATTATCAAGGAGCGTGACAGTCCAATTTCCGTAGCCATTGGTAATGGCCGTTGTGCTCAGTACAGTGCCTGAATTGGGACGCACAAGCGTGATTTTGCTGCCTTTACCGGCGAGGCCTGGAACCGTTGTAGTCACAGTACGATTGCTGGCAATGCGAGCAGCCTTTCTGACCAGCAAAGTCCGCGGTGTCCACCTTGACCATTGATCAATGTAATCCCATCTTCCATCAACTCTGACTTGCAGGTCACTCTCGGGAAGGTCTTCGACTCGAATACTGTGCCAGACGCCCCCCAACCATGCACTTTCAGTGATACGTCGGTAGTAATTATCGGCTCCGTGAAAATCCAGATGAACGTTGTGATAACGGCCATCGTTTACCGGTATACGAAACTTGAAGTCCATCGTGGTATCTACTAACAGTGACTCGGAGCCGGCCTCATACTCCAAATCCGCGACCAGGATTCCCGGCTCTTCGGAAATCGGATCATCGGATTTTTGGGAAGGGCGATGGTCCTCAGGAAACGGGCCATCTTCTGGAGGATTGGAGCCTGGGTTCTCATGGTCGGACATGATCGAGCTTCCTTATACCGTCGGTACCTGGGTGCCTCATTGAAGAACCGTAAGCACGAAATGACACCTGTAAAACCTGACAGTCCCGATCAGCGGTAACTATTCCCACGCTGCAACATGCAGACGTCCTTCAGTCATTAACACGCGGCTACATCGGCTTGCGCCGTTGCCTACACATCACTCAGAATCCGCCGGCTTGTGCGCTTTGAAGCTGCCCCGTAACGTGATCCGTGCCGCTGCCAATCAGTGGTCGGGTTTAGTCGCCCGGGGGTTTGTCATCAAGGTGTATAAGCGTCATCCAGTCGGGTAATCCCTATCCCCGCACTCGATGGTGGCTGTACGCAGGGCGCTTCGGCGCGCCGGTTTTTGGTGATACCCCCGGTCGACTAACCTGCGTCCAGCCGCCACCCTTTCGTTTAGTCGCGAGGGGTGAAGGCCCCAACCAAGGGTTATCACCATGATCAAACCAACACCCAATCCCCCCGAAATCGAAGACTCGACCTCCCCCTACGCTTCCCCCGATTCCACCAGACTCCACGAGGCCGCTGAAAAAGCCCTCGATCACTACCTGAAAAAACCCGCCGCTGCGCCGTCGTGCAATTCCGTCGATCGCGGCATGCAGATGTTCATGGTCGCGCCCGACATCAACCCCGAAGCGATGGCCATTCAAACCTACGAAACCTTTTCTTCGGTCAGCATTCTGCTGCTCGACCTGGCGGACAGCCTCGAGGACAAGCCGCGACATCTGGCGATGGCGATCTATCAGTTGAGCGAGATGGGCCTATTGCTGGCGGAAAAGGCGCTGGATCAGGAGCGGGCGATCGCTGTGGCGTGACGTAAAAATCAAAAGATCGCAGCCTTCGGCAGCTCCTACATTTGGAATGCGTTCCCCCTGTAGGAGCTGCCGAAGGCTGCGATCTTTTGCTGTTCAGGCAGAAGCGGGCAACGGCTGAAAACTGAAATACTGCTTCAGCGCCAGCACCAGTTGGCCGAACTCCGGGGGAGCGCGGCGCAGGATGAAACCGGCGTCGTAATGCAGCGGCGTGGCGTCTTCATGGCACCACACGCAACAGGCGCTGAAATCGATGACTTGCTGGCTGCCATCGCGGGCGGGGACCTTGAGGCGTAACTGAAAATCCACCCCGATCATCATCGGCAACTGGCTGATCAGCATCAGCCCGTCCGTAGACACATTGCCGAGAAAGCCGACGGGTTTGTCGGTGACGCTGTTGAACACTCTGAGGTAATACGGCAATTGATGCCGTTCGATCCGGCGGTCGGTAAACATGATGTGCTGTTCGCCATGCAGGGCTCCGTCACGGAGCCGCACCTGTGCTTCGGAACGAACCTGTGCGACAGGCCCGCTCTCCCCGCTTCCGGTGTGACGGTCGCGACAATCGCCGTCACCTTGTAACTGCCAGTCGCAGGTGTTGCGCCGTTATCGAGACACGGCTCGAAACGGTTTCCTTGACTATAGCGGAGCTTGTACAGACGGCCAGATTTTGTACGAAAAGCGCGTCAGAAGCGCGTCGGCCGAACCACCGCAGCGGCGCTGCGTGTCGGGTAATGGCCCAGGCTCTGCAACGTTTCCAGACGCGCGCGGGCGCGGTAGGCGTATTCGCTGTTGGGGTACGAAGCGATAATGAACTGGTAGGTCTGCACCGCGTCGATGTAGAGCTTCTGCCGTTCCAGGCACTGACCGCGCATCATCGACACTTCCGGCCACACGTACGGGCGGGCGCGGCTGGCGCGTTCGACCTTGGACAGTTCGAGCATGACCTGCTCGCAGTTGCCGCGTTCATAGGCGCTGTAGGCGTTGTTCAAATGGTGGTTCATCGACCAACGGGTGCAGCCCGTCGCGGCGAGGGCGCTGAGGGCAAGGGCGGCAATGGGCAACAATCGCATGGGGGTTCTCCTGTCTTGTGCTCTGTATCGACCCCAGGTCGGAAAACTTCAGACGCGCTGGTCGCAAAGTTGCCGCGTTCAATAAAGAAAACGATAAGTAGTGCATTCGAACAATGACTACACCCTTCGAGCATAGTAGCCTCTGCCTGCGCTTGAACTCAGGAGTCTTTGCATGTCCGTCCGTCGTACCAAAATCGTCGCTACCCTTGGCCCGGCCAGTAACTCGCCGGAAGTTCTCGAACAGCTGATTCTGGCTGGTCTGGACGTCGCCCGTCTGAACTTCTCCCACGGCACCCCCGACGAGCACAAGGCTCGCGCGAAGCTGGTGCGTGACCTCGCTGCCAAGCACGGCCGCTTTGTCGCCCTGCTCGGTGACCTGCAAGGCCCGAAAATCCGTATCGCCAAATTCGCCAACAAAAAGATCGAGCTGAAGATCGGTGACAAGTTCACCTTCTCCACCAGCCATCCGTTGACCGAAGGCAACCAGCAGGTGGTCGGCATCGACTACCCGGATCTGGTCAAGGACTGCGGCGTGGGCGACGAGCTGCTGCTCGACGACGGCCGTGTGGTGATGCGCGTTGAAACCGCCACCGCCACTGAACTGCATTGCGTGGTGACCATCGGTGGCCCGCTGTCCGACCACAAAGGCATCAACCGTCGCGGTGGCGGTCTGACCGCGCCGGCCCTGACTGAAAAAGACAAGGCCGACATCAAGCTCGCCGCCGAAATGGAAGTCGACTACCTCGCCGTATCCTTCCCGCGCGACGCCGCCGACATGGAATACGCCCGTCAACTGCGTGACGAGGCCGGCGGCACTGCCTGGCTGGTGGCGAAGATCGAACGCGCCGAAGCCGTGGCCGACGACGAAACCCTCGACGGCCTGATCAAGGCCTCCGACGCGGTGATGGTTGCCCGTGGCGACCTCGGTGTGGAAATCGGCGATGCCGAACTGGTGGGCATTCAGAAGAAAATCATTCTGCACGCACGTCGCCACAACAAGGCCGTGATCGTCGCGACGCAGATGATGGAGTCGATGATCCAGAACCCGATGCCGACCCGCGCCGAAGTATCCGACGTGGCCAACGCCGTGCTCGACTACACCGACGCCGTGATGCTCTCGGCCGAATCCGCCGCTGGTCTCTACCCGCTGGAAGCCGTGCAGGCGATGGCGCGCATCTGCGTCGGCGCCGAGAAACACCCGACCGGCAAGACCTCCAGCCACCGCATCGGCAAGGAATTCAGCCGCTGCGACGAGAGCATCGCGCTGGCGACCATGTACACCGCCAACCACTTCCCGGGCGTCAAAGCGATCATCGCGTTGACTGAAAGCGGCTTCACCCCGCTGATCATGTCGCGGATCCGCTCCTCGGTGCCGATCTACGCGTTCACCCCGCACCGCGAAGCCCAGGCCCGCGCAGCAATGTTCCGTGGCGTCTACACCATCCCGTTCGACCCGGCCTCGCTGGAACCGCACGAAGTCAGCCAGAAAGCCATCGACGAGCTGACCAAGCGCGGCGTCGTGGAAAAAGGCGACTGGGTCATCCTGACCAAGGGCGACAGCTACCACACCACTGGCGGCACCAATGGCATGAAGATCCTGCATGTCGGTGATCCGCAGGTCTGAGTGACCGGCAGCTGAAACGCAAAAGCCCCGCCATGTGAATGGCGGGGCTTTTTTGCTTATGATTCAACAGATATTTTGTCTGGTAAGGCCCTTTCGCGAGCAGGCTCGCTCTCACACTTGAAATGCAATCTCCTGTGGGAGCGAGCCTGCTCGCGAAGGCGTCTTGACACTCAGCGAAAGAACCCGCTCAACGCCGCCACCGCCTCTGGCGAACGCAGCCGCTGGGTAAACAATGCGCCCTCCTCCTCGATCACTTTGCGCAGCAGCTCGCGATCGGGCGCTCGCATCAGTTGCTTGCTGATGTGCACCGCTTCGGCCGGCAGCTCATCAAACCGCAGCGCCATTTCCCGGGCCTTGCTCAACGCAGCCGCGCCACTGTCCAGCGCGTCTGTGGCAATTCCCCATTGCGCAGCCTGTGCGCCGCTAAAGCCTTCGCCGAGCAATAACAACTCAGCCGCTTTCGCTTGCCCGAGCAAACGCGGCAGGATCAGGCTGGAGCCGAATTCCGGGCACAATCCGAGGTTGACGAACGGCATGCGCAGCCGGGCGTCGCGGCTGACATAGACCAGATCGCAATGCAGCAGCAGGGTCGTGCCGATACCCACCGCAGCACCGGCCACGGCGGCGATCACCGGTTTGCGGCATTCGAGCAGATTGAGCATGAAGTGAAACACCGGGCTGTCGAGGTCGCTCGGCGGTTGTTCGATGAAGTCGGCGATGTCATTGCCGGCGGTGAAGCACTCGGCGCTGCCGCTGATCAGTACGGCATTGATTTCGGGGTCGCTGTCGGCCTGTGTCAGTGCTTCGGCGAGGCGGCTGTACATGGCGCGCGTCAGGGCGTTTTTCTTGTCCGGGCGGTTGAGGCGCAGGGTCAGCAAACCGCGTTCGCGTTCCAGCAGGATGGCTTCGGTCATGGCGTGTCTCGCGTCTGAAAATCAGCGCTCAACCACGGCTCACAAACACGTCGGCCAGCAGTTGATTGCGCGGCAATCCGGCCAGATACAGACGCTTGGCGAACGCGTCGACACTGGCCGTCGAGCCGCAGACTAAGGCCAGGGTCTGCCGGGAAACAAGGCGCAGTTGTGCCAAAGCGGCGGCCGAGTCGGCCGCTGCCCACAGCTCGACACTGAGGTTTTCCCGCTGCGCGGCCAGTGCGGCAAGGGGTTTGGCCAGGTAGTGCTCGCGTTCGTCATGGGCCAGGTGAATGACGCGAATGGCGCCTTGGTGATCCTCACGCAAGGCCTCACGCAGCACCCCGAACAACGGCCCCAAACCAGTGCCGGCAGCCAGCAGCCACAGCGGCCGGGCGTGCCAGTCCGGATCGTAATGCAAGGCACCGCCGCGCAGTTCGCCAAGGCGGATCGAGTCGCCGATCTGCAGCTTGCGTGCGGCATCGATGAATTCGCCGGGCTGGCGGCAATCCAGGTGGAACTCGAGAAAGCGGTCTTCTTGCGGCAGGCTCGCCAGCGAGTACGGTCGGGCGATGTGGCCGATCCACAGCACCAGATGCTGGCCGGCGCTGTAGCGCAATGGCCGCTGCGGGGTCAGGCGCAGGCGCAGAACGCTGTCGCTGAGCCAGTCCAGCGCTTCGACCACGGCCGGGCGGCCGTCGCTGATCGGGTCGAAAGTGTGTACCTGCAAGTCTTCGACCACCTGACACTGACAAGCCAGGCGCCAACCGTCCTGACGTTGCTCGGCACTCAAGGCATCCGGACGATTGTCGGCGGGCAGGCCCTGGATGCATTGCACCAGACAGGCATGGCAACTGCCGGCGCGACAGCTGTAGGGCACGGCAACGCCGTTCTGATTGAGACTGTCGAGCAGGTTGCTGCCCGCCTCAACCGTCCACTGCCGATCACCGACGCGCAATTCAGGCATCAATGTTCTCCCACGCGGCGGCACAACGATTGCGCCCGTCACGCTTGGCCCGATACAGCGCCTGATCGGCACGCTGCAACGCCTCATCCAGATCATCGCCAACGGACAGCAGGGTCATGCCCGCCGACAGGCTCAGGTTGCGCACTTGCAGGCCCATCAATTCCACCTCACTGAAGGCGATGCGCAAACGCTCGCAACACGCGGTCAGGCGTTCGGCATCGCAGTCGGGCACCAGCACGACGAATTCCTCGCCACCATAACGCGCCAGCACGTCACCGTCGCGCAGACAGGCTTGCGCCACCCCGGCAAACGCCTGCAATACCTGATCGCCGGCAGCGTGGCCGTGCAGGTCGTTGATGCGCTTGAAGTGGTCCAGATCGATCAGCGCCAGCCCGTGCATCACGTCGCTGTCGAGCGCATTCAGCTCGCGGGAAGCGATGCGCAGGAAATGCCGGCGATTGAACAGCCCGGTCAGTTCGTCGGTGGCGACCAGATCTTCAAGCTGGCGCATCATTCCGCGCAGGGTGTCCTGATGCGCCTGCAAGGCAAACCGACGCTGGCGCTGACGTTGTCGGGAAACCTGGACAAAACGTGCGTAAAGCACCAGCCACGCCAAGACCATCGCCAGAATGCACACCTGCAACGCTGCGAGCGCAGGCTCGGCCAAGCGGAAGTGGTAGGCGTCCCACAGGGTAATCGCGGAAAAACTGAAGAACACCAACAACGCGCAGCGGATGAATACTCGTCGGGTGAGATGGAACAGGCCGAACAGCAGGATCAGCACGTAAAACACCAGAAACGCGCCGCGCGCTTCGTCGACATGGGCGATCAGCCACGTCTGCCAGCCCAGGCCCATCAGCACTTGCGCTTCGGTCAGGCTGGGGTCGGCGAAGCGCTGGTTGCGCCCGCTCCAGAACATCGCGAAAAGGCTCGCCTGACTGATCACTACCAGCGCGCTGCCGATGGCCACGCCACTGAGCGATTGCTGGTAATGCCCGGTGAAAAACGCCAGCCACAGCAGCAGCAGAGCCAATCCGTAGGTGGCCGCAGCGAGGGCGAAGCGTTTGAGCAAAAGGCGTTGAATGGCGTTATGGGTCAATCGTTGACTCACCGTGCGATAGGAGGCTGACCGAGTGTCCTACTCTACAGACCGGATGCCACTTTAGAGGCCCGGTCGCTAAATGACCACCGATTTTCGGGCTCGAAAATTGACGTCAAAAGTGTGGCCCACTGACACTGCCAAAAGCCCCTCACCCTAGCCCTCTCCCAGAGGGAGAGGGGACTGACCGGGTTGTTTATCCGAGTTACACCGACTTCAAACATCGCGCCGAACTCGAGTCTGGAAACGGCACAAAACAGCTTCATTTTCCTGAGCCGGACTTAGTTTTTGAACAAGATGAAGATCGGCTCCCTTTCCCCCTCGCCCCATCTGGGGGAGAGGGCTGGGGTGAGGGGGGCGATCCTGAAGTGCAAACCCGCTGTCCGATATTCGCCCACCCATGCGACCAACGAATGACTGCCGGCGCGTGTACGCCCCACCGAGGCGCGGTATACTGCCGCGCCTTTTTAGCGTCGCGCCAGCAGCCCCGGCGTGCCAGAGGATCAGCTGTGAGCCGAAAGCCTCAAGCTGCCCCATAGAATGTTCCCGTGTTTCAGAGGAGCGCGACTCATGACCGTGATCAAGCAAGATGACCTGATTCAGAGCGTTGCCGACGCCCTGCAGTTCATTTCCTATTACCACCCCGTGGATTTCATCCAGGCGATGCACGAAGCCTACCTGCGCGAAGAGTCGCCAGCGGCCCGTGATTCGATGGCGCAGATCCTGATCAACTCGCGCATGTGCGCCACCGGCCATCGCCCGATCTGCCAGGACACCGGTATCGTCACCGTGTTCGTCCGTGTCGGCATGGATGTGCGCTGGGATGGCGCCACCATGGGCCTGGACGACATGATCAACGAAGGCGTGCGTCGCGCCTACAACCTGCCGGAAAACGTCCTGCGTGCCTCGATCCTTGCCGACCCGGCAGGCGCTCGCAAGAACACCAAGGACAACACCCCGGCCGTAATTCACTACTCCATCGTCCCGGGCAACACCGTGGAAGTGGACGTGGCGGCCAAGGGCGGCGGTTCCGAGAACAAGTCGAAAATGGCCATGCTCAACCCGTCCGACTCGATCGTCGACTGG
The DNA here is from genome assembly GCF_900187595.1 of Pseudomonas sp. Irchel 3F6. Lineage (NCBI taxonomy): Bacteria > Pseudomonadati > Pseudomonadota > Gammaproteobacteria > Pseudomonadales > Pseudomonadaceae > Pseudomonas > Pseudomonas sp. Irchel 3F6. Next base: position 38,708 of record NZ_FYDP01000005.1, on the reverse strand, counting down.
GTATTGAAAACCGTGCCGACCATGGGCGCCGGCTGGTGTCCGCCGGGCATGCTGGGTATCGGCATCGGCGGCACCGCCGAGAAAGCCGCGGTGATGGCCAAGGAAGTGTTGATGGAATCCATCGACATTCACGAGCTCAAGGCCCGTGGCCCGCAGAATCGCATCGAAGAAATGCGTCTGGAGCTGTTCGAGAAGGTCAACCAGTTGGGTATCGGTGCCCAGGGCCTCGGTGGCCTGACCACCGTGCTCGACGTGAAGATCATGGACTACCCGACCCACGCCGCATCCTTGCCGGTGTGCATGATCCCCAACTGCGCCGCTACCCGTCACGCACACTTCGTGCTCGACGGTTCCGGCCCGGCCTCGCTGGAAGCGCCACCGCTGGACGCCTACCCGGAAATCGTCTGGGAAGCCGGCCCGTCGGCGCGTCGTGTCAACCTCGACACCCTGACCCCGGAAGACGTGCAGAGCTGGAAGCCGGGCGAAACCGTGCTGCTCAACGGCAAGATGCTCACCGGTCGCGACGCCGCGCACAAGCGCATGGTCGAGATGCTCAACAAGGGTGAAACCCTGCCGGTGGATCTGAAAGGTCGTTTCATCTATTACGTCGGCCCGGTTGATCCGGTCGGTGACGAAGTGGTTGGCCCGGCGGGTCCTACCACCGCAACGCGGATGGACAAGTTCACCCGCCAGATCCTCGAGCAGACCGGCCTGCTGGGCATGATCGGCAAGTCCGAGCGCGGCCCGACCGCGATCGACGCGATCAAGGACAACAAGGCTGTGTACCTGATGGCAGTCGGCGGCGCTGCGTACCTGGTTGCGCAAGCGATCAAGAAGTCCAAGGTGCTGGCATTTGCCGAGCTGGGCATGGAAGCGATCTACGAGTTCGAGGTCAAGGACATGCCGGTCACCGTAGCGGTGGACAGCAAAGGTGAGTCGGTGCACATCACTGGCCCGGCGATCTGGCAACAGAAGATCAGCGAAAGCCTGGCGGTAGAAGTGCAGTAAGCCTCTGGCGTTATGAAAACGGCCGGTGCATCCGCAAAGATGCCCCGGCCGTTTTTGCTTGTTCAAACCAATCGCGATAACAGAATTTCCCATGCACAGAAAATGATCTTGCGCACCTGTCAGATCTGACAGGTCCATCTCCGGCCCACTCCTGTTAGCGTCTGTCCATACGCCCTATGTAGCGCGAATGGACTCGACCATGGCCGATCAAGACCTCAGCATCACAGCTCCCTCCATCGCCAGGAGCTCATCGATCGCCACCATCGGCAAGAGCTGGAGCGCCGTCGGGCCGACCGCCTCGGCTGGATGCGAATTGCCGATTCCGCTATCGAGCGGTCGTGGCTACGGCCCGCAAATACCCCTGTCAATCAACAGCCAGAGCGGTAACGGTCCGTTTGGCCTTGGTTGCCACCTGGGCCTGAGCCAGATCAGTCGCCGCACCAACAAAGGTGTTCCACGGTATACCGAGCACGATGAAATCATCGGGCATGACGGCGAGGTGTGGATGCCGGAGCTCGATGATGCCGGAGACTTGAAGTCGCGCACGGAACACAGCTACAGAGACCGCCCCATTCCCGAACACAACGTCGTGTCTTACCGGGCGCGGATCGAAAGCGATTTTTCCCTGCGCGAATGCTGGCATCCGGCTGACGGTGGAGCCCCCTTCTGGCTGGTCCACGGTGCCGACGGCACGTTGCATGTCTACGGCAAAACCAGCGCCTCACGCCGTGCCGACCCCGACGACGAATCGCGCATCAGTAGCTGGCTGCTGTGTGAAAGCATGAACGCCCATGGCGAACACATCTGCTACGAGTACAAGCCCGACGATCAGCCTGACGAGCACGATCCGATTCACGACTACCGCGCCCAGCGCTATCTGCGCCGGGTGTGTTATGGCAATGCCACGGCGAGCGACCGTCTCTATAGCTGGGACACCGACCGGCCGACGGATTTGCCTTGGCATTTTCAACTGGTGTTCGATTACGGCGAACGCAGCAGTTCGCTGACGGAGACCCCGAGCTACGAAGAAGTGAACCGCTGGCGGCTGCGACCGGATCCGTTTTCCACCTATGGCCAGGGTTTTGAACTGAGCACCCGCAGGCTGTGCCAGCAAGTGTTGATGTTTCATCACTTCCCCGAAGGGCTGGCGACAGAGGCGAAGCTTGTACGTCGCCTGCTGCTGGAATATCGACCTATCCAGAACTCTGCTCCGTGGGCCTACAGCCAGATCAGCGCGGCGCACTATCAGGCCTTCGATGCGCAAGGCAATGTCGAGCATTCACCGCCGCTAGAGTTCGAATACTCGCCCTTCGAGATCAACAAGACACCTGCACGCCTGTTGGAAAACGAGACTCAACCGGGCATCGAAGACGGCGGGTTCTACCAATGTGTCGATCTGTATGGCGAGGGCGTGCCGGGTTTTCTCTGCCGCTATGACAACGCCTGGTACTACCGCGAGCCGCTGCGCGCGGCGCCTGGTACCGAACTGATCGGTTACGGCCCATGGGCTCTGCTGGACAAGATCCCGGTGGCAGATCGTAACCGCGCCGTGGCGCAACTGCTGGATCTGACCGGCGATGGGCGCCTGGACCTGATCATCGCCCGGTTGGGTTACTGCGGGTTCCATGCGCTGAATGCGCAGCGACAATTCGAATTGTTCAGCGCGTTCGACACGTTTCCCCGGGAACACCAGGATCTGACTTTGACCATGGGGGATTTCAGCGGGGACGGCCTGATGTCAGCGGCCAGCATCAGCCACGATCGTGTGAGGCTCTATGCCAGCCTGCGCGAAAAAGGCTTCGCCGCCGCACAGGAAATCCCCCATGCATACGAAGACGACCGTCTGCCGGTGTTCAGCAACTCGCGAACAGAACTGGTGCTTCTGGGCAATCTGCTGGGCAGCGACATGCCCGAGCTGTGTCGCATCCGCCATGACGAAGTCCGCTGTTGGCCGAATCTTGGTCATGGCAAATTCGGTCAAGGTCGCAAGATCAGTGCCCTGCCCTTCACCTACGACGAATTCGACGCCGCACGAGTGCGTCTGGCCGACCTCGATGGCTCCGGCGCGCCCGCGCTGATCTATCTGCGATCCGAAGGGTTCGACATTTACCTGAACCGGGGCGGCAACGGCCTGGAGCAGATTCCCGTCAGCGTGCCGTGGCCTGAAGAGGTGCGTTATGACCGCTTGTGCCAGGTCAGTTTCGCCGACCTGCAAGGCCTCGGTTGCGCCAGCCTGATTCTGACGGTGCCGCATATCCAGCCTCGGCATTGGCGCTACGATTTTGTTGCAGCCAAGCCCTATCTGCTGGTCAACAGCAACAACAACATGGGTTACTCCAGCAGCGTGACTTATCGCAGTTCGGCTCAGGAATGGCTGGATGAAAAGGAGCGACTGCTGGCACTTGCGCGTGCACCGATATGTCATCTGCCGTTTCCGCTGCCCGTGGTGAAGAAACAGGAGCAACACGACGAGATCACCGACAACCGGTTGACCCAGTCATTCACCTGGCGCGAAGGGTTCTACGACTGCAGGGAACGGGAGTTTCGCGGGTTCGGCTATTTGCAGCAACTTGACTGCGAGATTGGAGCCGATCCTTCAGAGCCTGGCTTCAACGAGCCGGTGCAAACATGCACCTGGTTTCACAACGGGCAGGAAATGAATCGTTCCCGCGAGGATTATTTCAACGCGGACGTGGACGCCTGCCCGTTGGGCGAAACCCTGTTCAGTCGTTATCACCCCAAAGGTGAAATCGATGAGCCTGTCACCCCGGAAGATGCCGACAGTCGCTACCGGATTGCGCAGGCACTGGTCGGCTCGGTCGCCCGAACGGAGACCCTTGCCTACCAGGAAGATTCGCAGGTACCTGGCGCTGCCAAGCTGTACTCGGTAGAGGAAAAGCGTTATCTGGTGCGCGAGGTGCGGCCCCAGGGGCCATATGCCGCAGCCGTTCTGCTGCCCCTTCAAGTTGAAGCAATCAGTTATCAGTACGACGGCTTCATCAATGACCCGCTGTGCCGCCACGATGTCACCCTGCGCTGGGACGCTTATGGCGCCGCGACCCATGCACTGACGGTGAGCTATGCGCGCAGGTTGACCGCCCAGAGCCGGCCACCCTTCACCGAGGACCACCTGAATCAATGGTGGTCCGACGCTCACGACGAGGCGCAGCAATACTTTTACATCAGTGAAACCCGTGCGCGTCTGATCAATCTGCCAGAGCCGCAGCAATGGCGACTGGGCTTGCCCTATCAGGAACGGGGCGACGCGCTGAAATTGACCAAAGGTACGCTACCCGGCGAGCTGAACCCGGCACAGATATCTTTCGAATCGTTGAGAAAGCTGCAGGATTCGCAAGAATGGGCCATCGAACGGGTACTGACTTCCCAATCCATACAGCACTATGTGGACGTAGAGGGTATTGAACTGGAAGACGGCGTCGCCGGATTCGAAGCCCTGTCGCATTCTCTGGAGCTTGCCCTGCTGGACAAGACCGCGCTGGAGGCTTACAGCATTGTGCCGGATCTGAACATTCGCGAGGCCCTCAAGGCAATTGGTTACTCGCCCATGCCGATGCTGTTCGAAACGCCGCCGAGCGAGGAACAAAACCTTTGGTCATCGCGGTTCAATCTGGCTCGGTACGGCGACTTGCAAGCGTTCTATAAAGTGCTCGATTTCAACGAAACGCCAAGCCATGGCGTGACCAAAGCCGAATACGATCAACACTGGCTGACGGTCATGCGCATGGAGTTGCCCGACGGTTGTGCCGTGCAGGTCGCGGAATTCGATTACCACGCCCTGAAACCCAAGCGAATCACCGACGCCAACGACAACACTGAAGAAGTCATCCATGAGCCTTCCGGTCAGCCGCTGGTCATCAGCTTTCACGGTACCGAGAATGGCCAACCTGCCGGATTCGACAAGCTGACCGATGACTGGACCTTGCCGGCCCCCAGTCCGGAACAGGCCATCCAGTATCCGGAGGACACTGTAAAAAACGCAGCCAGCACCCTGCACAAAAACCTGTTCAGCTGGATGGGCCTGATACCCGCCTCCACGCTTCAAACCCTGTCAATCAAGCAGGACGATCTGTTGCCCGGCGGGCAGATCCGCGCCAGCGCAAGACGCCGGCTTGCGCAAAATCACGTCCTGACGCCTGAAGACCAGCAATTGCTCGAGGCAATTGAACTGGCGTACCGAGAGCCGGTACACACCGTGGTGCTCAGTGCCGACCGCTATCCCTATGACACCGTCAAGGCACAGATCCAGATTGTCAAAACCTGCGTCGATGGCTTTGGTCGGGTACTGCAAACCCAGCAGAAGGTCGACCCCGGGCTGGCTTATGTGGTGGGTGAGGATGGTCAATTGCTGATCGAAGAAGGTGAGCAACCGACGCAGACACGCTGGCGTATCAGCGAACGCGTCGAATACAACAACAAGGGTCTCGCACAGCGCCAATACCGGCCGTTTTTCGCTAACACGCACCGCTACGTCAATGATCAATCGCTGCGCCAACTCGGGCTCTTCGATCAGCTGTTCTATGACGCAACGGGACGTCCGATCAAGCTGATCAACGCCAAGGGCGACTTTTCCCGCGAGACGTATCATCCCTGGTATCACACCAGCGAAGACTTCAACGACACCGCTGAAGAGGTGGTGTCTACGCGAGGGTCAGGCGCATGAGCGCCTCCACACATTGGCGCACGCCTTCGCTGACAGCCAGCGACGGACGTGGCCTGCCAGTCCGTCAGGTCGCTTATTTGCGTACAGTGGCAGAGGACGCGGTCAGCGCTGTTGTGACGTTTCAGGAACACGATGTGGCCGGACGTCCGGTCGCGCAACAGGATCCGCGCCTGCCCATTGCAAACACCACCACTGTTTATTCCATCAATGGCGATGCGGTGTTCACCGACAGTGTCGATAGCGGCTGGCGTTTGCTGCTGCCGGGGCCGGCCGGGGAGCCTCGGCAGCAATGGGACGCGCGCGGCCATGTCTGGCAATCGACCTTTGACGGGCAATTGCGCGTGGTGCAGCTCGAAGTGTCGGGAAACGGCGAAAATCAGCTCGATACCTTCACTTACGCCTCCGGCTCTGCCGGAGCAGACTCCAACCTGCGCGGCCGGTTGATCCAGCAGACAGATCCGTCAGGCTCGCTGGATATCACCAGCTATGCCCTCACCGGACAGGCACTGGTGGAAAAGCGCACATTTGATGATCACCAAGCGTTCACCAGCCATCAGGTGTTCAGTCCGCTTGGCGCCGTGCTTGAACAGACCGACGCCGGCGGCCATCGCAGAACCTCGCGCTATGGTCTTGCCGGGCAGCTCAGGCAAATGCACTTGCAAGTGAAGGCAAACATCACGCAAGTCCTGGAGGATGCGCAGTACAACGCCAATGGCCAGCTCATCGAGCAACAGGACGGCAACGGAGTGCTCAGCGAATGGACCTACGATCCAGCCGACGGACGCTTGCGCAAGCAGATCAGTCATAAGCCCGGCCAACCCGCATTGCAGGATCTGCAATATTTCTACGATCGCGTCGGCAATATCATCCGCATCGAAGACCACGCCTTCGAGCCCGTCTGGTTCGCCAATCAACGGGTCGACGGCCACCGTGAATTCAGCTACGACTCCCTGTACCGTCTGATTCGCGCGACCGGTCATGACGACGCCCTGCCCCCGGACATTCCCGGCCTGCCGCGACCGCCCGACGAGCGAAACCGCCTCAATTACACCCAGACGTATAGCTACGACGATGGCGGCAATCTGACCGAGTTGCGTCATCAGCGCGACGGCAACAGTCGTACCCGCACGATGTGCATCGACCAGAAAAGCAATCGCGGGGTGCGTTGGCAAACAGGTGACGAGCCGCCGGACTTCGACATCTGGTTCGACCCGCACGGCAATCAACGCAAGCTGCACCACGGTCCGTCATTGCACTGGAACAGCCGTGACGAGCTGGAGCGCGTGGATCTGGTTATCCGTCAGGACAGCGATAACGATGCCGAGTATTACCAGTACAGCGCGGGCCAGCGGGTCCTCAAATGTCATGAATGGTTCACCGACAAGGTCCGCCACTTCCACCAGGTGCGTTACCTGCCAGGGCTGGAAATCCGCAGCAAAGACAACGGCGAAGAGCTGCACATCATCAGCCTCGGTAACGCGCGCTGCCTGCATTGGGCGCAACGTTCAGCGCCGATAGACGACCAGATGCGCTACACCCTCGAAGACCACCTAGGCTCTTGCGTGATGGAGCTCAATGAAGACGCTGTGGTCACCAGCGCAGAAGGCTATTACCCGTTCGGCGAAACCGCATGGATGGCGCCGGAATCGGAAATCGAATACCGCTTCATCCGTTATTCCGGCAAGGAAATGGACGTCAGCGGTTTGTACTACTACGGCGCCCGTTATTACGCGCCGTGGTTGCAGCGTTGGGTCAGTGCTGATCCGGCGGGGGATGTGGATGGGTTGAACCTGTATGGTTTTGTCGGTAACAACCCGATTCTGTTCATCGATAACGACGGTAACAAAAAAGACTTGCCGTCTGACGTCAGGCAGGACATCGCGACCTACGCAAAAGTCCTGGATAACCTGGGCAATGAGCTGCAAACGTACAATCGGCAATTGAACGGACTGTTCAGCGCTACGGACATTTCCAAACGCATGGCCATAAACACAGGCTTCAACATTGGCAAGGGAGTTGCCACCACGACAGCAGGGAAAGGCGGCGAAGCACTTGGGACGCTGATATTGCCCGGAGTCGGGACATTTATCGGAGGGATCGTCGCCTCAAAAATCTCCGGCGCGGCAATGGACAAACTCGGCGAAATTACAACTGTTTCCACTCCCGTCCTGCCCGATGCCAAAAAACTGAACCCCGAGAGCATTCACAGCAATGCCACAACAAGCATTTTAACCCCTCTGAGATACGCAAAAAAAATAGCCAGATCTTATGATCCTCGGACTTCCGAGGGAGCAAATAAGCTGATCGGAACAGTAGCCGAGAAAACGCTCAGCAAGTTTGCGCAGGTACCCGCTGCGAGTGACATGATGGCCATTGCTTACGCGGGGAAGGACACAGCCACAGCGCTGGCCGGTTTAAGGGATATCGAAATTGATGACCTCGAGACAGCGTTGGGTTTGATTATCGACATGCTTGAACAGGACCAAAGCGACATCAATGCGGCTTTCAGTGAAATCGGAGTCAACGAGTTTTATGACCAAGGCCTGGTGGGCTCATTCGGTTTTGCGCTGGATCTTGCAAAAGGTAGCGTCGGAACCCAGAGCTCCAGCTCAATCAGCCGGGATCGGATCAAGAAAGAAATTTCCGTGCGCATGGCTGAAGCAAGGCGCGGTATTGAGTTGATTGGCAGGTATCGCCAATACAGCGGTCAAAAGACGGCGTAAACAAGTTCGCCTACCTTCAGGCAGTTTTGCCGTGGTTCTGCGCCTGGATAAATCATGAGCACCTGGCCCTTGAATAGATCAACGCATATCCATACGCCAAGCGTGCAGGTCAAGGATCCTCGGGCTTTGGTTGTCAGGCATATTGCCTATCTGTGTGCAACGACGCATGGAGAAATCAAGCCCCTGATCACCTGCCAGACTCACAACCCTGCCGGGCGCCTGCTAGAAAAACGGGATCCGCGCTTATCTGCACCCAACCTCACTACTCACTACTCGCTCAACGGCACCGTGTTGAAAATCGACAGCGTCGATGCCGGCTGGCGTTTGGTACTGCCGGGACTGGCCGGTGAGCCTCGGCAACGTTGGGACGAGCGCGGCCATGTCTGGCGATCGACCTTTGACGACCAGCTGCGTGTCGTCAGACTCCAGGTCACCAGAAAGGATGAGGAGGAAGAGGAAGAGGTCGAAACCTTCCTCTACGCCGGTGGCGCCGACACCACCAACCACAACCTGCGCGGACGGTTGATCAAGCAAACCGATGCGTCTGGTGTTCTGGCGATATCCAGCTATTCCCTCGCCGGCCAGCCGATGCAGGAAACCCGAACTTTCCAGGACACACAGGCTTTCACCAGCCATCAGGTGTTCAGCCCGCTGGGCACGGTGCTGGAGCAAACCGATGCCGGCGGCCATCGCAGAGCATCGCGCTATGGTCTTGCCGGGCAACTCAGGCAAATGGAGCTGCAAGTCGAGACGAAAGTCACGCAGGTCTTGCTGGATGCGCAGTACAACGCCAACAATCAGATCATCTCGCAACTGGCCGGTAACGGTGTCCTGAGTCAGTGGACGTATGACCCGGCCGATGGACGCCTGCATACGCGCACCAGTCAGAAAACCGCTCACCCCAGATTGCAGGATCTGCAATATCTCTACGATCGCGTCGGCAATATCATCCGCATCGAAGACCACGTCTTCGAGCCAACCTGGTTCGCCAATCAACGGGTCGACGGCCACCGTGAATTCAGCTACGACTCCCTGTATCGCCTGATCCGCGCGACCGGTCATGACGACGCCCTGCCCCCGGACATTCCCGGCCTGCCGCGACCGCCCGACGAGCGAAACCGCCTCAATTACATCCAGACGTATAGCTACGACGATGGCGGCAATCTGGCCGAGTTGCGTCATCAGCGCGACGGCAACAGTCGTACCCGCACGATGTGCATCGACCAGAAAAGCAATCGCGGGGTGCGTTGGCAAACAGGTGACGAGCCGCCGGACTTCGACATCTGGTTCGACCCGCACGGCAATCAACGCAAGCTGCGCCACGGTCCGTCATTGCACTGGAACAGCCGTGACGAGCTGGAGCGCGTGGATCTGGTTATCCGTCAGGACAGCGATAACGATGCCGAGTATTACCAGTACAGCGCGGGCCAGCGGGTCCTCAAATGTCATGAATGGTTCACCGACAAGGTCCGCCACTTCCACCAGGTGCGTTACCTGCCAGGGCTGGAAATTCG
>NZ_FYDP01000005.1:0-28688 GCF_900187595.1 Pseudomonas sp. Irchel 3F6 | reverse complement strand
GGCAGGACAGCGATAACGATGCCGAGTATTACCAGTACAGCGCGGGCCAGCGGGTCCTCAAATGTCATGAATGGTTCACCGACAAGGTCCGCCACTTCCACCAGGTGCGTTACCTGCCAGGGCTGGAAATTCGCAGCAAGGACAACGGCGAAGAGCTGCACATCATCAGCCTCGGTAACGCGCGCTGCCTGCATTGGGCGCAACGTTCGACGCCGATAGACGACCAGATGCGCTACACCCTCGAAGACCACCTCGGCTCTTGCGTGATGGAGCTCAATGAAGACGCTGTGGTCACCAGCGCAGAAGGCTATTACCCGTTCGGCGAAACCGCATGGATGGCGCCGGAATCGGAAATCGAATACCGCTTTATCCGTTATTCCGGCAAGGAAATGGATGTCAGCGGTTTGTACTACTACGGCGCCCGTTATTACGCGCCGTGGTTGCAGCGCTGGGTCAGTGCGGATCCGGCGGGGGATGTGGACGGTTTGAATCTGTATGGTTTTGTCGGTAACAACCCGATCGTCCATGTCGACCAGACCGGTGCCTTCAAAGTGGTGTTTGACCTGATCAGAAAAGCGGTGGGTATCTTTGATCAAGCGCAAACTGCGGCGGAGCAATTGCACAACCTGACTACCGAGTTCGATGGCCTGATTCCTGAAGGCCAGAACATCGAGGAGGTGCGCAAAAGCATGACGTTCGGCAAATTCATCACCTCCCGGGCCGGCATCAAATCGGTCTTTTACGGTATCGGCAAAGGCATCGCCATCGGCAGTGTCATCGGCACCGTGGTACCCGGAATCGGCAACGCCATCGGTTCCGGCGCAGGGGCAATCGCGGGGGCAATAGTGTTTCCGGTATTGCGTTACCACTTTTTCAAGAAGGGTTTGAAAGCAGCGCAGACACTGCACACCCAAGAGCTCAAGGACGGGCTGAAAACGCTGGGCGACGGCGCTGCAAAAGCCGTCGACGGCGCGGGCGCTCTTCTCGATGGAGGTGCTGCGCTTATCGACAGCATCAAGACTTTCACGGATAACCTCAACAGCTACTCCGAGCACATCCAGAAGATGTTCTACGCCCAACTGGACGCACTGGATGCAGAAAAACAGCGTCAGGTCATGAAGCTGTCCAGGAATGGTGTAGACCCGTTCGAAGCCATCGACAAGGTCATGCAAACCGCCCAGGCGACTATCGAAGCGCCAAGCGAGGCGCAAGGCGTGACAGAACGCCTGCAGCAACTGGAGCGTTCGCTCGCTGCCGAACCTCAGGCAAGACCGGTGCCGAAGCCGAGGTTGAATCTTGTGCATCGACGTCAGGTACAGGAGACAGCTGTCTAGCAGACACGGCCGGCGCGAACAGCGCGCCCGGCCACCTCGGCCCATGCTATCGTGCCCGCCCGTCCTGCCGACCTTTCATCCAGCATGCTGCCGACTTCCCGTACCCTGCGTCTGTCGTTGTATTCCCTGCTGATCATCGCCGGCACGGTCATTGCCGCGACGCTCGCGATGCGCCACGCGGAAAGTCAGGCGCTGGAAGAAGACGCCGCCCGCGCCAATCAGCAACTGGGGTTGTACGCCAACTCCTTGCACACCCTGATCGACCGCTATCGCGCCCTGCCCGCCGTACTGGCGCTGGATCCGCAATTGCGTTCGGCCCTGGCCGGCCCGGTCGATGCTGCGCAGCAAGCGGCATTGAATGTGAAGCTGGAAAAGATCAATGGCGCCGCGCAATCCTCGACCCTTGAACTGCTCGATCGCACCGGCCTGGCCGTGGCCGCCAGCAACTGGCGCTTGCCCAGCAGTTACGTTGGCCACAATTACGGCTTCCGCCCCTATTTCAGCCAGACCCGCACCCAAGGCACCGGGCGTTTTTACGCGGTAGGCGTGACCAGCGGCATTCCCGGGTATTTCCTTTCCAGCGCCGTACTTGGCGACAACGACGAGTTTCTCGGCGCGATGGTGGTCAAGCTGGAATTCCCGGAACTGGAGCGCGAATGGAGCCAGGGCAGCGACACGCTGCTGGTCAGCGATGCACGCGGGATCATCTTTATCGCCAATCAGCCGGGCTGGCGTTATCGCGCCTTGCGGCCGTTGAGCGCTGATGATCTGGCCGAGATCAAAACTACGCGACAGTACGACAAGCAATCGCTGCTGCCGCTGACCCATTTGCCGCTACGGCGCTTCGATGACAACAGCGATCTGCGCCGGGTCGAAGGTCCGCAGGGCACGGCGGATTATCTGTGGGAATCGCTGCCGCTGGCGACCGAAGGCTGGACCCTGCACCTGCTGCGCCGTCCGCAAGTGGCCTTCGAGGATTTGCGCAACGCCGCGCTGGCCGCCGCTGGCGTGTGGCTGGCGCTGGTGTTCCTGTTGTTGTTCCTCAATCAGCGCTGGCGGCTGGCCAAGGTCCGTCAGCGCAATCGTGAAGAACTCGAGCGCCTGGTCGAGGAGGGCACCCGCGACTTGCGTACCGCGCAGGAAGGTCTGGTGCAGTCGGCCAAACTCGCCGCGCTGGGGCAGATGTCTGCGGCGCTGGCTCACGAAATCAATCAACCGCTGACCGCCCAGCGCATGCAACTGGCAACCCTGCGCCTGCTGCTCGAACATGGCCGCGTCGATGACGCCTACAAGGCGCTGAAACCGGTGGACGACATGCTCACGCGCATGGCCGCCCTCACCGGCCACCTCAAGACCTTCGCCCGCAAAAGCCCGAGCGGCTTGCGCGAACGCCTGGATCTGGCGACGGTGGTCGATCAATCGCTGCAACTGCTCGATGCGCGACTGCGTGACGAACAGGTCAGTCTGGTCCTGCATCTGACCCGCCCGGCGTGGGTACGCGGTGATGCGATTCGTCTGGAACAGGTGTTAATCAATTTGCTGCGCAACGCGCTGGATGCGATGCACGGCAAAGCCTGCAAGCGTCTGGAAATCCGTCTGGAGGCTGATGAACAATTGTGGCGGCTGAGCGTCAGCGACAACGGCGGCGGCATTGCCGAGGAACATCTCGGCCAGGTGTTCGATCCGTTCTTTACCACCAAACCGGTGGGTGACGGTCTGGGCCTGGGGCTGGCAGTATCCTTCGCCATCGTGCATGAATCCGGCGGGCGCCTGAGCGCCGAGAACGGCGACACTGGCGCGGTGTTCAGCCTGACCCTGCCAATCGATCTGGAGGCACACATCTGATGCTCGACTCGGTGATGGTGGTCGACGATGAAAGCAGCATTCGCAACGCCGTTGAACAGTGGCTGAGCCTGTCGGGGTTTCAGGTGCAATTGTTCAGCCGCGCCGAAGAATGCCTCGCCGCGCTCCCGGAACATTTTGCCGGGGTGATCCTCAGCGACGTGCGCATGCCCGGCATGGACGGTTTGCAATTGCTCGCCGAAGTGCAAAAGCGCGACAGCGATCTGCCGGTGATTCTGCTCACCGGCCATGGCGATGTGCCGATGGCGGTCGAAGCCATGCGCGATGGCGCCTACGACTTTCTGGAAAAACCGTTCAGCCCGGAAACCCTGCTCGGCAGCCTGCGCCGGGCGCTGGACAAACGCCGCCTGGTCCTGGAAAACCGCGCCCTGCACGAACTGGCCGACAACCGCGCAAAGCTCGATGCGACGCTGCTTGGCGTGTCCCGTGGCTTGCAGACTTTGCGTCGGCAAGTGCTGGATCTGGCGACATTGCCGGTCAACGTGCTGATTCGTGGCGAAACCGGCAGCGGCAAGGAACTGGTCGCGCGTTGCCTGCATGATTTCGGCCCGCGCGCCGGCAAACCTTTCGTGGCGCTGAACTGCGCGGCGATCCCGGAGCAACTGTTCGAGGCCGAGCTGTTCGGCCATGAGAGCGGCGCGTTTACCGGCGCCTCGGGCAAGCGCATCGGCAAGCTGGAATACGCCGATGGCGGCACGCTGTTTCTCGACGAGATCGAAAGCATGCCGCTGGCCCAGCAGGTGAAATTGCTGCGGGTCTTGCAGGAGCAAAAGCTTGAACGGCTGGGTTCGAACCAAAGCATTCGCGTTGATTTGCGTATCGTCGCGGCGACCAAACCGGACCTGCTCGACGAAGCCCGCGCCGGGCGTTTTCGCGAGGACCTGGCGTATCGCCTGAACGTCGCCGAACTGCGCTTGCCGCCGCTGCGCGATCGCCGCGAAGACATTCCGTTGCTGTTCGAGACCTTTGCGCACAACGCCGCCCAGCGTCTGGGCCGGACCTTTCCGCCGTTGACCGGTGCGCAGCTCAGTCACCTGCTCAGCCATGACTGGCCGGGCAATGTGCGCGAACTGGCCAACGTCGCGGAACGTCAGGTATTGGGGCTGGATGAACCGGTCGCCGGAATCGATCCGGGACAATCACTGGCGGCGCAGCAGGAAGCCTTCGAAGCGCAATGCCTGCGCGCGGCGTTGACCCGGCACAAAGGTGATGTCAAAGCCGTGCTCGAAGAACTGCAACTGCCGCGCCGCACGTTCAATGAAAAGATGCAGCGGCATGGGTTGAGTCGGGAGATGTTTCTGGCGGAGTGAGGCAGAGATTTGTGGTGTAGCTGAAATCCATCCCCCTCACCCCAGCCCTCTCCCCCAAGGGGGCGAGGGGGGAGGGAGCCGATCTCCATGCTTTCCCGAATCTGTATTCGACTCGATATTGCAGGTCGATGTAACCCACGAGAACACCTCGGTCAGTCCCCTCTCCCTCTGGGAGAGGGCTAGGGTGAGGGGCTTTTGATCTTCACGCGGTAAGCGGAAATCCGCTCACTCAGCCCAATCAGTCGGCACAAATCCGCTCACTCCTCCCCGCTACCCCCTCTAAACCGGCCCCTCACCCCTTGGCACACCTCCTGCTATAGCCCTGGCAGGCTGCGTTCCGACGCGCTCCACAAAAACAATTAAACGAAGGATCCTTCAATGGATAACTCCAACGCCCTGCCCCTTGGGTCGGCTGCCGTGCCGGCCAAACCGAGAACCACCGCCAGCCGGATCAAATCGATCTTCAGCGGCTCTGTCGGCAACATGGTCGAGTGGTACGACTGGTATGTGTATGCCGCCTTCTCCCTGTACTTCGCGAAAACCTTTTTCCCCGCCGGTTCCACCACTGCGCAACTGATGAACACCGCAGCGATCTTCGCCGTGGGCTTCCTGATGCGTCCGATCGGTGGCTGGCTGATGGGCATGTACGCCGACAAGGTCGGGCGCAAGAAAGCGCTGATGGCCTCGGTGTACCTGATGTGCTTCGGCTCGCTGCTGATCGCCCTGAGCCCGAATTATGAAACCATCGGCATCGGCGCGCCGATCCTGCTGGTGTTTGCCCGCCTGCTGCAAGGCCTGTCGGTCGGCGGCGAGTACGGCACCTCGGCGACTTATCTGTCCGAGATGGCGACCAAGGAACGTCGCGGCTTCTTCTCCAGCTTCCAGTACGTGACCCTGATCTCCGGGCAGCTCATCGCCCTTGGCGTATTGATCGTGCTGCAAAACATGCTGACCACCGAACAGCTCTACGCGTGGGGCTGGCGTATCCCGTTCGCCATCGGTGCGCTGTGTGCGGTCGTGGCGCTGTACCTGCGTCGCGGCATGGAAGAAACCGAGTCGTTCACCAAAAAAGAGAAATCCAAGGAAAGCGCCATGCGCACCTTGATGCGCCACCCGAAAGAGCTGTTGACCGTGGTCGGCCTGACCATGGGCGGCACCCTGGCGTTCTACACCTACACCACCTACATGCAGAAATACCTGGTGAACACGGTCGGCATGAGCATCTCCGACTCGACCACCATTTCCGCCGCCACGCTGTTCCTGTTCATGTGCCTGCAACCGATCATCGGTGGCCTGTCGGACAAGATCGGTCGTCGCCCGATCCTGATCGCCTTCGGCGTGCTCGGTACGATCTTCACCGTGCCGATCCTGATGACCCTGCACACCATCCAGACCTGGTGGGGCGCGTTCTTCCTGATCATGGCGGCGCTGATCATTGTCAGCGGCTACACCTCGATCAACGCGGTGGTCAAAGCCGAATTGTTCCCGACCGAAATCCGCGCCCTGGGCGTTGGCCTGCCGTACGCACTGACCGTGTCGATCTTCGGCGGCACTGCCGAATACATCGCGCTGTGGTTCAAAAGCATCGGCATGGAAACCGGTTACTACTGGTATGTCACCGCGTGCATTGCCGTGTCGCTGCTGGTGTACATCACCATGAAAGATACCCAGAAGCATTCGCGGATCGTCACTGACTGATCGCACCGCATCGCTGGCAGGCCACAAAATCTGTGTCCTGCCACGAACCCTACGGGGTCTCGCGTCCGGCTGGAAATATGCGCTGGGTCCTTGCACTATGGCTGCATCCGAATGCAGCTCAGGAATCCGCTCCCCATGCCCGATGACATCCACTTCTACGAACCCGCCAACGGCCACGGCCTGCCTCACGATCCGTTCAACGCCATCGTCGGCCCGCGCCCCATCGGCTGGATTTCCTCGCAGGATGCCGAAGGCCGACTCAATCTCGCGCCGTACAGTTTCTTCAACGCCTTCAACTACGTGCCGCCGATCATTGGTTTTTCCAGTGTCGGGCGCAAAGACAGTCTGAACAACATCGAGCAGACCGGTGAGTTCGTCTGGAACCTCGCCACCCGCCCGTTGGCCGAGCAGATGAACCAGAGCTGCGCGATGGTCGCGCCCGAGGTCAACGAGTTTGAACTGGCGGGGCTGACCACCGTGGCGTCAAAGGTGATTTCGGTCCCCCGGGTCGCCGAGAGTCCAGTGTCCTTCGAGTGCAAGGTCACGCAGATCATCCAGCTGCAACGCGCCGATGGCGAAACCGTGCCGAGCTGGCTGATCCTCGGCGAGGTGGTCGCGGTGCACATCGCCAAATGGCTGCTGAAGGATGGCATCTACGACACCGCCGCCGCACAACCGATTCTGCGCGGCGGCGGGCCGGCGGATTATTTCCAGCTGGGGCCTGAGGCGCTGTTCAAGATGTGGCGCCCGGGGGCGCAGAAGTAATTACCAGATCAGCTCGGCGTCATCGGTGACGCCCTTGAGCTTGTCCAGTTCGTTGATGGCTGCGTCATCGGCAGCAATGGCGCCAGGAAACACCTGCTCATTGAGCAATTTGTGAAAGCGTGGTGCGCCGCCATCGACCAGGGCCTTGACCGCGATCGCCGCGTAATAACCCTTGTTGCCGCCCAGCTCGACGGGGACGACTGCGGAGACTGCTTCGAAGCGTTCAAACTCTTTACGTGCCATGTCGCGGATCCTGGCTCAATCAAATAAGCCGGACATTAAACCCTCAACCGGCGAGTTTGTGTATCGGCGCCGCGCATTGACCGAGGGCCTGCGCGGCGGAAACGTCCCTGAACGTGTGGAAGTCGAGACTGTTGACCACCAGGTCCTGGACCAGCTCGGCGAAGACTTCCATCGACGGACTGTTGAAATACGCCGTCATCATTTGCTGACTGCTCCAGTAGCCGCTGACCAGCCACAGGTCGGCGTCGCACTGCGATTGTTGCAAGGAAAAACTCAGACAGCCGGGCGCCGCGCGCGAGACTTCGATCAATGCGCTCAGGCGCACACCGAGTTCCGCCGAGCGCCCGGGCTGGGCACGAACGAAGGCCATATGACTGACAGGCATTTGCTTGGACATGATCAACCCTCCATGAAATCGCGTAACAGCCGGGGGACGGGCTGCGACTGAAGCAAAGGTTAAGGGCCGGGGCGGTTGCGCCGTTAGTCGATTCCTGCCTTCGCGTTGCACAATCCTGCGAGACTGCGCAGACGACCTGTAACAACCTGTAAACCCGCGCAACACGTCTGTCATACGCGATTTGTGTAGGAGCTGCCGAAGGCTGCGATCTTGTGCTTTTGCCTTGAAGATCAACGGATCGCAGCCTTCGGCAGCTCCTACAGAATCGTATGGCGGGAGACATGTGCGCACCTGCGGGCAGAATCAGGCAAGCATTTGGCAGAATGTGTCTACCGCCGCCGCTTGCACAAACATATGCTCTGCTGCATTCCCCCTCACTTGCCAAGGATGCCGTGCATGACGTCATTCGATCGTTTTCAAGCCGAACCCAGCGCCGACATGGAAAAGCAGCGCGCGGAGCTGGCGGCGATCATCCGCCGCAACACCAGCGACGATGGCAGCTACCAGACCGCCATCGGTTCGCTGGTGATGTCGCGCCACACCCAGTCCCATGACTTTGCCCCGGTGCTCGCGCAGCCGGCGCTGTGCATCATGGCGCAGGGGCGCAAAGAGGTGCGCCTGGCCGACGAGTTCTTCAACTACGACCCGCTGAATTATCTGGTGGTGTCGGTCTCGATGCCGCTCAGCGGGCGCGTGGTCAATGTCTCGCCGGAAGAACCGATCCTCGCCGTGCGCCTCGACATTGATCCGACCGAAATCACCGCGCTGATCGCCGACGCCGGCCCGATGGGCGTACCGACGCGGCCGACCGGACGCGGTCTGTACGTGGAAAAAATCGACAGCGCCATGCTCGACGCAGTGCTGCGGCTGGCCCGGCTGCTCGACGCGCCGAAAGACATCGCCATGCTCGCGCCGCTGATTCGTCGGGAGATTCTCTATCGCCTGCTGCGCAGCCCACAGGGCCATCGTCTGTATGAGATTGCGATTGCCAACAGTCAGAGCCATCGCATCAGCCAGGCCATCAAATGGCTCAACGGCAATTTCGAGCAACCGCTGCGCATCGATGATCTGGCGCGGGAAGTAAACCTCAGCGTGTCGACTCTGCATCATCGTTTCAAGGCGATGACTGCGATGAGTCCGTTGCAGTATCAAAAACAGTTGCGCCTGCAAGAGGCGCGTCGGCTGATGTTGACCGAAGGGCTGGAAGCGTCGGCGGCGGGGTATCGGGTGGGCTATGAAAGTCCGTCGCAGTTCAGCCGCGAGTACAGCCGACTGTTTGGTGCGCCGCCGTTGCGGGATCTGGCGCGGTTGCGGCTTTCGGTGTGACTCCATAGAAGCCCCTCACCCTAGCCCTCTCCCAGAGGGAGAGGGAACCGATTGGGGGATATTGGAGAGGTTCAGCGACTTGCGATATCGGTGCTGAATCCGGAATCAGCCAAGCCAGGCCAACCCGGCGTTGGGTTGATGACCTTCAAATCCATAATCGACTCGGTTTTTCAGGTCGACGGAGAACGCAAGACACCTCACCCCAGCCCTCTCCCCCCGGGAGAGGGCTGGGGTGAGGGCAGGCTTCTACACCGCTCGCACGACGTGCTTGATCTCCAAAAACGCCGCCAACCCCCAAGGCCCCAGTTCGCGGCCGACACTGCTCTGCTTGTAACCGCCCCAAGCCGTCTGCGGGAAAATCACCTGCGGTGCATTGATCCAAACCAGCCCTGCCTGCAAGGCATTGGCCACACGATCCGCCGCTGTGGCATCGCGTGTCACTACGCTCGCGACCAGGCCGAACTGCGTGTCGTTGGCCAAGGCAATCGCTTCGGCCTCACTGGCAAAACCGCGCACACACACCACCGGCCCGAAAATCTCCTCACGCCATAACGCGCTGTCCAGCGACACGTCGGTGAACACCGTCGGTTGCAGGAAATAACCGCGCGGCAAATGCGCCGGACGATTACCGCCGCACACCAACCTCGCCCCGGCGCTCAAACCGCGATCAATATGCCCAAGCACCCGCCGGTACTGCGCCTGATTGACCAGCGCGCCCATCTCCACATCCGCATCAAACGGATCGGCCACTCGAATCGCCTCTGCGCGCTTTTGCAGACGCTGAAGAAACTCATCCATCAATTCCTCGGCAACCAGCACCCGACTGGTGGCCGAGCACATCTGCCCGGCGTTGAAGAACGCCCCGCCACAAGCCAGTTCCACCGCCAGCTGCAGATCAGCATCCGCCAGCACCAGCAACGACGATTTGCCACCCAGCTCCAGGCTCACACCCTTCACGGTTTCGGCAGCGCGTTGCATCACCTGCACACCAACAGCGTTGCTGCCGGTAAAGGAGATCTTGGCGATGCGAGGATCGGCCGACAACGGCGCGCCTACCGCCAGACCAGTGCCGCAGACCAGATTGAACACGCCGTCGGGCAAGCCGGATGCAGCGATGATCGCGGCCAGTTCCAGCTCCGGCAACGGCGTCACTTCAGAAGGTTTCAGCACCACGCAGCAACCGGCGGCGAGCGCTGGCGCCAGTTTCCACGCGGTGGTGACCATGGGGAAATTCCACGGCACGATCAGCCCGACCACACCGCATGGCTCACGACGCAGGCGTGCGCTGAAGTCATCGCTGGGCAGCGGCACGTTGCTGTCCTGCCCGGCGTCGAGGCCTTCGGCGAGTTCGGCGTAATAGTCGAAAGTGGCGATCACGTCATCGACATCGATGGCCGCTTCGAACTGCGGTTTACCGTTATTACTCGACTGCAGATTCATCAAGTGATCGCGACCGTTGCGCACGCCGTTGGCAATGTTGCGCAGGATCGCAGCGCGTTCGGCGCCGGTGGTTGTCGACCAGTGTTTGAACGCCTCGGTCGCCGCGCTGATCGCCTGGTCGACGGCGTGGTCGTCACCGCCATTGACGGTGGTCAGCAGCGCTTCGGTAGCGGGATTGATCACCCGCAGATGTTCGCGGCCTGACGACCATTGACCATTGATGTAGAGGCCGTCGAGTGTGGTTGGAAAGCTGATCATTGGGCCACCGCCTGCATCCACTGGTTCTGGTCGATTTCAATCAGCGTCGGGCCTTGCCGGTCCGTCGCTTTACGCAGCGCTGCGCGCAATTCGTCGATATTGCTGATGGCTTGCGCGGCGCAACCGAGGCCCTTGGCCACGGCGACGAAGTCCGGGGTGTAGATGTCCACGCCAACCGGTTCGATGGCGCGGTTGACCATGTACTTTTTGATCTCCTCGTAACCCTGGTTATTCCACAGCAGCACGATCACCGGCACCCGTGCTTCAACGGCGCTGGCCAGTTCCGGCAGGGTGAATTGCAAGCCGCCGTCACCGATCAGGCACACCACCGGCGGGCGCGCGCCGTTATCGAGTTGTCCACCGAGCCACGCACCGATCGCCGCCGGCAACGCATAGCCGAGGGTGCCGTAACCGGTGGATGCGTTGAACCAGCGACGTGGACGCTCGGGGTTGAAAGTGAGGTTGCCGGTGTACACCGGTTGCGTGGAGTCGCCGACGAACACCGCGTCAGGCAGCTCGTGCAGCACGGTTTCGAGGAAACGCGTCTGCGCCAGCGTCGGCGCATCCCAGCTCGCCGCCAATTCATCACGCAGACGCGCGGCGCGAACCTGGCCCCAATCATTGCGGCGCTCGGCCAGAGGTTGGTGCGACAAGGCGCTGAGCAATGCTTGCGCGGCATTGCGCGAATCAGCGACCAGTGCGACGTGCGGCGGGTAGTTGCGCACGGTCTGATCGGCATCGATGTCGATGCGCAGCAGCTTGCCGGGAATCTCGAAGCCGCCGGCGAAAGTGACGTCGTAATCGGTCTCGGCCAGCTCCGTGCCGATCGCCAGCACCACGTCGGCTTCAGCGACCAGTGCGCGAGTGGCGACCAGGCTTTGCGTCGAACCGATCAACAACGGATGGCTGGTCGGCAGCATGCCTTTGGCGTTGATGGTCAGCGCCACTGGAGCGTCGAGCAGTTCGGCGAGTCGGGTCAGCTCCGGCGCCGCGTCGATAGCACCGCCGCCAGCAAGAATCAGTGGACGTTGCGCGCTGGCCAGCATTTCGCTCATGCGGCTCACGGCAGCCGGTGCGGCGCCGGCGCGATCGATATTCACCGGCAGGCTGGCGAGCAATTCATCGGCCTCTTCCACCAGCACGTCCAACGGAATTTCGATGTGCACCGGACGCGGTCGCCCGGCCTGGAACAGCGCGAAAGCGCGAGCAAGCACCACCGGCAATTCGGCAGCCGACATCAGCGTGTGCGAGAACGCTGCGACGCCGCCGACCAGTGCGCTCTGGTTCGGCAGCTCATGCAACTTGCCGCGCCCTCCGCCCAACTGACTGCGCGACTGCACGCTGGAGATCACCAGCATCGGAATCGAATCGGCGTAAGCCTGGCCCATGGCCGTGGTGATATTGGTCATGCCCGGGCCGGTGATGATGAAACACACACCGGGTTTGCCGCTGGTACGCGCGTAGCCGTCAGCCATGAACCCGGCGCCTTGTTCATGACGAGGCGTGACGTGGTTGATGCTTGAGCGGGCAAGGCCTCGGTACAGCTCAACGGTATGCACACCGGGAATGCCGAACACCTGCTCGACCCCGTAATTCTCCAATAGCTTGACCAGTACTTCGCCGCACGTTGCCATATTGATTGCCCTTTCATTCACTGAACACTCCCTGTGGGAGCGAGCCTGCTCGCGAATAAGCGGTCCAGCCAACATCCGTGTCGAACCTTGAACCGTCTTCGCGAGCAGGCTCGCTCCCACAGGGTCCGTGGAGTGCCCATTGGAACGGTGCGCAACTGGCAGCAACAATCGATTAAAAGTCATACTAGCCATGTCCCCACGTCATACCTCGGATCGCCATGAAACGCCTGCCACCCCTGCCCGCTCTGCATACGTTCTGGATCACCGCGCAATGCTGCAATTTCACTCGCGCCGCCGAGCAGTTGCACATCACTCAGGGCGCGGTGAGCCGGCAGATCGCCGGGCTCGAAGAACAGCTCGGTTATCCGTTGTTCATTCGTCTGGCCCGAGGTCTGGCGCTGACGGCTGAAGGCCGCGAATGGCTGCCACAAGTGGAGAAGGTTTTCGGGCTGATCAGTGAAGCGACCGAGCAGATCGGGCTCAAACACCAGACGTTGCAACTCAAGGCCCCAAGCTGCGTGATGCGCTGGCTGCTGCCGCGCCTGCTGCAATGGCAGAAGGAACGCCCGGACGTGCCGGTGAAATTGACGGCCTCGCTGCAACACGGTGTGGATTTCCAGCGCGAGCAATTCGACGCCGCCGTGATCTACGGTCCGCCGCCGGACAATTCGCCAGGCGCACTGCATCTGTTCGACGAGCAACTGACACCGGTCTGCTCGCCGCAACTGCTCAAAGGCTCGCCGGCGCTGAATTCACCAAAGGACCTGCAGGAACACTTGTTATTGCACCCGACCCACGACATTCAGGACTGGTCGGTGTGGCTCGATGCAGCGGGATTGCGATTGGGCAACCTTGGCAGCGGGCAGCATTTCGAAACGCTGGATCAGGCGATGTCGATGGCCTCGCACGGCACGGGGGTGGCGATCGGGGACTGGTCGCTGATTGGTGATGATCTGAACGCAAGACGGCTGGTGATGCCGTTTGCGTTGAAGGTGAAGACGGGGTTGGCGTATTACGTGGTGGTGCCTGCTGGAGCCGAACCCTCGCCGCAACTTGAGGAACTGATGCTCTGGCTGGTTGAGCAGGCACATTTGCGCTGAAGCCTCTCCCCTCACCCTAGCCCTCTCCCCAGGGAGAGGGAACTGATTGGGGATACTCAAGAAATTCATCGACCTGACACAGCCACGCCGAATCCATAATCGACACGGTCGTTCAGGTCAATGTGTGACGCAAGACAACTCGGTCGGCTCCCCTCTCCCCAGGGAGAGGGAACTGATTGGGGATACTCAAGAAATTCATCGACCTGACACAGCCACGCCGAATCCATAATCGACACGGTCGTTCAGGTCAATGCGTGACGCAAGACAACTCGGTCGGCTCCCTCTCCCCCGGGAGAGGGCTGGGGTGAGGGGAAAAGGCTTGACTCAATACCCGACGGTATAACGCTGCCGCGAATGCTTCGGCGTTTCCACTTCGTCAATCAGCGCAATCGCGTAATCGGCAAATGTGATCCAGCTGCGTCCTTCGGCACTGACCAACAGATGATCCTTGCCGACGCGGAATGTGCCACTGCGCTCACCCTCGACGAACTCCGCCGACGGCGACAAAAAGGTCCAGTCCAGTTCCTGCTCGTGACGCAACGCATCAAGAAACTCAGCACCTGCGCTCGCCTCGGCTTTGTATTCGGCCGGGAAACCGGCACTGTCGATCACTCGCGTGTCATCCGGCAGCAACAGCGAACCGGCGCCGCCGACCACCAGCAAGCGCTTCACGCCCGCCTGTTTTACCGGTCCGACAATCGCCGAGGCCGGGACGGTGGCGAAATGCGCTGCGCTGATCACTGCGTCGTGACCGGCCACCGCCGCTTCCAACGCTGCCGAATCCAGTACGTCGAGGCTCTTGCTGACGACACCGGCACGGCTGCCGATCTTCGAGGTATCGCGGGCAATGGCGGTGACGCTGTGGCCGCGACGCAGGGCTTCTTCCAGCAATTGGCTACCGGCACGGCCGGTGGCACCAATGATTGCGATCTTGCTCATGACATTCTCCAGTTGGCTTGAAAATGCTGCGTGTTCAGGTTCGGCTTACCACTGCATCTCGCCCTTGGCGACTTTCGCGCTGAGTTCCAGCGAGCTTTCCTCGCCCAGCTGCGGGTAGCGTTTTTTCATCGCAGCGATCAGTGCAGCAGAGTCTTTGGCCTTGGCGGTTTCGGCATCGAAGGCCTTGATGTAATCGGCGGTGAATTTCACGCTGGCCAGCGAGCGGCTGCTGTCCCCCAGGTAATGGCCGGGCACCACGGTTTGCGGTTTCAGGCTTTCGATGGTGTGCAGGGTGTGCAGCCAGTCGGCGTGGGATTGCGCGGTCTGGGTGTCGGCCATCCACACATGAATGTTCTCGGCGACCACTACGCCACCGACCACTGCTTTGAGCGACGGGATCCATACGAAGCTGCGATCCGGTTGCTTGCCGTCGAGGCCGATCACCTGCAATTGCTTGCCTTCAAGGGTCAGGCTGTCGCCCTTGAGCACGTCCGGGACGATGGTTTTCGCCGGCACGTCGGCGCCCATTTTCGGCCCCCAGTAGGCCAGTTTGCCGTCGACGGTGTGCTTGATGTGATCGACAGTCGGCTGCGAAGCCAGCACTTTCGCCTGCGGGAATGCCTTGGTCAGGGTGTCGAGGCCAAAGTAGTAATCCGGGTCGCCATGGCTGATGTAGATGGTGGTCAATTGCTTGCCGCTGGCGCGGATCTTTTCCACGACCTGCTCAGCCTGGGATTTGCCGAATTGCGCGTCGACCAGAATCGCTTCTTTCTCACCGCTGACCAGCACCGAGCTGACCGGGAAAATCGCCTGGGTGCCCGGGTTGTAGACATCGAGGCTCAGCTCGGCGGCGGATGCATGGGCGGCAAAGCCGAAAAATGCTGCGGCGAGCAGAACGCGTTTGAAGGGGGTAAAGCCGATCATGTGTTGCTCCGGATTGCGAATGCCAGTCTGGCGATGCAACAGAGCTTAGTTGCCAGACTCAGTACAAAAAATGCGATGCTTGGACATAGTTTGTTTCTGAAAGCGGGCAAATCATGGATCGGCTTCAAGCAATGCGGGTATTCGTCACGGTCGTGGACCTGGGCAGCCAGTCGGCGGCGGCCGACCACCTCGACCTGTCGCGGCCGGTGGTGTCGCGCTATCTGGCGGAGCTGGAAGACTGGGTCGGCGCGCGGCTTATGCACCGCACCACGCGCAAATTGAGCCTGACCGCCGCCGGCAGCGAAATCCTCCCGCGCTGCCGGCAGATGATCGACCTGTCGCACGACATGCAGGCCGCCGTCAGTGAACCCCATGACGCGCCGCGCGGATTGCTGCGGATCAGCGTCAGCACCTCGTTTGGCCAAGCGCAACTGGCCGATGCGATGGCGGCATACGTCAAGCTTTACCCCGGCGTGAGCATCGATCTGCAGATGCTCGACCGTACGGTGAATCTGGTCGATGAGCGCATCGATCTGGCGATTCGCACCAGCAACGATCTTGATCCGAATCTGATCGCCCGGCGCCTGACCGTGTGCCGCTCGGTGGTCTGCGCAGCACCGGCGTATCTGCTTGAGCATCCGGCGCCGTTGCGGGTGGAGGAACTGAGCCGACACAACTGCCTGACTCATTCCTATTTCGGCAAGAGCCTGTGGCATTTCGAGGAGGATGGCGAACCGGTTTCGGTGCCGGTGCAGGGCAATATCAGCGCCAACGAGGCCAGCACCCTCCTGCGCGCCACCCTGGCCGGCGCGGGCGTGGCGATGCTGCCGACCTACCAGGCTGGCGTGCATATTCACAGCGGCGAACTGCTGCGTTTGCTGCCACACGCAGAACCGCGCCAGATGAATATCTACGCGGTGTACGCCTCACGCAAACACATGCCGGCGGCATTGCGCAGCATGCTCGACTTTCTTGTGCAGCGCTTTCCCGAGGCCCCGGCCTGGGATGCCGGCCTGTAAACCCGATCCCTTGTGGGAGCGAGCCTGCTCGCGAAGAGGCCAGTACATTCAACATTGATGTCGCTTGGACCACCGCCTTCGCGAGCAGGCTCGCTCCCACATAGGCATCAATTCGCTGAATGGCCGGCTAAATCCTCAAGCGCACTCGCTGGCAAGTACGCGCCGCTGACCTATGCTCAAAGTAATACCGCAAGGTAGACGTTCAGAGGTCGAACACCATGAACATCAAAACAAAAAGATACGCCGCCATCTTCATCACCTGCGCCGCCACACTGGCGCTGTACGGCACCGCTGCCTGGCGGGTCGAGCAGTTGCGCCAGCTGCCGCGTGAGTATGCGAGCTGCAACTATGAGCGGTGTATTCCGCACAATGCCACGCTGAACGCATTGCGCTGATAGACCTGCGCTGGAATGCAACTGCTGTGGGAGCGAGCCTGCTCGCGAATGCGCTGTGTCAGCCAGCCTAGTTGCTGAATGAAGGACCGTATTCGCGAGCAGGCTCGCTCCCACAGGGCTCATCAGCGCATCAGGATTGTTGCTCGGCCTTCAAGCGGTCGCGGAATGCCTTTGGCGAAATCCCCACCCGGCGACGGAACAGGCGCGTGAAGTTGGTCGGATCGGAAAACCCCAACAGCTCCGACATCTCGTAAATCGTCATGCTGGTGTAGGTCAGCAGGCGCTTGGCTTCCAGCAACTGACGCTCGTGCATGATCTGCAACGCCGGTTGCCCGGCCAGTTCACGGCAGGTGCCGTTGAGATGCGACACGGAGATGCCCAGGCGATGGGCGAGGTCTTCGACCTTGACGTGCTGGCGGTAAGTCTCTTCCACCAACTGAATGAAACCGTTGAGGTATTCGCGCTGGCGTTGCGGCCGTTGGCTGGCCTTGTGCCGAACGATCGCCTGGCGGCTGACCCAGACCATGATCACGCTGACCAGCGAATGCATGAGCATTTCCCGCGCCGGTTGATGACCGTTGTACTCGGCCTGCAAGGCTGAAAACAGGGTGTTGAGATAATCGCCATCCTTGCCGGCCGGGTAGTTTTCCGCCCGGGCCAGCGCGTGTACCGAATCGCCCAATTGCGCCTGCAAATGATTGATCAGCGGCGTGGCCAAGGTGACGATGAAGCCTTCAACATCCTCGGAAAAACGAAACCCGTGCACCGATAACGGTGGCAGCACCTGAATCGCTGGCGTCTCGAGTTGCGTGCGCTGGCCTTCGATTTCGAGCTCTGCCTGACCTTTGAAAACGAACAGCAGCTGGCACAGATCCGCGTGGCGGTGAGGTTTGATTTCCCATTGATGTTCGCGACTGCGCGAGGAAATGGTTTCACAGTGCAGCAAGTCCGGGGTCGGCCAGTCCAGGCTTTCACCGTAGAGCTTGAACACCGGAATAGAAGGCAGGGCAGGCTTGTTCATACTTCAATCCAGGCCTCTGGTTTTTGGGCGATAATCGCACCGATTGGCAGAATGTACAGGTATCGGCTCAGTTTTCACCTTCAATTGACAGACCCGCAAGGGAAAAATGCAAGCACTCGATCCATAAAATCATTCACCGGCTGTTGCTGCGTGAAGCTTGCGAGTCATAAAAACAATGAAAACCCTGAAAACCCAAGTCGCCATTATCGGCGCCGGTCCTTCCGGACTGCTCCTCGGCCAGTTGCTGCACAACGCTGGCATCGAAACCCTGATCCTCGAACGCCAGACGCCTGATTACATTCTTGCGCGCATCCGTGCCGGTGTGCTTGAACAAGGCATGGTAGAGCTGCTGCGTCAGGCCGGCGTCGGTCAGCGAATGGACGCCGAAGGCCTGGTTCATGGCGGCTTCGATCTGGCGCTGGACGGGCGTCAGGTGCACATCGATCTGCACGCTCTGACCGGCGGTAAAACAGTAATGGTCTACGGTCAGACCGAGGTAACCCGCGACCTGATGGCCGCTCGTCGGGACGCGGGGGCACCGACAATTTATCAGGCGAGCAATGTCGTTCCCCACGGCATGAAAAGCGACGAAGCTTTCGTCACCTTCGAAAAGGACGGTGAAAGCTGGCGCGTCGATTGCGATTACATCGCCGGTTGCGATGGTTTCCACGGCGTCGCGCGGCAGTCGATTCCGGCCGATTGCCTGAAGATCTTCGAACGGGTCTACCCGTTCGGCTGGCTGGGCATTCTCGCCGACACGCCGCCGGTTCACGACGAATTGGTCTATGCCCGCCACGAGCGTGGCTTCGCTTTGTGCAGCATGCGTTCGGCCACCCGCACCCGCTATTACCTGCAAGTCCCGGCAGATGAAAACGTCGATGACTGGAGCGATCAGCGTTTCTGGGATGAGCTGAAAAAACGCCTGCCGGATGCCCTCGCGGAAAAACTGGTGACCGGCCCTTCGATCGAAAAAAGCATCGCGCCGCTGCGCAGTTTTGTCGTCGAACCGATGCAATACGGCCGGATGTTCCTGGTCGGCGACGCCGCCCACATCGTCCCGCCCACTGGCGCCAAGGGCTTGAACCTGGCGGCCAGCGATGTCAGCACGTTGTTCAATATTCTGCTGAAGGTGTATCGCGAAGGCCGCACTGATCTGCTGGAAAAATACTCGGAAATCTGCCTGCGCCGGGTGTGGAAAGCCGAACGGTTTTCCTGGTGGATGACGTCGATGCTGCATCGCTTCGACGATCACGATGAGTTCAGCCAGCGCATCAGCGCTTCGGAACTGGACTATTTTGTCAGCTCGCAAGCCGGGCAAAAAACCATTGCAGAAAATTACGTCGGGCTTCCGTACGAGGCTATCGAATAGCTTCCTACCGACTTACACTGCGAGCATCCACCCGCGCGCGATGGCCGCGCGGGTCCATCAATGCCCGCAGGCTCGCCCGTGACCACTCTCAATCAACCTGAAACGCCCAAACCGGCCATTCGCAGCGTGCTGGTCGCCTTGATGATGGCGATCTTCCTCGGTGCGCTGGACCAGACCATCGTCGCCGTGTCGATGCCGGCGATCTCCGCGCAATTCAAGGACGTCAGCCTGCTGGCCTGGGTGATTTCCGGTTACATGGTGGCGATGACCGTGGCGGTGCCGATCTACGGCAAACTCGGTGACCTGTACGGGCGACGCAAACTGATGTTGTTCGGCATGGGCCTGTTCACCCTCGCCTCGCTGTTCTGCGGTATGGCGCAGAGCATGGAACAACTGGTGCTGGCGCGGATCCTTCAGGGCATCGGCGCCGGCGGCATGATCTCGGTGAGTCAGGCGATCATCGGCGACATCGTCCCGCCACGTGAACGCGGGCGCTATCAGGGTTACTTCAGCAGCATGTACGCCGTGGCCAGCGTCGCCGGCCCGGTGCTCGGCGGCTACATGACCGAATACCTGTCGTGGCGCTGGGTGTTTCTGATCAACCTGCCGCTGGGGCTTGGCGCGTGGTGGGTGGCACGGCGCAACCTGCGCGGCTTGCCGATTCCGCAGCGCAAACCGGTGATCGATTACCTCGGCACGGTGCTGATGATCATTGGTCTCACGGCGTTGCTGCTCGGCATCACCGAAGTCGGCCAGGGTCATTCATGGCGCAGCGGCGAAGTGCTCGGCCTGTTCGCCTGCGCCGTGGTGGTGCTGGCGCTGTTCGTCTGGCATGAACGCCGTGCACGTGAGCCATTGCTGCCGATGCACTTGTTCACCAATCGCAGCGCGCTGCTGTGCTGGTGCACGATCTTCTTCACCAGTTTCCAGGCCATCTCGCTGATCGTGCTGATGCCATTGCGTTTCCAAAGCGTCACCGGCGCTGGCGCCGACAGCGCAGCGCTGCACTTGCTGCCATTGGCGATGGGCTTGCCGATCGGTGCCTATTTCGCCGGCCGCCGCACCTCGATTACCGGACGCTACAAACCGCAGATTCTCACCGGGGCGATCCTCATGCCGATCTCGATTCTCGGCATGGCCTTCAGTCCGCCCCAAGCAACCTTGCTCAGCGGTCTGTTCATGCTGCTCAGCGGCATCGCCGGCGGCATGCAGTTCCCGACCTCGCTGGTCGGCACGCAAAACTCGGTGGAACAACGCGACATCGGCGTCGCCACCAGCACCACCAACCTGTTCCGCTCACTGGGCGGCGCGGTGGGCGTGGCTTTGATGTCGGCGCTGCTGCTGGCGTTGCTGCACCATTCCAGTTTCGCCCACCTGGCGAACAGTTCGCTGATCAGCGAAGGGCATTCGGGCAACGTCCTGCTCGATGGCCTGAACGCCGCACCCGGTGAAGCGCAGAACGCTTTGCGCGCGGAGCTGCTGGTGACCTTCCGCCACTTGCTCTGGGTCAGCACGGCAGTGTCGTTGCTGGGGCTGGCAGCGGCGATTGCCATGCCGAACAACCTGCTGCGCGGACGGGAGCACGGCGCGAAATAATTGCCGCAACAAATACCACTGTGGGAGCGAGCCTGCTCGCGAATGCGCGGTGTCAGCCGACACATAGCTGAATGACACACCGCTTCGCGAGCAGGCTCGCTCCCACAAGGGAACGGTGTTCTCTCAAGGGCTGTAGTAACCCACCGCGACGAGGAAGTGCCCGACCTTTTTCAGGTACGCATGCTTGTCCTCGATCTTGCCGGTCACCGGGTTTTTCCAGCGGTATTCGTATTCGCCTTCATCCTGCTTGCCGATCAGCGCCAGAATCGGCTCGCCCACTGGCTTGCCTTCCGGGTCCTTGACCTTGCCAAAATCAGTGTTGATCAAGCGCAGATTGGTGCCGTGGGCGACATAACGCTGGTTGTTCAGATCGACCACGAAGACATACAGGTCATCCTGCAGGTATCCGCCCTTGAGCGAGTTGATCGCAACCAGCGTGCCCTTCTCGTCCTTGCCCAGATCCGTCGCGGCTTTGTCCAGCAAGGCCTTGGCCTGCTCAGCCGAGGCCCGTGGCAAGTAGTAACCCACCGCGAGAATCCGCTGCCCTACGCGCTGATAAAACACATGCTTGCGCTCGACCTTGCCGTCGGCCCAGTTCTGCCAGCGGTATTCGGCCTGCTGGATGCCGTTGCCTTCCGGCACTTTCAGCGCATCCTTGAACGCCTTCTGCAGATCCGGCCCGAGCACTTCGCTGACATCACGGCCGATCAGCGCCGATGACGGCCCGCCACTGGCAAGCATGACGCCTTTGGTGTCGAGGACGAACACGTAGCGATCCTTGTCGACGAACTCACCCTGGCGGCTGAAGGCGGCGAAGGCCTTGTCGCCATTGTCGTGGTAGTAGGCCAAGGCTTTTTCCAGCAGGGCGATGGCCGCCTGACTGTCATCCTTGGCGGCGGTGGCGGCGCTGGCCTGGCCGAAACCGGCCAACAGAATCAGGCCGAGCCAGGCCACTTTATGCAAAAACCCCATAGCGCATCCCTCGTTCTTTTTGGTGTCTCAAGAGCGTAGACGGCTTGGGCTGATGTACGAGTATTCAGAATGATGCAGGGGATTACAGGCCCCTGTGGTGAGGGGACAAAGCCCTCCGGGCAACAGATCAGTCGCTACGGGCGGGAATTGATCTGCTGCTGGAGATTCTGGATCTGCGCCTGCAAAGTGTTGAGGTTGCGGGTCATCTGCGCGCGGAACGCATCGAACTCGGCGGTATTGCCGCCACCCTGCGGCGCTGCCGGGCGATTGTCCTGCTGACTTTTCAGCACCACGATGTCCTGCTCCAGACGATCGATCGCCGCGCTCGGGTTGCCCTGTTTCTTCAGCGCGGCGATATCGGCACCAAGGCTTTTGAACTGGGCGTCGAAGGCTTTCAACTGCGCATCGACCTTGCTGGTATCGGCCGGGGTGCTCTTGATGGTCGCCAGCTCGGCGCTCAAGGCTTTGACCTGAGCCTGCAACTGCGTATTGGCGTTCTGCTGTTCGGTGGTCTGCGCGGTCATTTGCGCCAGCCGCTTGTCCAGTTCGCTGGCCTGACCGGCCACGCCTTGCTGCTGCTTGCTCTGGTCGAGCAGCTTGCCTTCGAGTTGTTTGATCTGCAGCTTCAGCGCTTCGCTGTCACTGTTGACGTTGCTCTGGCTGGCGACAACCTTGCCGGAAATATCCTGCAGGCGCCCCGCCGCTTCTTCGCTGATGCGGGCGAAGCTTTCCTGGGTGGCGACCAGTTGCTGTTCCATCAGCGAGATCTGCTGGAAGCTCCACCAGGCCAGACCGATGAAGGCGAAAAACAACGCACCGACCAGCGCCCACAGCGGCCCGGTGCTGGCGGCCTTGACCTTGACCACTGGCGCCGTGCGCGAATGCACGGAAGTGCGGGGGCCGGGCGCGATGTCATCGTCGTCGAACGGGTCAGCGCGCAGGCTTGGCACGTTATCGAAATCGTCGTCGTGGGCATCGTTTCGCATGGACATTGAGGCAACCTTTGGCAAACGCGGTGATGGCTAAATGCTGCGAAGTATAACCGCCGCAGCCGCAGGCATTGACCCTCAACCCGCAAGGCGGTTCATTGCCGCCCGGCCGAATCGTTTCAACGGATGTCCTGGGCTTTCCACCACGCACAGAATTCATCGAGGGCAGCCCAGAGGCTGACTTTCGGATCGTAGTCGAGATAATGCCGGGCGCGGCTGATGTCGAGGGTGAAATTTTTTTTCATGACCTGCATGCCCAGGCGCGACAGGGTCGGCTCCGGGCGTCCCGGCCAGAGCATGCACGCGCCTTCGTTGAGCGCCGCGACGCTGTACGCGAGACCGTAGGAGCGATATTTGCGCACCTGATCGACGTCCATCCGCCGCATCACGTAATTGACCACGTCCCACAGCGGCACCGGCGTACCGTTGCTGATGTTGTAAGCCTTGCCGAGCGCAGAACCTTGCGCCAACAGGCTGCTGAGCATGGCTTCGTTGAGGTTCTGCACGCTGGTGAAATCGACCTTGTTCAAGCCGTCGCCGATGATCGCCAGCCGGCCCTTGCGTTGCATCTTCAGCAGGCGCGGAAAGATGCTCATGTCGCCGGCACCGGTGACGAAACGCGGGCGCAGGGCGATGGTTTCCAGACCGAATTCCTGGGCACCGAAGACTTTCTGCTCGGCCAGATACTTGGTCGCGGCGTAGGGATGCTTGAAGCGTTTGGGCACTTGCTCTTCGGTCAGGCCGACATGGTCGCGGCCATCGAAATAGATCGACGGCGACGACAGATGCACCAGCCGCCGCACCCGCTGCTTGAGGCACGCTTCGACGACGTTTTCGGTGACTTCGACGTTGCCCTGATGAAAGTCCTGATAACGCCCCCACACACCGACAGCACCAGCGCAATGCACCACGGCCTCGACATCGCTGCACAGATCCCGCACCAGATCGGCGTCGCTCAGATCGCCCGGTACGAACTCCGCGCCCCGGCGCACCAGATGTTCGACGCTCTCGGCCCGGCGATCGTTGACCCGCACTTCAAGGCCCTGCTCCAGGGCGAAACGCGCAAAGCGCCCGCCAATAAAGCCACTGGCGCCGGTAACCAAAATCTTCATCAAAAACTCCAGGGAAGCAGCTGCAAGCTTCAAGCTTTCAGCTGCAAGTTGAAACGGTGCGTGTTCTTGCCGCTTGCAGCTTGACGCTTGATGCTGCGTTCAAGCCACTAGCCATTGCTTTGACGAGCGCAGCAGTTGCTCGGTCAGTAGATTGAGCAACTGGCCGCCATTGCGCCAATGATGCCAGTACAGCGGCACGTCGATCGGTTTATCTGGCAGCAATTCGCGCAGCACCCCGCGTTGCAACTGTTCGCGCACTTGCAGTTCCGGCACCAGGCCCCAACCCAGACCGGCTTCGGTCAGGCGAATGAAGCCTTCGGAGGACGGGCATAAATGGTGCTCGAACGCGCCGTCGACGCCCAACAGCGCCAGATAGCGATGCTGAAGGAAATCGTCCGGGCCGAACACCAGCGCCGGGGTGCGCGGCAGCTGTTCGGCGCGCACGCCTTCGGGAAAATGCCGAGCGAGGAAGGCTGGACTGGCCAGCGCCCGATAACGCATGGCGCCGAGCAATACGCTGCGTGCGCCGGCCACCGGCCGCTCGCTGGCACACAGGCATGCGGCCACTTCACCGGCACGCATGCGCTTGAGGCCAACGGTCTGGTCTTCGACGATCAGGTCGAGCAGCAAATGCTGCTCGGCGCAGAAATCGCCGACGGCCTCGGCCCACCAAGTGGCGAGGCTGTCGGCGTTGAGGGCGATGCGCAGGCGATCGGGCAGGCCTTCTTCGTCCAGCGCCGGCACCACTGATTGCAAGTCGCGCTCCAGCAGACGCACCTGCTGCACATGGTTGAGCAAGCGTCGGCCGATCTCGGTCGGCGATGGCGGTGTTTCGCGCACCAGCACTGGCTGGCCGACCCGCGCTTCAAGCAATTTGATGCGCTGGGAGATCGCCGACTGCGACAGGCCGAGCACCTGTGCGGCGCGATCGAATCCGGCCTGCTCGACCACTGCGGCGAGCGCGGAAAGCAATTTATAGTCGAACATCAGTTTTCCTAATGGGCGATCAGCACTATTGGTTTTTCTTATACAGCGTCACACCGGAGAATAGCCAGCAAGCACTCTCTTTCAAGGATCTCTCCCATGTGGCAAAGCTACGTAAACGGCCTGTTGGTGGCGTTCGGCCTGATCATGGCGATCGGTACGCAGAACGCTTTTGTCTTGGCGCAAAGCCTGCGCCGTGAACACCATTTGCCGGTGGCGGTATTGTGCGTGGTGTGTGACGCGATTCTGGTCGCGGCCGGGGTGTTCGGCCTGGCGACGATCCTCGCGCAGAACCCGACCCTGCTGGCGATCGCCCGTTGGGGCGGTGCGACGTTTCTGATCTGGTACGGCAGCCAGGCACTGCGCCGGGCCTGTTCGAAGCAGAGCCTTGAGCAAGGCGAAAACCAGACCGTGCGTTCGCTGCGTGCAGTGATGCTCAGCGCGCTGGCGGTGACCTTGCTCAACCCCCACGTTTATCTCGATACGGTTTTGCTGATCGGCTCGCTGGGCGCGCAGCAATCGGTGCCGGGCGCTTATGTGGTCGGCGCGGCGAGTGCATCGTTGCTGTGGTTTTTCACCCTGGCCCTAGGCGCGGCGTGGCTGGCACCGTGGCTGGCCCGCCCGAGCACGTGGCGCATTCTCGATCTGGTGGTGGCGTTGATGATGTTTGCCGTGGCCGCGCAGTTGATCATCGCCGGATGAATAATTGCCAAAGGCTCTGGAACCTCTATCCCACACAGTTGTTGCGTGGTTAAGGCGCGACCCCGGTGCTATGATCCGAACCCTGCGCCGCAAAGAGTAAAAACTCGCCGGTGCATTTCCGGCCGCCCGTGATCGGCCTTGCGCTCACCGCAACAGACCTGATTAGGAGAATCATCATGGCTTTCGAATTGCCGCCGCTGCCTTACGCACACGATGCCCTGCAGCCGCACATCTCCAAGGAAACCCTGGAGTTCCACCACGACAAGCACCACAACACCTACGTCGTGAACCTGAACAACCTGGTGCCAGGCACCGAGTTTGAAGGCAAGACCCTGGAAGAAATCGTCAAGACTTCCTCGGGCGGCATCTTCAACAACGCCGCTCAGGTCTGGAACCACACTTTCTACTGGAACTGCCTGGCGCCAAACGCCGGCGGTCAACCAACCGGCGCCCTGGCAGATGCCATCAACGCAGCGTTCGGTTCGTTCGACAAGTTCAAGGAAGAATTCAGCAAAACCTCGATCGGCACCTTCGGTTCCGGCTGGGGCTGGCTGGTGAAAAAGGCTGACGGTTCCCTGGCCCTGGCCAGCACCATCGGCGCCGGCAACCCGCTGACCAGCGGCGACACCCCGCTGCTGACCTGCGACGTCTGGGAACACGCTTACTACATCGACTACCGCAACCTGCGTCCGAAGTACGTTGAAGCGTTCTGGAACCTGGTCAACTGGAAGTTCGTGGCCGAGCAGTTCGAAGGCAAAACCTTCACCGCTTAAGCTGCGCGCCAGATGAAAAACCCGGCTTCGGCCGGGTTTTTTTATGCCTGGCGCATGGCGTTTCTCGCACGGTAAAAGCAGCTTCGCGCCGTTTGCCGCCAGCCCCCAGCGGTCTACCATCACAGACAGGAAAAAATCTTTGGCCCAGTGCTCAAGTTGAAGGCAATTGCAACCGACACAGTTAATTCAGAGCTATTACTCAAATGACGACATTGCGGCCAGGATCACGGCGACTTTTCCCGTGCCCGATTGTCCCTTTGACTGCCAACCCGGGATTGCCAATACTCATGGCAACTTGACGCTACCCGCACGGAACAAGGAATAATCCTTTGAAGCTGGAACTCAAGAACAGCTTGTCGGTGAAGTTGCTCCGGGTCGTGCTCCTGTCGGCATTGATCGTAGGCGTAGTCTTGAGCTGCGCGCAGATTGTCTTCGATGCCTACAAGACCCGTCAGGCGGTTGCCGGCGACGCCGAGCGCATCCTCGACATGTTCCGCGATCCATCGACCCAGGCCGTGTACAGCCTGGACCGGGAAATGGGCATGCAGGTGATCGAAGGGCTGTTCCAGGACGACGCCGTGCGTCAGGCCTCCATCGGCCACCCCAACGAAGCCATGCTGGCGCAAAAATCCCGCGAACTGCAGCATTCCAATAGCCGTTGGCTGACCGACCTGATTCTCGGTCAGGAACGCACCTTCACCACGCAACTGGTCGGCCGTGGCCCCTACAGCGAATATTACGGCGACCTGAGCATCACCCTCGACACGGCCACTTATGGCGAAGGGTTTATCGTCAGCTCAGTGATCATTTTCATTTCCGGCGTGCTGCGCGCACTGGCGTTGGGCCTGGTGCTGTATCTGGTCTATCACTGGTTGCTGACCAAACCGCTGTCACGAATCATCGAGCACCTCACCGAGATCAACCCGGATCGTCCCAGCGAGCACAAGATTCCGCAGATCAAGGGCCACGAAAAGAACGAACTGGGCCTGTGGATCAACACTGCCAACCAGTTGCTCGAGTCCATCGAACGCAACACCCACCTGCGCCACGAAGCGGAAAACAGCCTGCTGCGCATGGCCCAGTACGACTTCCTTACCGGTCTGCCGAACCGCCAGCAATTGCAGCAGCAACTGGACAAGATTCTCGTCGATGCCGGCAAATTGCAGCGCCGCGTCGCGGTGTTGTGCGTCGGCCTGGATGACTTCAAGGGCATCAACGAGCAATTCAGCTACCAGACCGGCGACCAATTGCTGCTGGCCCTGGCCGATCGTCTACGTGCCCACAGCGGTCGCCTGGGCGCCCTCGCTCGCCTGGGCGGCGATCAGTTCGCGCTGGTGCAGGCCGATATTGAACAGCCTTACGAGGCAGCGGAACTGGCGCAGAGCATTCTCGATGACCTCGAGGCGCCCTTCGCCCTCGACGATCAGGAAATCCGCCTGCGCGCGACCATCGGCATCACCCTGTTCCCCGAGGACGGCGACAGCACCGAGAAGCTGTTGCAGAAAGCCGAGCAGACCATGACCCTGGCCAAGACCCGCTCGCGCAATCGCTATCAGTTCTACATCGCCAGCGTCGACAGCGAGATGCGCCGTCGTCGCGAGCTGGAAAAAGATTTGCGCGATGCGCTGATCCGCGACCAGTTCTACCTCGTCTATCAGCCGCAGATCAGCTATCGCGACCACCGCGTGGTCGGCGTCGAAGCGCTGATTCGCTGGCAACATCCGGAACACGGGCTGGTGCCGCCGGACCTGTTCATTCCGCTGGCCGAACAGAACGGCACGATCATCGCCATCGGCGAGTGGGTGCTCGATCAGGCCTGCAAGCAATTGCGCGAATGGCACGATCAGGGTTTCGTCGATCTGCGCATGGCGGTCAATCTGTCCACCGTGCAACTGCACCACGCCGAGCTGCCTCGGGTGGTCAACAACCTGCTGCAAATGTACCGCCTGCCGCCGCGCAGTCTGGAACTGGAAGTCACCGAAACCGGCCTGATGGAAGACATCACCACCGCCGCCCAGCATTTGCTCAGCCTGCGCCGCTCCGGTGCGCTGATCGCGATCGACGACTTCGGCACCGGCTACTCGTCCCTCAGTTATCTGAAAAGCCTGCCGCTGGACAAGATCAAGATCGACAAGAGCTTCGTGCAGGACCTGCTCGATGACGACGATGACGCGACCATCGTTCGGGCGATCATTCAACTGGGCAAGAGCCTCGGCATGCAGGTGATTGCCGAAGGCGTGGAAACCGCCGAGCAGGAAACCTACATCATTTCCGAGGGTTGCCACGAAGGTCAGGGCTACCACTACAGCAAACCGCTGCCGGCGCGGGAGCTGGGTATTTACCTCAAGCAGGCGCAACGCAGCAACGCG
The DNA here is from genome assembly GCF_900187595.1 of Pseudomonas sp. Irchel 3F6. Classification (NCBI taxonomy): domain Bacteria; kingdom Pseudomonadati; phylum Pseudomonadota; class Gammaproteobacteria; order Pseudomonadales; family Pseudomonadaceae; genus Pseudomonas; species Pseudomonas sp. Irchel 3F6. The sequence goes on along the minus strand of NZ_FYDP01000005.1, from coordinate 156 downwards.
GCTATTTTATAAGATCGCAGCCTTCGGCAGCTCCTTGTATGTTCCCCACACACCAGCATGAATGAGATCTAAGCTCGCTGGTGCGACATACGAAGATGTGTTTCTGGGGGAGACCGATCGCTCCTTAAGGCAGGACTTGCTCCTGACCTTGTATGT
>NZ_FYDP01000012.1:2237-5616 GCF_900187595.1 Pseudomonas sp. Irchel 3F6 | reverse complement strand
AAAACAAAACCCCAACTGCTTTCGCAATTGGGGTTTCGGAATTTAATCTTGACGATGACCTACTCTCACATGGGGAAACCCCACACTACCATCGGCGATGCATCGTTTCACTGCTGAGTTCGGGATGGGATCAGGTGGTTCCAACGCTCTATGGTCGTCAAGAAATTCGGGTACTGACTCGTGACCAGATGGCCTCGCTTCAGCAAATTGGGTATGTGACAGCTGGTGTTTGTGAACTTCGAACTTTCGGTTCGTTTCGTCTTCACACACCGCAATCTGGCGCCTTTTCAGGTCAGCAAATTGCTTGGGTGTTATATGGTCAAGCCTCACGGGCAATTAGTATTGGTTAGCTCAACGCCTCACAGCGCTTACACACCCAACCTATCAACGTCGTAGTCTTCGACGGCCCTTCAGGGAACTCAAGGTTCCAGTGAGATCTCATCTTGAGGCAAGTTTCCCGCTTAGATGCTTTCAGCGGTTATCTTTCCCGAACATAGCTACCCGGCAATGCCACTGGCGTGACAACCGGAACACCAGAGGTTCGTCCACTCCGGTCCTCTCGTACTAGGAGCAGCCCCTCTCAAATCTCAAACGTCCACGGCAGATAGGGACCGAACTGTCTCACGACGTTCTAAACCCAGCTCGCGTACCACTTTAAATGGCGAACAGCCATACCCTTGGGACCGGCTTCAGCCCCAGGATGTGATGAGCCGACATCGAGGTGCCAAACACCGCCGTCGATATGAACTCTTGGGCGGTATCAGCCTGTTATCCCCGGAGTACCTTTTATCCGTTGAGCGATGGCCCTTCCATACAGAACCACCGGATCACTAAGACCTACTTTCGTACCTGCTCGACGTGTCTGTCTCGCAGTCAAGCGCGCTTTTGCCTTTATACTCTACGACCGATTTCCGACCGGTCTGAGCGCACCTTCGTACTCCTCCGTTACTCTTTAGGAGGAGACCGCCCCAGTCAAACTACCCACCATACACTGTCCTCGATCCGGATAACGGACCTGAGTTAGAACCTCAAAGTTGCCAGGGTGGTATTTCAAGGATGGCTCCACGCGAACTGGCGTCCACGCTTCAAAGCCTCCCACCTATCCTACACAAGCAAATTCAAAGTCCAGTGCAAAGCTATAGTAAAGGTTCACGGGGTCTTTCCGTCTAGCCGCGGATACACTGCATCTTCACAGCGATTTCAATTTCACTGAGTCTCGGGTGGAGACAGCGCCGCCATCGTTACGCCATTCGTGCAGGTCGGAACTTACCCGACAAGGAATTTCGCTACCTTAGGACCGTTATAGTTACGGCCGCCGTTTACCGGGGCTTCGATCAAGAGCTTCGCGTTAGCTAACCCCATCAATTAACCTTCCGGCACCGGGCAGGCGTCACACCCTATACGTCCACTTTCGTGTTTGCAGAGTGCTGTGTTTTTAATAAACAGTCGCAGCGGCCTGGTATCTTCGACCGGCATGAGCTTACGGAGCAAGTCCTTCACCCTCACCGGCGCACCTTCTCCCGAAGTTACGGTGCCATTTTGCCTAGTTCCTTCACCCGAGTTCTCTCAAGCGCCTTGGTATTCTCTACCCAACCACCTGTGTCGGTTTGGGGTACGGTTCCTGGTTACCTGAAGCTTAGAAGCTTTTCTTGGAAGCATGGCATCAACCACTTCGTCACCCAAAGGGTAACTCGTCATCAGCTCTCGGCCTTAAGATCCCGGATTTACCTAAGATCTCAGCCTACCACCTTAAACTTGGACAACCAACGCCAAGCTGGCCTAGCCTTCTCCGTCCCTCCATCGCAATAACCAGAAGTACAGGAATATTAACCTGTTTTCCATCGACTACGCTTTTCAGCCTCGCCTTAGGGACCGACTAACCCTGCGTCGATTAACGTTGCGCAGGAAACCTTGGTCTTTCGGCGTGGGTGTTTTTCACACCCATTGTCGTTACTCATGTCAGCATTCGCACTTCTGATACCTCCAGCAAGCTTCTCAACTCACCTTCACAGGCTTACAGAACGCTCCTCTACCGCATCATCCGAAGATGATACCCGTAGCTTCGGTGTATGGTTTGAGCCCCGTTACATCTTCCGCGCAGGCCGACTCGACTAGTGAGCTATTACGCTTTCTTTAAAGGGTGGCTGCTTCTAAGCCAACCTCCTAGCTGTCTAAGCCTTCCCACATCGTTTCCCACTTAACCATAACTTTGGGACCTTAGCTGACGGTCTGGGTTGTTTCCCTTTTCACGACGGACGTTAGCACCCGCCGTGTGTCTCCCATGCTCGGCACTTGTAGGTATTCGGAGTTTGCATCGGTTTGGTAAGTCGGGATGACCCCCTAGCCGAAACAGTGCTCTACCCCCTACAGTGATACATGAGGCGCTACCTAAATAGCTTTCGAGGAGAACCAGCTATCTCCGAGCTTGATTAGCCTTTCACTCCGATCCACAGGTCATCCGCTAACTTTTCAACGGTAGTCGGTTCGGTCCTCCAGTCAGTGTTACCTAACCTTCAACCTGCCCATGGATAGATCGCCCGGTTTCGGGTCTATTCCCAGCGACTAGACGCCCTATTAAGACTCGCTTTCGCTACGCCTCCCCTATTCGGTTAAGCTCGCCACTGAAAATAAGTCGCTGACCCATTATACAAAAGGTACGCAGTCACAGAACAAAGTCTGCTCCCACTGCTTGTACGCATACGGTTTCAGGATCTATTTCACTCCCCTCTCCGGGGTTCTTTTCGCCTTTCCCTCACGGTACTAGTTCACTATCGGTCAGTCAGTAGTATTTAGCCTTGGAGGATGGTCCCCCCATATTCAGACAAAGTTTCTCGTGCTCCGTCCTACTCGATTTCATGACTAAGAGATTTTCGCGTACAGGGCTATCACCCACTATGGCCGCACTTTCCAGAGCGTTCCGCTAATCTCAAAGCCACTTAAGGGCTAGTCCCCGTTCGCTCGCCACTACTAAGGGAATCTCGGTTGATTTCTTTTCCTCAGGGTACTTAGATGTTTCAGTTCCCCTGGTTCGCCTCTTGCACCTATGTATTCAGTACAAGATAACCATCTTATGATGGCTGGGTTCCCCCATTCAGACATCTCCGGATCAAAGTCTGTTTGCCGACTCCCCGAAGCTTTTCGCAGGCTACCACGTCTTTCATCGCCTCTGACTGCCAAGGCATCCACCGTATGCGCTTCTTCACTTGACCATATAACCCCAAGCAATCTGGTTATACTGTGAAGACGACATTCGCCGAAAATTCGAATTTCTCAACTAAGAGAACTCACAAATTTTACCTTAGCCTGATCCGTTACCAGTGAAAGTAACGTTCAGTCTATCTTTCTATCACATACCCAAATTTTTAAAGAACGATCTAAT
>NZ_FYDP01000010.1:0-142465 GCF_900187595.1 Pseudomonas sp. Irchel 3F6 | reverse complement strand
CATACGTTGCGACCCAAATGTGAAAGCGTTTTACGAAGCCTTGGTGGCTCGAGGAAAGAGGAAGATGCAGGCTATTGTCGCAGTCATGCGCAAATACCTGACCGGACTATGGGCCTGCATGCGGGCAGGCGAAGACTTCAGTACAGCCAAGCTTTTTAGCGATAAACACACCCAAAAAGCTTGACCGTGAACAGAGTATCTACAAAGGATTGTGGATAAATCAGGATTTTTTGATTTTTTCCGGCCGCTTCCAGCCGTCGATGTTCTTCTGGCGGGCTCGGCCTACCGCCAACTGAGCGTTATCCACATTTTGCGTGATGGTCGAGCCGGCCGCAGTCGTCGCACCGTTGGAGATATCCACAGGCGCGACCAGCGAGTTGTTGGAACCGATGAACACATCAGCACCCAGCACGGTTTTCCACTTGTTGGCGCCATCGTAGTTGCAGGTGATGGTGCCGGCACCGATATTGGTGCGTGCGCCGATTTCGGCATCGCCCAGATAGGTCAGATGGCCAGCCTTGGCACCCTCGCCCATGTGGGCGTTTTTGAGCTCAACGAAGTTACCCACATGGGCGCGCGCTTCGAGCACAGTGCCCGGGCGTAAACGCGCGAAGGGACCAGCGTCACTGCCTTCACCGAGAATGGCGCCTTCTATATGACTGTTGGCCTTGATTACCACGCCTTTGCGCAGGGTGCTGTCCTTGATCACGCAGTTCGGGCCGATCTGTACATCGTCTTCAATGATCACCTTGCCTTCAAGGATCACGTTGATATCGATCAGCACGTCGCGGCCGACGCTGACTTCGCCGCGTACGTCGAAGCGGGCCGGGTCACGCAGGGTCACACCCTCAGCCATCAGACGACGGCCGGCGCGCAACTGGTAATGACGCTCCAGTTCAGAGAGCTGCTTGCGATCGTTGGCGCCCTGCACTTCCATCGGGTCGTGCGGTTGTTCGGTGGCGACGACCAAACCATCGCTGACCGCCATTTCGATCACGTCGGTGAGGTAGTACTCGCCCTGCGCGTTGTTATTCGACAGGCGACTCATCCAGTCCGCCAGGTGATTGGCCGGCACAGCGAGGATGCCGGTGTTGCCTTCGGTGATCGCACGTTGCGCTTCGCTGGCGTCTTTGTGCTCGACGATGGCCGCGACCTTGCCGTCGGCATCGCGCACGATGCGGCCATAACCGGTCGGGTCATCCAGCTCGACAGTGAGCAAACCCATCTGGCCCGGCACGACATGCTTGAGCAGACGTTGCAGGGTTTCGACTTCGATCAGCGGCACATCACCGTAAAGAATCAGCACGGTGTCGGCATCAATGAACGGCACCGCCTGGGCGGTGGCATGGCCAGTGCCCAGTTGCTTGTCCTGCAACACGAAATTCAGGTCATCAGCTGCCAGCCGCTCACGCACCACATCGGCACCGTGACCGATCACCACGTGAATGCGTTGTGGATCAAGTTGCCGAGCGCTGTGGATAACATGGCCGAGCATGGAGTTGCCGGCAATCGGGTGCAGCACCTTGGGCAGCGCCGAGCGCATGCGCGTGCCTTGACCGGCCGCGAGGATAACGATTTCGAGAGACATGACTGGCTACCAATCCTGGGTGGTCCGCAATTGCGACCGGTTTCTGGGAATTCGGAAAGAAAAAAGGGTAGCCGAGGCTACCCTTTTTTATCAATCGCACAACAAGCGGCTGACGGATTAACCGCCAAACTTCTTGCGGATCTGCTGGACGGTGCGCAGCTGGGCTGCAGCCTCGGCCAGACGAGTGGCAGCGGCGCCGTAATCGAAGTCCGCGCCTTTTTCGTTCAGGGCATTCTCGGCAGCCTTGAGAGCTGCCTGAGCCTGAGCTTCATCCAGGTCGGCGGCACGTTGCACGGTATCGGCAAGTACCTTGACCATGTTCGGCTGAACCTCGAGGAAACCACCGGAGATGTAGAACACCTCGGCTTCCCCGCCTTGCTTGATCAGGCGGATCGGACCCGGCTTGAGATTAGTGATCAGCGGCGCGTGACCCAGAGCGATACCAAGATCACCCAGTGCACCGTGCGCAATCACCATCTCGACCAGGCCGGAAAAGATTTCCCCTTCCGCGCTGACGATATCGCAATGGACTGTCATAGCCATCTGATTGCCTCAACCTAAATTAGCGCCCGTTGCCGGGCGCCGGGATTACAGTTTCTTGGCTTTCTCGATCGCTTCTTCGATGCCGCCAACCATGTAGAACGCTTGTTCTGGCAGGTGGTCGTAGTCACCGTTGAGGATGCCTTTGAAGCCAGCAATGGTGTCTTTCAGGGAAACGTATTTACCCGAAGCACCGGTGAAGACTTCAGCCACGAAGAACGGCTGCGACAAGAAGCGCTGGATCTTACGAGCACGGTTAACCAACTGTTTGTCGGCTTCCGACAGCTCGTCCATACCCAGGATCGCGATGATGTCTTTCAGCTCTTTGTAACGCTGCAGAACATACTGAACGCCGCGAGCGGTGTCGTAGTGGTCCTGACCGATCACGTTCGGGTCCAGCTGGCGCGAAGTCGAATCCAGTGGATCTACCGCCGGGTAGATACCCAGGGAAGCGATGTCACGAGACAGAACGACGGTGGCGTCCAAGTGGGCGAAGGTGGTCGCTGGCGACGGGTCGGTCAAGTCGTCCGCAGGTACGTATACCGCCTGGATCGAGGTGATCGAACCTTCCTTGGTCGAAGTGATACGTTCTTGCAGAACGCCCATCTCTTCAGCCAGGGTCGGCTGGTAACCTACTGCCGAAGGCATACGGCCCAGCAGTGCGGATACTTCAGTACCGGCCAGGGTGTAACGGTAGATGTTGTCGACGAACAGCAGAACGTCGTTACCTTCGTCACGGAACTTCTCGGCCATGGTCAGGCCGGTCAGTGCTACGCGCAGACGGTTTCCCGGCGGCTCGTTCATCTGACCGTAAACCAGTGCCACTTTGTCCAGAACGTTGGAGTCCTTCATCTCGTGGTAGAAGTCGTTACCCTCACGAGTACGCTCACCCACACCGGCGAACACGGAATAACCGCTGTGCTCGATGGCGATGTTACGGATCAGTTCCATCATGTTTACGGTTTTGCCTACACCGGCACCACCGAACAGACCGACTTTACCGCCCTTGGCGAACGGGCAGACCAGGTCGATAACCTTGATGCCGGTTTCCAGCAGGTCGTTGCCGCCTGCTTGCTCGGCGAACGAAGGTGCTGCGCGGTGAATGCCCCAGCGCTCTTCGGTGTCGATCGGGCCAGCTTCGTCGATCGGGTTACCGAGGACGTCCATGATCCGGCCCAGGGTCGCTTTACCGACCGGTACGGAGATGGCTGCGCCAGAGTCGGTGACTTCCAGACCGCGCTTCAAGCCCTCGGTGGAACCCATCGCAATGGTACGCACCACGCCGTCGCCCAGCTGCTGCTGAACTTCCAGGGTGGTTGCGGCCGCGCTTTGTACAGTCAGCGCGTTGTAGATGCTCGGTACGCTGTCGCGTGGAAATTCCACGTCGATAACGGCGCCGATGATTTGAACGATACGTCCGCTACTCATAGCTGGATCCTCTGAATATTTGAACCGTTAAACCGCGGCAGCGCCGCCGACGATTTCCGAGATCTCTTGGGTGATCGCAGCCTGACGCGCCTTGTTGTAGATCAGCTGCAAATCGCTGATCAAATCACCGGCGTTGTCGGTAGCGTTCTTCATCGCGATCATCCGCGCAGCCTGTTCAGCCGCGTTGTTCTCGACCACCGCCTGGTAGACCTGCGACTCGACGTAACGGACCATCAAGCCGTCAAGCAGCTCTTTGGCGTCCGGTTCGTAGAGATAGTCCCAGTGGTGCTTGAGATCCTGATCCGGGGTTGCCACCAGTGGAATCAACTGCTCCACGGTAGGCTGTTGCGTCATGGTGTTGATGAACTTGTTGGACACCACGGACAGGCGGTCGATACGGCCGTCCAGGTAGGCATCCAGCATCACCTTGACGCTGCCGATCAGATCATTGATCGACGGCTCTTCACCCAGGTGGCTGATAGCTGCAACGACGTTACCGCCGAAGTTGCGGAAAAAGGCCGCACCCTTGCTACCGACTACACACAGATCAATCTCGACGCCGTTTTCGCGGTTTACCGCCATGTCCTTGACCAGGGCCTTGAACAGGTTGGTGTTCAAGCCGCCGCACAGACCACGGTCACTGCTCACGACGACATAACCGACGCGCTTGATTTCGCGGTCGATCATGAACGGGTGGCGGTATTCCGGGTTGGCGTTGGCCAGATGCCCAATTACCTGGCGGATACGCTCCGCATAAGGACGGCTAGCAGCCATGCGCATTTGTGCCTTGCGCATTTTGCTGACCGCCACTTTTTCCATGGCGCTGGTAATCTTTTGCGTGCTTTTGATGCTCGCAATCTTACTGCGAATCTCTTTTGCGCCTGCCATGTAACACCTATCAGGTTAGCAAGCGGGAGCCTCGCGGCTCCCGCTGCGGCTTACCAGGTTTGGGTGGCCTTGAACTTCTCGATACCGGCTTTCATGCCAGCGTCGATTTCGTCATTGAAGTCACCTTTAACGTTGATCTTGGCCATCAAATCGGCGTGATCGCGGTTGAAGAAAGCAATCAGCGCTTGTTCGAAGCTGCCGACCTTGGCGATTTCAATGTCAGTCAGGAACCCACGCTCAGCGGCATACAGCGACAGCGCCATGTCAGCGATCGACATTGGTGCGTATTGCTTCTGCTTCATCAGCTCGGTAACGCGCTGACCATGCTCAAGTTGCTTGCGGGTCGCTTCGTCCAGGTCAGAAGCGAACTGGGCGAATGCCGCCAGTTCACGGTACTGAGCCAGAGCGGTACGGATACCACCGGAGAGCTTCTTGATGATCTTGGTCTGAGCGGCACCACCCACACGGGATACCGAAACACCGGCGTTCACTGCAGGGCGGATGCCCGAGTTGAACATGGCCGATTCCAGGAAGATCTGACCGTCGGTGATGGAAATCACGTTGGTCGGAACGAACGCGGAAACGTCGCCAGCCTGGGTTTCGATGATCGGCAGTGCGGTCAGGGAACCGGTTTTTCCGGTCACTGCGCCGTTGGTGAACTTCTCTACGTATTCTTCCGAAACGCGGGATGCGCGCTCCAGCAGACGGGAGTGGAGATAGAACACGTCGCCTGGGTAAGCTTCACGGCCTGGTGGACGGCGCAGCAGCAGGGAAATCTGGCGGTAAGCCACTGCCTGCTTGGACAGATCGTCATAAACGATCAGCGCGTCTTCACCGCGGTCGCGGAAGAATTCACCCATGGTGCAACCGGAGTACGGTGCCAGGAATTGCAGCGCAGGAGATTCCGAAGCACTGGCAGCCACGATGATCGTGTTGGCCAGGGCGCCGTTTTCTTCCAGCTTGCGAACCACGTTGGCGATGGTCGATTGCTTCTGACCGATGGCTACGTAGACGCAGAAAATGCCGCTGTCTTTCTGGTTGATGATCGCGTCGATCGCCAGAGCGGTTTTACCGATCTGACGGTCACCGATGATCAGCTCACGCTGGCCACGGCCGACAGGGATCATGGCATCGACAGCCTTGTAGCCAGTCTGTACAGGCTGGTCTACCGACTTACGCCAGATCACGCCTGGAGCAACTTTCTCGACCGCGTCGGTCTCGGTGTTGCCCAGTGGACCTTTGCCGTCAACAGGGTTACCCAGAGCATCGACTACGCGGCCCAGCAATTCCTTACCAACAGGAACTTCGAGGATGCGGCCGGTGCACTTGGCGCTCATGCCTTCAGCCAGCGACTGGTAGGAGCCCAATACCACGGCACCTACGGAGTCCTGCTCCAGGTTGAGAGCCATACCGTAGACGCCGCCCGGAAACTCGATCATCTCGCCGTACATGACGTCGGCCAGACCGTGAATCCGCACGATGCCGTCAGATACGCTGACGACAGTGCCTTCGTTACGGGCTTGGGAGGTCACATCGAGCTTGTCGATGCGGCCCTTGATAATTTCACTTATTTCGGAAGGATTGAGTTGCTGCATTGCTCTGCTGCCCCTTCAAACTCAAGATTTCAATGCTTCGGCAAGTTTCGCGATTTTGCCGCGAATCGAGCCATCGATAACCAGGTCGCCGGCGCGGATCACGACACCACCAATCAAGGCAGCGTCCTCCGCAACTTGCAGGCGCACTTCCCGGTTGAGTCGTGCACTGAGAACCTTGGCGAGTTTGTCTTGCTGTTCTTGGTTCAATGCAAATGCACTGGTCACTTCAACGTCTACCGATTTCTCTTGTTCGGCCTTGTACAGGTCGAACAGAGCGGCGATCTCCGGCAGAAGCAGGAGACGGTCGTTCTCGGCAACGACGTTGATGAAATTGCGTGCCTTTTCATCAAACTTGTCGCCGCACACGTCAATGAACGTGGCGGCCTTTTCTGCGCTCGTCAGTCGCGGGGCCTTGAGCACGCGCTGCAGGGTGTCGTCTTGCGACACCGCTGCTGCCAGGCCGAGCATGGCTGACCAATTGGCCAGTTGCTGGTGGGCCTGAGCGTGCTCGAAGGCCGCCTTAGCGTAAGGTCGGGCCAACGTGGTCAGTTCTGCCATGATCGCCCTCGCTTAGATTTCAGCAGCCAGTTGGTTAACCAGCTCTGCGTGCGCGTTTTGATCGATTGTGGCACCCAGGATCTTCTCGGCGCCGCCAACAGCCAGCAAGCCCACTTGGGCACGCAGCTTGTCTTTGACGCTGTTCAGTTCCTGTTCGATCTCGGCTTGAGCCTGAACCTTCACACGGTCAGCGTCGATACGGGCTTTTTCAACAGCCTCTTCGACGATCTGGTTACCGCGTTTCTTGGCTTGCTCGATGATTTCAGCTGCCTGAGCTTTCGCTTCGCGCAGTTGCTGACCCGCTTTCTCTTGGGCCAACTCCAGGTCGCGAGCTGCACGGCTGGCAGCGTCCAGACCATCAGCGATCTTCTTTTGACGTTCGTGCAGAGCAGCGATGACCGGAGGCCATACATACTTCATGCAGAACAGTACAAAAATCAGGAACGCAACGGACTGGCCAATCAGGGTCGCATTAATGTTCACGCCAACACCTCGCAGTTACGTTGTCCATCACACCAAATTACCCGGAAGATCCGAGTAATCAGCCAGCGATCTGACCAACGAACGGGTTCGCAAAGGTGAAGAACAGAGCGATACCAACACCGATCATGGTTACGGCGTCGAGCAGACCGGCAACGATGAACATTTTTACTTGCAGCATTGGAACCATTTCTGGCTGACGCGCTGCGCCTTCCAGGAACTTGCCGCCCAGCAGGCCGAAACCAATTGCGGTACCCAGTGCGCCCAGGCCGATCAACAGTGCAACAGCGATAGCGGTTAGACCAACTACAGTTTCCATCTTTCCTCCCGACTTTTACGTCGTATGGTTTAGGTTTTTTAGATTAAAGCGGTAAAACAAATCGTTTCAGCTGCCCCGCAAGGAGCTCCCTCCCGTTTGACCGGGAGGAACATCAGACTAGTCGAGACTGGTCTTAATGGTTTTCTTCGTGCGCCATCGACAGGTAGACGATGGTCAGCATCATGAAGATGAACGCCTGCAGGGTGATGATCAGGATGTGGAATACAGCCCACGCCCACTGCAGAACAACGCCCAGGCCGCTGAGCCAGAGCAGGCCGCTGCCGAACATCACAGCGATCAGAATGAACACCAGCTCGCCGGCATACATGTTGCCGAACAGACGCAGAGCCAGAGAGATCGGCTTGGCGATCAGGGTGACGAATTCCAGCAGGAAGTTCACCGGGATCAGCAGGGCCTGAACGAAGATGTTCTTGCTGCCGAACGGGTGCAGGGTCAGTTCGCCGATGAAGCCACCGATGCCCTTGACCTTGATGCTGTAGAAAATGATCAGTGCGAACACCGAGAACGCCATGCCCAGAGTCGCGTTCGGGTCGGTAGTCGACACGGCGCGGAACGGGATGTGGGCATCGCCGGAGATCAGGATGGCCAGCTGAGGAATCCAGTCGACCGGTACCAGGTCGACGGCGTTCATCAGGAACACCCAGACGAAGATGGTCAGTGCCAGCGGTGCAATCACCGGGCTACGGCCATGGAAGCTGTCTTTCACGCTGCCATCGACGAATTCGACCAATACTTCAACGAAGTTCTGCAAGGCACCCGGCTGACCCGAAGTCGCTTTCTTTGCCGCCATGCGGAAAAGAAGAACGAAGATCAGACCCAGCGCGACCGACCAGCCGAGGGTATCGACGTGGAAAGCCCAGAAGCCCATTTCCTTGGCTTCTGCTGCGGTGTGGGCAAAGCCCCAGCCGCCGTTGGGTAGCTGACCGAAAGTCAGGTTCTGCAAGTGGTGCTGGATATAGCCCGAAGCGGTTGTCTCTGCCATGGTTGCCTCAAACGCCCTAAGGTCTCGAAAGTCTTGTTCTCATCAGCAGGGGAGCGAACCAGCTGACCGACTGCGTCAGCACGAACACGCCGAATACTGCGATCGGCGCCAGTGGCTTCACACCTGCGAACACCAGTGCAAACAGCACTGCCGTCAAAATAAGTTTGCCTGCCTCGCCGGCATAAAAAGACCGGACGATGGACTGGGCTGCTCGGGCGCCGGAAAACCGAAATGCCCTGTGAGCGAAATAAACATTGGGCAGCAAGGCTATCAGGCCTCCGCAAAGTCCCGAGTATCCGGCAACGACTCCATGCCATTGCCAGAGCGCCAAAGCGGCAATGAGCAGAATGACAAATTGAGCCATCAACACCGGAAAAACCGCCAGGCGATGGAAAGGCAAGCGGTTTGGCGTGCGGGTTTCCATCACAGTTGCTCTCCAATGGTCGGCTGCCGAAATTCAATAACTTGGCATAATTTGTGCCGACAAAATGCGCGCAGAGTATAGGGGCGGTTCTGCCCCTATTCAACTGTCAGGTAGTGATTTCCGACTGCGCGCTACATGAGGAAATGTTTCAGCGGATGTGTGCGAGCACACCTTGAAGCTCGTCGAGCGAGTTATAACCAATCACCAATTGGCCTTTGCCCTTCTTGCCATGGCGAATCTGCACCGCAGAGCCTAGGCGCTCGGCCAAACGCTGCTCGAGACGGGCGATATCCGGGTCGGGTTTTGCAGCTTCCACAGGCTCCGGTTTGCCACTCAACCACTGGCGAACCAGTGCCTCGGTTTGGCGCACAGTCAGTCCTCGTGCGACAACATGTCGCGCCCCTTCGACCTGCTGATTGTCCGGCAGACCGAGCAAGGCACGCGCGTGACCCATTTCCAGGTCACCGTGCGACAGCATTGTCTTGATCACTTCAGGCAGTGCAATAAGTCGCAACAGGTTAGCCACAGTCACCCGCGACTTACCCACAGCCTCGGCAACCTGCTGCTGAGTCAGCTGGAATTCCTGCTGCAAGCGCTGTAAGGCGACGGCTTCTTCGATCGGATTGAGATCTTCGCGCTGGATGTTCTCGATCAGCGCAATCGCAATGGCGGTTTCATCCGGCACATCGCGGACCATCGCCGGGATGGTTTCCTGCCCGGCCTGCTGACTGGCGCGCCAGCGACGTTCACCGGCAATGATCTCGAAGCGACCGCCGCCAATCGGGCGTACCACGATCGGCTGCATCACGCCTTGGGCCTTGATCGACTGCGCCAGCTCTTCCAGGGCCTGCGGGTCCATGTCACGGCGCGGCTGATATTTGCCACGCTGCAGCAGGTCCAGCGGCAGGTGTTGCAGTTCGCGGGTGTCGGCCTGCGCGGCTTGTTCTTCCAGCGCGCTGACCGTCGGACCACTCAGCAGTGCATCCAGTCCACGTCCGAGACCTCGTTTCTTGACGGCCATGGGGATTCCTTAAGTTGGCTGAGCAGCAGCAATGCGTGAATTTTTGCGCTGACGACGAACCATCTCGCCTGCCAGAGCCAGATAGGCCAGGGCACCACGCGATTGCTTGTCGTAAGCCAGCGCCGGCATGCCGTAGCTCGGTGCTTCGGCCAGGCGAATGTTGCGCGGGATCACCGTGTCGTACAGCTGATCGCCGAAGTGTTCCTTGAGCTGCGCCGAAACATCGTTCATCAGGCTCAGGCGCGGGTCGTACATGGTCCGCAGCAGGCCTTCGACTTTCAGGTTCGGGTTGAGCAGCTCGGCGATGCGCTTGATGTTATCCACAAGGTCGCTCAAACCTTCCAGCGCAAAGTATTCGCACTGCATGGGGATAATCACCCCGTCAGCGGCGACCAGTGCGTTGAGTGTGAGCATCGACAGCGACGGTGGGCAGTCGATCAAAATGTAATCGTAGTTGTCACGGATCGGCGCCAGCGCGCTGCGCAGACGGCTTTCCTTCATCTGCATTTCCAGCAGCACCACTTCGGCCGCGGTCAGATCGCGGTTGGCCGGCAGCAATTGATAACCGCCGTGCTCGGAGAAGTGCATGGCCTGACCCAGATCGCATTCACCGATCAGCAGATCGTAGACCGAGTTTTCCAGACCATGTTTATCCACACCGCTACCCATGGTGGCGTTGCCCTGTGGATCGAGATCGATCAACAGCACCCGGCGCTTGGTCGCGACCAGGGATGCTGCGAGGTTGATGCAGGTGGTGGTTTTGCCCACACCACCCTTCTGGTTCGCTATCGCGAATACCTTAGCCATTCTTGCTTGTGTTCCCAATCATGCCGTGCGGCGCAGTATCAGCAGATGGCGTTGGCCTTGGCAACCGGGGACGGCCAGGGCGTGTTCGCTATCGAGTTTGAAATCTGCCGGCAATGCTACCAGCTCATCGGCCGGATGAACGCCCTTCATTGCCAGCCAGCGTGTATCGGCATCGCCCAAGTGGCGAGTCCAGTTGGTGAAGTTTTCCATGCTGCTGAAGGCCCGGGAAATGATCCCGTTGAATGGTTGCGCAGGCTGGAACGCTTCGACGCGACTGTGGATAACTTGCAGGTTATCCAGCTTCAGCTCCAGTTTGACCTGAGTCAGAAAGCGGGTTTTCTTGCCGTTGCTGTCCAGACAGGTCACTTGCGAGTCCGGGTACAGGATCGCCAGCGGGATACCAGGCATGCCACCGCCACTGCCGACATCGAGCCAGCGACCGTTTTCGATGAACGACATCACGCTGAGACTATCGAGCAAGTGCCGCGAAACCATTTCATCAGGATCGCGCACGGCGGTCAGGTTGTAGGCCTGGTTCCATTTGATCAACAGGGCCAGATAACCCAGCAGCAATTTGTGCTGGGTTTCTGTGAGATTGACACCGAGCTCGCGGGCTCCTGTGGATAACTCTTCGGCGTGTTGCGAAGTGACCTTGGCACTCAAGCGCTTTGCTCCAACTGACGGCCCGCGCCGCGTTTTTTCAAATGAATCATCAACAGCGAAATCGCTGCCGGGGTCACGCCCGGGATCCGCGAAGCCTGGCCCAGCGTTTCGGGACGTGTGGCGCCGAGCTTGCTCTGGATCTCCTTGGACAGGCCGGAGATGTTGGTGTAATCGATATCCACAGGCAATTTCGTGTCTTCGCTGGCGCGCAGACGGGCGATTTCGTCCTGTTGGCGGTCGATGTAACCGGCGTACTTGGTCTTGATCTCAACCTGCTCGGCGACCTGTGGATCTTCGGCGCCCTGCCCGGTCACTTCGACCAGACCGGCGTAATCGATTTCCGGACGGCTCAACAGGTTGAGCAAGTTGTATTCGTGGGTCAGCGGTGTGCCGAATTTCTCGGCAATCGCATCGCCCTGCGGGGTGTTCGGCCGCACCCAAGTGCTTTTCAGGCGCTGTTCTTCAAGCTCGATGCTTTCGCGTTTCTTGCAGAAGGCCGCCCAGCGCGCGTCATCGACCAGACCGAGTTCGCGACCTTTTTCGGTCAGGCGCAGGTCGGCGTTGTCTTCGCGCAGAATCAGGCGGTACTCGGCGCGAGAGGTGAACATGCGGTACGGCTCTTGGGTACCGAGGGTGATCAGGTCGTCGACCAGAACGCCGATGTACGCTTCATCGCGGCGCGGACACCAGGCTTCTTTGCCCTTGGCCCGCAGCGCAGCGTTGGCGCCGGCGAGCAGACCTTGAGCGCCGGCTTCTTCGTAACCGGTGGTGCCGTTGATCTGCCCGGCGAAGAACAGACCGCCGATGACTTTGGTTTCCAGACTGTACTTCAGATCGCGGGGATCGAAGTAGTCGTACTCGATCGCATAACCCGGACGCACGATGTGCGCGTTTTCCATACCGCGGATCGACTGCACGATCTGCAATTGCACGTCGAACGGCAGGCTTGTGGATATCCCGTTCGGATACAGCTCATGGGTGGTCAGACCTTCCGGTTCGATGAACACCTGATGGCTTTCCTTGTCGGCAAAGCGATGAATCTTGTCTTCGATCGACGGGCAATAACGCGGGCCGACACCTTCGATTTCACCGGCAGCGGAATACATCGGCGAACGATCAAGATTCGCCGCGATGATTTCGTGGGTACGCGCGTTGGTATGGGTGATCCAGCAACTGACCTGGCGCGGATGCTGCTCCTTGCTGCCCATGAACGACATCACCGGGATCGGAGTGTCACCCGGTTGCTCGGTCATCACCGAGAAATCCACAGATTTGCCATCAATACGCGGCGGTGTACCGGTTTTCAGGCGCCCGACACGCAATGGCAACTCACGCAGACGGTGGGCCAGAGCAATCGACGGTGGATCACCCGCGCGACCGCCAGAGAAATTCTGCAAACCAATGTGGATAAGTCCACCGAGGAAGGTACCAGTGGTCAACACCACGGAATCGGCGAAGAAGCGCAGACCCATCTGTGTGACAACACCACGGACTCGCTCCTGCTCAACGATCAGGTCGTCAGCAGCCTGTTGAAATATCCACAGGTTCGGCTGGTTTTCCAGGATTTCGCGGACAGCGGCCTTGTAGAGAATCCGGTCGGCTTGCGCACGGGTCGCCCGTACTGCCGGGCCTTTGCGGCTGTTCAACACACGAAACTGGATGCCGCCCTTGTCGGTAGCCATGGCCATCGCGCCGCCGAGGGCATCGATTTCCTTGACCAGATGGCTTTTGCCGATGCCACCGATGGCCGGGTTGCAACTCATGGCGCCGAGGGTTTCCACGTTATGCGTCAGCAACAGGGTTTTTGCCCCCATGCGTGCTGACGCCAGTGCTGCCTCGGTACCGGCATGACCGCCGCCGATGACGATCACTTCAAAACGGGAAGGGAAATCCACCACGCACCTCGTGCCTGCTTAAGTAGGTCATTCAGGAAATATTGAAACCAGGTTTCTGGACCTGGTCGGCAAGTATAGGGACTTCGCCCTTTCTAAAGAACCCTTTGCACAAAATTTAACCAGCTGTGGAGAACTCGAGGTTAAAAAAAATAAAAAAGAGAGAAATTTATAAAACCTTTGTTTTTATGTTTATTCTTACTGAGCACCATTTCTGTGGATAGATCGCTACAGGCCATGTATTACAATGTGTACAGAGATTAAAAACCCTGTGCTCATGTGGCAATGAGGCCCTTGGATAACCGGTGTAAGCCTGTGGATGAAATGGATGGTTATCCACAGAGCGGGTTATATCCAGTTTTCAACCCCCTTTATCAACTGACCTCAGGAGCAGTTATTCACAGGGCTTAGTCCACAGAAAATCGCCAACATGTCTTTTTCCGGACGCAAAAAAAGCGTCAGCTAGGGATTAGTGACGCTCGGCAAGCCAAGGGCAGGAAATGAAAAGGCTATTGTGAGAGGACGTAACAGAAGCTAATAATAGCCATTATCATTAAAACATCAGTTTCTCCCATGCCCCTACCCGCCCACACCGCTGCGATCGAGCAAATCTACGAGCAACATCATTCGTGGCTGTATGGTTGGCTCAAGGGCAAACTGCACAACGCCTGCGATGCAGCCGATGTGGCGCATGACACGTTTTTGCGAATTCTGGCGGCGCGCAATGCAGCTCATATTCGTGAGCCGAGGGATTACCTGACGACTATTGCGCGCGGCCTGGTCATCGATCGTTATAGACGCAGGGCGATTGAAAGCGCTTATCTGCAGGCCCTCGCAGCTCGGCCGGAAGCGTCAGTCATTAGCGAAGAAGACAGGGCGCTGATCATTGAAACCCTGATCGCTGTGGATAAAGCATTGACCGGGCTGGGTCCGCGAACACGGCAGATCTTCATGCTTTCGCAAGTCGACGGACTGACTTATCAACAGATCGCCGTGCAATTGAGAGTCTCGCTGACCACAGTAAAAAAACACATGATCCGCGCCCTGACTGAGTGCGCCCTGCTCATGGCGCAGCCATGATGGCCGCCGCTGCAAACCGTCAGCTATTGGAAACTGCCGCCAGCTGGTATGTGCAGTTTCAGTCTCAGCCACCGAGCCTTGCCGAACAAAAGGCCTGGCAGTTGTGGATAGACAGCGATCCAGCGCATCTGGCGGCGTGGAACCAGATGGAACAATTGCAGCGCCACCTCGGTACGCTGCCGCAGGATCTGAAACGATGTGCGCTCAATAACACTGGTCAGCACCGCCGGCAGGTGCTCAAGCTGTTGCTGCTCGCAGCGGGAACAGGCTTCGTTGGCTGGAGTGCTCAACGACACACATCCCTCGGCAACGTTTGGGCCGACTATAAAACCGGTGTGGGTCAGCGTCGCACCATCAGCCTGGCCGATGGCAGCCAGATCCAGCTCAACACCGACTCGGCCATCGATGTTTCTTTCGACGCAGCGCAACGCCTGATTCAACTGCGTGCCGGTGAAATCCTCATCCAAACCGCCAAGCTTGGCGATCAGCGGCCGTTTTATGTGCAAACCCGCGACGGGCGGATTCAAGCTTTGGGCACCCGGTTCTCGGTGCATCAGATGTCCAGCTCAACCAGAGTTGGGGTGCTGGAAGATCGAGTCAGCGTTCAACCCGCGCAGTCATCCACTGCTGCGCTCATTCTGAAAGCAGGCGAAGGCGCGGATTTCGATAGTCGGCACATCGGCCTCAGTCATTCCTTCCAGTCATCAGAAGTGGCCTGGATCAACGGCCAGTTGATCGTTTTCGACGCGCGCCTGGGCGATGTAATCGCGGAGTTGGGACGCTATCGCAGTGGTGTATTGCATTGTGATCGCCGCGCCCGGGATCTGCGGGTCTCCGGGACTTTCCGGCTCGATTCGACCGACGCAGTGCTGGCCAACCTTCAGGCCTCGTTGCCAATCAACGTGCGTTATTTCAGCCGTTATTGGATCTCGATCAGCCATAGCGCTTGATCAAAAAATGCCTGGGGAAAAATAATTTCAAGCAGGGTTATCTTTTTTCGCCCTGACCCGGCCCTACAGGTAATCGCGATAAACGCGGCTCTTCGCCACCTTCAGGGCTAATCCACACATGCGTCTTCCCACGTTCCGTCAGCGCTTTTCTCCACATTGCATTGCATGCAGCTTATTGATGGCCAGCGCTGCGTCTTGTCTGGTGATCAGCAACAGCGCCTTCGCGGCGTCGACATCCCAGCGCTTCGCCATTGCCGCCGGCCCGCTGGATAGTGCCTTGAGCCAGTTCGCCGCTGCCGCCAATGTGATTCTGTCGTTCTCGCCGCAGCAGACCAGCCGCTTGCGCAGTGCCGGTTTAAATGGCGATTTCAGCGTCGAACAAGGTTTCGCTCAATTGCTGCAAGGCTCGGGTTTACAGGCAGTGCCACAAGCACCCGGCAGTTACATTCTGCAGAACGTGCCCAGCGGTGACTCCCTGGAGCTGGCGCCGACCAACATCAATGCGCAGTTGGGTAATCCAATGAATCTGGATTACACCGCCGACGTCGGCTACAAGGCGCAAAACAGCCGGATCGGTACGAAAACCAATACGCCGCTGTCGGAAACACCGCGTTCCGTGTCAGTGGTGACCGGGCAGCGCATCAAGGATCAGAAATCCCAGACACTCACCGACGTACTCGGCTACGTGCCGGGGATCTTCGCCCCACCTTTTGCCGCCGGTGACAGTCTGGCTGGCGACCTGTTCTATATCCGTGGTTTCAACGCCACCGATTACGGCTACGGTTTGCTGCGCGATGGACTGCGCGTGCAGGGCAATCGCTATGACACCAGCACCGAGCCGTACGGACTTGAGCGGGTCGAGGTGTTCCGTGGCCCGTCTACGCTGCTGTATGGCGAAAATGCGCCAGGCGGTCTGGTCAATCTGGTCAGCAAACGCCCGACCGCCGCGCCTCAGGGCGAAGTGCAACTGGGCTATGGCTCGAACAATCGCCGGCAAATCGGCGTAGATGTCTCCGGCCCGCTCAATGACAACGGCAACGTTCTCGGACGCGTGGTGATGCAGGGGCGCAAATCCGATACCCAGACCGAGCACGTTCCTGACGACCGGATTTATATCGCCCCTTCGCTGACCCTGAACTTCGACGATTTCAATACGCTGACGCTGCTGGCCAACTACCAGAAAGACCACACCAACATGGAGCTTGGCCTGCCGGCCGCCGGCACGTTGCTGAGTAATCCCAACGGCCAATTATCCAAAGACACAATGCTCGGCGACCCGGACTGGAATACCTTCGAACGGGAAACCTGGAGCAGCGGTTACGAGTTCAGCCACTCGTTCAACGACGACTGGCAGTTCCGCCAGAACTCGCGCTACATGCAGTCGCGCATCACCCGCCACGAAACCTGGCCGGGCAATCTGAACAACGCCGGTTTCGGCACGCGGTTGAACGTGACCGCTTACGATCGCTTCAACAAATCCATGGTGTATTCGCTGGATAACCAGCTCGAAGGCAAGTTCGAGGCGGGCGAGCTGGAAAACACCGTGCTGTTGGGCGTCAGCTACGATCGCACCTCGTTCAACCAGGACTGGAATGCCGGCGTTGTCGGGCCGATCGATGTGTATAACCCGGTTTACCTGCGCGATCCGACCACGCCAATTGCCGTGCAGAACACTTTGCTCGAGCAGCAGATGAAGGGTGTTTATGCACAGATTCAGAGCAAGTACGACCACTGGCTGTTCCTGCTGGGCGGGCGCCAGGACTGGGTCGACAGTGACTTCCGCGACAAGGTGGCGCGAGGCAGCAACATCAGCTCCGAGGACAAGAAGTTCACCTATCAGGGCGGCGTGATGTATGAGTTCGACAACGGCATGACGCCGTATGTCAGCTATTCAACAGCGTTCGTGCCGGTGCAGCAGATTTCCAATGCCGGCGCACCGCTTGATCCGATCACCAGCAGCCAGTACGAAGTGGGTTTGAAGTACGAACCGATGGGCTGGGACACCGCTTTCACCGCTTCGGTGTATGACCTGCGCAAGAAGGACGACACCTATTTCGACGCAACGACGTCAACCTATCGCCAGGTGGGCGAAAGCCGCGCCAAAGGGGTGGAGCTGGAACTCAACAGTAATTTGACGCAGAACCTCAATGTCACGGCGGCTTATACCTACACCGACGCAAAAATTACCAAGGATTCGGCGACGTCGCTGGTCAAGGGCCACCAAATGACCGGCGTGCCGCGTAATCAAGCGTCGGCCTGGGCGAAATATCGCTTCCTCGACGGTGATTTGAAAGGCTTGTATGTGGCCGGTGGCGTGCGTTATTTCGACAGTGCGTTTGCCTACACTTCGCCTTCTCTCTACGGAAAACTGGATGCCGGCGACGTGACATTGGTCGACGCGGCGGTTGGATATCAGATCGATACACACTGGAGTGTCGATCTGAACGCGAAGAACCTGTTCGATAAGGAATACGTTTCGGGATGCAACGATGCAGGTCGCTGTTACTGGGGCGAGGATCGTACTTTGCTCGGTACGGTGTCCTATAACTGGTGAACAAAAAAGGGGCTGTGGATGAATTATCCACAGCCCCCTCTTTTATTTGCCAATGCAGAAGCTGGAGAAAATCCGTCCGAGCAAATCATCAGAACTGAACGCCCCGGTAATTTCACCCAGGGAATGTTGAGCCTGGCGCAAATCCTCAGCGAGCAACTCCCCAGCGCCCGCCAGGGTCAGTTGCGCGCGGCCATGTTCCAATGCCGCGCTGGCGTGGCGCAGTGCCTCCAGATGCCGGCGACGTGCGCTGAAGCTGCTTTCCGAGGTCTGCTCGTAACCCATGCACGCCTTTAGATGATCACGCAGCAGATCGAGGCCTTCGGCAGACTTGGCACTGAGACTGATGGTCACGTGGCCGTCGTCACTGGTTTCCAGAGCAATCGCTTCACCGGTCAGATCGGCTTTGTTCCGGATCAGGGTGACTTTCGCCGGATCCGGTCGAGACTCAAGGAATTCTGGCCACAAGGCAAAAGGATCCAGTGCTTCTGGTGCGGTCGCATCGACCACCAGCAAAACCCGATCCGCTTCACCGATGGCTTTCAACGCCCGTTCCACACCGATCTTTTCCACATGATCATCGGTGTCACGCAGCCCTGCAGTATCGACCACATGCAACGGCATCCCGTCGATGTGGATATGTTCGCGCAAAATATCCCGCGTAGTACCGGCAATTTCGGTGACGATGGCGGCTTCGCGACCGGCCAATGCATTCAACAGGCTGGATTTACCGGCATTCGGCCGCCCAGCGATGACGACTGTCATACCATCACGCAACAATGCGCCCTGCCCCGCTTCGCGCAGCACTGTGGATAACTCATCGCGTACCTTATCGAGCATGCCCAATACATGACCGTCGGCGAGAAAGTCGATTTCCTCTTCCGGGAAGTCGATGGCGGCTTCGACGTAGATACGCAAACCGATCAGCTGCTCGGTCAAGTTATGCACACGCTGGGAAAACGCACCCTGCAATGAACGCAGCGCATTGCGCGCAGCCTGTGCAGAACTGGCTTCGATCAAATCGGCTATTGCTTCGGCCTGGGCCAGATCGAGTTTGTCATTGAGGAAGGCGCGCTCGCTGAATTCACCTGGACGGGCCAGACGGCAGCCCAGTTCCAGACAACGCTTGAGCAACATGTCCAGAACGATCGGGCCGCCATGGCCCTGCAATTCCAAGACGTCTTCGCCGGTGAACGAGTTCGGCCCCGGGAAATACAAAGCCAGACCTTCGTCCAGCACCTGCTGGTCGTCACTGAAAAACGGTCCGTAATGGGCGTAACGTGGTTTCAGTTCTCGGCCGCTGATGGCTATTGCCGCAACGCTGGCCAACGGCCCGGAAATACGGACGATGCCCACACCGCCGCGCCCTTGAGCGGTGGCGACAGCGGCGATGGTTTCACGGGGTGTGCTCATAAAGCGGCATCCAGACAAAAGTGGCAGATAGCAAAACGCCCCACTAGGGGGCGCTTTGAGTGGTGTTATCCACAGTGCAAGTTACGCCTCGGCTTTTTTCGTCGCCGCTTCGATCTTACGCGTGATGTACCACTGTTGTGCAATCGACAGGCAGTTGTTCACAACCCAGTACAGCACCAGGCCCGCCGGGAACCACAGGAAGAAGAAGGTGAAGATGATTGGCATCATTTTCATGACCTTCGCCTGCATCGGATCCGGAGGCGTCGGGTTCAACTGCTGCTGGATGAACATGGTTGCGCCCATGATGATCGGCAGAATGAAGAACGGATCCTTGATCGACAGGTCAGTGATCCACAGCATGAACGGCGCCTGGCGCATTTCCACGCTTTCCAGCAGAACCCAGTACAGCGACAGGAAGACCGGCATCTGCACGAGGATCGGCAAGCAGCCGCCCAGTGGATTGATCTTCTCTTTCTTGTACAGCTCCATCATGGCCTGCGACATTTTCTGCCGGTCATCGCCATGTTGCTCTTTCAGCGCAGCCAGTTTCGGAGCCACGGCACGCATGCGCGCCATCGATTTGTAGCTGGCGGCCGACAGCGGGAAGAAAATCCCTTTGATCAGCATGGTCAGGAAGATGATCGACCATCCCCAGTTACCGACAATGGCGTGGATATGTTGCAGCAGCCAGAAGATCGGCTGGGCAATGAACCACAGAATGCCGTAGTCGACGGTCAGTTCCAGACCTGGGGACAACTCTTTCAGTACAGCCTGACTCTTCGGACCGGCGTACAGCACAGCACTGGTTTCAACTTTCGCACCCGGAGCAGCGGTCAGAGTCGGACCGGTGTAACCAATGATGTAGTTGCCTTTGCTGTCTTTACGGGTCTGGACGATGTTGTTTTCGCCCTTGGCCGGAATCCACGCGGTCACGAAGTAGTGCTGCAACCAGGCTACCCAACCACCGGTGACCGTTTCCTTGAGCTGCGCCTTGTCCATGTCCTTCATCGACACTTTCTTGTACGGCTCGGAACTTGTCCACAGGGCGGCGCCCAGGTAAGTCGCGGTGCCAGTAGCCGTGGTCGACGAAGGATCAGCGCTGGCGTCGCGCTTCAACTGGGCAAACATTGCGCCGTTCCAGGGCTGAGCGCTCTGGTTATCCACAATGTAGGAGACAGCGACGTCGTACAGGCCACGTTTCATGGTGAAACGCTTGATGTAGTTGACGCCGTCCTTGCTGAATTTCAGGTCAACGACGAGTTGATCCTGACCGTCAGCCAGTTGGTAAACCTTCTTCTCCGAGGAATAAACCGGACGACCGGCCGGGTTTGCATCCGGGCCGTTGGTACCGATCAGACCGCTTTGCGCCAGATATACACGTTCGCCGCCGTTATCGAACAGCTGGAACGGAACGTCAGGACGATCCTGACGACGTGGATACAAAGGCAGAGTCAGTTGCGCAACGTCGCCACCCTGTGGATCGATCGCCAGATCGAGCACATCGGTCTTGACCTGAATCAGATCCTTGCTGGCGGCGACCGGCGTTTCGGCAGGTGCGCTGGTATCGCTGGCGGCGCGCGGAATATCGTCACTGGCAGCATTTGTGCCAGTGGCGGTGTCCGGCAAACCGGATGTAGTCGTACTGGAAGCAACATTCTGAGTCGGCAGGGCAGCCTGGCCATAATCCTGGTTCCATTTAAGAACCATGACGTAGGACACGATTGCCAGGGCGACGATCAGGATCGTGCGTTTGATATCCATGATTACTCGGCCATCGAAGAAGAACGGGAGGTAGGGACAGGTGGAACCGGGTCATAACCACCGGGATTCCACGGATGACAGCGACCTAAACGACGAAAGGTCAGCCAGCCACCGCGCAGAAGGCCATGATTTTCAATGGCTTCATACGCGTAGCAGGAACAACTGGGGTAGAAGCGACAGTGGCTGGCCATTAAAGGACTAATGGCATAGCGATAAAACTGGATCGGAACGAGGGCCAGTTTACGCATCGGTACTGTCTACCCCTACAGTTTCGGTTTTGACTGCCGGAACGGGCTTGTTGCGTGCCAGACGCTTCCAGAGTTTGCCGAAATGCTGAATCAATTCGGGGTTTTCTACATCACCCAAACCTTTGCGCGCGACGATAACGATGTCCCAGCCGACCAGTGAATCCTGGTGCAGACGGAACGATTCGCGCATCAGACGTTTGAGGCGATTGCGCTCAACGGAGAGCTTCACGCTCTTTTTCCCGATAACCAGCCCGAGACGGGGGTGATCAAGATCGTTGTTGCGTGCAAGGAGCAGGAGATTTTTCCCCGGAACCTTGCCGGTAGGGGAGTCAAAGACTGCCTTGAAATGCCGGGGGGTAAGCAGACGCTTTTCCCGACTGAAGTCCTGACTCACCTCCAGTACCGGATTATCAAACTGCCAGACGCGCACGACCTTTGGCGCGACGACGCGACAGGACTGCGCGGCCGTTCTTGGTAGCCATGCGAGCACGGAAACCGTGGGTACGAGCGCGTTTGATTGTGCTTGGTTGGAAAGTACGTTTCATGTCGTGTTACCTGGTTCGTCCACAACGGGCCGGAATGGCCCCCGTTTTAAGAGACCGGGGATTCTAGAGAAAGCAAGCCTTCAGGTCAATTTCCAACCAGCGTTTCCTTAT
This sequence comes from Pseudomonas sp. Irchel 3F6, assembly GCF_900187595.1. Classification (NCBI taxonomy): domain Bacteria; kingdom Pseudomonadati; phylum Pseudomonadota; class Gammaproteobacteria; order Pseudomonadales; family Pseudomonadaceae; genus Pseudomonas; species Pseudomonas sp. Irchel 3F6. The sequence continues at coordinate 120,600 of NZ_FYDP01000010.1, read as the reverse complement.
AAATAGATCCGGGCAGGTTTTTAGCTTGAACGCCTGTCAGCCAGATATAGAAATAAAGAAGGGAATTATTTAAAGCTTTTCTGTAAAGCTTGTAAAAGCTAGACACGCCATCTTCTGTGGATAACTGCCATGAAGCCTTATTCCACGGGATGTACAGAGAATGACAACTACAGTGGAAAACCGTGTTCAGCCTGTGCTGCGCTATCGGATAAGCTGTGCGTGGAATGGCTAGTTATCCACAGGCTGGTTATCCACCGGGTTTAGCCCCCAGTTGTCCAGTGCCCTCAGAGGCGTTTATCCACAGGGCTTATTCACATGCCGTTGGTCGCCTTTTAATGCGTTAACGCGTTGATAAATGATGGTGACGGACCTACCTGCATGTGGATAAGTGAATCGCTCGCCGCTACAATGGCCGCTTGTTTTTGCCTCACCGGCTTTCAACTTAGGGGATATCCGTGTCAGTGGAACTTTGGCAGCAGTGCGTGGAGCTTTTGCGCGAAGAGCTGCCTGCCCAACAATTCAACACCTGGATCCGTCCACTACAGGTCGAAGCCGAAGGCGACGAGTTGCGCGTCTACGCACCGAATCGTTTCGTGCTGGACTGGGTCAACGAAAAGTACCTGGGCCGCGTCCTTGAATTGCTGGATGAGCACGGCAATGGCTCGACGCCGGCGCTGTCCTTGTTAATAGGCAGCAAGCGCAGCTCGGCACCTCGTGCCGCACCCAATGCGCCGCTGGCGGCCGCGCAGGTTGCTCAGGCGCAAGCCAATAATGTGCCAGCGAGCAATCCGGCACCGACGCCAGCCCCTGCTCCGGCCAAACGTTCCACACAGAAGGCCGCTGAAGTCAGCGAAGAACCTTCCCGCGACAGCTTCGACCCGATGGCGGGTGCTGCTTCGCAGCAGGCCCCGGTTCGCGCGGAGCAGCGCACCGTGCAGGTAGAAGGTGCGCTCAAGCACACCAGTTACCTGAACCGCACGTTCACCTTCGAGAATTTTGTTGAAGGTAAATCCAACCAGCTCGCCCGTGCGGCGGCCTGGCAGGTGGCGGACAATCCCAAGCACGGCTATAACCCGCTGTTCCTTTATGGTGGCGTCGGCCTGGGTAAAACCCACTTGATGCACGCAGTGGGCAACCATCTATTAAAGAAGAATCCGAATGCCAAGGTCGTGTACCTGCATTCCGAGCGTTTCGTGGCCGACATGGTCAAAGCGCTGCAACTGAACGCCATCAACGAATTCAAGCGTTTCTACCGTTCGGTGGACGCCTTGTTGATCGACGATATTCAGTTCTTCGCCCGCAAGGAGCGTTCCCAGGAAGAGTTTTTCCACACCTTCAACGCGCTGCTTGAAGGTGGTCAGCAGGTCATTCTCACCAGTGACCGCTACCCGAAAGAAATCGAGGGCCTTGAAGAACGCCTCAAATCCCGCTTCGGCTGGGGCCTGACCGTTGCGGTCGAGCCGCCTGAGCTGGAAACCCGCGTGGCGATCCTGATGAAGAAGGCCGATCAGGCCAAAGTCGAGTTGCCCCATGACGCCGCGTTCTTCATCGCCCAGCGCATCCGCTCGAACGTTCGTGAGCTGGAAGGCGCGCTGAAACGTGTGATCGCTCACTCGCACTTCATGGGCCGCGACATCACCATCGAGCTGATTCGCGAATCCCTCAAAGACTTGCTGGCGTTGCAGGACAAACTTGTTTCTGTGGATAACATTCAGCGCACCGTCGCCGAGTATTACAAGATCAAGATTTCCGACCTGCTGTCCAAGCGCCGCTCGCGCTCGGTGGCTCGTCCGCGTCAGGTGGCCATGGCGTTGTCCAAGGAACTGACCAACCACAGCCTGCCGGAAATCGGCGATGTGTTTGGCGGCCGCGACCACACCACCGTGCTGCACGCCTGCCGCAAGATCAACGAACTTAAGGAATCCGACGCGGACATCCGCGAGGACTACAAGAACCTGCTGCGTACACTGACCACTTGATGAACACCAGCGCAGCTTATTAAGGCAAGGGACTAGACCATGCATTTCACCATTCAACGCGAAGCCCTGTTGAAACCCCTGCAACTGGTCGCAGGCGTCGTCGAGCGCCGACAGACCTTGCCGGTACTGTCCAACGTGCTGTTGGTCGTCGAAGGCCAGCAACTGTCGCTGACCGGTACCGACCTGGAAGTCGAGCTGGTCGGTCGTGTGCAACTCGAAGAGCCGGCCGAAACCGGTTCCATCACCGTGCCGGCGCGCAAGCTGATGGATATCTGCAAAAGCCTGCCCAACGATGCGCTGATCGACATCAAGGTCGACGAGCAGAAGCTGGTGGTAAAGGCCGGCCGTAGCCGCTTCACCCTGTCGACCCTGCCGGCCAACGATTTCCCGACCGTCGAAGAAGGCCCGGGCTCGCTGACCTGCAGCCTGGAGCAAAGCAAACTGCGTCGTCTGATCGAACGCACCAGCTTCGCCATGGCCCAGCAGGACGTGCGTTACTACCTCAACGGCATGCTGCTGGAAGTTTCCGCTGGTGTGATCCGCGCCGTGGCCACCGACGGACACCGTCTGGCGATGTGCTCGATGCAGGCCGATATCGGTCAGCCGGATCGCCATCAGGTGATCGTGCCGCGCAAAGGTATCCTCGAGCTGGCGCGTCTGCTCACCGAGCCGGATGGCAATGTCAGCATCGTCCTCGGCCAGCACCACATCCGCGCCACCACTGGCGAGTTCACTTTCACCTCGAAACTGGTCGACGGTAAATTCCCGGATTACGAGCGCGTCCTGCCGAAAGGTGGTGACAAGCTGGTACTCGGCGATCGTCAGGCGTTGCGTGAAGCGTTCAGCCGTACCGCGATTCTGTCCAACGAGAAGTACCGCGGTATCCGTCTGCAACTGGCCAGCGGTCAGTTGAAGATCCAGGCCAACAACCCGGAGCAGGAAGAAGCGGAAGAAGAAGTGGGCGTTGAATACAACGGCGGCTCGCTGGAGATCGGCTTCAACGTCAGCTATCTGCTCGACGTGCTGGGCGTGATGACCACCGAGCAGGTTCGCCTGATCCTGTCCGACTCCAACAGCAGTGCGCTGGTGCAAGAGTCCGACAATGACGATTCGGCTTACGTTGTCATGCCGATGCGTCTGTAATCAGCTGATCCTGAATGTCGTTAAGTCGTGTTTCGGTCACCGCGGTGCGCAATCTGCACCCGGTGACCTTCTCCCCCTCCCCCCGCATCAACATTCTTTACGGCGCCAACGGCAGCGGCAAAACCAGTGTTCTGGAAGCCATTCATCTGCTGGGGCTTGCCCGTTCGTTTCGCAGCACGCGGCTGTTGCCCGTGATTCAGTACGAACAGCTCGCCTGTACCGTATTCGGTCAGGTTGAGCTGGCTGAAGGCGGACACAGTGCGCTGGGGATTTCCCGCGACCGTCAGGGCGAGTTCCAGATTCGCATCGACGGCCAGAACGCCCGTAGCGCTGCGCAGCTGGCGGAGATCCTGCCGCTGCAGTTGATCAACCCGGACAGCTTCCGTCTGCTGGAAGGCGCACCGAAGATTCGCCGGCAGTTTCTCGACTGGGGCGTGTTCCACGTCGAACCGCGTTTCATGGCCACTTGGCAGCGTTTGCAGAAGGCGCTGCGCCAGAGAAACTCCTGGCTGCGGCATGGTACACTTGACGCCGTTTCGCAAGCGGTTTGGGACAGGGAACTGTGCCAGGCCAGCGCTGAAATCGATGAATACCGCCGCGCTTACATCACAGCCTTGAAACCGGTCTTCGAACAGACCTTGAGCGAACTGGTTGAGCTCGAGGGTTTGACGCTCAGCTATTACCGAGGCTGGGACAAGGACCGCGAATTGAGCGCCGTACTCGCCGCTTCCGTACAACGGGACCAGCAGATGGGGCACACCCAGGCCGGACCGCAACGAGCTGATTTGCGTCTCAGATTGGGCGCACACAATGCCGCGGACATCCTGTCCCGGGGTCAGCAGAAGCTTGTGGTCTGTGCACTGCGGATTGCCCAAGGGCACCTGGTCAGCCAGGCCCGTCGCGGACAGTGTATTTATCTGGTGGATGATTTGCCGTCCGAGCTGGACGAGAGCCACCGCCGCGCGCTGTGCCGCTTGCTGGAAGACTTACGCTGCCAGGTGTTTATCACCTGTGTAGATCACGAATTACTGAGGGAAGGCTGGCAGACGGAAACGCCAGTCGCTTTGTTCCACGTGGAACAGGGCCGTATCACCCAGACCCACGACCATCGGGAGTGAAGGCATTGAGCGAAGAAAATACGTACGACTCAACGAGCATTAAAGTGCTGAAAGGCCTGGATGCCGTACGCAAACGTCCCGGTATGTACATTGGTGACACCGACGATGGCAGCGGTCTGCACCACATGGTGTTCGAGGTGGTCGACAACTCGATCGACGAAGCCCTCGCCGGCCATTGCGACGACATCAGCATCATCATTCACCCGGACGAATCCATCACCGTTAAAGACAACGGTCGTGGCATCCCGGTAGACGTGCATAAAGAGGAAGGCGTTTCCGCCGCAGAGGTCATCATGACCGTCCTCCACGCTGGCGGTAAGTTCGACGACAACTCCTACAAAGTATCCGGCGGTCTGCATGGCGTAGGTGTGTCGGTGGTGAACGCGCTGTCCGAAGAACTGGTCCTTACCGTTCGCCGCAGTGGCAAGATCTGGGAACAGACCTACGTCCACGGCGTTCCTCAGGCACCGATGGCCATCGTTGGCGACAGCGAAACCACCGGTACCCAGATCCACTTCAAGGCTTCCAGCGAAACCTTCAAGAACATTCACTTCAGCTGGGACATCCTCGCCAAGCGCATTCGTGAACTGTCCTTCCTCAACTCCGGTGTCGGCATCGTCCTCAAGGACGAGCGCAGCGGCAAGGAAGAGCTGTTCAAGTACGAAGGCGGCCTGCGTGCGTTCGTTGAATACCTGAACACCAACAAGACTGCGGTCAATCAGGTGTTCCACTTCAACATCCAGCGTGAAGACGGCATCGGCGTGGAAATCGCCCTGCAGTGGAACGACAGCTTCAACGAGAACCTGTTGTGCTTCACCAACAACATTCCGCAGCGCGACGGCGGCACCCACCTGGTGGGCTTCCGCTCGGCGCTGACGCGTAACCTGAACAACTACATCGAGCAGGAAGGTCTGGCGAAGAAGCACAAAGTCGCCACCACCGGCGACGATGCCCGTGAAGGCCTGACCGCGATCATCTCGGTGAAAGTGCCGGATCCGAAGTTCAGCTCGCAGACCAAAGACAAGCTGGTGTCTTCCGAGGTGAAGACTGCGGTGGAACAGGAGATGGGCAAATACTTCTCCGACTTCCTCCTGGAAAACCCGAACGAAGCCAAGCTGGTGGTCGGCAAGATGATCGACGCCGCCCGTGCCCGTGAAGCCGCGCGCAAGGCCCGTGAGATGACCCGCCGCAAAGGCGCGCTGGACATCGCCGGTCTGCCGGGCAAGCTCGCCGACTGCCAGGAAAAAGACCCGGCGCTGTCCGAACTGTACCTGGTGGAGGGTGACTCCGCGGGCGGTTCTGCGAAGCAGGGACGTAACCGCAAGACCCAGGCGATCCTGCCGTTGAAGGGCAAGATCCTCAACGTTGAGAAGGCCCGTTTCGACAAGATGATCTCGTCCCAGGAAGTGGGCACGCTGATCACCGCGCTGGGCTGCGGCATCGGTCGCGAAGAGTACAACATCGACAAGCTGCGCTATCACAACATCATCATCATGACCGATGCTGACGTCGACGGTTCGCACATCCGTACCCTGCTGCTGACCTTCTTCTTCCGTCAACTGCCGGAGCTGATCGAGCGTGGCTACATCTACATCGCCCAGCCACCGCTGTACAAAGTCAAAAAAGGCAAGCAAGAGCAATACATCAAAGACGACGACGCCATGGAAGAGTACATGACGCAGTCGGCCCTGGAAGATGCAAGCCTGCACCTGAACGAAGAAGCCCCGGGCATTTCCGGTGAAGCGCTGGAACGTCTGGTGAACGACTTCCGCATGGTCATGAAGACCCTCAAGCGTCTGTCGCGTCTGTACCCTCAGGAGCTGACCGAGCACTTCATCTATCTGCCGGCCGTCAGTCTGGAAACCTTGGGCGACCACGCAGCGATGCAAGAGTGGCTGGCCCAGTACGAAGTTCGCCTGCGCACCAACGAGAAGTCGGGTCTGGTCTACAAGGCCAGCCTGCGTGAAGATCGCGAACGTGGCGTCTGGCTGCCAGAGGTCGAACTGATCTCCCACGGCCTGTCGAACTACGTCACCTTCAACCGCGACTTCTTCGGCAGCAACGACTACAAAACCGTGGTCACTTTGGGCGCCCAATTGAGCACCCTGCTCGACGAAGGCGCGTACATCCAGCGTGGCGAGCGCAAGAAAGCCGTTACCGAGTTCAAGGAAGCCCTCGACTGGCTGATGGCCGAAAGCACCAAGCGCCACACCATCCAGCGCTACAAAGGTCTGGGCGAAATGAACCCGGATCAGCTGTGGGAAACCACCATGGACCCAAGCGTGCGGCGCATGCTGAAAGTCACCATCGAAGACGCCATCGGTGCAGACCAGATCTTCAACACCCTGATGGGTGATGCGGTCGAACCTCGCCGAGACTTTATCGAGAGCAACGCATTGGCGGTTTCCAACCTGGATTTCTGATCCTGATTGCTACCCGCTCATGAAAAACCCCGGCCAATGCCGGGGTTTTTTTTGGCCTCACTCATTTCCAGTGCCGACACTCTCCAACCGATACCCATACCCATAAATTGTCAGCAACTGCCAACCCCGATCCGCTGTCAGCCCGAGCTTGTTGCGCAATCGGTAGATATGCGTATCCAGTGGCCGCGAAGAAGTTGTCTCCTCGTTCGGCCAGAAGCGCTCGTACAGGTAATCCCGCGACAATGGCCGCCCCAGGTTGCTGAACAGGCAACGCGCCAGGCGGTATTCGCGTTCGGTCATGAGAATCGGTTTGCCTTCTCGGGTGACGGTCAGTTCGGCGTCGTCGAAAGTCAGATCGTGAAACGTCTGTACTTCGCCCGCCGCGCTGCGCGGTTGGCTATGCCGACGCAATACCGCAGCCACCCTCGCCTTCAACTCATTCGGGCGAAACGGCTTGCTGACATAATCGTCGGCCCCGGCATTCAAGGCTTGAACGATATCGCTTTCGCCGTCGCGGCTGGTGAGCATGATCGCCGCAGGTGGCGCGTCCATGTGTTCGCGGGTCCAGCGCAGCAGTGCCAGGCCCGTGAGATCAGGAAGTTGCCAATCGAGAATCAACAGGTCGAAGGTTTCCCGGCGCAACTGGCGCAACAAGTCTTCGCCGCGCTCGAAGCTGTGCAGCGACCACGGCTGTTCGCCAGCTTCGGCCATTTGCTCCAGGGTTTGCTCGACCCGGCGCAGTTCGGCAGGTTCGTCGTCCAGAATGGCAACGCGCATCGGCGGTGTTCCTTGTCGCTGGGGCTGGGATGTCGACAATAGCGACTCCCCGGCCGCGATGAAAGAAGCAGCCCGTCGTTGGTCGACGTCCGCTATGATTCTTCGGGTCTACGCCTCAGACCTGAGACCTATGAAACCATTCCCACTGCCCTGCCCTGTGCCTCATGCATAAAACTCAACCCCGACGTGAAAGTCGTGAGCCGAGCCAGGTCCAGCGTCTGTTCCGCCGGCTGGTGCGCGAGTGGTTGTGGATAAGTTTAGTGCTGTTGCCGCTGACTGCCTTGTTGTCTTATCGCGCCCAGATCAATCTGCACAATCCGTCGCCAGCGCCCGGCGCACTGTTGTCGGTGGCGATGGTCGCGAGTGTGCTGGGATTGTTGCTGTGGCGGCCGCGTTGGGCGCTTTGGGTAACCTTGGCCGGTATGGCCTGTGCGCTGATCGCCAGCGCCCTGCTGGCCGAAGTCCGCTACTGGTGGTCGCCAACGCCAGCAGCCCTGGGGATGTTGTTCGGTTACCTGATCTGGAACTGGCGACGCTTGAGTGTTGTGCTGACGTATTTCGGCTGGGAGCTGGCACGTCTGGACAGCGAACCGAAAGTCTTCCCTGAACGTCGGCGGACCCGCTTCACCGGTGCCGACCGTTTGCAGGGCCAGATCATGGCGCTCGAACAAGCCATGAGCCGCACCCGCGACACCCGGCGCTTCATTGCCGATGGCCTGGAATACCTGCCGGTGGCGACGCTGATCAGTGATCCGCAGGGCAAGATCCTGCTGGGTAATCGCAAAGCTCGAGAGTTGTTCGAGGTTCCGCTGGTGGGCGATGACGTACTCGATCAACTGGCACGGCTCGGCTATCCGGAATTATCCACAGCGCCGCGGCCGCCGCTGGCCACCCTGCCGCTGCTGGAATTTCGCGATCACAAGGAACGCAGTCTGCGCCTGGAAAGAGCGGCGCTGCTGCCGGTCGACGGCGATACGCCGATCGGTTGGCTGCTCAGCCTGACGGACTTGAGTGCCGAGCGTGCGGCTGAGGAGCAGCGCGGCGTCCTGCTGCGTTTTCTTTCCCACGACCTGCGAGCCCCCCATTCGGCGATCCTCGCCCTGCTGGATGTGCATCGTCATCAGGCGGGTGCTGATGCGCCGCTGTTCGAGCAGATTGAGCGCCAGGTGCGCCGCGCGCTGGATCTGACCGATGGTTTTGTCTTGTTGGCGCGGGCTGAATCCGAGACCTACCAGTTCCGCCCGACATTGTTCGCCATGCTGGTACTGGACGTGCTGGATCAGGCCCTGCCGATCGCTCAGCAGAAACGCATCGAGCTGCTCAACGAGGTCGATGAGCAATGCCAGGAGCGGCTGATTCTGGCCGATCAGGGATTGCTGACGCGCGCCCTGTTCAACCTGCTGGAAAACGCGATCAAGTACAGCCCCGCAGACAGCACTGTGCAACTGAAGGTCAGCTGTGATGGACAGTGGCTGCGCTGCGAATTGACCGATCAGGGCAAGGGCATTGCCGCCGATGAATTGCCTGACCTGTTCAGCCAGTATCGGCGTTTCTCTTCGGCCCAGGGCATCGACGGCGTGGGCTTGGGTCTATCGATGGTCAAAGCCGTGATTGATCATCATGGCGGTACGATCGAGTGTCGTAGTGTGGTCGATGCGGGAACCACTTTCCTTATTGAGTTGCCGCTGCTTGCTGAATGAAAAAGGGGCACAAAAAAACCGGCTATAACGGCCGGTTTTTTTACATCCGAATAAAACTTATGCACGGATTTTGTTCAATTCATAAATTTATAAATATCTATGAAAATCAATAAGTTAGAAAACAATTGCGGTCTTTTTTAGCAAAAGCGTACACAGGTTATCCACAAAATTCAGACAGCCAGCTGGTCACTCGCGGCCGGTGCCTGTGGCGCCGGTGGCAGCGAACCCATTTCGCGCTGGGTCTTTTCGTTCCACGCCTGCACACGGTCATTCAGATCAGCGATGGCGCGCGGCCCGCTGCCTTCGGCATACATCGGTTCGCCAATGACCACGGTGATCACTCCGGCCTGTTTGCCCCAGCCGATTTTTGGCCAGAATTTGCCGGCATTGTGTGCAATCGGCAGCACCGGAAGCGCCGCATTCACCGCCAATGCGCTGCCACTGCGGGAGAATTTTCCGACAGTGCCGTAGGGGACTCGTGTGCCTTCGGGGAAGATCAGCACCCAGACGTTATCCTTGAGCAGCTCGTCGCCTTTGGCCGCAACTTGTTTGAGCGCGGCCTTCGGGTTGTCGCGGTCGATGGCGATCGGGCGCAGCATTGCCATGGCCCAGCCGAAGAACGGCACGTAGAGCAATTCGCGCTTGAGCACTTGGCTCAATGGCGAGAAATAAGCGGAGAGAAAGAAGGTCTCCCAAGTGCTCTGATGGTTCGATTGAATCACGCAGGGCCGGTCAGGCACGTTTTCCGCGCCTTTGATTTCGTAGCGGATGCCAAGGAAAACCTTGGTCAGCCACAGGGCGCAACGGCACCAGTACACGTTGATGAAACGATAGCGCGCCTTGAAGGACAGAAACGGCGCGATGAAAAAGCTCAGACTGCACCACAGCAACGCTGTTGTGCCCAGCAGCAGGTAAAAAACAAAGATTCTGAAGGCCCGCAGTATCGACATGGCGACGGTTACCGTTACGGGGCAATGCCCCGACTGTTCAAGCGCACTCCCGAGCAATCCCTGGCCAGGAAATTCAGAAGTACTCTAGTTGTGGATAAGTTCTGCGGCAATCGCCGCCAGATCGTCAAAAATCAGGGTGCCAACCGGCAGGGTTTTACCCTGAGTCTTTTCGCCTTTCCCGGTCTTCACCAAAACTGGCTGTGAATCGACGGCTTTGGCGGCCTCCAGGTCACCAAGGCTGTCGCCGACGAACCAGACGTTGGTCAACGGCACCGTGTAATGCTCGGCAATGGTTTTGAGCATTCCCGGTTTCGGTTTGCGACACTCGCAACCTTCATCCGGGCCATGCGGGCAATACACGATCAAACCGACTTCACCGCCCTGCTCCGCGACCAGCTCGCGCAGGCGCGCGTGCATGGCCTCGAGGGTGGCGAGGTCGTAATAGCCGCGAGCAATGCCCGACTGGTTGGTGGCTACCGCCACCGTCCAGCCGGCCTTGCTCAACTGCGCAATCGCTTCGATCGAGCCGGGCAGCGGAATCCACTCCTCCACCGACTTGATGTAGGCATCGGAGTCGTAATTGATCACGCCGTCACGATCGAGAATCAGCAGTTTCAACAGCAATCCCTCAACCCAGCAGCGAAATGTCGGCAACACCGAGGAACAGGCCACGCAGGCGCGCCAGCAGCGCGTAGCGGTTAGCTCGCACATTGGCATCGTCGGCATTGACCATCACCGCGTCGAAGAACGCGTCGACCGGCTCGCGCAGTGCCGCCAGGCGTGCCAGCGATTCGTTGTACTGACGCGCCGCGGCCATTGGCTGCACCGCCTGATCCGCTTGCTGGATCGCCGAATAAAGCGAGAACTCGTTGGCATTGTCGAAATACTTCGCCTCGACCACGGTCGGTACCGAGCCTTCGACTTTGCTCAACAGGTTCGACACCCGCTTGTTCACCGCCGCCAGCGCTGCCGCTTCCGGCAGTTTGCGGAAGGCCTGCACCGCCTGCACACGCTGGTCGAAGTCCAGCGCCGAACCCGGCTTCAGTGCACGTACCGACAGGTAGGTGGCGACGTCGACGCCTTCGTCTTCATAACGCGCACGCAGACGGTCGAAGATGAATTCCAGCACGGCTTCGTTGAGACCGGCCGCCTTGACCTTGCCGCCGAATGCAGTCACGGCGAACGCCACGGCGTCGTTCAGGTCGAGATCGAGTTTCTTTTCGATCAGGATACGCAGCACGCCCAGTGCCGCACGGCGCAGGGCATAAGGGTCTTTGCTGCCGGTTGGCAGCATGCCGATACCGAAGATGCCGACCAGAGTGTCGAGCTTGTCGGCGATGGCGACGGCTGCACCGGTCAGGGTCGCCGGCAATTCGGCACCGGCACCGCGTGGCATGTATTGCTCGTTCAGCGCCAGCGCGACGTCCTGCGGCTCGCCGTCATTGAGGGCGTAGTAGTAACCGGCGACACCTTGCATCTCCGGGAACTCGCCAACCATTTCGGTGGCCAGGTCGCACTTCGACAGCAGGCCCGCACGGGCAGCCCACGAGGCGTTGCCGCCGATGCGCGCGGCGATGTACGCGGCCAGTTTGGAAACGCGCTCGGCCTTGTCGTAGACGCTGCCGAGTTTTTCCTGGAACACCACGTTTTGCAGGCGCAGGTTGAAGTCTTCGAGTTTCTGCTTCTTGTCCTGCTTGAAGAAGAACTCGGCGTCGGTCAGGCGTGGGCGAACCACTTTCTCGTTACCGGCAATGATCTGCTGCGGGTCTTTGCTTTCGATGTTGGCCACGGTAATGAAACGTGGCAGCAACTTGCCGTCGGCATCCAGCAGGCAGAAATACTTCTGGTTGTCCTGCATGGTGGTGATCAGCGCTTCCTGCGGCACGTCGAGGAAGCGTTCTTCGAACGAGCACACCAGCGGCACCGGCCATTCGACCAGCGCAGTCACTTCGTCGAGCAGTGCCGGCGGCACGATCGCCGTGCCTTCCTGACGGGTGGCCAGCTCTTCGGTGCGCTTGCTGATGATCTCGCGACGCTCGTTGGCATCGGCCAATACATACGCGGCACGCAGGTCGGCGAGGTAGCTCGACGGCGAACCGATGCGCACGCTCTCCGGATGATGAAAACGGTGACCACGGGATTCACGGCCAGCCTTCTGCGCGAGGATCGTGCAGTCGATGACCTGGTCACCGAGCAGCATCACCAGCCACTGGGTCGGACGCACGAATTCTTCCTTGCGCGCACCCCAACGCATGCGTTTCGGGATCGGCAGGTCGTTCAGCGAATCTTCGACGATGGTCGGCAGCAGGCTCGCGGTCGGCTTGCCGGCGATGTTCTGGCTATAACGCAGTTTCGGACCGCTCTGGTCGATTTCGCTCAGCTCGACGCCGCACTTCTTGGCAAAGCCCAGGGCGGCCTGAGTCGGATTGCCGTCAGCGTCGAACGCGGCCTGACGTGGCGGGCCATCGAGGTTGATGCTGCGATCCGGCTGCTGAGTGGCCAGCGCAGTGATCAGCACAGCCAGACGACGTGGCGCGGCATAAACGGTTTTGCTTTCGTAGCTCAGGCCAGCGGCTTGCAGGCCCTTGTCGATACCGGCGAGGAACGCATCAGCCAAAGTGTTCAGAGCTTTGGGTGGCAGTTCTTCGGTGCCCAGTTCAACCAGAAAATCTTGCGCACTCATTGTGCAGCCTCCAGCTTGGCCAGTACTTCGTCACGCAGGTCCGGGGTCGCCATCGGGAAGCCCAGCTTGGCGCGGGCCAGCAGGTAGGCTTGCGCAACGGAACGCGCCAGGGTGCGCACGCGCAGAATGTATTGCTGACGCGCGGTCACCGAGATTGCCCGGCGCGCATCCAGCAGGTTGAAGGTGTGCGACGCCTTCAGCACCATTTCGTAGCTCGGCAACGGTAGCGGCTGGTCGAGTTCGATCAGGCGCTTGGCTTCGCTTTCATAGAAGTCGAACAGCTCGAACAGTTTGTCGACATTGGCGTGTTCGAAGTTGTAGGTGGATTGCTCCACTTCGTTCTGGTGGAACACATCGCCGTAGGTGACTTTGCCGAACGGGCCGTCAGCCCAGACCAGGTCGTAGACCGAATCGACGCCTTGCAGGTACATCGCCAGGCGCTCGAGACCGTAGGTGATCTCGCCGGTCACCGGGTAGCACTCGATGCCGCCCGCTTGCTGGAAGTAGGTGAACTGGGTGACTTCCATGCCATTGAGCCAGACTTCCCAGCCCAGACCCCAGGCGCCGAGGGTCGGCGATTCCCAGTTGTCTTCGACGAAGCGGATGTCGTGCACCAGCGGGTCGAGGCCGACATGCTTGAGCGAGCCCAGGTACAGTTCCTGGAAGTTGTCCGGGTTCGGCTTCAGGACTACCTGGAACTGGTAGTAGTGCTGCAGACGGTTCGGGTTTTCGCCGTAACGGCCGTCAGTCGGACGGCGGCTTGGCTGCACGTACGCGGCGTTCCAGGTTTCCGGGCCGATGGCGCGCAGGAAGGTCGCGGTGTGGAAAGTGCCGGCGCCTACTTCCATATCGTAGGGCTGAAGTACCACACAACCTTGCTCGGCCCAGTATTGCTGGAGCGCGAGGATCAAGTCTTGGAAGGTACGCACGGCTGGCGTAGGCTGGCTCACGAAATTCACCTGTTTCTTGGGCTGCGATTTAAAGAGCGGGAGTATACCCGATTCGTTGCTGCGCACGCCCCCTGGAGCCTTATGCCACGCTGCTTTTGGTGTACCGAAGATCCGTTGTACATGGCTTATCACGATCAGGAGTGGGGCACGCCGCTGCGCGATGCGCAGGGTTTGTTCGAGTTGCTTTTGCTCGAAGGGTTCCAGGCCGGGTTGTCGTGGATCACTGTGCTGCGCAAACGCGAGCGTTACCGTCAGGTGCTGTTCGGCTTCGATGTGCAGCGCGTGGCGCAGATGAGTGACGCCGAGATCGACGAACTGATGCTCGACCCGGGCATCATCCGCAATCGCCTGAAACTCAACGCCGCCCGGCGCAATGCCCAGGCGTGGCTGGCGCTGGAGGATCCGGTGGCATTTCTGTGGTCGTTTGTTGGCGACCAACCGATCATCAATCATTTCAAGGATCGCAGCGAAGTCCCGGCGATCACCCCCGAAGCGCTGGCGATGAGCAAGGCGCTGAAAAAAGCCGGCTTCACCTTCGTCGGTCCGACCATTTGCTACGCGCTGATGCAGGCCTCGGGCATGGTCATGGACCACACCCAGGATTGCGACCGCTACGCGCAGCTCGCCAACGCCGGTTAGAATGCCCGCCTCGCGCACAGCACAAAGATCAGGAGTGACCTGTGGAAAAGTTTAAAGGCGCCTTGCTGGTAGGCGCTCTGCGGCTGTTTGCCCTGCTGCCATGGCGGGCCGTGCAGGCCGTGGGTTCGGCGATCGGCTGGATCATGTGGAAAACCCCCAATCGTTCCCGCGACGTGGTGCGGATCAACCTGTCCAAGTGTTTTCCGCAGATGGATGCGGCCGAACGTGAGCGTCTGGTCGGGCAGAGTCTGAAGGACATCGGCAAGTCGCTGACCGAAAGCGCCTGCGCGTGGATCTGGCCGGCGCAGCGCTCGATCGATCTGGTCCGCGAAGTCGAAGGCCTCGATGTGTTGAAAGACGCGCTGGCCTCGGGCAAAGGCGTGGTTGGCATCACCAGCCACCTCGGCAACTGGGAAGTGCTCAACCACTTCTATTGCAGCCAGTGCAAACCGATCATTTTCTATCGTCCGCCGAAGCTCAAGGCAGTGGATGAATTGCTGCGCAAACAGCGCGTGCAGCTGGGCAACAAGGTCGCGGCGTCGACCAAGGAAGGCATTCTCAGCGTCATCAAGGAAGTGCGCAAGGGTGGTGCCGTGGGCATTCCCGCCGACCCGGAACCGGCCGAATCCGCCGGGATTTTCGTGCCGTTCTTCGCAACTCAGGCGCTGACCAGCAAATTCGTGCCGAACATGTTGGCCGGCGGCAAAGCGGTCGGTGTGTTCCTGCACGCCCTGCGCCTGCCTGACGGCTCGGGCTACAAAGTCATTCTCGAAGCCGCGCCCGAAGCGATGTACAGCACCGATACCGCAGAGTCCTGCGCGGCGATGAGCAAGGTAGTGGAACGTTATGTTGCGGCGTATCCGAGCCAGTACATGTGGAGCATGAAACGCTTCAAGAAGCGTCCACCGGGCGAGGCGCGCTGGTACTGAGCAACTTCGATGGGGTGACGGTTGATGCAGACGGGCTCGCCTTGCTCAATCGGTAGCTCAAGGCGCCTGCCGCTCAAGCTTTTTCAGGAATACCGTCATCTCCTTCTCGGCCTGTTTGTCACCGTGGGCGCGGGCCGCTTCCAGGCCTTGCTCCCAGGCCTGACGCGCAGCGGCGTGATCGCCTAGCGCCAGCTGCACCTTGCCCAGCAGTTTCCACGCTGCCGAGTATTTCGGATCGAAAGCGACACAACGCTGAAAATGCTCGGCAGCCTTGGCGTTTTCACCCAGGTCCAGATAACCCTTGCCCAGACCGAAGCGCAACAGCGCGTTATCCACACCCTTGGCGAGCATTTTTTCCAGGGATTCGAGCATTGGCGGATTCCTTTCTATTGTTCGTCAGAGAACCTGCGAGTCTGTCAAACCGCTTTCGCGAGCAGGCTCGCTCCCACATTTGGAATGCATTCCACTGTGGGAGCGAGCCTGCTCGCGAAGGGGCCATCACGGGCAACGTTGTCTTCAGGTCAGAAAAAGCTCAACCCCACATGAAACAGCTTTTCCACATCGCGAATATGCTTTTTATCCACAAGGAACAGAATCACATGGTCACCCGCTTCGATCACCGTGTCGTCGTGGGCGATGATCACGTTCTCGTTGCGGATCACCGCGCCGATGGTGGTGCCTGGTGGCAGGCCGATCTTCTCGATCGGTTTGCCGATGACCTTGCTGGACTTCGCATCACCGTGGGCAATCGCCTCGATCGCTTCCGCCGCGCCGCGCCGTAGTGAGTGCACGCTGACGATATCGCCTCGGCGCACGTGGGCGAGCAAGGTGCCGATGGTCGCCAGTTGCGGGCTGATGGCGATATCAATGTCGCCGCCCTGGATCAGGTCGACGTAGGCCGGATTGTTGATGATCGTCATGACCTTCTTCGCCCCCAGCCGTTTGGCCAGCAGCGACGACATGATGTTGGCTTCATCGTCGTTGGTCAGGGCGAGGAAGATATCGGCGTCGGCGATGTTCTCTTCCAGCAGCAGATCGCGATCCGACGCACTGCCCTGCAAGACCACGGTGCTGTCGAGGGTATCGGAGAGGTAGCGGCAGCGCGCCGGGCTCATCTCGATGATCTTCACCTGATAACGGCTTTCGATCGCCTCGGCCAGGCGCTCGCCGATCTGCCCGCCCCCGGCGATAACGATGCGTTTGTAGGTTTCGTCGAGGCGACGCATTTCGCTCATCACTGCGCGAATGTCCTCACGGGCAGCGATGAAGAACACCTCGTCATCGGCCTCGATCACAGTGTCGCCCTGCGGCAAAATCGGCCGGTCACGGCGGAAGATCGCCGCTACGCGGGTTTCGACGTTCGGCATGTGCTCACGCAACTGGCGCAGGTGCTGGCCCACCAGCGGCCCGCCGTAATAGGCGCGCACCGCCACCAGTTGCGCCGCGCCTTCGGCGAAGTCGATCACCTGCAAGGCGCCGGGATGCTGGATCAGGCGCTTGATGTAGTTGGTCACGACCTGCTCGGGGCTGATCAGCACGTCGACCGGAATCGCTTCGTTCTGGAACAGCTGTTCCTCGCGATTGAGGTATGACGCTTCGCGCACCCGGGCGATTTTGGTCGGCGTGTGGAACAGCGTGTGCGCGACCTGGCAGGCAACCATGTTGGTTTCGTCGCTGTTGGTCACCGCTACCAGCATGTCGGCGTCGTCGGCACCGGCCTGACGCAGCACCGAGGGCAGCGAGCCCCGGCCCTGCACGGTGCGGATATCGAGGCGGTCGCCGAGGTCGCGCAGGCGCTCGCCATCGGTGTCGACCACAGTGATGTCGTTGGCCTCGCTGGCCAGATGTTCGGCCAGCGAACCGCCGACCTGTCCCGCACCGAGGATGATGATTTTCATCCAGTCACTCCATGAATCCGTTTAGCCGCGCGCGGCGGCGATCTTGATCAGCTTGGCGTAGTAAAACCCGTCATGCCCGCCCTGCTGGGCCAGCAACTGGCGACCATGGGGCTGCTTGATGCCGGCCGCTGTGGCCAGATCCAGTTCACGGGCACCGGGGGTGCGTTCGAGAAACGCAGCGATGACTTCGGTGTTCTCGGTCGGCAGCGTCGAGCAGGTGGCGTAGAGCAGGATGCCGCCGACTTCGAGGGTTTTCCACATGGCGTCGAGCAGTTCGCCTTGCAGTTGCGCGAGGGCAACGATGTCGTCCGGCTGACGGGTCAGTTTGATGTCCGGATGACGGCGGATCACCCCGGTGGCCGAGCATGGCGCGTCGAGGAGGATGCGCTGGAACGGTTTGCCGTCCCACCATTTGTCGATATCGCGACCGTCGGCGGCGATCAGTTCAGCGTTGAGGCCGAGGCGCTCGAGGTTTTCCTTCACCCGCACTAGACGCTTGGCCTCCAGATCCACCGCCACCACCCCGGCCAACGCCGGTTCGGCTTCAAGGATGTGGCAGGTCTTGCCGCCAGGGGCGCAACAGGCGTCGAGTACGCGCTGGCCCGGGGCCAGATCGAGCAGGTCGGCGGCCAGTTGCGCGGCTTCGTCCTGCACGCTGATCCAGCCTTCGGCGAAACCCGGCAGGCTGCGCACGTCGGCAGCGGCTTCGAGGACGATGCCGTCGCGGCTGTAAACGCACGGTGTCGCGGCGATCCCGGTTTCGCCCAGCAACGCAAGATAAGCATCGCGGCTGTGATGACGGCGGTTGACCCGCAGGATCATTGGCGGATGCGCGTTGTTCGCTGCGGAGATCGCTTCCCACTGCTCGGGCCAAAATGCCTTCAGGGATTTTTGCAGCCAGCGCGGGTGGGCCGTGCGCACCACCGGGTCGCGTTCCAGTTCGGCGAAGATCGTCTCGCTTTCGCGCTGGGCATTGCGCAGCACGGCGTTGAGCAGGCCTTTGGCCCAAGGCTTTTTCAGCTTGTCGGCACAACCGACGGTTTCGCCGATCGCGGCATGGGCCGGTACCCGGGTGTATAGCAGTTGATACAGACCGACCAGCAGCAACGCCTCGACATCAGCGTCAGCGGCTTTAAACGGTTTCTGCAGGAGTTTTTCCGCCAATGCCGACAGGCGTGGCTGCCAGCGTGCGGTGCCGAAGGCCAGATCCTGAGTGAAACCGCGATCACGATCCTCGACCTTGTCCAGTTGCGTCGGCAGGGAGCTGTTCAGCGAAGCCTTGCCGCTGAGTACGGCGGCGAGCGCCTTGGCGGCGGCCAGACGCGGGTTCATTGCGCTTCCACCGCAGCGCCGAGGACGCTGCCGACGGCGAATTTCTCGCGGCGGCTGTTGAACAGGTCGCTGAAGTTCAGCGCCTTGCCGCCAGGCAATTGCAGGCGGGTCAGGCACAGCGCTTGTGCACCACAGGCGACGATCAGCCCGTCTTTGCTGGCGCTGAGGATTTCACCCGGGGCGCCAGTGCCTTCGGCCACGGATGCGGCAAGCACTTTCAACGCTTCGCCATTGAGCGTGCTGTGGGTGATCGGCCATGGATTGAAGGCGCGGACCAGACGTTCCAGCTCCACCGCCGGACGGCTCCAGTCGATGCGTGCTTCGTCTTTGTTCAGTTTGTGCGCGTAAGTGGCGAGCTCGTCGTTCTGCACCTCACCTTGCAGGGTGCCGGCAGCCAGACCGGCAATCGCCTGCACCACAGCGGGCGGACCCATCTCGGCGAGGCGATCATGCAGGGTGCCGCCAGTATCTTCAGCGCTGATCGGCGTGACGACCTTGAGCAACATCGGCCCGGTATCCAGCCCGGCCTCCATGCGCATCACCGTTACACCGCTTTCGGCATCGCCGTGTTCAACCGCGCGCTGGATCGGCGCCGCACCGCGCCAGCGCGGCAGCAGCGACGCATGGCTGTTGATGCAACCCAGACGCGGAATATCCAGCACCGCTTGCGGCAGGATCAAACCGTAGGCGACCACCACCATCAAGTCCGGCTTCAGCGCGGCCAGCTCCGCCTGGGCCTCGGCATTGCGCAAGGTCGGCGGCTGCAACACCTGGATATTATTTTCCAGGGCGAGTTGTTTGACCGGGCTTGGCATCAGTTTTTGCCCACGGCCGGCCGGGCGATCCGGCTGGGTGTAGACCGCAACTATCTCGTACGGGCTGCTCAGCAGGGCCTTGAGGTGTTCGGCGGCGAATTCCGGGGTACCGGCAAAAACAATGCGCAGTGGCTCAGTCATGAAAGGCGTCTCATAAAAAGAAAAAGGCTTGCCGCAGCAAGCCTTTGAAGAGGGGCATCAAGCGTTCTGGCGGTGCAGCTTTTCCAGTTTCTTCTTGATCCGGTCGCGTTTGAGCGTGGACAGGTAATCGACGAACAATTTGCCGTTGAGGTGGTCGCATTCGTGCTGGATGCACACGGCGAGCAGGCCTTCGGCGATCAGTTCATAGGGCTTGCCGTCGCGGTCCAGCGCCTTGATCTTGACCTTTTGCGGGCGGTCGACGTTTTCGTAGAAGCCCGGTACCGAAAGGCAGCCTTCCTGATACTGGTCCATCTCGTCGGTCAGCGATTCGAACTCGGGGTTGATGAACACCCGTGGCTCGGTACGGTCTTCGGACAGGTCCATCACGACGATACGTTTGTGCACGTTGACCTGGGTCGCGGCGAGGCCGATGCCCGGCGCTTCATACATTGTTTCAAACATGTCGTCGACCAACTGACGCACTTCGTCGTCCACTACAGCCACTGGTTTGGCGATAGTGCGCAGACGCGGGTCCGGAAATTCGAGGATGTTTAAAATGGCCATAGGCTTCGATTGCTGCACACGTTGAGTAAAGTCGGGTCGATGGCCTGGCGGGTCCGAAGATGCAGGCTACCGTTGTGAAGCGTAGCTTCTGAAAAACAGAAGCGAGCCACGGGGGCTCTGACGATTCACGCGAATGCACATGATAAAGGGATTCACTGCATGAGGAAAACACTACTCGCCCTGCTGCTTCTGGCTTCGGCCGGCGCCGCGCAAGGGCAAGTGCAACTCAAGGATGGTTTTCCACAGCAATACACGGTGGTTTCCGGAGACACGCTCTGGGACATTTCCGGCAAATACCTGCGCGAGCCGTGGCAGTGGCCACAACTGTGGCGGGCCAATCCGCAGATCGAAAACCCCAACCTGATCTATCCCGGCGACACGCTGACCCTCAGCTACGTCAACGGCCAACCGCAACTGACCGTCCATCGTGGCGAGTCGCGCGGCACCATCAAGCTCTCGCCACGAATTCGCACCAGCCCGGTTGCCGAGGCGATTCCGAGCATTCCGCTGAAATCGATCAACAGCTTTCTGCTGAGCAACCGCATCGTCGACAAGGCCGAAGACTTCGACAAGGCGCCGTACATCGTCGCCGGCGATGCCGAACGGGTGCTCAGCGGTACAGGCGATCGCATCTTCGCGCGCGGCCATTTCGATCCGGAGCAACCGGTGTACGGCATCTTCCGCCAGGGCAAGGTCTACACTGACCCGCAGACCAAGGAATTCCTCGGCATCAACGCCGACGATATCGGCGGCGGCGAGGTTGTTGCCACCGAAGGCGACGTTGCCACTCTCGCCTTGCAACGCACCACCCAGGAAGTGCGCCTCGGTGACCGCTTGTTCGGCGGTGAAGAACGCTCGATCAATTCGACTTTCATGCCCAGCGCGCCGAAGCGTTCCATCGACGGGCTGATCATCGATGTGCCACGCGGCGTCACGCAGATCGGCGTGATGGACGTGGTCACCCTGAACAAGGGCAAACGTGACGGTCTGGCCGAAGGCAATGTTCTGGCGGTGATGAAAACCGGCGAAACGGTGCGTGACCGGATCACCGGCCAGCCGCTGAAAATTCCCGATGAACGCGCCGGCCTGCTAATGGTGTTCCGCACCTACGACAAACTCAGTTACGGCCTGGTCCTGAATGCTTCGCGCTCGCTGGCGGTGCTCGACAAGGTGCGAAATCCGTAAGCTTGCTTAACAAGTTACCAACAGAGTTATCCACAACTTGTTCCGAATGGTTCGGAGCATAGAACGATCAAGGATGATCCATTCATGTTGTCTGTCAGTACAGCCATTTCCCCGGCGGAACTGGAGGCGCGTCTGCGCCTGCACCGCATGCCGGATATCGGTCCCAAGCGTTTTGCCAAATTGCTCGAAGCCTTCGGCTCGGCGTCCAAAGCCCTCAGCGCGCCGGCCAGTGCCTGGCGCTCGCTCGGGTTGCCGGCGGCGTGTGCCGAAGCACGGCGTTGTCCGACGGTGCGCGACGGCGCCAGCCACGCAATGCGCTGGCTAGAGCGCCCCGGTCAACATTTGCTGATGTGGGACCAGGCGGACTATCCAGCGTTGCTGGCGCAGATTCCTGACCCGCCGCCACTGTTATTCGCCGCCGGCGATCCGTCGATTCTGGAAAAACCGCAACTGGCGATGGTCGGCAGCCGCCGCGCTTCGCGCCCGGGCATGGACACGGCGGCGGCGTTTTCTCGCAGTCTGGCCGGGGCCGGTTTTGTCATCACCAGTGGTCTGGCGCTGGGCATCGATGCCGCTGCCCATCAGGCTGCTCTGGACGTTGGCGGCTTGACCGTGGGGGTGCTTGGCACCGGCCTGGAAAATTTTTATCCACAGCGCAATAAACGCTTGGCTGAGGCGATGATTGCGTCGGGCAGCGCGGTGCTCTCGGAGTTTCCGCTGGACGCCGGGCCAACCGCGAGCAACTTCCCCCGGCGCAATCGCATCATCAGCGGGTTATCCCTTGGCGTGCTGGTGGTCGAGGCCAGTGTTGCCAGCGGTTCGTTGATTACCGCGCGGCTGGCGGCAGAGCAAGGGCGCGAGGTTTATGCCATTCCGGGCTCTATCCATCACCCCGGCGCGCGCGGTTGTCACCAGTTGATTCGCGACGGGGCGGTGTTGGTGGAGACTATCGAACATATCCTCGAAGCGCTGCGCGGCTGGCAGCAACCGTTGTTATCCACAGCGCCGCCGCAGGCTGATCACCCGTTGCTGGCGCTGCTTCACGCCGCGCCGCACACCAGCGAGGCGTTGGCCGCGAGCTGTGGCTGGGCGTTGCCGAAAGTGCTGGCAACGTTGACCGAGCTGGAAATCGAAGGCCGTGCGGTATGCGAAAACGGTCGCTGGCTGGCGCTGTCGAGCTAGGTTTTACGATGAAGATCGGTAAACTGCGCGAAACCTGTTTGTGGAGAGTTTTTTCATGGTCAACAGTTGGCGTGTGCAACAAGCCGCGCGTGAAGTTCGCGCCGGCGCGGTGATTGCCTATCCAACCGAAGCCGTCTGGGGGCTGGGTTGCGACCCGTGGAACGAAGACGCAGTGGACCGCTTGCTGGCGATCAAGAATCGCTCGGTGAGCAAAGGGCTGATCCTGGTCGCCGACAATATCCGCCAGTTCGATTTCCTCTTCGAGGACTTCCCGCAGGACTGGATCGACCGCATGGCCAGCACCTGGCCGGGGCCGAACACCTGGCTGGTGCCGCACCAGAACCTGTTGCCGGAATGGGTCACAGGCGTGCATGACACCGTGGCGCTGCGAGTCAGCGATCACCCGCAGGTGCGCGACTTGTGCTCGCTGGTCGGGCCGCTGATCTCGACATCAGCCAATCCACAGGGGCGACCGCCCGCGCGCACGCGTTTGCGCATCGAGCAGTATTTCCGTGGGCAGGTCGATCTGGTGCTCGGCGGCAGCCTTGGCGGGCGCAAGAATCCCAGCGTGATCCGCGACCTGGCCACCGGTAACGTCGTTCGTCCTGACTGACGCCTTTCTTTTTATTTTTTGCGGACTCCTCGGCGCTATCGACGAGGAGTTTTGCGCATGCCCGCAGTTTGTTCCTGCACTCGTTTAAAACTTATCCGTTGCCATTGTTCTTGCATGCGTCAGACGGTTCTTCGACTCTGGAATATCTGTAAGTTTTCCCACGCGATTATCAGAACGCGTGCAGTGGCGAGATTTTCAAAAGCATCCATTCTTTCAATGTGCTTGATACAACTTCGAAATGTTAATGGCTGCGGAGAAGTAATGGATATTACGGATTTACACCTCAAGGATTATCTGCAGGGCTTTCAAGAGGCACTCAAGAATCAACAGGCCGACTATCGTGTGGCCATTCTTGAGGCGGGGTCGGACGCCGGAGAATTCGAGCGTTTCATTGGTCGGCAGTTTCGCCTGCGATTGCAGCATTACATGCTCACCTCCAGAGCCCGGGCGCTGGAAACCCGCTTGGCGATCACCTCGCGCAGTACGCACTTCTTGCTCTACCAGCGAGATCAACTCATTGCAGTGCTGCGGGCAACCCCGGCGCCGTTCGAATGGGCCTCACTGGCGCAGCATCATGTGTCTCCCACTGTGGCATTGGCGCGGCATGTCGAATTCAGTCGCTTGATCACCCATTCCCAGCAGCACCGGCCGGTGTCGATCAATGGCCTGCTCGCCACCGCCGCCGAATGGGCGATCGATCGCGGATATCAGGGGGTGACGGCCTTGTGCAGATCGCCACAGCGGCAACTGTTTCAGCGCTTCGGCCTGACACCGATCGCTTCGCACGCCATGCACATCGAGCAGCGTGCCCGGGGCGATTATTGGCTGTTGTCCGCCGAATGGCGGCAAATCCTGATGGCCCTGGATCAGCCAGTGAACATGAACGTGCATCAGCCGGAGTATCGTGATGTTCACAACCGTCAGTATTGATCCGCCAATAATCGAAGAGTGGGCAGAGAAATGGCTTGTATACGAGTCGAAGAAGTTACGCAGGAAGTTTTCCGGTCGTAGGCCAGCGGCGAAGAAACTTCACCGGAAGATGTACTTGATATAGCTGAAAGATACTCGGCGAACTCATGGAAGAGTTCACCGAGTGTCAACTTGAAGCGTTATGGCAACAGAATCGTGGAACCGGTAGTGCGCCGTGCCGACAGTTCGGTTTGTGCTTTTGCCGCATCGGCCAATGCATGGCGCTGGCTGATGTCGACCTTCAGCTTGCCGCTGATGATCATCTCGAACAGCTCGTCGGCCATGCGCTGCAGGTTCTCGGCGTTGTTGGCGTAGGTCGCCAGCGTAGGCCGGGTGACGTACAACGAGCCCTTCGCGGCAAGAATGCCCAGGTTGACGCCGTCGACTGCGCCCGAAGCATTGCCGAAACTCACTACAAGGCCACGTGGTGCCACGCTGTCCAGGGACGTGAGCCAGGTGTCCTTGCCGACGCCGTCATACACCACCGGGACTTTCTTGCCGTCAGTCAGCGCCAGCACGCGCTCGGCAACGTTTTCATGGCTGTAGTCGATGGTGGCCCAGGCGCCGTTGGCCTTGGCCAGTTCGGCTTTCTCCTTCGAGCTGACGGTGCCGATCAGCTTCACGCCCAGCGCTTTGGCCCATTGGCAGGCCAGAGAGCCGACGCCACCGGCTGCGGCGTGGAACAGAATGGTTTCGCCGCCCTGCAGTTGGTAGGTCTGGCGCAGCAGGTATTGCACGGTCAGACCCTTGAGCATGACCCCGGCGGCGGTTTCGAAACTGATTTCATCGGGCAGGTGCACCAGATTGTCCTGCGGCAGCACATGCAACTGGCTGTAGGCGCCGAGCGGGCCGCTGCCGTATGCCACGCGATCGCCGACCTTGAACCGGGTGACGTCGCTGCCCACCGCTTCGACCGTGCCGGCGCCTTCCGAACCCAGGCCGGACGGCATGGCAGGTGGCGCATAGAGGCCGCTGCGGTAATAGGTGTCGATGAAGTTCAGGCCGATCGCCTGGTTGGCCACGCGCACCTGATTCGGCCCGGGCGCAGCGGGTTCGTAGTCAACATATTCGAGCACTTCGGGACCGCCGTGGGCGCGGAACTGGATACGCTTTGCCATCTGCCTGCTCTCCTTGGGTCGTTGCTAAGCCCTCTATCCAACTCCCCTGCTTGATCTTCGTCAACTGCGGCGCGCCGGTCTGCGATGGTATGCTACGCGCCCATTTGCGCCGCCCGCCTGCCGGGGCGCCGCTCGATTCAAGGTGAAGCCATGACGACCCGCACCGACGCCGTAAAGGCCTATCTGCTCGATCTGCAAGACCGCATCTGCGCTGCACTGGAAACCGAAGACGGCGGCAAATGCTTCGTCGAAGACGCCTGGACCCGGCCGGCGGGCGGTGGCGGGCGCACCCGCGTGCTGGAAAACGGTACGCTGATCGAAAAGGGCGGCGTCAATTTTTCCCACGTATTCGGCAGCGGCCTGCCGCCCTCGGCCAGCGCCCATCGGCCGGAACTGGCCGGGCGTGGTTTCGAGGCGCTCGGCGTGTCGCTGGTGATCCACCCGCACAATCCGCATGTGCCGACCTCCCACGCCAACGTGCGTTTTTTCATTGCTGAAAAAGAAGGCGAAGAACCGGTCTGGTGGTTTGGCGGCGGTTTCGACCTGACCCCGTATTACGGCGTTGAGGAAGATTGCATTCATTGGCACCGCGTCGCCGAGCAAGCCTGTGCGCCGTTCGGTGCGGACGTCTATCCGCGTTACAAGGCCTGGTGCGACACCTATTTCCATATCAAGCATCGTCATGAGCCACGTGGCATTGGCGGTCTGTTCTTCGACGATCTGAACGAGTGGGATTTCGACACCAGTTTCGCCTTCATGCGCGCCATCGGCGATGCCTATATCGAGGCCTACCTGCCGATCGTGCAACGGCGCAAGAACGACGCCTTCACTGCCCAGCAGCGCGAATTCCAGGAATTCCGCCGAGGCCGCTACGTCGAATTCAACCTGGTTTACGACCGTGGCACGCTGTTCGGTCTGCAATCGGGTGGCCGCACTGAATCGATTCTGATGTCGCTGCCACCGCAAGTGCGCTGGGGCTATGACTGGAAGGCCGAGCCGGGCAGCGCAGAAGCGCGCCTGACCGATTATTTCCTGCAGGATCGCGACTGGCTGGCCGAGGCCTGAGGACGGGTGATGGATCGTTACGTCGTTTTCGGTAATCCGATCGGCCACAGCAAGTCGCCGATGATTCACCAGTTGTTCGCCGAACAGACCGGCCAGCGCCTCGACTACAGCACGCTGCTGGCGCCGCTGGATGATTTTGTCGGCTGCGCCAAGGCGTTCTTTCGCGAAGGGCGCGGCGCCAATGTGACGGTGCCGTTCAAGGAAGACGCCTACCGTCTGGCTAACAGCCTGACCGCCCGCGCGCAGCGCGCCGGTGCGGTGAACACCTTGAGCAAAATGGACGATGGCTCACTGCTCGGCGACAACACCGATGGCGCAGGCCTGGTCCGCGATCTGACGGTGAATGCCGGGTTCAGCCTGACCGGTAAGCGCATCCTTTTGCTCGGCGCTGGCGGCGCGGTGCGCGGTGCGCTGGAGCCATTGCTGGCGGAGAAGCCGGCCTCGGTGATCATCGCCAATCGCACCGTGGACAAGGCTGAACTGCTGGCCGAGTTGTTCTGCGACCTCGGGCCGGTGTCGGCCAGTGGTTTCGACTGGCTGCGCGAACCGGTGGACGTGATCATCAACGCCACCTCCGCCAGCCTGACCGGTGACGTGCCGCCGATTGCGCCAAGCCTGATCGAGCCAGGCCAGACGCTGTGCTACGACATGATGTACGGCAAGGAACCGACCGCGTTTTGCCGCTGGGCCACTGAGCACGGCGCGGCGCTGGCGATGGATGGTCTGGGCATGCTCGCCGAACAGGCGGCAGAGGCATTCTGGCTGTGGCGTGGCGTGCGCCCGGATACCGCGCCGGTACTCGCCGAGCTGCGCCGCCAACTGGCCCTTTAAGCTTTGCTCCCACATTGAAATACGATCAATGTGGGAGCGAGCGTGCTCGCGAATCGCATCACCACCGCGATATCAGATCAATCCTCAAACCTGATTGGGCACTTCTCCGCCCCCTCCAGCTTCCTCAACTCCTCCACCACCGGCGGCCGCGCCCGGCGCAGGGTCAGGCTGCGACCCTGGCTCAGCAGGCGTCGCGCTTCCTGGTGCAGCATTTCCACCCCCGAATAATCGATGAAGTTGATCTGCTGCGCCTCGATCACCACCCGTGCGCCATGCAGGCGTTGCAGGCGCACTTGCAGGTAATGGCTGGCGCCGAAGAAGATCGAACCACCCACGCGCAACACATCGTCGTCACCATCGCGCCAATGCTGCACCCGTGGTTGCGAGGTGCGCTTGAGGTAGAAAAACAACGACGCCAGCACCCCGGCGTAAATTGCCGTCTGCAACTCCAGCAGCAGAGTCGCCAGGCAAGTCAGGGCCATCACCACGAACTCGGCGCGGCTGACCCGTAGCAAAGCGCGAATGCCCCGGTGATCGACCAGACCCCAGGCAATCAACAGGATGCTGCCGGCCATGGCCGGGATCGGAATGTGTGCGATCAGCCCGGCGCCGAACACCGCGAACAGCGCCACCCAGATCGCCGAGAACACCCCGGCCAGCGGCGAGCAGGCACCCGCCTCATAACTCAATCCCGAACGGGTAAACGATCCGGCTGAGAGCGACCCGGAAAAGAACGCACCGACGATGTTCGACAAACCTTGTGCGCGGACTTCCTGATTGGCATCGAGCAACTGCTGCGACCGCGCCGAAATCGAGCGGGCAATCGACAGGCTGGTGACCAGCCCGAGCATGCCCACTGCCACCGCGCTTGGCAGCAGGCGCAGGATCACCTCCAGATCCAGCGGCAAGGCGCTCAGCGGCGGCAGGCGTCCGACGAAAGCGCTGACCAGATGCACATGGCCGAACATCGCTGGCCAGATCCACACCAGCAGACTGGCCAGCACCAGCGTGATCAACAGCGTCGGCCAGCGCGGCAGGAGTTTTTTCAGGGCCACGCCGACGATCACT
This sequence comes from Pseudomonas sp. Irchel 3F6, assembly GCF_900187595.1. Lineage (NCBI taxonomy): Bacteria > Pseudomonadati > Pseudomonadota > Gammaproteobacteria > Pseudomonadales > Pseudomonadaceae > Pseudomonas > Pseudomonas sp. Irchel 3F6. The sequence goes on along the minus strand of NZ_FYDP01000010.1, from coordinate 92,528 downwards.
GTAGCGACGCCGAGCATCAGCGAGGGCTTATCCACAGCCCCCAGATGTCGCAGCAGATCCATCAGGCTGGCGAGCGCCGTGGTGTTGGCCGGCAATTCCAGCCCGAGCAGATTGGGCAATTGCCCGATGGCGATCACCACGGCGGCGCCGAGGGTGAAGCCGAGCACCACCGAATGCGAAACGAAATTCACCAGTGCGCCAAAGCGCAGCAAGCCGAGCAACCACTGGAAAATCCCCGCAAGGAACGTCAGCAGCAGGATCAGAGTGATGTAGTCCTCGGACGCCGGCACCGCGAGCGGGCTGACGCTGGCGTACAGGACAATCGAAATCGCCGCCGTCGGGCCGCAGATCAGATGCCATGACGACCCCCACAGGCAGGCGATCAACACCGGGATGATCGCCGCATACAGGCCGTATTCCGGTGGCAGTCCGGCAATCAGCGCGTAGGCAATCGACTGGGGCAAGGCGAGAATCGCACCGCTGAGGCCGACGATCAGGTCCCGCCCGACGCTGGCGCGGGTTTGCCGTGGCAACCAGCTCAGGAAAGGAAAAAGTGAATGGCGGCTGGGGAAGGCCATGGGTCCTCGCGGTTGGGGTTTTGTTCAAGGTTATCAGGGTGTCAGGTGTAAAAGCCCCTCACCCTAGCCCTCTCCCTGAGGGAGAGGGGACTGACCGAGCTGTTTGTTGAAGATTCACCGACCTGCGATTTCGGCGTTGAACGCAAGTTTCGATTCAACAGCGATCGGCTCCCTTTCCCCCTCGCCCCCTTGGGGGAGAGGGCTGGGGTGAGGGGGAAAAAATCTCCAGCCGAACGCTATTCCAGCAACCCTGAGATCAAAGCTTGGCCTTCACCGCCACCAACGCATCCTTGCCATCCACGGTCTTCACCCCGTCCAGCCACTTGTCCAGCACCGCCGGATTGGCCTTGATCCACGCCTTCGCCGCTTCGGCATTGCTGACCTTCTTGTTCACCACCTCGGCCATGATGCTGTTCTCCATGTCCTGGGTGAACGCCAGATTGGTCAGCAATTTACCCACATTAGGGCAGGCCTCGGCGTAGCCCTTACGGGTCAGGGTGAATACGCTGCCGGTGTCGCCGAAGTATTTTTCGCCGCCCTTGAGGTAACGCATTTTCAGCTGCACGTTCATCGGGTGCGGGGTCCAGCCGAGGAAGGTGACGAATTTCTGTTTCTTCACCGCCCGCGACACTTCGGCGAGCATCGCCTGTTCGCTGGACTCGATCAGCTTCCACTGGCCCATGTTGAAGTCGTTCTTCTTGATGATCTCCTGCAGCGAAATGTTCGCCGGCGCGCCTGAGCCGATGCCGTAGATCTTCTTGTCGAACTTGTCGGCGAATTTGTTCAGGTCGGCAAAATCATGCACACCCGCTTCCCAGACATAGTCGGGGACGGCGAGGGTGAATTCGGTGCCTTCCAGGTTCTTGGCCAATTGCGTCACATCACCGGTGGCGACGAACTTGTCATAGAAGCCCTGCTGCGCCGGCATCCAGTTGCCGAGGAACACGTCAACCTGGCCATCCTTCAAGCCGCCGAAGGTGATCGGCACCGCAAGGGTGTCGACTTTGGCCTTATAGCCCATGCCGTCCAGCAGAAACCCGGTGATGGCATTGGTCGCGGCGATGTCGCTCCAGCCCGGATCGGCCATCTTCACGGTTTCGCAGCTTTGCTCGGCGAACGCCGAGGCGCTGCTCAATGCGATCAGGCCGACAGTGACAGCTGTGGATAACTTGCGCATGGACTTCCCCTTAACGTTATTGGTTTTGGCAGGGTTGTGGATAACGGGCCTTGCGCTCCAGATCATCAAGGTCGATGTGGTTGCGCATGTACTGCTGACTGGCATCGACCAGCGGCTGGTGGTCCCAGCTCTTCAGCTTGCCGATGGTTAACGCATCGGCGACGAAACGGCGTCGGCGCTGGCTGGCCAGCACGTCCCGATGGATTGCCGGAATGTCCCACTTGGCCCGCGCTTCGGCGAGAAAGTCTTCGAACAGCGGACGATGTTGCGGCGATTGGCTCAGTTCCTCTTCTTCGCGCGGATCGTTATCCACATCGAAGAGTAGGCACGGGTCGCTTTCGCTGTAGATAAATTTGTAGGCGCCCCGGCGAATCATCATCAGCGGGCTCACAGTGCCTTCGGCCATGTATTCGCCGAACACCTCGTCATGCCCGCCCTGCCCTTGCAGGTGCGGCAGCAACGAACGACCATCCAGTGGCAAGCCTGGTTCAAGCGTGCCACCGGCCAGATCCACGAACGTCGGCAGCAGGTCGGCGGTGGATACGGCGGCGCTGACCCGGCCCGCCTCGAATTGTCCCGGTGCGCTGATCAGCAGCGGCACCCGCGCGGCCATCTCGAACCAGTGCATTTTGTACCAGAGGCCCTTCTCGCCGAGCATGTCGCCATGGTCACCGGAGAAGACGATGACGGTGTCGTCGATCAACCCGGTTTCCTCGAGGGTTTGCAGCAGTTTGCCGACATTGGCGTCGATATAGCTGCAAGCACCGAAGTAGGCGCGACGGGCATCGCGGATTTTATCCACAGGCAGCGGCTTGTCCCACAGGTCGTAAACCTTGAGCAGACGTTGCGAGTGCGGATCGAGTTCGTCCTGGTTCAAGGCTGTAGGCAACGGAATATCAGCATCGTCATACAGATCCCAGAAAGCCTTGGGAATCGTGTACGGGTCGTGCGGGTGGGTCATCGACACAGTCAGGCAGAACGGCTGGTCGCTGTCCTCGCGGATGTGATCGAACAGATATTGCTGCGCCTTGAACACCACCTCTTCGTCGAAATCCAGCTGATTGGTGCGCACGCACGGCCCGGCCTGCAGTACCGAAGACATGTTGTGATACCAGCTCGGCCGCACGTCCGGCTCGTCCCAGTTCACCGCCCAACCGTAATCGGCCGGGTAGATATCGCTGGTCAGGCGTTCTTCATAACCGTGCAGCTGGTCCGGCCCGCAGAAATGCATCTTGCCCGACAGCGCGGTGCGGTAGCCGAGACGCCGCAGGTAATGCGCGTAAGTCGGAATGTCGGCGGGGAAATCAGCGGCGTTGTCGTAGGCGCCGATCTTGCTCGGCAACTGCCCACTGACCAGGGTGAAGCGCGACGGCGCGCACAGCGGGCTGTTGCAATAGGCAGCATCGAACACCACGCCTTGGGCGGCGAGGCGGGACAAATTCGGCAGTTTGATTGGCGATGGGCCGTAGAACGGCAACATTGGCGCGGCCATTTGATCGGCCATGATGAAAAGAATGTTCTTGCGCTTCATGTGATCGCGGCATTCCATGTTGAATATTTATGCGAGAGTGCTGCGATCGAGCATGGATTCCATGCCTGTTCCGGTAAAGCCCGCGCCGGACAATGACTAGGATAAGTACAGCTTATGTATGACGCCCTCGGTGACCTCTCCCTCGATCTGCTGCGCGCTTTTGAAGCGGCGGCCCGCCATCGCAGTTTTACCGCTGCTGCGGTGGAGCTTGGCACCACGCAGCCGGCGATCAGCCAGCAAATGAAACGTCTGGAAGAGCAGCTCGGTACGCGCCTGTTCGATCGGATCTACCGGGGCATCGAATTGACTGAGGTGGGCAGCCTGCTTTTCCAGCAAGTTGCCCTCGGTTTGCAGAATATCGACGCAGGATTAAGCGCAATCAGCACTCAGCAGCAACATGAAGTGCTGCAAGTGGCCACGGATTTCGCTTTCGCCGCTTATTGGCTGATGCCGCGCCTGCATCGCTTCCATGAGGCCAATCCGCACATTGATGTCAGCCTGGTCACCAGCGAGCGCAACCACAACATGCTGCGCACCGACATCGACGTGGCGATCCTGTTTGGCGATGGTCGATTCAAGCAGGGTGAGAGCCACTGGCTGTTCAGCGAAGAAGTGTTCCCGGTGTGCAGCCCGCTGCTGCTCAAGGAGCGTTCATTGCCGTTGCCCGCGCAGGCCCTGCTGGAATTGCCGCTGCTGCATCTGCGTGGGGAAAACAGCAGCAACTGGTTCGACTGGAGTGGCTTGTTTCGTCAGTTGGGCCTGACTACGCCGCCAGCGCCGGGGCAATTGCGCTTCGACAATTACACCTTGCTGATTCAGGCGGCGATCGGCGGACAAGGCGTGGCGATTGGCTGGCGGCACCTTGTGGATAACTTGCTGGTGCAGGGTTTGCTGTGCCGGCCGCTGGCGGAAACCACGCTGTCGCGGCTGGGGTATTACGTGGTGTTGCCGCAACGCAAGCGTCGGGGTGCGTTGATTCAGGATTTTGTTGATTGGTTAATGGCGGAACAGGCCAGCAGTGCCGAATCGCTTAACGGTCTGGCCCTGCCCTCGATTGCGGTGTGAAGAGCAAAAGATCGTCCGATCTTTTACGAATCAGAAGCCGCCACAAAATTCACATGCTGCCCCACATGCAGATTCAATCGCAGCTCATCGGCGACACCCACCGCTACACGGTTCAAACGCTCCAGCGGTTCAGCCAATCCCGGTTCGAGATTGCCGCCGACCTGACTGAAGTGCTCGATGGTCAATCCGGCCACGCCATGGGGCGCATTGACTAAGGTCCAGCGCAGTGAGCTGCTTTGTACCGCCTCGAGGATTTCTTCGGCAGCGTGACGTTGCAAACGCTCGTCATTGTCAGGCTCGTCGAGCACACCGAAGTTGCCGACCAGAAACAGGCGCGGCACGCTGGCCAGTTGCAAACCTTCGACCAAGGCGTCGACTGCCAGCACCTGCTCCACTGGGCCGAGCGTCACCGAGCGCTCAACGTGGTCGCTGCTGAACGGCAACCCCGGCGCGTCCAGCAGACAGATCACCGCCGAGCTGCCGGCGACGCTCTGATTGACCCGCTCGGCATCGAACAGATCGCCGGTCTTGGTGCGCAATCCCGGACGCGGCGCGAGTGCAGTGAGATCGTCGAGAATGGCGATGACTTCGTGTTGGCGACGCAGCAATTCAGCCATCAATGCACCGCCCAGGCTGGCCATGGCACCATAAAGCACCACTTTGACCACTGGGGTCTCGGCATTTTTCATGGCTGTTTTCCTTATAGTTGTCCTATATGACCTGTGACGGTGGAAACAGCCAAGGGTTCGAACCGATTGAGAGGCGAAACGATGCAAGGGATCAAGGGCTATCACGCCCATGTCTATTTCGACGCGCAAACCATCGACCAGGCGCGGGCCTTGTGCGAACAGGCCGCGCAGTTGTTTGCGCTGAAAATGGGCCGCGTGCACGAACGCCCGGTGGGGCCGCACCCCGACTGGAGCTGCCAACTGGCTTTCGGTCCCGAGCTGATCGGCGAGGTGCTGCCGTGGCTGGCGCTTAACCGCAAGGGGTTGGTGGTGTTCCTGCATCCGGACACTGGCAACGACCTGCTCGACCACACCGAACACGCGATCTGGATGGGCGCGGTGCGGCCGCTGGACCTGTCGATTTTTTAACCGGGTGCTTGGACTGAACTGATAACGAATATGTCCAGACTGCCAGCCAGCGTTGTCTATCCGTTCCCTCGTATCGCTTCTCGTCCCGTATTCATTGGCTGTCGCTGCATCCGACCGCCGGTTGACCATTCATTCATCGCTTTCGGTCGCGAAAGGTAGCTGAAAGCTTCCCCGATTAGGATCGCCCCACTCCCGGCAACAGACCGGTTGGCCCAAGCCCTGTGTTTTTTCCACAGGCCCGGCCCAATTAACAACAACAATGGTGATTCTGATGTCTTCTGCAACCCGCCGTTTCTCCCGCTTCCTGCTGGTCACTCCGCCCGTACGCCTCGCGCCTCCCGTTCTGCGCTGATCCCGCCCGATCCGCTCATTCAACTAGCCGCGCTACGCCTGGAGTATTCCCATGCTGACTTTCCTTGGCTTCGCCATGGTCATCACGTTCATGTTCCTGATCATGACCAAGCGCCTGTCCGCGCTGATCGCCCTGATCATCATCCCGATCCTGTTCGCCCTGTTCGGTGGTTTCGCGCCGAAGATCGGCCCGATGATGCTTGAAGGCATCACCAAACTGGCGCCGACCGGCGTGATGTTGATGTTCGCCATTCTGTATTTCGCCCTGATGATCGACTCCGGTCTGTTCGACCCGGCCGTGCGCAAGATCCTCAAACTGGTCAAGGGCGACCCGTTGAAAGTTTCGGTCGGTACCGCCGTTCTGGCGCTCGTCGTTTCCCTCGATGGTGACGGCGCGACCACTTACATGATCTGCGTGGCCGCGATGCTGCCGCTGTACAGCCGCATCGGCATGAGCCCGCGAATCATGGCCGGTCTGATCATCCTCGCCGGTGGCGTGATGAACATGACCCCGTGGGGCGGCCCGACCGCCCGCGCGGCGAGTGCTCTGCATGTCGATCCGTCGGACATTTTCGTACCGATGATCCCGGCCATGGCCGCCGGTGTCTTGGCGATCCTGGTGATTGCCTACTTCTACGGCAAGCGTGAACGTGCCCGCCTCGGCGAGCTGCACCTGGTCGGCGACGAGATCGATCACAGTGAAATCAGCGTCTCGCAATTCCCCGACGCACGCCGTCCGAAGCTGATCTGGTTCAACGCCGCACTGACTTTCGGCCTGATGTGCACGCTGATCGGCGGTCTGTTGCCGCTGCCGGTGCTGTTCATGGTGGCGTTCAGTATTGCCATGATCGTCAACTACCCATGCCTGCAAATGCAGAAGGATCGCGTCGCCGCGCATTCCGGCAGCGTGCTGGCAGTGGTCGGGCTGATCTTTGCGGCCGGTATCTTCACCGGTATCCTGTCGGGCACCGGCATGGTCGATGCGATGTCGAAGAGCCTGTTGGCGGTGATTCCGGAATTACTCGGCCCGTACCTGGCGGTGATTACGGCGCTGGTGAGCATGCCCTTCACCTTCTTCATGTCCAACGATGCGTTTTATTACGGTGTATTGCCGGTGCTGACCGAAGCGGCCAGCCACTATGGGATCACTGCGGTGGAAATGGCCCGTGCCTCGATCGTCGGCCAGCCCGTCCACTTGCTGAGCCCGTTGGTGCCGTCGACCTATCTGTTGGTGGCGCTGGCCGGCATCGATTTCGGTGATCACCAGCGTTTCACCCTGAAATGGGCGATCCTGGTGTGTATCTGCATTCTGATTGCTGCACTGCTGTTGGGGACTTTCCCGCTGTTCAGCACTCTATAAGCCCAAGACTCACCGTTACGGGTCCCGGCTTCGCGGTTTGAAGCCCGGACCTGTTTCGGTTTAACACTCGCTCAAAGGAATACACATGGATTGGCTGACCAACCCCGAAATCTGGGTTGCCTTCTTCACCCTGACCGCCCTGGAAATCGTCCTCGGCATCGATAACATCATCATGATTTCGATCCTGGTCAGCCGCATGCCGAAACACATGCAGCAGCGCACCCGGATCTTCGGTCTTGGCCTGGCCATGGTCACGCGGATCCTGTTGCTGCTGTCGATCACCTGGGTCATGCGCCTCACCGCCGACCTGTTCGAAGTGTTCGGTCAGGGCATTTCCGGCCGTGACCTGATTCTGTTCTTCGGTGGCCTGTTCCTGTTGTGGAAGAGTTCGCAGGAGATGTACCACGCGCTGGAAGGTGAAGATGAAAGCGACGACGCGCCATCGGGCAAGGGCGGCAACTTCCTCTACACCATCATCCAGATCGCGATCATCGATATCGTCTTCTCGTTGGACTCGGTGATCACTGCCGTCGGCATGGTCTCCCACGTTCCGGTCATGGTCGCGGCGATCGTCGTGGCGGTGCTGGTGATGATGCTGGCGTCGGGCAAAATCAGCGAATTCATCGACAAGCACCCGTCGCTGAAAATGCTCGCGCTGTCGTTCCTGCTGGTGGTCGGTACCGTGCTGATCGCCGAATCGTTCGACGTGCACGTGCCAAAAGGCTACGTCTACTTCGCCATGGCGTTCTCCCTGGCAGTGGAAGCGATCAACATCAAACTGCGCGGCGCGATGGCCCGGAAAAAGAAACAGCAGGATCCGGTGAAACTGCGCAAGGATGTTCCGGGCCAATAATCCGGTAGTCCCGGCAGCACGCTACACCCCTGTGGGAGCGAGCCTGCTCGCGAAGACGGAGTGCCAGTCGACAACAATGTTGGCTGGCCCACCGCTTTCGCGAGCAGGCTCGCTCCCACATTTGTTTGTGCAACATTCAGTCACTGCGGACCTTGTGGGAGCTGGCTTGCCAGCGATAGCGGAGTGTCAGGCGACATCAATGTTGGTTGTGCTGACGCCATCGCTGGCAAGCCAGCTCCCACAGGAGACGGCGTTGATTTAAAGGGAGTGTATGAAGCGCTTTTCATGACACTTTTGTTTCAATCCACGCTTTAGCTGTGCAATGCTGGCGCCGAGGCCGTTCGCCAACTACAGCTTAAGTATCAAGAACGTAGAAACCGCGCGGTGCCGTTCACTTGCCCCTCTGGGGCGCTGCTACTACAGGGGGTCTGCATGCTCACCCTGCTCAATCTGCTGTCCGCCGTCGCCCTGTTGATCTGGGGCACGCACATCGTCCGAACCGGCATCCTGCGGGTTTATGGCACCAATCTGCGACATGTCATCGGCCAGAACATGTCGAAGAAATGGCTGGCGTTCATCGCCGGTATTCTCGTCACCGCCATGGTGCAGAGCAGCAACGCTACGGCGATGCTGGTCACTTCGTTTGTCGGTCAGGGCCTGATGGCGCTGACCCCGGCGCTGGCGACCATGCTGGGCGCCGATGTCGGTACCGCGTTGATGGCGCGGGTGCTGACCCTCGATCTGTCGTGGCTGTCGCCGCTGCTGATTTTCCTCGGGGTGATTTTCTTTCTGTCGCGCAAACAGACGCGGCTCGGGCAGATGGGCCGGGTGTCGATCGGGCTGGGGCTGATCATTCTCGCCCTGCAATTGATCGTCGAGGCCGCTGCGCCGATCACTCACGCGCAAGGGGTGAAAGTGATTTTCGCCTCGCTGACCGGCGACATCCTCCTCGATGCTCTGGTCGGCGCACTGTTTGCGATGATTTCCTACTCCAGCCTCGCCGCCGTGCTGCTCACCGCCACGCTGGCCGGGGCTGCGGTGATCAGCTTGCCGGTGGCAATCGGCCTGGTGATCGGCGCCAACATCGGCAGCGGCATTCTCGCCTTCATGAGCACCAGCATGCAGAACGCTGCCGGCCGCCAAGTTGCGCTGGGCAGTCTGTTGTACAAACTGATCGGCCTGCTGCTGATCATCCCGGTGCTCGACCCGCTGGTGCACTGGATCGACAGCCTTGATTTCAGCCCGCAGGAAATGGTCATCGGCTTCCACCTGCTCTACAACACCGCGCGCTGCCTGATCCTGCTGCCCAGCGTCGGGCCGATGGCGCGGCTCTGTGCGTGGCTGCTGCCGGAGCGGCCGGAGGTCAACGGCACCGCCAAGCCGCGTCATCTCGACCCGACCGCGCTGGTCACGCCGAGCCTGGCGCTGGCCAATGCCGCGCGGGAAACCCTGCGCATGGGCGATCTGCTCGACAACATGCTCGACGCCTCCCTCGATGTGTTGCGCGGCAAGCAGACCGCCGTCACGCAGGAGATGCGCCGACTGACCGACGACATCGAAGCCCTGTACAGCGCGATCAAGCTGTATCTGGCGCAGATGCCCCGCGAGGATCTCGGCGAGCACGACAGTCGGCGCTGGGCCGAGATCATCGAACTGGCGATCAACCTGAAACTCGCCGCCGACCTGATCGAGCGCATGCTGCGCAAGATCCAGCAGCAGAAGACTTCGCAGCGCCGTTCGTTTTCCGAAGAAGGCCTGGAAGATCTTGCCGGGCTGCAACAGCAACTGATCGCCAACCTGCGCCTGGGCCTGTCGGTGTTTCTCAGCGGCGACCGCGAAAGCGCGCGGCAGTTGTTGCGGGAGAAACGCCGCTTTCGTGCGCAGGAACGGCGTCTGGCCCATGCGCATGTCAGCCGTTTGCAACGCAAGATCGTTCAGAGCCTGGAGACCAGCTCGCTGCATCTGGAGTTGATCGCCGACATGAAACGGCTCAATTCTTTGTTCTGCAGCAGCGCCTATGTGGTGCTGGAAACGGCGGACACTGGCGCGCTGGCGGTGGATGACATGGCCGACATTACGCATTCGCCTTGAACGTCTGGGGCTGGGGCCAGTCAGTTACAGTGGTTCAGCCTTGAGACCGTCATCGCTGGCTTGCCAGCGATGGGGCCCTGACTGACGACACGGATCTCCAAATCAGCCGTATGGAAGCCTGTTATGCGTTGCCTGTTGTTCGCCTGTCTGTTGCTCGGTTCCCTGCCCGCTTTTGCCCTGGATCGGTTTCAGGTCGAAGGCTATGCGTTGCCCAATGGTTTGCAGCTGATGCTCAAACCCGGCACCGAGCGTGGGCATGTGGCGATCCGGCTGGTGGTCGGCGTCGGCCTCGATGACTTCGACTGCGACGAAAAAGAGCTGCCGCATTTGCTCGAACACCTGCTGTTCAGCGGCATCGACGCTACCGGCGAAGGCGGCTTGGAAGAGCGTATGCAGGCGCTGGGCGGGGACTGGAACGCGTTCACCAGCAACGCTGACACCACGTTCGTCATCGAGGCCCCGGCGAAAAACCAGCGCAAGGTGCTCGACCTGCTGCTCGCGCTGCTGACCCAGACACGCATCGACGACAACGCAATCAACGCGGCGAAGCGGGTGGTCGAGCGTGAGGACGGCGGGCATTACACCAGGCTGCAACGTTTCCTCGACCGTCAGGACCTCGGTCATACCGCGAGCAATCAACTGGCTGTCGAGCTGGGACTGAAATGCCCGCAGCGTGCCGAAGTCGACCATCTGACCCAAGAGCAATTGGAGAAGGTGCGCAAAGCCTGGTATGCGCCGAACAACATGACCCTGATCGTCGTCGGCGAACTCGACAAACTGCTGCCGGCCTATCTGGAGCGTACCTGGGGTGAGCTGGAGCCGGTCGAGCCGAGCGAGCATCGGGCGCTGCCGGACATCCGCACCAGCGCCGCCCATGAACGCACCCTCACCCGTGGCTTTATCGGCGACAGCGCCAAGCTGCACTGGCTGGTGCCGGAACCGGTGCTCGACGATCAGTACGATCAGACGTTCGACATTCTCAAGGATTACCTCGACTGGGCGCTGTACCGGCAGATTCGCCTCAACCATGGCTTGTCGTACGGGCCGTGGGCCGAGCGCGAAGTGTTCGGCGGTCTCGGCTTCATGAGCCTCAACGCTGACCTGGATCGCGATGACGTCGACGAAGCCATCCAGGTGCTTGAAGACCTCAAGGCCGACCTGCTGCAAAACGGCCTCGACCCGAGCACCTTCGCCCGCATCAAACAAGCCGCCATCGCCCATCAAGCTTGGGCCGTACAAGGCAACAGCGCACTGGCGGACTATTACTGGAGCGCGCTGGCCGACTATCAGGATGGCCGCTTTGCCAATCCCGCGCGCGAGCTGCAAGGGGTGACGCTGGAAGCGGCGAACAAGGCGATGCGCGAGCTGCTGTTGCAGCCGGGGTATATCCGGATCGAGAAGCCGTTGATCAGTGATGATCAGGTGTTGTGGCTGGCTGCAGGTGGGGTGGGGCTGGTGCTGCTGATGTTGATCGGCTGGCGTGTGTATCGTCGCCACAAAATTGCTGGAAGCCATTAATCCTGTGGTGAGTGAGCACTTGTGGCGAGGGGATTTATCTCCGATGGGCTGCGCAGCAGCCCCGATAAGGGCAGCTCGGTATATCCAGACAGAATTCGCTTGCAGGATCTACGACGGCTGCGCCGCCGATCGGGGATAAATCCCCTCGCCACAGGGGTCATGCGGCGTTAACCTTTCCGGGATTTTCCCCATATCGTCGTGAACCGCCAAAATGCCAAAACTGACCCTCCTTATCCAGCGCATTCTCGAGCTGATGAAGCGCTACCCCGGGGTGATTGCGGCGGGTGGGTTCATTTCCGGGGTCGGCAGTTTCATCCTCGTCGATCGCCAACAGGGGCTGGCCAGCTGGATCACGGTGATCATGCTGCTCAGCTGGATCTGGCTGATGCTGGAAAACACCCTGACCGGGCTGTTCACACGGATCTTCAAGCGCGAGATTCCCCAGCCGCTGCTGCGCTACGCGACGCAGATGATCCATCAGGAAAGCCTGTTTTTCGTTCTGCCATTCTTCTTCATCACCACCACGTGGAACAGCGGCCAGTTTGTCTTCACGGGACTGCTCAGCGTTGCCGCACTGATCTCTATCGTCGATCCGCTGTACTACAAATGGCTGGCGCCACGGCGCTGGGCGTTTCTCGCGCTGCACACCCTGACCCTGTTCGCCGCCCTGCTCACTGCGTTGCCGGTGATCATGCACCTGACCACTGCGCAGAGTTTCAAATGGGCGCTGGGGATTGCCGTGCTGCTGTCGTTCCCGAGCCTGGCGTCGATCTTCCCGATCCGCACGGTGCGCAATGCCCTGGCGATTCTGTTCATTACCTTCGGCATCGGCGGCGTCGGTTGGGCGCTGCGTTCGTGGGTGCCGCCGGCAACGCTGTGGATGACCGACGTAGCGATCAGCACGCAATTGCAGGATCGCACCCCCGGCGCCAGCCTCGACACCGTCAGTGCCGAGCAGATCCGCAGCGGCGGGCTCTACGCCTACACTGCGATCAACGCGCCGCGCGGTCTCGACGAGCGGATTTATCACGTGTGGACCTTCAACGGCAAAGAGGTCGACCGCATCGCCCTCGACATCCATGGCGGGCGCAAGGAAGGCTACCGGGCGTGGACGCACAAACAGAATTTCCCCGGCAACCCGGCGGGCAAGTGGCAGGTGCGGGTGCTGACCGAGGATGGCCAGTTGATCGGCGTGCTGCGTTTCGCAATTACCGACAGCACACCGGCCAAAGAAAAGTAATCCGGTTCGTGCTATTACGTAGGATCTCGTAACGGCCGTACAAGCACGGAGCTTATGACCAGCAGCCCAACCCCCGGCAGTGCCCACTTGGACACCGCGCTCAGCCCTGCCCGTCTGCGGGTCAGCGGCGACTGGACGCTCGCCCACTACACCGCGCTCAAGCATCTGAGCGAAAAGCTCCGCGGCCAGTACGACGCCAACACTTCCATCGATCTGAACGGCCTCGGAGCCCTGGACACCGCCGGCGCCTCGTTGCTGGTCGAGCTGCTCGGTTCCGAGCGCTTGGGCAAAACCGCCGAACACCCCGATTGCACCCTTTCAACTGCCGACCGCGCCTTGCTGCAAACCGTGTACTGCTCGCTGAGTGATTTCTGCGTGCCGATCAAGGAGCCGGAAGTCAGCGTCAGCGTGCAACTGCTGACGCGCATCGGCCGCGCGGTGGACAAGGTCTGGACCGACACGCTGCAACTGCTCGGCTTCGTCGGCCTGATTCTCGAAGTCATCGCCCGTGGTCTGTTGCGGCCCAAGCGCTGGCGGATCACGCCGATGATCGCGCACATCGAGCAGACCGGCCTCGACGCTGCGCCGATCGTGGCCTTGCTGACGTTTCTGGTCGGTGCGGTGGTGGCGTTTCTTGGCGCCACGGTACTGGCCAGTTTCGGCGCGACGATTTTCACCGTGGACCTGGTCGGCTTCTCGTTCCTGCGCGAATTCGGCGTGTTGCTCACGGCGATCCTGATGGCCGGGCGCACCGCCAGTGCATTCACCGCGCAGATCGGCTCGATGAAGGCCAACGAAGAAATCGACGCGATCCGCACCCTTGGCCTCGACCCGATCGAATTGCTGGTGGTGCCGCGTGTGCTGGCGCTGCTGGTGGCGCTGCCGATGCTGACGTTTCTGGCGATGCTCTCGGGGATCGTCGGCGGCGGTGTGGTCTGTGCGGTGTCGCTTGACATTTCGCCGGCAATGTTCCTTTCGCTACTGCAATCGGACATCGGCATTCAGCATTTTCTGGTCGGGCTGGTGAAGGCGCCGATCTTCGCCTTCCTGATCGCGGCGATCGGTTGCCTGGAAGGCTTCAAGGTCAGCGGCAGCGCCGAGTCGGTCGGCGCGCACACCACCTCCAGCGTGGTGCAGTCGATTTTCGTGGTGATCGTGCTTGATGCGGTGGCCGCGCTGTTTTTCATGGAGATGGGCTGGTGAGTCGTCTACCCCGCGCGCCCTCGGAGGCGGTGATCGAAGTCCGTGGCCTGTGCAATCGCTTCGGCCCGCAGAGCGTGCACGAGAACCTTGATCTGGACGTGTACAAGGGCGAGATCCTCGCCGTGGTTGGCGGCTCCGGTACCGGCAAATCTGTGCTGCTGCGCAGCATCGTCGGGCTGAATCGGCCCAGCGAGGGCATGGTCAAGGTCTTCGGTCAGAACCTGCCGAATCTGCCCGAGCATGAGCGCTCGCTGATCGAAAGGCGCTTTGGTGTGTTGTTCCAGAAGGGCGCGCTGTTCTCGTCGCTGACCGTGACCGAGAACGTCGCCCTGCCCCTGATCGAACACGCCGGCCTCAGCCGCCACGACGCAGAGCATCTGGCGGCGGTGAAACTGGCGCTGGCCGGGTTGCCGTTGTCGGCGGCGGACAAATACCCGGCGTCGCTGTCCGGCGGCATGATCAAGCGCGCGGCGCTGGCGCGGGCTTTGGCGCTGGATCCGGACATTCTGTTTCTCGATGAGCCCACCGCCGGACTCGATCCGATTGGCGCGGCGCAGTTCGATCAGTTGATCCTGACCTTGCGCGATGCCTTGGGGCTGAGCGTGTTTCTGGTGACCCACGACCTCGACACGCTGTATACCATCACCGATCGCGTGGCGGTGCTGGCGCAGAAAAAAGTGCTGGTTGCCGGCCCTATCGACGTCGTCTCGGAAACCGCCGACGCGTGGATTCACGAATACTTCCACGGCCCGCGCGGCCGCTCGGCGCTGGACGCCGCCAAATTGCTCAACGAGGTCTGATATGGAAACCCGAGCCCATCATGTGTTGATCGGCCTGTTCACGGTGATCGTCGTGGCCGGCGCCCTGCTCTTCGGCCTGTTTCTGGCAAAGTCCAGCGTCGACACCGAGTTCAAGGATTACGAAGTGGTATTCAACGAGGCGGTCAGCGGTCTGTCCAAGGGCAGCTCGGTGCAGTACAGCGGGATCAAGGTCGGTGACGTGGTCAGCCTGCGCCTTGACCCGCAGGACCCGCGCCGGGTGCTGGCGCGGATTCGTCTGGCGGGCGACACGCCGGTCAAGGAAGACACCCAGGCCAAGCTGGCACTGACCGGCATTACTGGCACGTCGATCATCCAGCTCAGCGGTGGTACGCCAGAGAGCCCGAAATTGCGCGGGCATGACGGCAAGCTGCCAACGCTGGTCGCCTCGCCCTCGCCTATTTCGCGTCTGCTCAACGACAGCAGCGATTTGATGACCGGCATCAGCGCCCTGCTGCAGAACGCCAACCACATGTTCTCCGCGGAAAACGTCGAGCGCGTGAGCAAGACCCTCGCCCATCTGGAACAGACCACCGGCACCATCAACGACCAGCGCGGCGACATCAAACAAGCCATGCAGCAACTGGCGACCGTCGGCAAACAGGCCGGCAGCATGCTCGAGCAGACCTCACTGCTGATGCGCAATGCCAACGGCCTGCTCAACGATCAGGGCAAACAGGCCCTTGGCAGCGCCGAACAGGCGATGAAGTCGCTGGAGCAAAGCAGCGTGACCATCAACGGCTTGCTCAGCAAAAATCAGAATTCGCTGGATAACGGCATGCAGGGCCTCAACGGCCTGGCCCCGGCGATTCGCGAACTGCGCGAGACGCTGACCTCGCTGCGCGCCATTTCCCAACGCCTTGAGGCCAACCCCAGCGGCTACCTGCTGGGCAGCGACAAGAACAAGGAATTCACCCCATGAAACTGACTCGAATCGCCCTGCTCGGCGCTGGCCTGACCCTGATCGGCGCGTGCTCGATCTTGCCCAAGTCGGAACCTTCGGATGTTTACCGCCTGCCCGCTGCACCGGCGCCCGCCTCGGCCAGCCCGGCGACGGTTCAGCCGTGGTCGCTGCGCTTGAATAAATTGCAGGCCAGCGAAGCGCTGAACCGGCCGAGCATTGCCGTGATCCCGCAGGGCGATGTGATCAGCAGCTACAAGGGCTCGCGCTGGAGCGATCCGGCGCCGGTATTGCTGCGCAATCGTCTGCTCGATGGATTCCAGCGTGATGGTCGGGTGACGCTGCTGAGCACCGACGACAGCAACTTTCAGGCAGATCTGGAACTGGGCGGTAGCTTGCAGGCGTTTCAGACGGAATATCAGGGCACCCAGGCCGGCGTTGTGGTGCGGGTCGATGCGTTGCTGGTGCGTGGCTATGACCAGCGAATTCTGGCCAGTCGCCGCTTTGAAGAGCGCCAGGCGCTGAATGATGTGCAGGTGCCGGCGGTGGTCGCCGGGTTTGGCCAGGCCAGTGATCGCCTTACGGCCAAGGTTGTGGCCTGGGCCGTGGAGCAAGGCCAGAAACTGGCCCCCCAAAGGCCTTAAGCCCAACACAATCCCTGTGGGAGCGGGCTTGCCCGCGATGGCGGTGTGTCAGCTACCAGATATTTCGGATGTGCTTCCCTCATCGCTGGCAAGCCAGCTCCCACAGGGTTCTTTATCAACCAAAGAACCAGTAGCAGACGCCAATCGCGCCGAGTACACCGGCCAACTCGGCCAACAACGCACAACCCACTGCATGCCGTGCGCGCTGAATCCCCACCGCGCCGAAGTACACCGCCAGCACATAGAAAGTGGTTTCGGTACTGCCCTGCACCGTCGCCGCGACCAGCGCCGGGAAGCTGTCGACGCCGGAGGTCTGCATGGTCTCGATGAGCATCGCCCGCGCGGCGCTGCCGGAAAACGGTTTGACCATCGCCGTCGGCAGCGCATCGACGAAGCGCGTGTCCCAGCCGGCCCACTCGACCAGATGACGAATACCGTCCAGGCCGAAATCCAGCGCACCAGAGGCGCGCAACACGCCAACCGCACAGAGCATCGCCACCAGATACGGCAAGAGGTTCTTCGCCACATCGAAGCCCTCTTTCGCGCCTTCGACGAACGCCTCGTAAACCTTGACCTTGCGCAGCGCGCCGATCAGCAAGAACAGCATGATCAAGCCGAACAACGTGAGATTGCCGAGGATCGACGACAATCCCGCCAGTGCTGTCGCAGAAAGCGTACCAAGCAGGGCCATGAAGCCGCCGAGGATCAGCGCGCCGGGCACCAGATAGGCGAGCACCACCGGGTCCCAGATGCGCAGGCGTTGCATGAAGGCAACGGAGAGGAAGCCGACGATGGTCGAGCAACTGGTCGCCAGCAGAATCGGCAGGAACACCAGCGTCGGATCCGGCGCGCCTTGCTGGGCGCGGTACATGAAGATGGTCACGGGCAGCAGGGTCAGCGACGAGGCGTTGAGCACCAGAAACAGGATCTGAGCGTTGCTGGCGATGGTGGCGCTGGGGTTGAGCTCCTGCAGCGCTTTCATGGCCTTGAGGCCGATCGGCGTGGCGGCGTTGTCCAGGCCCAGGCCGTTGGCGGCGAAGTTCAGCGTGATCAGGCCAAGGGCAGGGTGGCCGGCCGGGACTTCCGGCATCAGCCGCAGAAACAGCGGGCCGAGGACCTTGGCCAGCCACTCGACGATCCCGGCCTTTTCGGCGATGCGCAGAAAGCCCAGCCACAGGGTGAGGGTGCCGAACAGCAGCACCATGACTTCGACCGACAGCTTGGCCATGGCGAAAATGCTTTCCACCATCGCCGCAAAGATCCCGGCGTTGCCGCCGATCAGCCACTGCGCCAGCGCCGACACGGCTGCCACGATGAAGAAGCCAAGCCACAGGCCATTAAGCATCAGTCAAATCCCCCGAAGAATGCGGCGAATGATAGCGGGGTCGCCAGAAACGACAAACCCCGGATTTCTCCGGGGTTCGTATGGATCTGCCGCCCCCCGATTTACTGGGTGGCCTCAATCTACTGTAGGAGCTGCCGAAGGCTGCGATCTTTTGATTTTGTTTTTTAAAAGCAAGATCAAAAGATCGCAGCCTGCGGCAGCTCCTACAGGGGGGTGTCAGTTCTTGGAGATTTCGCCAGCTGGCAGTTTTTCCTTGCTGCGCCAGTGCGGCAGGGAGTTCCAGTAACGCTCGCCCTTGGCGTCGTCGTACATGCCTTCCCAGCGCGCGATAACCAGCACTGCCAAGGCATTACCGATCACGTTCAGTGCAGTACGCGCCATGTCCATGATGCGGTCGACACCAGCGATGAACGCCAGGCCTTCGAGCGGGATGCCAACGCTGCCCAGAGTGGCCAGCAGCACCACGAAGGACACGCCCGGTACGCCGGCGATGCCTTTGGAGGTGACCATCAGCGTCAACACCAGCAGCAGTTGCTGGCTGATCGACAGGTCAATGCCGTACAGCTGGGCAATGAAGATCGCCGCGATCGACTGGTACAGGGTCGAGCCGTCGAGGTTGAACGAGTAACCGGTCGGTACCACGAAGCTGCAGATGGCTTTCGGCGCGCCGTAGGCTTCCATCTTCTCGATGACACGTGGCAGCACGGTTTCCGAGGAGGCGGTGGAGTAGGCCAGCACCAGCTCATCCTTGAAGATGCGCATCAGCTTGAGCACGGAGAAGCCGAACAGCTTGGCGATCAGGCCCAGCACGACGAAGGCGAAGAAAGCGATGGCGACATAAACCAGGATCACCAGTTTTGCCAGCGGCAACAGCGAAGCGAAGCCGAAGTTGGCGACGGTCACCGCGATCAGTGCGAATACGCCAATCGGAGCGTAGTTCATGATCATGTGGGTGACTTTGAACATGCTTTCCGAAACGCCCTGGAACATCTTTACCAGCGGCTCGCGCAGGTCCGACTGCAGGCTCGACAGGCCGAGACCGAACAGTACGGAGAAGAAGATGATCGGCAGCATTTCGCCGCGAGCCATGGCCGCGAAGATGTTCGACGGGATCAGGTTGAGGATGGTCTCGATGAACGCATGTTCATGCTGCACTTCGGCGGCGGTAGCCTGGTACTTGGAGATGTCCACCGTGCCCAGGGTGCTCATGTCGATGCCGGTGCCCGGATGGAACACGTTGGCCAGCACCAGGCCGACGACGATGGCGATGGTGGTGACGATCTCGAAGTAGATGATGGTCTTCAGGCCGATACGCCCGAGCTTCTTGGCGTCGCCCACGCCAGCGATGCCGACGATCAGCGAGGAAATGACGATCGGGATCACGATCATCTTGATCAGACGGATAAAGATATCGCCTGCCGGTTGCAGGACGTTGCTGATCCACCAGGCCTTCTCGGCGCTGAAGTGGTTGAGCAACGCACCCAGTGCAATCCCCAGAACCAGACCGATGAGGATCTGCCAGGCGAGGCTGATTTTTGCCTTCTTCATTATCTTTACCCTTACTTGCGTTTTACTCAGGCACATGCAGAAACTGGAACGCTCATCAGCGGAAAAGTCTGTGCATCTGCCTCCGTATAAGGTGCCCCGAAGCGCGTGTTTACGGCTCTTCGGCAGGCGAAAAAAGGCGCAACTATTCCGATGCAAGGTGGCGCCGTCTAATGCCGTAAACGCCTACCCTATGCCGAATCGGCATGAGCTTTTTCAATTGAAACTGGCGTCCCAAGCGGTTCGATTGTGACATTTCGGCCGGCATAAGTGCCGTGAACCGGCCATTACAGCTTAGGGTGGTCAAATTTTGTACAGCGGGAATTGGCGGAAATTTCCAGAAAAACTCCAAATCGAAAGACTAGGAGTCACACGAATCGAGCGCGATCTTTGTCGATATACGGTCGTCAGGAAACACCGCGAAATGTTTTTCCGCACAGTGTCGACGATTCTAAGAAGGGGATTGGCGCGCTGGATCAATGGTTTAGCTGATTCAAAGCCCAGCGCAGATTCGTCGGACCATCGGGTCGACGAACCTGCGGCGCAGCTTTTACCCTGACCCGGCCCTTGCGCAGGTACTCCCTGTACCCGTAGGTCACTCCGACTCTGCATCAGTCAGAACGTCCCGGCCCCCTGGTCATGCACCGACCGTCATCGGGCGGCGCAATGGAAAGCAGCGGGGCGCTGCTTTCGTGTTCGAAACCTTTGCGCGTCCTGCGTCAGTACCACTTCGGATCTTTCTTCAGGGTTTCCATCAGCAGATCCTGCATGCCCTGATCAGGTTTGCCGAAGAAGCGATAAGTCGCGTGTCGCGTCGGCGACTTGTCTTGCGGCAGACCTTCCGGCACATCGACCAGCATGGCGTAGGCGTCATCCTTGTCGAAGCTGAAGGCCACGATCAACCGGTGATTCAGGCACTTGTCCTGACTCTCGCAGAGCGGGCCGACCAGATACTGATCACCATCTTCCGTAACGGCGTGCATCTGTTGCTCGGAAGTGCCGGACAGGTTGATCACCCATTCCGGTACGCGCTCTTCCTTTTTGATCACGCCTTCCCAGGTTTCACGGTACTGCGCGTCGGAGGCGAGCAGTTCGTTGACCCGAGTCTGGCCATCATTGGCCGCCATGGCCATGGCACTGCCGCCCAGAAGCAGGGCGGCGGCCAATGTCTTGAGACCGATCATCGTTAACCTCGGCCGCGACGGCCAAAGAAGAAGGAAGCGATGAACATCACCAGGAACACGACAAAGAGAATCTTGGCGATACCCGTGGCGGTGCCCGCGATACCACCGAAGCCCAGAACGGCGGCGATGATGGCAATGATCAAGAATGTAATTGCCCAGCTCAACATGGTGATTCTCCTTACTTCTCTATTTAGGGGTGTTTCCGGTTTCCGGCGCTACGCGCCCGAATGTATTCACTGACTTAGAAAACCCAGCGCTCTTCCCGTGGCAATTGATCCAGCGGTTGCGCCTGGTCGACATCGATCATGTGCATCGAAGCGTTTTCAGCCTGGCTGCTGCTCACGGCACTGAAGTGCGTCTGAGTGCTGTGCTGCATCGAAATCAATGGCTCGGGTTTACGGCTGTTTTCCCAGCTCATGTACTGCTGGCAGACGATCAGGGTGATCAGCAACGCCAGTACACCGAACAGACCTTGCTGGATCTGCAGTGGCGAAATACGTACTTGGGCGGCGATTGGGCGAGTCATCCTGTGTTCCTCACGCTTGTTCTGTTGGGGCAGTGCTGTTCTGCCCGGGCTGAGTGAGGTATTGCAGCCTGCATGCCAGTTTTTTGATGTCAGAAAATATCAACAAAAACAACAAGTTACGTACTCTTCGGAAATTTCCTGCGACGCATCCTGCACGATGGCTCTTCTGCGGTCGTGCGCAATGCACGATTATTTCGTGGGAAATTTCGATGATATGGAATTGCTACCGGTACGCAGATGTCAGAAGAGGACGCAGGATCTGCCCTGCAAAACGCCGAATGTTTTAAAACTCAACGAAATCAATGAATTGGCCGTTATGGCAGTAGAGAGCTACCCTCCTATGGCTGGTATCGTTCAGAATCAACCATGCAACTTGCCCGACTTTTCCGGGACTAACCCAAGACTAATCACTATGGAGCGTAGGAAAAATGGAATCTGCCACTGAGCAACAAGGCCGCATTCTGCTGGTGGACGATGAATCCGCCATCCTGCGTACGTTTCGTTATTGCCTCGAAGACGAAGGCTATACGGTAGCCACCGCCAATAGCGCAGCTCAGGCCGATGCTTTGCTGCAACGTCAGGTCTTCGATCTGTGCTTCCTTGATTTGCGCCTGGGCGAGGACAACGGTCTCGACGTCCTCGCGCAGATGCGCATTCAGGCGCCGTGGATGCGCGTAGTGATCGTCACTGCCCACTCGGCGGTCGACACCGCGGTTGATGCCATCCAGGCTGGCGCCGCCGATTATCTGGTCAAGCCGTGCAGCCCTGATCAACTGCGCCTGGCCACCGCCAAGCAGTTGGAAGTGCGCCAGCTCTCCGCACGCCTTGAAGCGCTCGAAGGCGAGATCCGCAAACCGAAAGACGGTCTCGATTCCCACAGCCCGGCGATGAAAGTCGTGCTGGAAACCGCACGGCAGGTCGCAAGCACCGACGCCAACATTCTTATCCTTGGCGAGTCCGGTACGGGTAAAGGTGAACTGGCCCGTGCGATCCACGGCTGGAGCAAGCGCGAGAAGAAATCCTGCGTCACTATCAACTGCCCGTCGCTGACTGCCGAGCTGATGGAAAGCGAACTGTTCGGCCATAGTCGTGGCGCGTTTACCGGTGCCAGTGAAAGCACCTTGGGGCGTGTTAATCAGGCTGATGGCGGCACGCTGTTTCTCGACGAGATCGGCGACTTTCCTCTGACGTTGCAACCAAAATTGCTGCGCTTCATCCAGGACAAGGAATACGAGCGGGTAGGCGATCCGGTCACTCGCCGCGCCGATGTGCGCATCCTCGCCGCCACCAACCTCAACCTCGAAGACATGGTCCGTGACGGCCGTTTCCGCGAAGACCTGCTCTATCGCCTCAACGTCATCACCCTGCATCTGCCGCCATTGCGCGAGCGCGCCGAAGACATCCTGACCCTTGCCGATCGCTTCCTCGCACGCTTCGTCAAAGAGTACGCACGCCCAGCGCGCGGCTTTAGCGATGAGGCGCGCGAAGCGCTGCTCGGTTATCGCTGGCCGGGCAACATTCGCGAACTGCGCAACGTGGTCGAGCGAGCTAGCATCATCTGCCCGCAGGAACGCGTGGAAATCAGCCACCTGGGCATGGCCGAACAACCGGCCAACAACGCGCCACGGGTCGGCGCGGCACTGAGCCTGGACGAGCTGGAGAAAGCGCACATCGGCGCGGTTCTGGCCACCGCCGGCACCCTGGATCAAGCGGCGAAAACCCTCGGCATCGACGCCTCGACCCTGTATCGCAAACGCAAGCAGTACAACCTGTGAGCACTGCGCGATGAAACTGGCGATCAAGCTGCGCACGCGCCTGTTCCTGAGCATTTCTGCGTTGATCACGGTGGCCTTGCTCGGACTCTTGCTCGGGCTGGTCAGCGTGATGCAGATGGCCGGGTCGCAGGAAGCGCTGGTGCGCAGCAACTTTGTCACCCTGGATCTGGGGCTCAAGCTGCGCCAGACCCTCGGTGATCAATTGATCATCATGCTCGCCGAAAAACCCGACCCCGTCGCGTTCGAAGCGTCCAAGCAGCACTACTTCGAGTTGCTCGACCAAGGCATCGCCCAACAGCAGGAGGGCGATGACCAGCCTTACGGTTTCCGCCAGGCCAAGGCCGATTACCTGAGTTTCCTCGCCTCATTCGACGTGACTGCCGAAGCGGCAAAGAACGCCAGCACCAGCGCGGATTTCCGCGAGCGCTTCAATATTCTGCGTAATGGGTTAATTGCTGAGCACAAGCACGCGCTGGACAGTATCAATGAGGTGCAGCATGCCGCTCGCGAACGCGCCCTGCTGATAGCCGGGCTGCTTGGCCTGGTCGGGCTGGCAGTGCTGATCATCGGTTTTGTCACGGCGCAGGGCATTGCTCGGCGCTTCGGCGCACCGATCGAAGCGCTGGCCAAGGCTGCGGACAACATCGGCCAGGGTAACTATGACGTGACTCTGCCGATTTCCACGGCCATGGAAGTCAATCTGCTGTCGCGGCGCTTCGGCCTGATGGCCGAGGCGTTGCGCGAACACCAGGCGATGAATGTCGACGAACTGTTGGCCGGCCAGCAGCGCTTGCAAGCGGTGCTCGACAGCATCGACGACGGTTTGTTGATGATTGACCGCCAGGGCCAGCTTGAGCACCTCAACCCTGTTGCTCAGCGCCAGTTGGGCTGGGAAGACGATCGACTGGGCCAAGGCTTGGGCACCGCGCTCGGCCGCCCGGAACTGGATGCACAACTGCAATTGGTCCTGCGCGGCGGCACGCTGGAGCGGGCGCCGGAAGATCTGAGCATCGAAGTCGATGGCGAATCGCGCCTGCTGACTTACAGCCTGACGCCGGTCAGTCATACCCAAGGGCATATTCTCGGTGCGGTGATGGTGCTGCACGACGTCACCGAGCAACGCGCGTTCGAGCGCGTGCGCAGTGAGTTTGTTTTGCGCGCTTCCCATGAACTGCGCACGCCGGTCACAGGCATGCACATGGCCTTCGGACTGTTTCGCGAGAGGGCGAAATTCCCGGCTGAATCGCGCGAAGCTGACCTGCTGGATACGGTCAACGAAGAAATGCAGCGGCTGATGCAATTGATCAACGACTTGCTGAATTTCTCGCGCTACCAGAACGGTCTACAGAAACTCACCCTGGCGCCATGTTCCATTGAGGACCTGCTGGAGCAGGCGCAACTGCGCTTTGCCGACGTGGCTGCGGCCAAAGGTGTTGCGCTGAACGTCGAGATTCAAGGCCCGCTGCCGAGGTTGCAGGCTGATCAGGCGCAACTCGATCGCGTCCTCGACAATCTGATCGACAACGCCTTGCGCCATACCGCCCGCGACGGGCAGATCCGTCTGCAGGCGCGCCGCCATGGCGAGCGGGTGATCATCAGCGTCGAAGACAATGGCGAAGGCATTGCCTACGGCCAGCAGGGGCGGATTTTCGAGCCGTTCGTGCAGGTCGGGCGCAAGAAGGGCGGCGCCGGGCTCGGCCTGGCGCTGTGCAAGGAAATCGTCCAGTTGCACGGCGGGCGCATGGGCGTCTACTCGCGGCCTGGGCAGGG
The DNA here is from genome assembly GCF_900187595.1 of Pseudomonas sp. Irchel 3F6. NCBI lineage: Bacteria > Pseudomonadati > Pseudomonadota > Gammaproteobacteria > Pseudomonadales > Pseudomonadaceae > Pseudomonas > Pseudomonas sp. Irchel 3F6. The sequence continues at coordinate 67,956 of NZ_FYDP01000010.1, read as the reverse complement.
CACCCAGTTCTACATGGCGCTGGCCGTTTAAGCCTCGTCGTCCATACGCCGCCCGGCCAGGCGTCGACCTCGGGTGATCAGTTCGATGAATTGCACGGCGCTCAAGGCGTGGGCGAACAGCCAGCCCTGACCGAACTTGACCCCCTCACTGCTGAGCAGCGCTGCCTGGGATTCCAGCTCGATGCCTTCGGCAATCACTTTCAGATCCAGCGCCTGCGCCATGTGAATGATGTGCGGAGCGACGCCGCTGCTCGCCGCGTCATGGCCCAGCGCATCGATGAACGCCTTGTCGATCTTCAGGCAGTCCACCGGCAAGGTCTGCAGATAGGCAAGGCTGCAATAGCCGGTGCCGAAATCATCGATCAGCACCTGATGGCCAACGTCGCGCAAGGCTTGCAGGTTCTCCCGCGCCACCACTACATCGATCAGGCCGCGCTCGGTGACTTCGAAGGCTATCTGCCGCGCGGCGACACGGTGCAGGGCAAGCAGCCGCGCCATGACCTGGCCGATGCGCGGCACCATGACGTCGCAGGCCGCGAGGTTCACCGAGATATACAGCTGCGGATTGGCGCGCAGTAACTGGCCCAGTTGTTCGAGCAGACGCTGCAACACGAAGTCGGTCATCTGCCGGATCTGCCCGGTGTTCTCCGCCATGGGAATGAACAGGTCGGGGCTGGTCAGGGTGCCGTCCGGGCGCCGCCAGCGCAGCAGCGCTTCGGCGCCGACGCAGTGACGGCTGTCGAGGTCGAAGATCGGCTGATATAGCACCTGCAACTCACCCCGGCGGATCGCTCCGTGCAGCTCGGCATCCAGTGACTGGCGCTGACGCACCAGCAGCAAGGTCAGAAAGCCGACAACGGCGCCGGCGATCAGGCACACCGGCAACAGCCACCACCACACAGCCGGGACGTGCATGCCCGTGCGCGGCGTGATCAGCACCAATTGATATTCCGGGTTGTCGGTGGGCATGCGATAGATCAGCCGCGTTTGCGTGACTTGCAGCGCATCACGGCTCTTCGGTGGCCAGGGTTCGGTCGGTGGCCAGGTCTGTGCGGTGCCGAGCACCGGAATCGCGCGAGTGCCGTGATCGAGTACCACCAGCAGGCTGCTGCCGGGCGACAGATCGACCATGTCGGTCAAATGTCCGCGCGAGGTAGCGACACGGAAGTTGCCGCGGCCAAGCATCAGCGCCGCGCGGTTTTCATCGGGTTCGGTGGTGGTGTTCAGCCAATAGCTGTAGGTCGGGCCCTGAATGTCCGGCGCGCGCACCAACGACAGACCTTCCTGGCGCGGACGGTTGGAGCAGAATCGCGAAGCGTCCATATATGCCGCTTCATAGACGAAGCGGTAGTTGAAGGTGACTTGCTGCAGGGTCGCGATCATTTCTTCGTCGCAGCCGCGCAAGGGCTGGGCTTCAAGGTCGTCGAGACTTTCGCGCAACTGGCCGAACAATTGTTCGAGGCGAGCGAGGAAACGCTCGCCCTGGGCGTTCATTTCCTGGCTCTCGCGCATTTCCATCTGGCGTATCGCCGCGAACATACCGCCGGCGATCAACAGACTGGCGCTGAGGACAGCCGCGATCATCGCCAAAAAAGCAGGGCGATAAAACCAGCTACGCAGCGTCTCTCGGGTCGCAGCCATCAAGGATTTTCCGAAGAATTACCATGAGTTATAGCTGCTGATTGCGATTTCGCCCTGACCGTCGGGCGGGCGTCATTATTTTGTCTGATTGAGGACCAGAAGAAGTGCCGCGGTTTGCGCATCCGGCGTCCCGTCGAAGCGAGCAGGGCGGTAATGCATCTGGAACGCGGCGAGGACGTGGCGCGTGGCGACGTCCAGCTCGCCGGTCTGCGGCGTGTCGTAACCCAGGCGCGCAAGTTGCGCCTGGAACCAGCCTGGTTCCGGCAGCGGACTGCTGTTGAACACGGCTTGCTGACGCGCTACCGCTTGCTCGTTCGGCCACAGTCCCAAGCCTTCATCAGCGAGACGTTTCCACGGAAACAATGGCCCCGGATCAAGCTTGCGCAGCGGCGCGATGTCGCTGTGACCGATGATGTGCCGCGGGCTGATGCCGTTGCGCTTGCTGATGTCCTTGAGCAGGGTGATCAACGATTCGATCTGCGCTTCGCTGTACGGATACCACAGGCGCCCGGTCGGGGTGTCCTTGTAGCCGGGATTGACGATTTCGATGCCGATGGAGCTGGAGTTCAACCAGGTGCGGCCTTGCCATTGACTCTCGCCGGCGTGCCAGGCCCGTTGGTTTTCGTCCATCAGCTTGTAGATTGTGGCGTTCTTGTCATCGCCGATCAGGTAATGGCTGCTGACGTCGCCATGGGTCAGCAATTGCAGCGAACGCTCCAGTGACGCCGAGGTGTAATGCACCACGACAAACTGGATGCGGCTGTCGTAATTGGCCGAAGGATGGCTGGTGTCGTAACGCGGGCCGCTGGCGCAACCAGCGAGGACGAACAGCGAGGCAACAAGGGCAAAGAATTTCATGGCAGAGGACAATACGCAGAAGACAGTAATGCAACAGTGTAACGTACCGGTTTGGCCAGCGTCCGCCAGCGGGCGGAATTAAACAAAATGGAACAATTGCCTTAGCCGAGCTCCACTCGGTTGCGTCCGGCGTTTTTTGCCCGATACAGCGCCTGATCGGCTCTTTTCAACACTAGATCGCTGTGTTCTCCGACCTTGAACGATGCCAGTCCCATGGAAATCGTAATGGTCACTCGCTCGCCCTTGAAATGAAACGGGCAGGCTTCGATCGCCGCGCGCAGGGTTTCCAGCAGTTTTGCGCCAACCGCTGGCGGCGTCGCCGGCAGCAACAGCACAAACTCTTCACCGCCGAAACGGGCGATGAAATCCGAGCCGCGCAGGCGCTTGCGCAGCACTGTGGCGATGATCTTCAGGACTTTGTCGCCGGCCAGGTGGCCGTAGCTGTCGTTGATGCGCTTGAAATGATCGAGGTCGAGCATGGCCAGGCTAAGGGTGTTGCCGTGCTGCTGCCATTGCTGGATTTCATGCTCCAGGCGTTCACTCCACGCCGCGCGGTTAGGCAGGCCGGTCAACGGATCGATCAGGGCTTTCTGCCGCTGCTCTTCAAGATGTTCACGGAAGCCCATGGCTTCCTGCTCCATATGCGCCACGCGCTCCGACAGGCTCTTCAACCTGGCGGCGACTTCCTGCTCGCGGGCGTCGCGCTGCTTCTGGTGCTGATCCATCGTTCCCAGCAGGCCTTCCAGATGATTCTCCAGCACATGCTTGAGGTCATCGAGGTCGGCTGCTTGCTGGACGCTGCTCTGCAAGCCGTCGACCTGCTCGCGAATCTGCGTGTCCATGGCCCGCGCCGCCGAGCTGTTGTCGGCATGCCCTTCGCTGGCCGCTTGCAGGTTGCTCTGGAACGCTTCAAGGCGTTCGTTGAGCTGTTGCAGATAGGCTTCGAATTCGTGCTGACCGCTATCGGTAATCGCCAGCATCAAGGTTGCGAGATCGTCGAGGATCGGTAGCAGCTCGTACCAGTTCAGTCCGTGTTTGAGCCGTTCGCGCATGGCTTCGGCTTGCGGCCGGTGGCGCTCGGGCAGGGTCAGGTCGTCGAGCAGGCCGATCAGCGTGTCTTCGATGTGTCTGGCCACGGAGCTGTAGGACGGCTCCGGGGAATCCGGCAGAGCGAAGAGGATGTCGTGTTCCGACTGCTCCGGGTCGATAGCGGCCAATGCTTGAGCGATTGGCTCGGGCAAGGGCAGGCTGTCGAGGAGCAGCGGCGAGGGATCGCCGGGGTGGATCAATTCATCGGGGTTGAACGCCTCGGTTGCTGGCGCAGCGACGGTCATCTCGGCGTCCGCGGCGGGTTCAACTTGCGCTGGCTCGGCTTCAACGACGACCACAGGCGCAGCGAACGCAACGACTTGCGGCTCATCAGGCGGCGTCTGGGCGGACGTTTCGATGATGGTCTCGGGCGCTGCGATCGCTGGCTCCGCGTTGGCCACCGGTGCCGATTGCGCAGGCTCCGGTTCAGGCTGCTGAGCTTCGACCAGCTGCGGCACTGGTGTTGCTGGTATGTCGGCCGCCGGTGCAACGGTTTCTTCACTGTCGCGACTACCAAACAAACGCTGCAACAACCCCGGCCGACCCGGCTCGGCAGGCGTCTCCAACTGACTCAAGGCCTTGCCCTGCAAGCCACTGAGCTCGCTCAGCAGCAGTGGCATTTCCCGCGCCTGACCGACGCGGCTGTCCAGTTGTTTGGCGAATTTCTTCAGCGGTTGCGCGACTTCGCGCGGCAATGGCAAAGCCTGCAACTGGGTGACCAGCGCGGTCAGCGCGGTGCTGACCTGATCAATGCGGGTCTCACGGCGCTGCTCGGAGTCGAGCACGGCTTTTTCCAGACGCGGCAGCAGGGCGGCGAGGCCGGCGTCCATGTCATCGGTGCGCACCACTTCGCGCATTTCTTTCATGCACTGATCGACAGCCTTGTCGGTGCCTTCGGCCGCCAGCGTGCTGCGCACCAGACCGCGCCGCAGCAGGTCGAGTCGCGCGGCCCAGCGGCGTTCGAGCTTGTCCTGCTGTTCGATGCTCTTGAGGTACTTCTCTTTCCAGCGCTGGGCGTCGTCGCTCATTCACAGGTTCCGCGAGGGGCAGGGCTCAACGCGGGCAATGCGTCGGCCGTGAGCGAACCCGGCAGACGAATTTCCACCGCGACCGGCAGGTGATCGGAAATGGGCTGGGCCAGTACCTCGACCTTTTCCAGGGTCAGGGTCGGGCTGAGCAGAATATGATCAAGGCAACGCTGTGGGCGCCAGCTGGGGAAGGTCGCTTCCACCTGCGGGGCCAGCAGGCCGAGATCGCGTAATGGCGAGTGTTCGAGCAGGTCGCTGGCATGGGTATTCATGTCGCCCATCAGCACCTGATGCTTGTAGCCGCTGATCAAATCACGAATGTAGGCCAGTTGCAGGCTGCGGGTCCGCGCGCCGAGGGCCAGGTGCATCATTACCACCACCAACGCTTCCGGACCTTCGCCGAAGCGCAGCAGGATCGCGCCGCGACCTTTCGGGCCGGGCAGCGGATGATCCTCGATCGCCCACGGCTTCAGGCGACTGAGCACGCCATTGCTGTGCTGGGCCAGTCGACCGAGGTTGCGATTGAGTTGTTGATACCAGTAGGGAAAGGCGCCGAGGTGGGCCAGATGTTCGACCTGATTGACGTAGCCCGAACGCAGGCTGCCGCCATCGGCTTCCTGCAGCGCGACCAGATCGAAGTCGCCGAGCAGGTCACCGATCTTTTGCAGATTGCCGGAACGCCCGGTGTGCGGCAGCAGATGCTGCCAGCTGCGGGTCAGGTAATGCCGATAGCGCTCGGTGCTGATGCCGACCTGAATGTTGAAACTGAGCAAGCGCAGACGCTGGTCTGCGGGCAGGCCCGTAGACGCCAGGTGATGCTCGTTGACCTGCGGATCATGCAGGCCAACGATGCGTTCGGACTTCCAGCGGCGCATGGCGAATGCCGCGCTTAGTTGGCAGCAGCCTTGTTCGCCGCTCGCTCTTTGGCGACCAGATCGTCAGCCAGCTTCAATGCTTGCTCGGCACCACCGGCAGAGCCGATGTCGAAGCGGTATTTACCATTGACGATCATGGTTGGCACGCCAGTAATTTCGTACTTCTTCGCCAGCTCACGGGCCTTGACGATCTGGCCTTTGATAGCGAACGAGTCGAAAGTGGCGAGGAACTTGTCCTTGTCCACGCCTTGAGTGGCGAGGAAGTCAGCCATGTCGTTCTTGTCGGTGAGCTTCTTGTGTTCTTTCTGGATCGCGTTGAACACGGCGTTGTGTACCTGATGCTCGACACCCATGGCTTCCAGAGTCAGGAACATCTGGCCGTGAGCGTCCCATGGGCCGCCGAACATGGCGGGAATGCGCACGAAGTTGACGTCGGACGGCAGTTTTTCAACCCATGGATTGATCACTGGCTCAAAAGCGTAGCAATGCGGGCAGCCGTACCAGAACAGCTCGACCACTTCGATTTTGCCAGGCTTTGCAACCGGCACCGGATTGGCCAGTTCGACATAAGGGGCGGCAGGGGCTTCAGCGGCCTGGGCGGTGACGCCGAACAGGCTGGCAGCGACGAGGGCGGCGCTGATGATCAGATTACGCATGCTTTACTCCTGAACAATTTGGGTCGCCTCGCTCGACCTGTTGCGACACAGATCCTGGCGGGCATGAGTGCTGTAGTGTAACGGCAGCGGCCACAAAAAAGGGCGGCCAAAGCCACCCTTTTTATACTTGCTGCGAAGGATTAATCGAGCGTTAACGTGGCCGGCGCTGCGCGCCTCGCTCAGCCCTCGATTCAGCGTCTCAGTGCAGGCCCTGGATGTAGCTGGAAACAGCGGCGATGTCTTCGTCGCTCAGCTTGCGCGCGATGGTGCGCATGGTCATCGCGTCGCCGTCGTTGGCGCGACCGCCGTCTTCCTTGCGGAAATCGGTCAGTTGCTTGGCGATGTATTGCGCATGCTGGCCACCCAGGTGCGGGAAGCCTGCTGCAGCATTGCCGGCACCGTTCGGCGAATGGCAGCCGGTGCAGGCTGGCAGGCCTTTTTCCAGGTTGCCGCCACGGAACAGCGCTTCACCGCGAGCGACGATCTTCGGATCGGCGGCGCCGACACTGCCTTTCTGGCTGGCGAAGTACGCAGCGATGTCGGCCAGATCCTGATCATTCAGGTTGGTCAACAGGCCGGTCATTTCCAGCACCACGCGCTTGCCCGACTTGATGTCATGCAATTGCTTGTCGAGGTAGCGTTCACCCTGACCTGCCAGTTTCGGAAAGTTTGGCGCCATGCTGTTGCCGTCCGGGCCATGGCAGGCCCCGCAAACGGCAGCTTTGGCCTGGCCTGCTGCGGCATCGCCGGCAGCATGGGCGATACCTGAAATTCCCACGGTCAACAGCAGACTCACGATCAATTTGTTCATCAGCTAATCCAACTACGGCTAAGGGTTAAGTTATGGACCGGGCTTACTCTCGCTCATCCACAGGATGATGGCCTGGTAATCCTCGGCACTGCAGTCCATGCACAAACCACGCGGCGGCATCGCCTTGAAACCCTGGGTCACGTGTTGCACCAGCGTCCCCATACCTTTCGCCAACCTCGGCGTCCAAGCTTCCTGATCGCCTCTTGCGGGCGCCATGGGTAGTTGGCCGGAATGACAGGCACCACAAACACGGTTGTACACGGCTTCCGGATCCTGTGTAGCCTGTGCGCTGTAAAGCGGCATCAAGACTCCGGCAGCCAGCAGCCATTTCGTCATAAAACGACCTTTTCAGGGTTGAGAGCGTTCTGCGTTCTAATGCGCAATCAAAGTCTGTCGCTCTCGTGAACTTCATCCTTCGCTGGGACAAAGCACACACAAAATCTGCGGCATTATATACTGGCGTCACTGAAACGGAAGCGACACCGCGTTCCGCGCCCAATCCCGGCGCCGCCCACATCGGAAATCCCATGCAACTCAAGAATCCCATCCTCGGCCTGTGCCAACAGTCCACGTTCATGCTCAGTGCCGCCAAAGTCGATCAATGCCCTGACGACGAAGGCTTCGAAGTGGCGTTTGCCGGTCGTTCCAACGCCGGCAAATCCAGCGCGCTGAACACCCTGACTCACGCCAGCCTGGCGCGCACCTCGAAAACTCCGGGTCGCACACAGCTGTTGAACTTCTTCAAGCTAGACGATGATCGCCGTCTGGTCGACCTGCCGGGCTACGGTTATGCAAAAGTACCGATCCCGCTCAAGCAACACTGGCAGCGCCACCTTGAGGCTTACCTCGGTGGTCGGGAGAGTCTGAAAGGTCTGATTCTGATGATGGACATCCGCCATCCGATGACCGACTTCGACCTGCTGATGCTCGACTGGGCCGTCGCCGCTGGCATGCCGATGCACATCCTGCTGACCAAAGCCGACAAACTCACCTACGGCGCAGCCAAGAACACCCTGCTGAAAGTACAGTCGGAAATCCGCAAAGGCTGGGGCGACTCGATCACCATCCAACTGTTCTCCGCACCAAAACGCATGGGCCTGGAAGAGGCCTACACCGTATTGGCCGACTGGATGGAACTGGCAGACAAAAACACCGAGGCGGCAGCCGAGTAAGACAATTTCAAAACTGACTGTGGTGCTGTCAGGCAAGGCGAAAGCACCGCTAAAAAGCGGAGTTTAGGGTACCTAAATGAGCATTTTTAGCGGTGCTTTTAACGCAGCATGACGGCATCACAGCCAGTTTTGGGGCAAAAAAAGCCCCGGACTTCATTGGGGAGGGAGAAGTTCCGGGGTTCAAGTTCCGAACCGCTAGGGCGGGGTTCAGATATCTGCCAACACTTAACACAACATAGGAGCATCGAAGGGCTTCACCAGCCATTCAGTACCTCTGAGTGTTCGGTCGACAGATTAGTTCAGATTTTTTTCAAAAAGCTTTGGAATAGCCTCAAGCATTTATCGTTCTAAGCCGGTTTACGGGGCTTGCCGCGACGTCGCGTCGCGGCACCTCTAGAAACTCAGTGCGCCTCATCCCAGTTGTTGCCCACGCCAACTTCCACCAGCAGCGGCACATCCAGTTTCGCCGCTTCGCTCATGTGCGTACGAATTTCGGCACTGACCTGCTCGACCAGATCCTCGCGAACCTCCAGCACCAGTTCATCGTGCACCTGCAGGATGACCCGCGCATCCAGCCCCGACGTCGCCAGCCAGTTGTCCACTGCGACCATGGCTTTCTTGATGATATCCGCTGCCGTGCCCTGCATCGGCGCGTTGATCGCTGTGCGTTCTGCAGCGGCGCGTTCCTGCGGCTTGTTTGAGTTGATCTCCGGCAAGTACAGGCGACGACCGAAGAAAGTTTCGACGTAACCCTGATCCGCCGCCTGCGCACGAGTGCGCTCCATGTATTCGCGCACGCCTGGATAACGGGCGAAGTAGGTGTCGATGTAAGCCTTGGCGGTCTTGGTGTCGACGCCGATGTCCTTGCCGAGCTTCTGCGCGCCCATGCCGTAGATCAGACCGAAGTTGATCGCCTTGGCGCTGCGGCGCTGGTCCGAGGTCACTTGATCAAGCTCGACCTTGAATACTTCGGCAGCGGTTGCAGTGTGCACGTCGAGATTGTTGCGAAAGGCGTTCATCAGGCCTTCATCGCGGGACAGGTGCGCCATGATCCGCAATTCGATCTGCGAGTAGTCCGCCGCGAGTAGTTTGTAGCCCTTCGGCGCGACGAATGCCTGACGAATGCGCCGGCCTTCGGCGGTGCGCACCGGGATGTTCTGCAGGTTCGGATCACTGGAGGACAGGCGTCCGGTCGAAGCCACGGCCTGATGATACGAGGTGTGGATGCGCCCTGTGCGCGGGTTGATCTGTTCGGGCAGGCGATCGGTGTAGGTGCTTTTCAGCTTGCTCATCGAACGGTGCTCCATCAGCACCTTCGGCAAGCGGTGATCGTCTTCGGCGAGTTTCGCCAGCACTTCTTCAGCGGTGGACGGCTGGCCCTTGGCGGTTTTCTTCAGCACCGGCAGGCCGAGCTTCTCATAGAGAATCACGCCCAGCTGCTTCGGCGAGCCGAGGTTGAATTCCTCCCCGGCAATTTCGAAGGCTTCACGCTCCAGCGCGACCATTTTGTTGCCCAGCTCAATGCTCTGAATGCCGAGCAGTTCGGCATCGACGAACGCGCCCTGGCGTTCGATGCGCGCCAGTACCGGTACCAGTGGGATTTCGATGTCGGTCAAGACGCTGGCCAGGCTCGGAATCGCGCTGAGCTTGTCGAACAGGATCTGGTGCAGGCGCAGAGTGATGTCGGCGTCTTCGGCGGCATACGGCCCGGCCTGTTCCAGAGCGATCTGGTCGAAGGTCAGTTGCTTGGCACCTTTGCCGGCGATGTCCTGGAAGCTCACCGTGGTGTGGTCAAGGTACTTCTGCGCGAGGCTGTCCATGTCGTGACGGGTCGCGGTGGAATTGAGTACGTAGGACTCGAGCATAGTGTCGAAGGCGATGCCGCGCACGCTGATGCCTTCACTCTGATCGCCGCCAATGGCGCAGTTGGCCAGAATGTTCATGTCGAACTTGGCGTGCTGGCCAACCTTGAGTTTGCTCGGGTCTTCCAGAATCGGCTTGAGTGCGCGCAGCACGGTGTCGCGATCCAGCTGCTCCGGCACGCCGATGTAGGAGTGGGTCAGCGGGATGTACGCAGCTTCGTTGGCCTGTACGGCGAACGACAGACCGACCAGTTGCGCTCGCTGCGCGTCGATGCCGGTGGTTTCGGTGTCGAAGGCGATCAGCTTGGCGTTGCGCAGTTTTTCCAGCCAGACGTCGAAGCGAGCCTGATCGAGGATGGTTTCGTAGGCGGCTTCGGCAGGGGCAGCAGGTGCCTCGGCTTGCGGGGCGCTGAACAGATCATGGGCGGGCGCAGGTTCGGCCGCCGCGCTCAGTTCCAGACGCTTGGCATCGCGATCCAGATCATTGAGCCAGCTCTTGAATTCCAGCAGGGTGTACAGCTCGTAGAGTTTGGCCGGATCTTCCTGGCCCATCTGCAGATCATCGAGGCCGATATCCAGCGGCACGTCGACCTTGATAGTCGCCAATTGATAGGACAGGAAAGCCATTTCCTTGTGCTCTTCGAGCTTGGCCGGCAGGGTTTTTGCGCCACGGATCGGCAGGTTCGGCACGATGTCGAGGTTGGCGTACAGCTCGGTCAGACCGCCGTTGACGCCGACCAACAGGCCGGACGCCGTCTTCGGGCCTATGCCCGGCACGCCCGGAATGTTGTCGGAGGAATCGCCCATCAGTGCCAGATAATCGATGATCTGCTCCGGTGCGACGCCAAATTTCTCCTTAACGCCCTCCACATCCATCGAGCTACCGGACATGGTGTTGACCAAGGTAATGTGGCCATCGACCAGTTGCGCCATGTCCTTGTCGCCCGTGGAGATGATCACCGGGCGGTCCGCCGCCGCGCTGCTGCGCGCCAGGGTGCCGATCACGTCGTCGGCCTCGACGCCGTCGACGCACAGCAGCGGGAAGCCGAGGGCGATCACGCTCTGGTGCAGCGGCTCGATCTGCACGCGCATGTCATCGGGCATGCTCGGCCGGTTGGCCTTGTATTCGGCGTACATCTCATCGCGAAATGTCCCGCCCTTGGCGTCGAACACCACGGCGAAGGGGCTGTCCGGGTACTGCTTGCGCAGACTCTTGAGCATGTTCAGCACGCCTTTGACCGCACCGGTCGGCAGGCCTTTGGACGTGGTCAGTGGTGGCAGTGCATGAAAGGCGCGGTACAGGTAAGACGAACCGTCCACCAGGACGAGGGGGGCTTGGCTCATGAGCAGGATCAACCTTTTCGGCGGGTCCGGCGCTAGAATAGCGGGACCGTTGACGACAAAGGGACAAGGTTATCATGCGTACGTTAAATCGCTTGCTGCTGGTCGGGTTGATCGCTGTCTCACCACTGGCCGCGATTGCGGCGGATGATGCGCCGGGCGGCGACCCCGAGGTCACCATCCGCACGGAGGGCGACAAGACTATTCAGGAGTACCGTCAGAACGGTTTCCTGTATGCGATCAAGGTCACGCCGAAGGGCGCGCCGCCGTACTTTCTGGTGCGCGCCGACGGAACGGATGCCAACTTCATCCGCTCGGACCAGCCGGATATGCTGATCCCTGAATGGAAGATATTCGAGTGGTAGTAGATTTTTAATTCACTTGTGGCGCCGCCGTTGCGGCGCCCGTACTGGCAGTCAAGACATGTCTGTGTTCACTCCCCTGGCTCGGCCCGAGCTGGAAACCTTTCTCGCCCCTTACGGGCTCGGCCGCCTGCTTGATTTCCAGGGGATCGCCGCCGGCAGCGAAAACACCAATTTCTTCATCAGCCTGGAGCAGGGCGAGTTTGTCCTGACCCTGGTCGAACGCGGCCCGGTGCAGGAGATGCCGTTCTTCATCGACCTGCTCGACGTGCTGCACGAAGCCGAACTGCCCGTGCCTTACGCCCTGCGCACCACCGACGGCTTGGCCCTGCGTGAGCTCAAAGGCAAACCGGCGCTGCTGCAACCGCGTCTGTCGGGCAAGCACATCAAGGTCGCCAACGCCCAGCATTGCGCGCAGGTCGGCGAGTTGCAGGCGCATCTGCATCTGGCAACCCAGGGCGAGCGCATGATCAAGCGCAAGACCGATCGCGGCCTGGACTGGATGCTGGAGGAGGGCACTGAATTTCTCTCGCACCTGAGCGATGAGCCGCGTGCCTTGCTGCAAAAGGCGCTGGATGAGATTACCGAGCGCAAAGAGAAGATTCTTGCGCTACCTCGCGCCAATATTCACGCCGATCTGTTCCGCGACAACGCCATGTTCGAAGGCACCCATCTGACCGGGTTGATCGACTTCTACAACGCCTGCTCGGGGCCGATGCTGTACGACGTGGCGATCGCGTTGAATGACTGGTGTTCGGACGAGGAGGGCGTGATCGATGGCCCGCGCGCCCGGGCATTCCTCGGTGCCTACGCGGCGCTGCGGCCGTTCACGGCGGCGGAGGCTGAGCTCTGGCCAACGATGTTGCGTGTGGCTTGTGTGCGGTTCTGGCTGTCACGCTTGATCGCCGCTGAGCAGTTCGCCGGGCAGGACGTGTTGATTCACGATCCGCAGGAATTCGAGCAGCGCCTGGCGCAGCGGCAGAAGGTCAATACACCGTTGCCCTTCGCCCTCTGAGTAGATTCGCCAAGCAAACACGAACCTGTGGGAGCGAGCCTGCTCGCGAAGGCGGCGGCCCGTTCAGCATTTTTGCTGACTGACCAACCGCTTTCGCGAGCAGGCTCGCTCCCACAAGGTTTGTGTTGTTACAGCGACTCCAGGCACCCGGCCAGATCATTGCTGAGTTTTTCCAGCACCTGCTCATAGCCCTGAGCCGTCGCCGGCGTATAACCACCCAACGCATCCAGCTCGGCGAGTTTCACCGGCAAACCGGCCACCAGGGTTTCCGCCAGGCGCGGACGCAACGGCGGTTCGCTGAACACACAGGTCTTGCCTACTTCCTGCAAACGCTTGCGCATCGCCGCGACATGCTGGGCGCCGGGCTGTACTTCGGCGGCCACCGCGAACACCCCGGCGTGCTTCAGGCCGTAAGCTTCTTCGAAATAATCAAAGGCCTCGTGAAAGACGAAGTACGGCTTGCCTTCGACATTGGCCAGACGCGTCTTCAAGCGCTGATCCAGCGCATCCAGACGTTCATCGAAGGCTTTGGCATTGCTCTGATAGCGCTGGGCATTGGCCGGATCGGCGGCGCTGAGGTCGGCGGCCATTTTGTCGGCGATCACCCGCGCGTTTGCCGGTGACAACCACAGGTGTGCATCCAGCGAGCCGGGGCGATGGTCGTGATCATGCTCGTCGGCTTCTTCAGCGTGGGAATGGTTGTCCGCGCCGAAATGCCGCAGCTTGAGCCCCGGCAGATCCTGCACGGCGACGCTCGGCAGGCTGCGACCGCCGAGTACGCGCGGCAGGAAACCTTCCATGTCCGGGCCGATCCAGTAGAGCAGATCGACCGACTGCACCTTCCGTACGTCGGATGGGCGCAGGGCGTAATTGTGTGGGGAGGCTCCCGGCGGCAGCAGCACCTCGGGAATCGCCACGCCGTCCTGCACGGCAGCCGCAATCAGCTGCAACGGTTTGATACTGGTGAGCACTTTGACCTCGGCCTGGGCCGTACCGATCAGCAGAAAACTGGCAACACAAGCCACAAAAACAGAAAAAAGTCGGGACACGATGACCACTCAAGGAAGCGAGAACGGGTAACATAATAACGTCTCCAGCAAATCTCGTCGCCGCTCATGCCTATTACACCGATTGCCAGCCGTCCCCACGACCACTCCCATTGCGTGCACAGCGCTCTGTCCGAGGCCGATACCTTGTGCGCGCAGAAAGGTTTGCGTCTGACTGCCCTTCGCCGCCGCGTGCTGGAACTGGTCTGGCAAAGCCACAAGCCGCTGGGAGCCTACGACATCCTCGCGGTGCTCAGCGAGCAGGACGGCCGCCGCGCCGCGCCGCCTACCGTGTACCGCGCACTGGATTTCCTGCTCGAAAACGGCCTGGTCCATCGCATCTCGTCGCTCAACGCCTTCGTTGGCTGCGTGCATCCTGAACACGCGCATCAAGGCCAGTTCCTGATCTGCCGCGAGTGCCACGCCGCCATCGAACTTGAGCAAAAAGTGATCAGCGACGCGATCATCAGCAGCGCCAAAGATGTCGGTTTCATCGTCGAAGCGCAGACGGTCGAAGTGGTTGGTCTGTGCGCCGGTTGCCAGGGGGCCTGATGAGCAACGCGCTGATCCGTCTGGAGCAGGTCGCCGTCACGTTTGCCGGGCAGACCGTGCTGGACAACATCGAGCTGAGCGTCGAGCCGGGGCAGATCGTCACCCTGATCGGCCCCAATGGCGCCGGCAAGACCACGCTGGTACGCGCCGTGCTCGGGCTGTTGAAGCCGAACAGTGGCAGCGTCTGGCGCAAGCCGAAATTGCGCGTCGGTTACATGCCGCAGAAACTGCATGTTGACCCGACGCTGCCGCTGTCAGTGCTGCGCTTCCTGCGCCTGGTGCCTGGCGTCGATCGTTCGCGTGCCTTGGCCGCGTTGAAGGAAGTTGGCGCCGAACACGTGATCGACAGCCCGGTGCAGAGCGTTTCCGGCGGCGAAATGCAGCGTGTGCTGCTGGCTCGGGCACTGCTGCGTGAGCCGGAACTGTTGGTGCTGGATGAACCGGTGCAGGGCGTCGACGTGGCCGGGCAGGCCGAGCTGTACAGCCTGATCACCCGTCTGCGTGACCGCCACGGTTGCGGCGTGCTGATGGTGTCCCACGATTTGCATCTGGTGATGAGCACTACCGATCAGGTGGTCTGCCTCAATCGTCACGTCTGCTGCTCCGGGCACCCCGAGCAGGTCAGCGGCGATCCGGCATTTGTCGAGTTGTTCGGCAAGAACGCGCCGAGTCTGGCGATCTATCACCACCATCACGACCACGCCCACGACCTGCACGGTTCGGTGGTCAAAGGCCCGCTCGGCGGGCAACCTCATGTTCATGGAGACGGCTGCAAGCATGGCTGATTTTCTTTTGTACGCCCTGCTTGCAGGTCTGGCCCTGGCGCTGGTGGCCGGACCGCTCGGCTCGTTTGTGGTGTGGCGGCGCATGGCCTATTTCGGCGATACCCTGTCCCACGCCGCATTGCTCGGCGTGGCACTGGGCTTTTTGCTGGACGTCAGCCCGACCGTGGCGGTGACGGTCGGTTGCCTGCTGCTGGCGGTGCTCTTGGTGACGCTGCAACAGCGTCAGCCACTGGCGTCCGACACACTATTGGGAATTCTTGCACCGAGCACGCTCTCTCTCGGCCTGGTGGTACTAAGCTTCATGCATGAAGTGCGGATCGACCTGATGGCCTATCTGTTCGGCGACTTGCTGGCAATCAGTCCGAGCGATCTTGCGTGGATTCTCGGTGGCACCGCGGCGGTGCTGGTGTTGCTGGTGACGCTGTGGCGACCGCTGCTGGCGGTCACCGTGCACGAAGAACTGGCGCGGGTCGAAGGCTTGCCGGTTGCGGGTTTGCGCTTGGCGCTGATGCTGTTGATCGCGGTGGTGATCGCCGTGGCGATGAAAATCGTCGGGGTGTTGCTGATTACATCGCTACTGATCATCCCGGCGGCTGCGGCACAGCGTCACGCCCGTTCGCCGGAGCAGATGGCCTTGGGCGCGAGCCTGCTGGGCATGCTCGCGGTGTGCGGCGGGCTGGCGTTGTCGTGGTTCAAGGACACCCCGGCGGGGCCGTCTATCGTTGTGACGGCAGCCGCGCTGTTTCTGTTGAGTTTTGTTCTGCCCCGTCGTGGGGTGTAGACTTGGCCGCTTTTTGCGCAATTAGAGAGTCGCAGGAATGAAGCCGTTCGCCTCCCGTTATCTGCTCCTTGTCGCATTTTCAGTGCTGCTGGGCGCCTGCCAAAGCACGCCGCCGGTGGCTGAAGTCCCCGATGCGCGGGCTACGGCCATCGCACAGCTGGAGCAAAGCCTGGCCAGCAGCGAACTGGCCACCGCCGAAGACCAGTTGGCCGCTTTGCAGGCCGCGACCCCCAACGATCAGTCCCTTGAGCAGTACCAGCGGCAGCTGGCCGAGGCGTACCTGCGCCGCAGCCAGATCGTTCTGCAAAAGGGCGATGTCAACGCTGCCGCCACCGCGCTCAGCCGCGCCCGTGCTCTGATGCCCAAGGCGCCAGCGCTGACCGGCGGCGTCAACGGCGCGATCACCGAAGCGCGCAAGGCCGAGCTGGAAAAGGCCGAGGCCGCGCTGCTGGCTGCCGAAGCCAGGCCGAAAGCCAAGGTCATCGACCCGACCGCCGAGAGCACCACTGTTGCGTTGAACATCGGCGATATTCACAAGCTGCAACGGCAACTCGATGCTATCGCCGCCGATGTGGTGAATTACGAATGCGCTGTCAGCATTCAGGCGCCGCGCACCGCGGATTATCCTTGGCTGGCGACGTTGCTGAGCAAGCGAGTAAAGAAGCTCGATCCTGATTTTGATTTGCAGATCGAGAAGCAGATCTTGCGCACGGTTCCGGCGCAGATGGTTTTAAGCCCGCGCAAGCCATAAAAAGCTTCGCGAGCAGGCTCGCTCCCACAGGTGCAACAGCGTACCTGTGGGAGCGAGCCTGCTCGCGAAAGCGTCCTCTCAGCCAATAAAGATCTTAAGCCGGAAT
Source organism: Pseudomonas sp. Irchel 3F6 (assembly GCF_900187595.1). Taxonomy (NCBI): domain Bacteria; kingdom Pseudomonadati; phylum Pseudomonadota; class Gammaproteobacteria; order Pseudomonadales; family Pseudomonadaceae; genus Pseudomonas; species Pseudomonas sp. Irchel 3F6. The sequence goes on along the minus strand of NZ_FYDP01000010.1, from coordinate 51,225 downwards.
AGCCTTGGCCTTAGGCTCCCGCGCCCAGACCCGATGCTCGCCGATTGCGGCGAAAAACGGCTTGGTCAACGCCCCTACATCCGCGCCCTGCAACAACCCCGCATCCGCGTCGAGCTTCAACAAGTCCTGCAACTGCTTGGCCTCGCCGTGCAGCGCGATCGCCTTGAGATGCTTGTAAGCTTCGAGCAGATAATGCAGCGCTACGCCGTCACCGCTCAACGCGGTAATCGACGCCGCGCCACCCGGTACGAAGACCGCGTCGAAGGCGATTGATGGCATGCCTTCCATTGACGCATCCACCGGCAATGCCTTGCCGTCAGCTGTCTTCACTGGCGCCGAGGTCGGGCCGAGCAGTTTCGCGTGGGCGCCTTCGGCTTCCAGCGCTTTCTTCATCGCATCGATGGCCGCAGCGTCAACACCGTTGGCAGCAAGGATTGCCACTTTGCGCGTCTTGATGTTGCCTGGCAGCAGGTTGGCCTGGCTCAGCGCTGGCGATTGCTCCAGCGAGGTCTTGCGCACTTCGACCGTGCCTTTGGCTGGCGCCGGCAAACCAAGGTTTTCAGCCACGCGTTTGGCCAGGGTCAGGTCGATATTGGCAAGGATCTCGTTCACTTCACGGGCACGGATAAACTCACGCTCGACCTTGCCCAGCTCGAAGCTGTAGGCAGCGATGATGTGCTCTTTCTCGTGCTCGCTCATGCTGTTGAAGAACAAGCGGGCCTGGGAGAAGTGATCGCTGAACGATTCGCTGCGCTGACGGATCTTCGCTGCGTCGATGCGCTCCGGGTAGCTCTCGAAACCACCGTCCTGTGCCGCTGGCGGGGTTTCTTTTGGCCAACCGCCGTCGATCGAGTTCGGCTCGTACGAGGCACGCCCCTTGTCGATGGTGGTGCGGTGTTGCGCATCGCGCTGGCCGTTGTGGAACGGCGCCACCGGACGGTTGATCGGCAACTCATGGAAGTTCGGCCCGCCGAGTCGGCTGATCTGCGTGTCGGTATAGGAAAACAGCCGACCTTGCAGCAACGGGTCATTGGAGAAGTCGATACCCGGCACAATGTGGCCAGGGCAGAAGGCGACCTGCTCGGTTTCGGCGAAGAAGTTGTCCGGGTTGCGGTTCAGGGTCATTTTGCCCAGCGGCGTAATCGGGACGATTTCTTCTGGAATGATCTTGGTCGGATCGAGGATGTCGAAGTCGAAATCGTGTTCGTTCTCTTCTTCGACGATCTGCACGCCCAGTTCCCATTCCGGGTAATCGCCCATCTCGATCGCTTCCCACAGGTCGCGGCGGTGGTAGTCGGTGTCCTTACCGGCGAGCTTCTGCGCCTCGTCCCACACCAGCGAGCAAGTGCCGGCGGTAGGGCGCCAGTGGAATTTGACGAAACGTGATTTGCCCTCGGCGTTGATCAGGCGGAAGGTGTGTACGCCAAAGCCCTGCATGCTGCGCAGGCTTTTCGGGATGGCCCGGTCGGACATCGCCCAGATGACCATGTGCGCCGATTCCGGCACCAGCGAGACGAAGTCCCAGAACGTGTCGTGAGCCGAGCCGCCGGTCGGGATTTCGTTGTGCGGCTCGGGTTTCACCGCGTGGACGAAGTCCGGGAACTTGATCGCGTCCTGAATGAAGAACACCGGCATGTTGTTGCCGACGAGGTCGAAGTTGCCTTCGTCGGTGAAGAATTTCACCGCAAAGCCGCGCACGTCACGCACGGTATCGCCGGAACCCCGTGGCCCCTGCACCGTAGAAAAACGCACGAACACCGGGGTTTTCTTGCCCGGATCCTGTAGGAAACCGGCCTTGGTCAGTGCTGCATGGTTCTCGTAGGTCTGAAAGAAACCGTGGGCGCCGGTACCGCGCGCATGGACGATACGCTCCGGAATGCGCTCATGGTCAAAGTGCGTGATCTTTTCACGCATGATGAAGTCTTCCAGCAGCGACGGCCCGCGCGGCCCGGCTTTGAGGGTGTTCTGGTTGTCGGCGATCTTCACGCCCTGATTGGTCCGCAGTGCCTGACCGGTGGCGTCGGAACGGAATTCTTCCAGGCTGTCGAGCTTGGCGTTGGTGTTGGCGCGATCCGGGGTATCGGTCCCGGCCATTTCGCTTTTATCAGGTGCAGGCTTTTTGATGCTCATCAGACGTAAACTCCTCGTTTGGCCCCGGATGCCTTCCGAAGACCCTTGAGTGATTCCCGGGCACGGCACCCAGGGGTTTCAAGTCGCTTAAGTAGTGACTGATGAGCGTTTCAGCCGTTCCGTTTATCTGACCTTTGATCGCGTTATTGCCAAATTGAAGGTTAATTGCGAAATAAATGCTAAGAACCTCTATACGGACAGGCTAAAATGCGCGCCCGGCTAACCGCTGATCCTTTTCCAACGCGCCCCACAAGGTTCGCTACGTGATCGAGTTTCAAAACGTCCACAAGACTTACCGCGTTGCCGGTAAGGATATTCCCGCGCTGCACCCGACCAGTCTCGCCATCGAGAACGGCCAGGTGTTCGGCCTGATTGGCCATTCCGGTGCGGGCAAAAGTACCCTGCTGCGTCTGATCAATCGCCTGGAAGACTCCAGTGGCGGCAAGATCATCGTCGACGGCGAAGAAGTCACTGCACTGGACGCCAACGGCTTGCGCCGTTTCCGCCAGCAGGTCGGGATGATCTTCCAGCACTTCAATCTGCTCGCCTCCAAGACCGTCGCCGACAACGTGGCCCTGCCGCTGACCCTGGCCGGTGAGTTGTCGGGCAGTGAAATCAATCAACGGGTGGCCGAGCTGCTGGCGCGGGTCGGTTTGTCCGACCACGCGAAAAAGTACCCGGCGCAACTGTCCGGCGGTCAGAAGCAACGCGTCGGCATCGCCCGTGCGCTGGCGACCAAGCCGAAGATTCTGCTGTGCGACGAGGCCACCAGCGCCCTCGACCCGCAGACCACCGCATCGGTCCTGCAACTGCTGGCGGAAATCAATCGCGAACTGAAACTGACCATTGTCCTGATCACCCACGAGATGGACGTGATCCGGCGCGTCTGCGATCAGGTCGCGGTGATGGACGCTGGCGTGATCGTCGAGCAGGGTCCGGTGGCCGATGTGTTCCTGCATCCGCAGCACCCGACCACCAAGCGTTTCGTCCAGGAAAGCGAGCAGATTGACGAGAGCGAGCAGCGTGACGATTTCGCCCACGTGCCCGGGCGCATCGTGCGTCTGACCTTCCAGGGTGAAGCGACCTACGCGCCGTTGCTCGGCACCGTCGCCCGGGAAACCGGCGTCGACTACAGCATCCTTGCCGGTCGCATCGACCGCATCAAAGACATTCCGTACGGGCAACTGACCCTCGCTGTCACCGGTGGCGACATGGAGGCGGCGTTTGCCCGCTTCACCGCCGCTGACGTTCACATGGAGGTGTTGCGCTAATGGCTGACCTGATGAGTTTCTTCGCCAATATCGACTGGTACGAAATCTGGCTGGCGACTGGCGACACCATGCTGATGCTCGGCGGTTCGCTGCTGTTCACCGTGCTGCTCGGCCTGCCGCTGGGGGTGCTGCTGTTTCTCTGCAGCCCGCGTCAGTTGCTGGAGAACCGTGGCCTCTACGCCGTGCTGTCGCTGGTGGTGAACATCTTGCGTTCGCTGCCGTTCATTATTCTGCTGATTGTGATGATCCCGTTCACCGTGCTGATCACCGGCACCTCGCTGGGTGTGGCCGGGGCGATCCCGCCGCTGGTGGTGGGCGCCACGCCGTTCTTCGCGCGTCTGGTGGAAACCGCGCTGCGCGAAGTCGATCGCGGCATCATCGAAGCGACCCAGTCGATGGGCGCGACCACGCGGCAGATCATCATGAACGCCTTGCTGCCGGAAGCCCGGCCGGGCATCTTCGCAGCGATTACGGTGACAGCGATTACACTGGTGTCCTACACGGCGATGGCCGGTGTGGTCGGCGCCGGTGGTCTGGGCGACCTGGCGATCCGTTTCGGCTACCAGCGTTTCCAGACCGACGTGATGATCGTTACCGTGGTGCTGCTGTTGATTCTGGTGCAAGTGCTGCAAATGGTTGGCGACCGTCTGGTCGTGCATTTCTCGCGCAAATAAGCGGTTTTTTAATCAAGAGGCGCGGGCCATTCGCTGGCGGGCGCCCTCACAAGGAGTTAGCTGAATGAAAAAACTGATCGCTGCTTTCGCCGCTGTTGCGGCGTTTTCGGCCCACGCCGAGACCCTGACCGTTGCCGCCACTCCGGTGCCGCACGCGGAAATCCTCGAGTTCGTCAAACCGGCCCTGGCCAAGGAAGGCGTGGATCTGAAGGTTAAGGTCTTCACCGACTACATTCAGCCGAACGTACAGGTCGCGGAAAAGCGTCTGGACGCGAACTTCTTCCAGCACCAGCCGTATCTTGATGAATTCAACAAGGCCAAGGGCACTGATCTGGTCGCTGTGACAGGCGTGCATCTGGAGCCACTGGGCGCTTATTCGAGCAAGATCAAGGATCTGAAAGACCTGCCCGGCGGTGCCAACGTGGTGATCCCGAACGACGCCACCAACGGCGGCCGTGCGCTGTTGCTGCTGGACAAGGCTGGCGTGATCAAGCTCAAGGATTCGAAGAACATTCTGTCGACCGTCAAAGACATCGCCGAGAATCCGAAAGACCTGAAGATCCGTGAACTGGAAGCCGCGACCATTCCGCGCGTGCTGACCCAGGTCGATCTGGCGCTGATCAACACCAACTACGCGCTGGAAGCCAAGCTTGATCCGTCCAAGGATGCGCTGGTGATCGAAGGCAACGACTCGCCGTACGTGAACATCCTCGTGTCCCGCGCTGACAACAAGGACAGCGACGCGATGAAGAAACTGGCGGCTGCGCTGCACAGCCCGCAAGTGAAGCAGTTCATTACCGAGAAGTACAAAGGCGCGGTATTGCCGGCGTTCTGATTTGGATGGCTGCAATGAAAAAGGGGACGCCAATGGCGTCCCCTTTTTTGTGTCTGGTGTCTGGCTTTGGACCTGCTTTGAAGCTGCCCCTCACCCCAGCCCTCTCCCAGAGGGAGAGGGGGCCGACCGAGGTGTCTGGCGCTATGCATCGACATGAAAGATCCAGTCGATTATGGATTCAGCACAGCGCTTACAAGTCGGCGTATTGCTTCAGCATCCCCCGATCAGTCCCCTCTCCCTCTGGGAGAGGGTTAGGGTGAGGGGCTTTTCGCTTTCTGCGTTTATTTGCGGTTGAGCATCACCGGCAATTGCGCCACCAGTTTGGTGTTATTCAACGGCGCCCGAATAAACCCACGCTGCGTACCATCCGGCCCGATCACGGCCAGATTGCCGCTGTGGTCCACGGTGTAATTCGGCTTGCTGGTATCAGCCGGAATGAACGGAATGCTCACCGCATTCGCCACCTTCTGCAGCTCTTCGATAGATGAAGGCGTCAGGCCAATGAACTGCGGATCGAAGTAGCCCAGATACTGCTTCAACTGCTTCGGCGTATCGCGGTTGGGGTCCACGCTGACCAGCACGATCTGCAATTTATCCACAGCCTCTTTCGGCAGTTCACTCTTGATCTGTCGCAGTTGCGCCAGGGTGGTCGGGCAGATGTCCGGGCAGAAGGTGTAGCCGAAGAACAACAGACTCCACTTGCCTTTCAACTCATTGATTGCAACCGGTTTGCCGTCCTGATCGGTCATGGTCACGTCCGGCAGGTTGCGGCTCTGCGGCAGCAGAATGATCCCGGCGTCGATCAGCGCAGTCGGATCGCCCTGGCCTTTGCCGTTCAGCACTTTATTCACGGTAAGCCCGAGGATCAGCGCGATCACGGCGACGAGGATGAAGACGGTTTTCTGGGTTCGGGTCATAGGTTCAACAGTAAGTAGTGGTCTACGAGCAGGGCGATGAACAACAGGAACAAGTAATAAATAGAGTACTTGAAGGTATTGATCGCCGCGTGCGGCCGAGTGCCACGGTACAGCACCACGGCCCATTGCAGAAACCTTGCGCCCAACGCCAGCGCACAGACCAGATACAACATGCCGCTCATGTGAATCACGTACGGCAGCAGACTCACCGCCAGCAGCGCGAAGGTGTAGAGCAGAATGTGCACTTTGGTGTAGTGCTCGCCATGGGTCACCGGCAGCATCGGAATGTCGGCCTTGGCGTATTCCTCCTTGCGATGAATCGCCAGCGCCCAGAAATGCGGCGGGGTCCAGGCGAAGATGATCAGCACCAGCAACAGCGGTTCGGCGCTGACATGGCCGGTGGCGGCGGTCCAGCCGAGCAGCGGTGGCGCCGCGCCAGCGAGGCCGCCGATGACGATGTTCTGCGGCGTCGCACGCTTGAGAAAACCGGTGTAGACCACCGCGTAACCGAGCAGCGAGGCGAGGGTCAGCCACGCGGTCAGCTGATTGGTGAAAGTCAGCAGCAGGGCTTGGCCGAGCAGCGCCAGCACCAAGGCGAAGGTCAACGCCGCCGCAGGTGAAACCCGGCCTTCGGCCAAGGGACGTTTGTGCGTGCGCGCCATTACCGCATCGATGCGCCGATCGACCACATGATTGACCGCCGCCGCACCACCGGCACACAAGGCGATGCCCAGATTGCCAAACACCAGCACTGTCCACGGTACGCCCGCGCGGGTGGCGAGGAACATGCCGACCAGCGAGGTGATCAGCATCAGCACCACGACTTTCGGTTTGGTCAGCTCCAGATAATCGCGCCACAGCGCTTGCGCCGCACGCTCGCCGATCAGACTCGCCATGGCGTTTCTCCTTTCAATGCGATGGGCGCAACGGCAGGTTTGTGCGCACTCAAGCGCCAGCGCGCCAGCACCGGTTGGCTCACCCGCAGCAGGCTGGTGCGGGCGTGATAATTGACCAGTACCAGCGTCAGCAATAACGCCGCACCGCCAGCGTTATGGGCGACGGCCACCGGCAGCGGCAGATGAAACAGCACGTTGCTGATGCCGAGGGTGATCTGCGCCGCAAGGGCGATCAGCAGCAAACCGGCCAGTCGGGTCATGCCCACCACTTTCAACTGCCAGGCCAGACCGAGCAGTACGACCGTCACCAGCAGAGCGCCGATGCGGTGTGTCAGATGAATGGCCGTGCGCGCGTCGCTATCGAGTTGTCCGCCGAGATAATTCGGGCCGATGTGCTGGGTCAGGTGGAAACCGTTGGCGAAGTCCGCCGGCGGCAGCCATTGGCCGTGGCAGGTGGGGAAGTCGATGCAGGCCACCGCTGCGTAGTTGGAACTGACCCAGCCGCCCAAGGCGATCTGGCCGATCACCAGCAGCAGCCCCGCCGTCGCCCAATATTGCAGGCGCTTCGGTACCGTCAGCGCCGGCAGCACGCCGGATAACCTCAGCGTCAACAGGAACAGCAGACTCAACGTGGCAAAGCCGCCGAGCAAATGCCCGGTGACCACTTGCGGCCAGAGCTTGAGCGTCACCGTCCACATACCGAACGCCGCTTGGGCGATGACCACCGCCAGCAGAAACAGCGGCAGTTTCACCGGCTGGCCCGGATGGCGCCGGTTGACCCAAGCGCGCCCGGCCAGCACTGAAATCAGCAAACCGAGGGTGCCGGCGAAGTAGCGGTGGATCATCTCGTTCCAGCCCTTGTGCGCCTCCACTGGCGCGTCAGGGAAATGCAGTTCGGCATGAGCCAGTTGCGCCTCGCTTTTCGGCACGCTGATAAAGCCGTAGCAGCCTGGCCAGTCCGGGCAGCCGAGGCCGGCGTGGGTCAGGCGCGTATAGGCGCCGAGCAACACCACAATCAGTGCCAGCAGGGTGGCAAACAGCGCGAGGCGAAATCCAGGTTTGGCCATGACGATGCCCTCATCCGATGTTCGACAGTTTCAGCAGATGCCGCAGGTCGTTAAGCAGATCCTTGCCCTTCACATTCGGCTCGTAACGCAGCACCAGATTGCCGTGCGGGTCGACGATCCACAGCTGCGGCACAGCTTTATCGCCGGTGGTCCTGGCGAACACCCCGGCATCCAGCGGATAGCGCTGCAACTGCGGATATTCGCGGTCGAGTTTGGCGGCGTAATCGGCGCTCAGTGGTTGCGCGGCGGCGAGGGCGTGGCTGGCGCGCCCGGCTTCACGGCCGAGGCTGATCTGGATCTGCCGCGCCAGATAAACCAGTTGCTGGCAATCGACGGCGCAATCCTTCGGCGCCGTGACCAGAATCTGCCAGCGCTGCTCATCGGCCTGCACGCCGAGGTCGGCGCGGGTCTGGCCGTTGCCGATCAGCTCGCCGTGATAGCTGCGTCCTTCCGGCACCCAGAACTGCAATTTGTACATGCCGGTGGCGAGCAGCATCGGCCCGACCACGCCAAGCACGATCAGCAACAACTGAATGCGCCCGCGCCGGCGGCTGGGAACGGGTTTGGCCTCAGACATGCTGGGTGGATTCATGGCGCTTCCCATGGCGTTTCTCCTTTGCGTTGTGCCAGCCCAAATAGAGGTAAAGACCGAGCAGGGCCGTGGCCATGGCGAACCATTGCACGGCGTAGCCGAGGTGTTTTTCCGGACCCATCGCGACTACCGGCCAATCGGTCTGATAGCTGACCGGGCCGGGTTCGGCGCGTAATTCGTAGGCGAAGCCGTCGCGCTCCAGGGTTTGCCACAATTTGCCCGGCTCGACGGCGGTGATGGTCTGCGGCCAGACACTGCTGACCGGATCGGCGTGCAACTGGAACGTTGCGCCGGGGGCGACATAGACCCAGGCGTCGAGCGTCAGCGCCTCGGCGGGTGTCGTGAATTGCGGCGGCACACGCCGGTCGGGCCAAGGCAGCCAGCCGCGATTGACCAGCAGCCACAGACCGCTGCGTTGATCCTGAAACGGTTGCAGCAATTCAACGCCGACCTTGCCGCCTCGCTGGCGGTTGTCGAGCAACAGGGTATGGGCGGGGTCGAACTGGCCGTGCAGGCGCACGCGGCGGTAAGCCGGGTCGGCGCTGGCGAGCAGTTCACTGCTGGCCAGCGGTTCGGCCACGCGACGTTCGGCATAACTGGCCAGCAGCGCGGTTTTCTCCGCGCCCCGGGCCAGTTGCCAGAAGCCCAGCGTAACCATCAGCGGCAGCAACAGCGCCACCACGACAGTGGGAATCACGCCCGGGCTAAAGCGCTTCATGGGCGCGCCATAAAGTCAGTCATCGCGATCGCTATACTCAATTGCATCGCCTGTCCCCCGGAGTCTTGCCATGTTCAAAGCAGCGATCGTCCTGATGCTGATTGCCACGGTCGTCAGCCTGTTCAGCGGCCTGTTTTTCCTGGTCAAGGACGACAGCAGCTCCAATCGCCTGGTCATCGCCTTGAGTGTTCGGGTGGCACTGGCCGTGGGCACCGTCGGCCTGATGGCCTGGGGTTTCTATAGCGGCCAGTTGGTGTCCCATGCGCCCTGGTAGCGCCAGCAGTCAGAGGACGTAAACGAAGAAGAACAAACCGATCCACACCACATCGACGAAGTGCCAGTACCAGCTCGCCGCCTCGAAACCGAACTGGTGCTCGTTGTCGAAGTGGCCCTTCATGATGCGCATCAGCATCACGAACAGGATGATCGTGCCGATGGTCACGTGGGCGCCGTGGAATCCGGTGAGCATGAAGAACGTCGCGCCGTAGATGCCCGAGCCGAGGGTCAACCCCAGCTCTTTATAGGCGTGGATGTATTCCTCGGCCTGGAAACCGAGGAACGCTATGCCCAGCAGTACGGTGATCGCCAGCCACAGTTTCAGTGCGCCGCGATGGCCTTTCTTCAGCGCATGGTGGGCGATGGTGATGGTCACGCTGGAGCTGACCAGCAGAATGGTGTTGATCAGCGGCAGGCCCCACGGGCTGATGACTTCTTTTGGCGGCGGGAACAGTTTCGGATCAGGTGTGTGCAGCAGCGGCCAGACAAATTCGAAGTTCGGCCAGAGCATGTGCGCGATGCCTTTCGGCCCCTCACCGCCCAGCGCCGGCCCGGACACATGGCGCACATAGAACAGCGCGCCGAAGAAGGCGACGAAGAACATCACCTCGGAAAAGATGAACCAGCTCATGCCCCAGCGGAACGAGCGGTCCAGCTGCGGGCTGTACAGCCCCGCGCGACTTTCCTTGATCACCGCACCGAACCAGCCGAACAGCATGTACGCCAGCAGCAGGCCGCCGACGAAAAAGATCAGCGGGCCGTGGGAGTCCGGGCGTGCGGCCTTGAGATCGTTGAACCAGGTGGCGAGGCCGTACACGGTGACGAACATCCCGAGCGTGGCGATGATCGGCCATTTGCTCTGGGCCGGGACGTAATAATGCTCATGAGTTGCCATTTATTGTTCTCCTTATCGGCCACGCTCAACCGCCAGTGTTAACAGCCACCGGCGGATGTCGGGCGGTGATATCGAACAGCGTGTAGGACAGCGTCAGGTGCTTCACTTCCTTGGGCATGTCGCGGTCAACGATGAAACGCACCGGCATCTCGATCTGTTCACCGGGTTGCAGCACCTGCTGGGTAAAGCAAAAGCATTCGGTCTTGTGGAAAAACGCCGCGGCGTTGCTCGGCGCAATACTCGGCACCGCTTGCGCACTCATCGGTTTGTCGGTGGGATTGCGTGCGATGAAGACCATCTCGTTCACCGCGCCGGGATTGGCGGTCAGCTCGTCGTGTTTCGGGTAAAAGTCCCACGGCATGTCGGCGGTGTTGGTCGAGAGAAACTGCACGCGCACCTGGCGCGAGGTGTCGACCACTTGCTCGCCCGCATACTGGCCGCCGGTCTTGCCGTTGATGCCGAAGGCTTTGCACATCACGTCGTAGATCGGCACCAGGGCGAAACCGAAGACGAACATCGCCACCACCACCAGCAACAGGCGGGTGACGAGTTTCTTCAGCGAGATCGAGTCAGCCATGGTTCATGCCTCCCTCGTGTTCCCTGGTGGCCGGTGATGCTGTGGTGAGGGGATAAATCCCCTCGCCACGGGGGATCTGTGTACATCCACAGAAGATCTGTGAGCATCCACTGGGGATCTGTGCCTCTGTACACATTGCAAAAAACAGGAGGTGTTCATTTCACTTCCGGCGGCGTGGTGAAGGTGTGATACGGCGCCGGCGACGGCACGCTCCACTCCAGCCCTTCGGCGCCGTCCCACGGTTTGGCCGGGGCCGGTGCGCCGCCACGGATGGTCTTGATGACGATGAACAGGAAGAAGATCTGCGTGGCGCCGAACATGAACGCGCCGATCGACGAGACCATGTTGAAGTCGGCGAACTGCAGGTTGTAGTCCGGAATCCGTCGCGGCATCCCCGCAAGGCCGACGAAGTGCATCGGGAAAAAGGTCAGGTTCATGCCCACGAACGACAGCCAGAAATGCAGCTTGCCGAGGGTTTCGTCGTACATGTGCCCGGTCCACTTCGGCAGCCAGTAATAGGCCGAGGCGAAGATGCCGAAGATCGCCCCGGGCACCAGCACATAGTGGAAGTGCGCGACGACGAAGTAGGTGTCCTGGTACTGGAAGTCCGCCGGGGCGATTGCCAGCATCAGCCCGGAAAAACCACCGATCGAGAACAGGATGACGAACGCCACGGCAAACAGCATCGGCGTCTCGAAGGTCATCGAGCCTTGCCACATGGTGCTTGCCCAGTTGAACACTTTCACACCCGTCGGCACGGCGATCAGCATGGTCGCGTACATGAAGAACAACTCGCCCACCAGCGGGATGCCGACCACGAACATGTGGTGCGCCCAGACGATGAACGACAGGAACGCGATGCTCGCCGTGGCGTAGACCATCGAGGTGTAGCCGAACAGCGGTTTGCGCGCGAAGGTCGGGATGATCTGGCTGACCGCGCCGAACGCCGGCAGGATCATGATGTACACCTCGGGGTGGCCGAAGAACCAGAACACATGCTGGAACAGCACCGGGTCACCGCCGCCGGCAGCACTGAAGAAACTGGTGCCGAAGTGGATGTCCATGAGCATCATCGTCACGCAGCCAGCGAGCACCGGCATCACTGCGATCAGCAGAAACGCGGTGATCAGCCAGGTCCACACGAACAGCGGCATTTTCATCAGGGTCATGCCGGGTGCGCGCAGGTTGAGGATGGTCGCGACTACGTTGATCGCGCCCATGATCGAACTGATGCCCATCAAGTGGATGGCGAAGATGAAGAACGTCACGCTTTCCGGTGCATAAGTCGTCGACAGCGGCGCGTAGAACGTCCAGCCGAAATTCGGCCCGCCACCGGGGGTGAACAGGGTCGAGACCAGCAGCAGAAACGCTGCCGGCAACAGCCAGAAACTGAAGTTGTTCATCCGTGGCAGGGCCATGTCGGGCGCCCCGACCATCAGCGGGATCATCCAGTTGGCGAGGCCGACGAAGGCCGGCATCACTGCACCAAAGACCATCACCAGACCGTGCATGGTGGTCATCTGGTTGAAGAATTCCGGCTGGACGATCTGCAGGCCGGGCTGGAACAGCTCGGCGCGAATGACCATGGCGAACGAGCCGCCGAGCAGGAACATGCAGAAGGCAAACCACAGGTACAGCGTGCCGATGTCCTTGTGGTTGGTGGTCAGCACCCAGCGCATCAGGCCTTTGGCGGGGCCGTGGGCGTGGTCGGCGTGACCGTGGTCATCGATGACAGCGCTCATGGCCGGTCTCCTTCACGAAAGTGGACGGGGCAGGCCAGGGCGCGCTGCCCCGACCGGTTCACTGAATACGCAATTGACCGGCTCATTTGCTTTCCGCCTGTTTCAGCTCCAGCACTTCTTTTGGCGTGACCATGTCGCCCTTGTTGTTGCCCCAGGCGTTACGTTCGTAAGTCACGACCGCTGCGATATCGACTTCCGACAGCTGTTTGCCGAACGCCGCCATGGCGGTGCCCGGTTTGCCGTGGTAGACGATGCTCAGGTGATCCTTGATCGGCCCGGTGGCGATTTTCGAGCCCTTGAGTGCCGGGAACATCGGCGGCAGGCCCTGGCCTTCGGCCTGGTGACAGGCAACGCAGGTGGTGTGGTAAACCTTGTCGCCGCGCTCCTTGAGCTCGTCGAGGGTCCATTCCTTGCTGGTCAGTTCTTTGAGCTGCGCGGCCTCGGCCTTGCGCTCGGCGAGCCATTTTTCGTAGTCGGCCTGTTCCTTGACCTCGACCACGATCGGCATGAAGCCGTGGTCCTTGCCGCACAATTCGGCGCACTGGCCACGGTAGAGGCCGGGTTTGTCGATACGCGTCCAGGCCTCGTTGACGAACCCGGGAATCGCATCGCGCTTGACCGCAAACGCCGGCACCCACCAGGAGTGAATGACGTCGGCCGAGGTCACCAGAAAGCGCACCTTGGCGCCGATCGGCAGCACCAGCGGCTTGTCGACTTCGAGCAAGTAATGCTCGCCCTTGGCTTCTTTGTTGTGAATTTGTTCGGCGGGGGTGGCCAGGTTGCTGAAGAACTCAACGTCCTGGCCCAGGTATTTGTAGTGCCACTTCCACTGATAACCGGTGATCTGGATATCGATATCCGGCTCGCTGGTGTCGTACATCTTGATCAGCGTCGCGGTGGCGGGGACGGCCATGGCCACCAGGATCAGCAGCGGCACGATGGTCCACATGATCTCGACGCCGGTGCTTTCGTGGAATTTGGCCGCGACCTGGCCGGTAGAGCGGCGGTGCACCATCATCGACCAGAACATGGCGCCGAAGACGATGATCCCGATCACCACACAGATCCAGAAAATGGTCATGTGCAGGTCGAATACTGCGTGACTGATTTCAGTCGCTCCAGGCGCCATATTCACAGTCCAGGCCGCGTTGGCCGGGCTGAAAATCGACCACAACAGGAGGCCCATCCAGACATGTGGATGTCGCATCATTGCGGGTTCCCCTTATCGTTCTTGTTATCCCGCCGGCGTATCGCCTGCGGCAAGGGAGCGGCTGCATCAGACTACGAACTTGAATCGCCGGGCCTTGCTGCGGGTGCAGTCGGGCGTCATCAGCTAACTCCATTCATTGGCGAGTATAGACAGCGCCCGGGATTTGCAACCCGGGCACGTAAATGAGCTGAAACACCCGGCGCTTGCGTTCAAGTGCCCGAATGGAGAAGGATGCAGACGAGTGGTGGCGAATGGATATAACGCAGCTGCATCAAGGATGAAATAATTATGACAAATGCGTCTTAGCGTTTTTCGTAAGCCAGCTAAGTTATGTCTTCCCTATTTCATTGCCTTGTTTCCTGGAGTTTTCATGAACACCGCCGCATTGCGCGAGCAGATCCAACAAGCCCAACAGCACGAAAAAGACACCGGCCTGCTGACCCGTCAGCTGGAAAGCAAGCTGCCTCACCTGCACCCGGCGATCCAGTTGCCGGAAGCCGACGCCCAGGGCGTTCTGACACGTTTTGTCGCCGCCTACATCGATGAAGTACCAGACCTGCTGGATGCAGCCAATGAAGTCGCCAGGGAAGCGGGAATCGAATCGCAGATCAAACCGGTGCTGAAAATCGCCGAGCAGTATTTCCTCCAGCCGCCGGCGATCATGGCTGGGCACGTCGGCCTGGACAGCCTGCTCGACGAGGCCTATCTGGCACACCGTTTTGTCGAAGAGGTCAACGACCTGTACATCAAGCATTTCGGCCAGCCATTGATCCCCTTGGACATGACGGTCGCCAACCTGATTGCTCACCAATTGATCGGTGAGGAATTCGCCAACCAACTGGACGAAGCGGTGCATCACGCGATCGACGAGATGCTCAACGAAGAGAGTTTTGCTTTGGAGTCGGTAGAAGCCTACCGCGAAAAACTCAGCAGTCCGGACACTGGCGCGGCGTGGAAACGCTGGCCGTGCATGAGCCGCCGGTTGGGTGTGGGGCTTGAGCTGGAACAGCCTGCTGCCTGATTTTCTTGTGTCATAAATCCAGTGTGGGAGCGAGCCTGCTCGCGAATGCGGTCGATCATTCAACATCTCTGTTGGCTGATACACCGCTTTCGCGAGCAGGCTCGCTCCCACAGGGTTTGTGTTCACAATGGATTATCTAGCCGGCCGCACCGATGCCGGTGTTAGTCCGCACCCGCCCCTCAAGCCTTCGCTTCAACCCACGCGATTCGATCAACAGCTTCGAACCCTTGGCCGCATTCGCCCGGCCCCATTCCTCAAGCAACTCCAGGCACGAATGGTCGATGTAGCTGAGGTTGTTCAGCGGCACATGTACAGTCGTACCGTGGGGAATGCTGCCCAGCACCTGGGTCAGCGCCGGCACTTTGAGGAACGTCGCTGCACCAACCAGACGCAGTTCCATCTCGCCGTCCTGCGGCAAGTCGATCAGGCTGATCTTCAGGCGCGAAGCCTTGAATGCCAGCTTCAACATCGTCAGGCCGAAGCCGATCAGCACACCGGTGAGCAGATCAGTGAAGATGATCGCCAACGCTGTAGCGGCGTAGGTGAACATCGGCATCCGCCCGTACCGGCCCAGACCACGGAAGGCTTTCAGGTCGACCAGCTTGAAGCCGGTATACACCAGCACACCCGCCAGACTCGCCACCGGAATGCTTTGCAGCACGCTCGACAGCAACAGCACGAATGCCAGCAGCCATAGGCCATGGAAAATCGTCGAGTAGCGTGTGGTCGCACCGGCCTGGACGTTGGCCGAACTGCGCACGATCACTCCGGTCATCGGCAGCGCGCCGACCAGACCGCAGAGCATGTTGCCGACACCTTGCGCCGACAGTTCACGATCGAAGTCCGAACGCACGCCGCTGTGCATGCGATCCACCGCCGCAGCGGACAGCAGGGTTTCGGCACTGGCGATAAACGCCACGGCGAACGCGGCAATCAGCAGTGTCGGGTCGGCCAGATTCATCAGGTCGGCCGGCTTGAGCCAATCGATCGCTTCGGCCAGGTTCGCCGGTACCTCAACGCGCTTGACCTGCAACGCCAGCATCAGGCTCGCCACCGTCGCCAGACCCACACCGAGCAATGCGCCGGGAATGAAGCGCAGCGAATGCGGACGGAATTTTTCCCACAGCCACATTACCGCAATCGTCGACAGACCGAGCAGACCCGCCTGCCAGCCCAAAGATGGCAAGGCCTGCGCCACGGCCGCCGGGAACGCCGTGAGGTTGTCCAGCCCGGAAGGCTGCGGCTTGGCATCGAGCATCACATGGATTTGCGAGAGCACAATCAACACGCCAATGCCCGCGAGCATGCCGTAGACCACGGCTGGCGCCGTGACCCGAAACCAGCAGCCAAGCTTCAGTCGCCCGGCGACCAGTTGCAGAAAACCGGCGAGCAGCAGGATCGGTCCGAGCATCTCGACGCCATGCTGGCGCACCAGCTCGAAAACCAGCACTGCCAGACCCGCCGCCGGACCGCTGACCTGCAACGGCGACCCCGCCAGCCAACCGACCACCAGACCGCCGATAATGCCGGTGATCAGACCTTTTGCCGGCGGCAGCCCTGACGCAATCGCGATGCCCATGCACAGCGGCAGGGCGACCAGAAACACAACCACGGAAGCGAGCAGCTCCCGTGGCAACACAGCTTTCAATTGAGCCGCACGCATGGCGATTCTCCCGAAGTTTTCTTCAGGCGTGGCGAGGCCGGACCGCTGAATCAGCGGCCGGCGTCATACCACACAGATTGTTGGGAAGATTTAGAAGCGCGCTTTGGGCGTCGCCACAGGAATCGGATGGCTGCCGTCGAGAGGCAGGAAACGACCCTGGTCCGCGTCGTAAGCTTTGATTTCGCTGGTTTCGATGTTGTAGACCCAGCCATGGATGAACAGATGACCGTTCGCCATGCGCGAGGCTACCGAAGGATGGGTACGCAAGTGCTGCAGTTGGGCGATGACGTTTTCCTCGGTGAGGATCGGCATGCTGTCTTTTTCGTCGGTGCAGTTGCAGTTGTCGTGCACCATGGTTTTTGCGACTTCAGCGTGGCGCAGCCAGGCTTTGACCGTCGGCATTTTTTCCAGGCTGTCGGGGTTGAGTACCGCGCGCATGGCGCCGCAATCGGAGTGGCCGCAAATGATGATGTGCTGCACGCCCAGCGCCAGTACCGCGTATTCGATCGCGGTGGAGACGCCGCCGTTCATCTGACCGTAGGGCGGCACCACGTTGCCGACGTTACGGGTAACGAACAGATCGCCCGGCGAGCTCTGGGTGATCAGCTCGGGAACGATGCGCGAGTCGGCGCAAGTGATGAACATCGCCTTGGGCGCCTGAGCGGTGGCGAGCTTCTTGAACAATTCTTCCTGCTGCGGAAAAACGTCATGGTGAAAGCGTAAAAAGCCATCAACGATCTGTCGCAGTGCTGCATCGGCGGATTGTGCTTCAGGGCTTTGCGCCGAGGCAGCCAACGACTGTTTATCCTTGTCACTCATGATTCATCCTCTTGTGCGGATTCAGGGAGTCTTCCCCGGTATTCCGGTATGAAGCCAGTGGCTGTTTAAACCATCCGGGTCATCCCGACCCGTCAGTCACTCGATGAACAAGGTAGCCGCCGAAACTTAACTGAAACTGAATCAAACGCTCTAGAACGTGTGTTCCAGGTCACAAAAAACGTGACCGGCGTGTTTCGGCGGAAGGATTCCAACCCGTCAACCCAAAGCCAATTGTCGCTAAATCAACGACATCTGGCGACCCGGCGGACAGAAGGCCGAGCAGTCGAGGTTATAGCCCTCGCGTTTGTTCAGGCCAAGCTTTTTGATGGCCTTGGCAAATCTTTGTGCGAGCAGGTCGGCAAACGGCCCTTCACCACGCATCCGCGCGCCGAATCGACTGTCGTAGAGTTCACCGCCGCGACTCTGGCGGATCAGGCTCAGCACATGGGCGGCACGTTGCGGATAGTGCGCCTGCAACCACTCCTCGAACAGCGGCGCGACTTCCAGCGGCAGGCGCAGCATCATGTAGGCAGCGCTTTGCGCACCGGCGGCGTGGGCCTCGTTGAGCAGGCTTTCGATTTCACTGTCATTGATCATCGGAATCATCGGCGAACACAGCACGCCGACTGGAATGCCTGCTTCGCGCATCACCCGGATCGCGCGCAAGCGTGCCTTGGGCGCAGCGGCGCGCGGTTCAAGGATGCGTTTAAGTTCGTCGTCCAGGGTGGTCAGGCTGATCATCACCGACACCAGCCGTTGCTGCGCCAACTCGGTCAGCAAATCGAGATCGCGCAGAATCAGCGAACCTTTGGTGACAATGGTCACCGGATGCCGGTAACGCAGCAGCACTTCCAGGGTGTGACGGGTGATTTTGTATTCGCGCTCGATGGGCTGATACGGGTCGGTATTGGAGCCGAGATTGATCGGCGCACATTGATAGCCGGGTTTGCTCAGCTGTTCCTCGAGGACCTGGGCGGCATTGGTCTTGGCAATCAGCCGGGTTTCGAAATCCAGGCCCGGCGACATGTCCCAATAGGCGTGGCTGGGCCGTGCGTAGCAATAGATGCAGCCGTGTTCGCAGCCGCGATAGGGATTGAGCGAACGGTCGAAGGGCAGATCCGGCGAGGTGTTGCGGCTGATGATCGATTTGGCCTTCTCGATGATCACTTCGGTGTTTTGCGTCTCTGGCACTTCCTGATACCAGCCATCGTCCTCGGCCACCGAACGACTGGGCGCAAAGCGGTTGTGCGGGTTGGTCGCGGTGCCGCGACCGCGAGGTGGCAATGGAATAGACATGAAAACGCCCCGATACTGTATATGCGCACAGTATCGGGGCGATCCTCATCTGGCTAGTGCCGTCGGGCGAGTGGTCAGTTGTGGTTGTTCATGTCCGCTATGTTCGCGGAGAGGAACAGCATTCAGGGCTTTCTCTGATCGTAACCGACGTTCCCACAACTGTGTGCACATACACCCTGTCAGATATGACAGTAGACGTGGTTGCAAGCGCCGTCTTAGGTTAAAGCCTCATGACTAATAACGTCTTGCCAACCGGAATGGATTGAATGTGATGCCAATCAGAATTTTGCTTGAAATTGCAGACATGGAACGCGACGGAAGTCCCGAGGTTGTTTTTTATCATTATGGCGATAACGCCACCGAAATGATGGACTACGACTACGCGCTATTTGCCTCTTCATCGCAGGCAAACGATCGCTATGACCTGCTTTCCGAAGAGGTTATCGATAGCGACGGGGATGGCGATATCGATAACCATGACAAGAGACTGTACTTGCAGTTGGCGGATGCGTTTGTGCAGTTCAGAGGTCTGAAATCGACACGATGAACACCGCTGACTCAACATGCGAAGTCATGTCGTGCCAGCGGTCTGTCGACACATTTCGCTCAGTTATGCGAGGTGAGCTGCCCAAGATCGTCACCGGAGGTCTGCTTCATATCCTCCGTACGCAACTCGGCAACATCGGCAGCTTTCACTGGCGCACCCTTGTTGCCCCAGCTGCCACGAATGAAACTCACCACATCCGCGACTTCCTGATCCGACAGGCGCCAGGCGAAACCGGGCATGGTGAAGGTCGATGGCGCGGTGTGCGTTGCCGGCAAAGTCCCGCCCTTGAGCACGATGTGGATCAGCGATGTCGGGTCATCCGTCTGCAGCACCGGATTGCCCGCCAGCGCCGGGAACACCCGGGTGTAGCCCTGGCCATCGGTACGGTGGCAGGCTGCGCAGTTGTCGATGTACACCGACGCGCCGCGTTGGCTGTCGTCGCCGTTCCACAGCGCTTTGGCGACTTTCTCATCGTACTGATGCGGCTGATCCGCCGGGTCATTGGCCGGCAGTGATTTGAGATATCGGGCAATCGCGGTGAGGTCGGCGTCGCTCATGTACTGCATGCTGTGGGTGACCACATCGCTCATGCCGCCGAACACTGCGCTGCGATCACTGCGCCCGGTCTTGAGGAACTGCACCAGTTGTTCTTCGCTCCAGCTGCCGAGGCCATCCTTGTGATCGCCGCGCAGGCTCTTGGCGATCCAGCCTTCCAGCGGTGCACTGCCGGCGAGGAATTCGCTGCCGTCCGCCGCGCTCAGGGATTTTTCCTGCATGGTCAGCGCACGCGGGGTGTGACAGGCGCCGCAGTGGCCGAGGCCTTCGACCAGGTATGCGCCACGATCGATCACCGGATCGGCCGATGTGGCCTTGTAATCCTCGACCTTCGGCGCAAACAGCCAGCGCCAGCCCATCAGCGGCCAGCGCATGCTCAACGGCCAGGGAATGTCGCTGGCCTTGTTCTCCTGCGCCACCGGTTCGACGCCGTGCATGAAATACGCATACAGCGCTTGCATGTCGGCCTGGTTGACCCGCGCGTAGGACGGATAAGGCATTGCCGGGTACAACGTGCTGCCGTTTTTGGCCACACCGTGGCGCACGGCCTGGTCGAAGTCCTCGAAGCTGTAATCGCCCAAGCCGGTTTTGTCCGGGGTGATGTTGGTCGAGTAGATCGTGCCGATCGGCGTCTCCATCGGCAGACCGCCGGCAAACGGCTTGCCGCCCTTGGCCGTGTGGCAGGCCACGCAGTCGCCAGCGCGGGCGAGGTATTCGCCTTGTTTGATCAGCTTCTGATCAACTTCGGCCGCATAAACTGACGTGCTGCCGAGCAGGGCGAGGGTGGCGATAACGAAAGTTTTCATGGTCATCGCTCCTTAAGCCTGTACCAGCGGGCCGGGGTTTTTCAGGTATTGCTCGCGGATCGCTTTTGCCGACCAGTAGGTCAGCGCCGCCACCAGCCCGGTCGGGTTGTAGCCCAGGCCCTGCGGGAACGCCGAGGCGCCCGGGACGAATACGTTGTGCACGTCCCAGCTCTGCAAATAGCGGTTCAGGGCGCTGGTCTTCGGATCGGTGCCCATGATCGCGCCACCGTTGAGGTGGGTGGTCTGGTACGAGGCGGTGTTGAAGTGGTCGCCGACTTGCTTGCCGATCACCGCAATGGCTTTCGGGCCCATGGCTTGGGCGATCTTGCCCATCTTCTCGACCATGAAGCGGTTCATCTTGATGTCGTTTTCCTGCCAGTCGAATGTCATGCGCAGCAGCGGCAGGCCGTAGGCATCGCGGTACACCGGATCGAGATCGAGGTAGTTGCCACGGTAGGACTGATGCGCGCCGTGGGCGTCCATCGACACCTGGTGGGTGTAGTAATCGGCGGTGGCGCGTTTCCACGCGCTGCCCCACGCCGGTGTGCCCGGCGGGTTCGAGGTGCCGGCAATCGGTCGACTGCCAGCCTGGTTGACCCACATCGGCGAACCGCCGACGAAGCCGTGCGGGCCGTGGTCGAAGTTGTCGGCGTTGAAATCGTCCACCGCCACGCCGTTGCCGCCAGCGCCGATGAAGTTGTTGGTGTGGGTGTCCTTGTCGAAGAAGGCCTTGATGGTGGCCATGTTCTGGTAGGCGAAGTTACGCCCGACCACGCCTTCGCCGCTGATCGGGTCGTACGGTTTGCCGATCCCGGACAGCAGCATCAGACGCACGTTGTGCAGCTGGAACGCGCCGAGGATCACCAGATCCGCCGGCTGCTCGATCTCGCGGCCCTGGCCATCGATGTAGGTGACGCCTGTGGCTTTGCTTTTCGTGCTGTCGAGATTGACCCGCAGCACATGGGAGTTGGGCCGCAGCTCGAAATTCGGCAGGGGCTTGAGCGCCGGCAGAATGTTCACGTTCGGCGAGGCTTTGGAATACATGTAGCAGACGTAGCCGCTGCAGAAACCGCAGAAATTGCACGGCCCCATCTGTGCGCCGTAGGGATTGGTGTACGGCCCAGAGGTATTTGCCGAAGGCAGGTTGTAAGGTTTGTAACCCACCTCTGTAGCCGCTTTACCAAACAGCTGTGCGGATACGGTGTTTTTCTGCGCTTCAAGCGGGAACGGGTTGGAACGATCCGCCGCGTATGGGTTACCGCCCTTGCCCTGACCAACCAGTTGGCCTTTCACCGTCCAGGCCTGGCCGGAGGTGCCGAAGACTTTTTCCGCGAAGTCGAAAAACGGTTCCAGCTCTTCATAGCTGACGCCGAAATCCTGAATGGTCATGTCTTTGGGGATGAAGCTTTTGCCGTAGCGTTCTTCATAGTGGCTGCGCATGCGCAACTCGATCGGGTCGACACGAAAGTGCACGCCCGACCAGTGCAGACCGGCGCCGCCGACGCCATTCCCCGGCAGGAACGCGCCCAGCTGGCGGTTGGGCAGGGCGATGTCGTTGACGCTGTGGCGAATGGTCACCGTCTCTTTGGAGATGTCCTGAAAGAGTTTCTTGCGCACGCTGTAGGTGAGTTCGTCGATCACCTGCGGATAGTTGCCGTCGGGGTAGGTGTCCTGCATCGGCCCGCGCTCCAGCGCCAGCACGTTCAGACCCGCCTCGGTGAGCTCCTTGGCCATGATCGCGCCAGTCCAGCCAAAACCGACGATGACTGCATCAACCTTCTTCATTACCGTTGCCATGCTTACGCCCTCTCGCCGCGAATCGACACTGCCGGGAAGGGGTATTGCTCGTTGCGTTCCACCCAATCCATGAAATCGGCGCGGGCGCCGGGGAAACCGATCATGGTCCAGCCGACCATGCCTTTATTGCCACCGTGGATCGGGTCACAGAAGAAACCTTCCTTGGTATTTTGCAGCAGCAGATTGAAGAAGATCTTCGCCGGCACCGCATCGAACTGCGGCTTGCCGGCTTCCAGTTGCTTGAGCAAATCGTCTCGGGTAGCGCTGTCTTGCTCGGCAAATGTTTTACCGCTCAAACCTTTTACCCACTGATCCGTGGCGGCGATGCCGAGGCGATAGATGTCTTTGGGCACCAGTTTGCTCTGCCAGCCCATCTCCGGTGCCGCGTCGGCATTGAACGGGCCTTGCATGTACCACAGGGCACCGGCGGCGTACGGGGTGTTCATCTGGCGGTCGATGTATTCCGGCACGCCCGCTTCGAGGGCACCGGGGCCTTGTGCGTCGTTGGGGATCAACTGGGCGACGGCGGCATTGATGAATGCCCATTCTTCAGCGGTGAAAAAGCTCGGCTGATAATCACCCGCGCCAACAGCGGCAGGTTTTGCTGCGGCCGGCGCCGGTGTACTTTCAGGTGCGGCTTGCAGCACGCTGCTGCCCAGGCCGGTACCGGCAAGCGTGACCACCGGAATCAGGGTCAGGGATTTGCGCAAGAATTCACGCCGCGGGTTGTCTCGATCTTGATCAGACATGGGGGGCACCTCATCAGGCATAGAAGTCAGCCGCTTCTGCGAGCAGCTCGAGGAATTTTGCGTTGCGACGATCAGGGTTCGGTCGGGTAAAAGCCGATCCCTCTGCAACATCATGTGACAAATGGTAGCAGGCTAAGCATCAAGAAAAACCGTTTGCACGGAAAAAAGCCCGGCGAGGCGCCGATTCACGTTTCTTTGACGGCCGGCTCACGGCGTATTGACCGCTTGATAGCGAAGCTGCAATTCCTCCCATGAAGATTGCCGAAACGGTCAGCCCAGCATGTCTCGAGTGCGCTTTTTCCCCGCGTTATGTTTTTCGCTTGTTGCACTGTTGCATGGCATTGCCGCCCGGGCGGCCGACGCCACGCCATCTCGCCCGGCCGAGTGGGCGCAACCGGTAGAGGCGCAGTTCAACCTGTTCCGCATGTCACCGACGCTGTATCGCAGCGCCTTGCCCAGCCGCAGTGCGGTGCCGCTGTTGAACGATCTGCATGTCGTCACGGTGATCAACTTCCTGCCTGACGCTGATAGCGACTGGCTCTCCGCGCCGGGCATCAAGCAGGTGCAACTGCCGTATCGCACCAATCACGTCGACGACAGCGATGTGCTCAAGGCTCTGCGCGCGATTCAGTCCGCCGAAGCCGACGGCCCGGTGCTCATGCACTGCAAGCACGGTTCTGACCGCACCGGACTGATGGCGGCGATGTACCGCGTGGTGGTACAGGGCTGGAGTAAAGAGCAGGCGCTCAAGGAAATGACCGAGGGCGGTTTTGGTGACAGTCAGCATTTCCACGACAGCGTGCGCTACGTGATGCAGGCCGATGTCGATCGGTTGCATGAAGCCTTGATCAATGGCGAATGCAGCACCAGTGCATTCGCCATGTGTTCGATGAAGAGCTGGTTCGACTCGGCCCACGTTCAGCGTTGATCAGCTCAAGCGGCTGGCGCAGGAAATAGCGCGTTGTCGATGGGTTTTCCGAGAAAGGCTTGCAGTGCGGCGGGCAGTGCCTGCCTGTCCCCCGAGAGCAGGTGTTCGCGCATGTCGCGGCCCGTCTGTTCGTTGAACAGACCTTCACGTTCGAAGCGCTTGAACGCCTCGCTCGCCAGCACACCCGACCATTTGTAGGCGTACAGCGAAGCCTCATAACCGGTAACCAGATAATCGCAGCTGTTGGCGAAGCGGCAGTAGGCCGGGATGGACAGGTGCGCGAACTCACTTTGCACATCCTCGACTACTTGCTGAACAGTGCGACCGTCACCGTGACAGCGGTGCAGTTCGAAGTCGACCAGCGCGTTCAGCAACAGCATTGCCGTCTCCCGGCTGCGCTGGATGCCTGTGGCGGAAAACGCGGTATTGGCCTGCGCTTCGGACAGACGCTCACCGCTCTGGTGATGCGTACCCAGCCAGCGCAGGAATTGCCCGGATAACGCCCATTTTTCGAACAGTTGCCCGACAAACTCGGCAGCGTCGCGGCTCAGATGCGAAATGCCGGACAGGTTGTAATGCGGCGAACGCGTCAGCACGTGATGCAGGCAATGGCCGAATTCGTGCAGCAGAACGCGCAGATCCTGCGGATCCAGCAGGTGCGTTTGCCCGTTTTCCGCTGCCGGGTAATTGCATTGAAGCGAGGCAATCGGCAGTAATGGTCGGCCTTCGGCGGTGATTCGTCGATTGCGCAGTACACCGGTCCAGGCATAGTCGTTGCCCGCGTCGCGGTGGAACGGGTCGATGTAGATGTAACCAACCGGTTGCTGACGCTCGCTGATTTCGAACAGGCGCACATTTTCTGCGAAACGCTCGTGGACGGTATTTTCGCTGATGCTGATATCGAACATATGCTCGCTGAAGCGGCAGAGGCTGTGCAGTGTGGCTTCCAGCGCGAAGAACTCGCGCAGGTCCTGCTCCGTGCCGCCGGACTGCTTCAGGCGTAGCTGCTCGGCGAGGAAATCGTGATCCCACGCTTCTAGCTGTTCAACCCCGTGCTCGCGGGCCAAGGCCTGCAAATCATCGGTCTCGCCCGCCAGTGACACGGCATTGCGGGCGATCTGCTGGCGCAAAAAACGGCCAACCTGATCGGTGCCGGTCGCCATCCGGTTGTGCAGGCGCAGATGGGCAAAGTTGTCAAAACCCAAGAGCCGGGCTTTGGCATGACGTGCGGCCAGCAGCGTCTGCAAAACCGGCCCGTTATCGAAGCGACCGGCCTGTGGCCCCTGGTCCGAAGCGCGGGTGCACCAGGCTTTGAAATACTCCTCGCGCAGTCCGCGGTGTTGTGCCCGCCTCATGACCTGTTGGTAAGTGTTCTGATCCAGGGTCAGCCGCCACCCGGGCAGGCCGGCCTTGTGGGCATTGGCGGCCAGATGCGCCTGCATTTCGGCCGGCAGTCCCGCCAATAGCGCGGCATCGTCGATGTCCTTGCTCCATGCCGCGTTGACCGATTTGAGGTTGCTCATGAAGCGCTTTTCCAGCAGATCGATTTCGCCGTTCAATCGCGCCAGATCCTTGCGCTGCGCACTCGACAATTCGCTTCCCGCCAAGTGAAACCGGCGCAGGATTTTCGCCAGCGAGGCTTTGCGTGCATCACTGAAGCTGGCGGCTATGGAGCTCTGTGCCAATCGTTGATAAACCTGGAGCAACTGTCGATTGCCGGCCTTCGCAGTCTTGTAACGCTGCGCGGCGTGCGTACTCAGGGCTTCCTGCATCAACCACTGGGGCTCATCGGCATGACTGATCGAGAGGAATTCGATGATCGCCATGGTTTCATCCAGGCGCGCATCGGCTTCATCGATGGCAATTACCACGTCGTCCCAGTTGGGATGATCGACCTGAGTGGCGATGACGTTTTCGATGATCAGCAGGTTGTCGGCAACGATGCGCTCGACTGCTGGCAGCAGATGTTCGGCGCGTATCGCCGCCCAGGGCGGCAACTGCCAATGTTGTAAAAGTGGATTGGTATCAGGCATGGCGTCTTCCGTGAAAGAGGGCTGGATCGGCCAGCCTAATCAGGAAGCGCAGGGGCAAGGTGGTGGATAGATACCGCCACCTGCCGACGATGATCGGCAGGCAGCGGTCGTTGTCATTGTTGCTCGTCGGGCTTTTTCTTCAACTTCGGGTTGGGGAAGAACTGCACGGCCTGAACCTTTTTGTCGGCGGCAGGCTTCAGCGCGCTGGTATTGACCCGCGTGCCCAGCTCTTTGGGCACCGACAGGCCTTGCTCGTTGAGCGTGTCGGAGTAACCGCAGGCCACGCATTCGCGGTGCGGCACGCCGTCTTCGTTCCACATCATCAACTTGTCCGGCTCGCTGCACGCCGGGCAGACCGCCCCGGCGATGAAGCGCTTCTTGGTGATCAGTGGGCCGTCGCTCATGCTGCCGCGTCCTCACTCAGCCCGCTGTGGCGCAGCAGCGCGTCGATCGATGGCTCACGGCCACGGAAGTCGACGAACAGCACCATCGGTGCCTGCGAGCCGCCGCGCGCCAGAATCGCTTCGCGGAACGCACGACCGGTTTCAGCGTTGAGCACGCCGTCCTCCTCGAATTTCGAGAAGGCGTCGGCGGACAACACTTCGGCCCACTTGTAGCTGTAGTAACCGGCTGCGTAACCACCGGCAAAAATGTGCGCGAAACTGTTGGGGAAGCGGTTGTACGCCGGTGGACGCATCACCGACACCTCGTCACGCACGCCCTCCAGCACTTGGGCCACGCTGCGGCCATCGCCGTGGGTGGCGTGCAGTTCGAAGTCGAACAGCGAAAACTCCAGCTGACGCACCATCATCAGCCCGGACTGGAAGTTCTTCGCCGCGAGCATTTTTTCCAGCAGGTCCTGCGGCAGTGGCTCGCCGGTCTCGTAGTGGCCGGAGATCAGCGCGAGGCCTTCCGGCTCCCAGCACCAGTTTTCCATGAACTGGCTCGGCAGCTCGACCGCGTCCCAGGCCACGCCGTTGATGCCGGATACGCCAGCGTGTTCGACGCGGGTCAGCAGGTGATGCAGGCCGTGGCCGAACTCGTGGAACAGGGTGGTCACTTCATCGTGGGTCAGCAGCGCAGGCTTGCCGCTGTCGGCCGGGGTGAAGTTGCACACCAGATTGGCGACCGGGCTTTGCAGCACGCCGTCGACGGTGCGACGACGGTCGCGGGCGCCGTCCATCCATGCGCCGCCACGCTTGTTGGCGCGGGCATACAGGTCGAAGAAGAAGCGGCCGACGTGCTGGCCGTTTTCCTTGATCTCGAACAGGCGGACGTCCGGATGCCAGGTGTCGAAGCCTTTCTGCTCGGCGATCTCGATGCCGTACAAACGCTGGACGATGGCGAACAGACCGCTCAGGACCTTATCGATCGGGAAGTAGGCACGCAGGGTTTCCTGGGCGACGCTGTAACGCTGCTCGCGAAGTTTTTCACCGTAGAAACCACTGTCCCAGCTTTGCAGATCGGCGCAGCCCTGTTCGGCAGCGTAAGCGCGCAGCTGTTGCAGATCCTGCGCGGCGAACGGCTTGCTGCGCTGGGCCAGATCCCGCAGGAAGCTCAGCACCTGATCGCTGGATTCGGCCATTTTCGTCGCCAGGCTCAGCTCGGCGAAACTGGCGAAGCCCAGCAGTCGGGCCAGTTCCTGGCGCAGGTCGAGGATCTCTTCCATCACCGGGCCGTTGTCGTTCTGGCCGGCATTCGGGCCTTGATCCGAGGCACGGGTGCAGTAGGCGGCGTAGACTTCTTCGCGCAGCGCGCGGTCTTGCGCGTAGGTCATCACCGCGTAATAGCTGGGGAATTCCAGAGTGATCAACCAGCCATCCAGACCTTTGGCCTGGGCGGCGGCAGCCATTTGCGCCTTGGCCGAATCGGTCAGGCCGGCGAGGGCGGCTTCATCGGTAATGTGTTTGGTCCACGCCTGAGTGGCGTCGAGCAATTGGTTGGAGAAGCGGCTGCCGAGCTCGGACAGCTTGCTCTGCACTTCGGCGTAACGTTTCTGCTCGGCTTCCGGCAGGTCGATACCCGACAGGCGGAAATCGCGCAGGGCGTGTTCCAGAATGGTTTTTTGCGCGACGTCGAAACTGGCAGCTTCCGGACTGTTGGCCAGCGCTTCATACGCCTGGAACAGTTCGCGGTTCTGGCCCATTTCGGTGGAGTAGGCGCTCAGAGCCGGCAGGCACGACTCGTAGGCTTCACGCAATTCGGCGCTGTTGCACACGGCGTTAAGATGGCTGACCGGGCTCCATGCCGCACCGAGGCGATCGTTGAGTTCGTCCATCGCCAGCACCAGACCGGCCCAGGTCGGGTTCTTGCCCTGGGTCTTGAGGATCTCGGCGATGGCGGCGCGGTTGTCCGCGAGGATGGTTTCGATGGCGGGCAGGACGTGTTCGGCACGGATCGTGGAGAACGGCGGCAGGTCGTAGGACTGCAAAAGAGGGTTGTTCACGCTCACGGTTGGCACCTTGGCTGGAAGAAACATGCGCCCATCTTAATTACAATCGACACTCACCGCAGCTATCGGCGACAGAGAGAGAACTAATCGTGTCCCTTCGCAAATACCAGAATCACACCCCACGCCTGAGCAACGGCGCATTCGTCGACGGTTCGGCGGTGGTGATCGGCGACGTCGAAATTGGCGCAGACAGCTCGGTCTGGCCGCTGACGGTGATCCGTGGCGACATGCACCGCATCCGCATCGGTGCGCGCACCAGCGTGCAGGACGGCTGTGTGCTGCACATCACCCACGCCGGCCCGTTCAACCCGGACGGTTTTCCCTTGCTGATCGGCGATGACGTGACCATCGCCCACAAGGTCATGCTGCACGGCTGCACCGTTGGCAGCCGCGTATTGATCGGCATGGGCAGCATCGTCATGGACGGCGCCGTGGTCGAGGACGATGTGATCATCGGCGCCGGCAGCCTGGTGCCGCCGGGCAAGCGTCTGCAGAGCGGCTTCCTGTATGTCGGCAGCCCGGTTAAGCAAGTGCGCCCGCTGACCGAAAAGGAAAACGCCTTCTTCACCTACAGCGCGGCGAATTACGTCAAGCTCAAGGAACTGCATCTGGCCGAAGGCTACGACCAGCTCTGAATCGCCTTACACCTGCTCGGGAATTTCCATGCATTACCAGACTGTACTGTTCGACCTCGATGGCACCCTGACCGACCCGCGTGAGGGCATCACCCGCTCAATTCAATTTGCCTTGGCCAATCTCGGCATCGACGAGCCGGACCTGAGCAAACTGGAACACTTCATCGGCCCGCCGCTGCTGCAAGCGTTCATGCAGTTTTACGACTTCGACGAGGCCAAGGCCTGGGAAGCGGTGAATTTCTACCGTGAGCGCTTCAAGGTGACCGGCCTCTATGAGAATCGGGTGTTCGACGGGGTCACGCCGTTGCTGGAAACCTTGAGCGGGCAGGGGCGGCAGTTGTACATCGCCACCTCCAAACCGTGGGTGTTCGCCCGCGAGATCGCCCGGCACTTCGACTTCGCCCGCCACTTCAAGGTGATCTACGGCAGCGAGCTGGACGGCACGCGGACCAACAAGGTTGAGTTGATTGCGCACTTGCTTGAGGAAGAACGCCTGGACCCGGCGCAGACCCTGATGATCGGCGATCGCAAGCACGACCTGATCGGCGCGCGCAGCAATGGCCTGGATGCGGCGGCGGTGGGCTATGGGTTCGGCAGTTTTGAAGAACTGAATGCCGAGGCGCCGGCTTATCACTTTGAAACCTTGGACGAGTTGCATCAGGCGTTTTTGCAGCGCTGATGAAATAGCCTTCGCGAGCAGGCTCGCTCCCACAGAGGCAGCGCGATCCAATGTGGGAGCGAGCCTGCTCGCGAAAGAGCCGTTATGCCTCCGAGTTCCTTAGGACTGGGCCAGCGCTTCCAGCGCCGCCTTACGCTCATCAACCGGCAACCGTCCCAACCGCTCAACCTCGGCATAAAACCTCAGCCAATCCCCATCCATTTGCCTGAACAGCGCCGCAAACGCCGGCACCCACTGGTCATACAACCCGAACGGCAACAATCGCGCGTTGTTCAGTGGCGCATTGACCCAAGCGTCATAGCGTTTGTCCCCGGCCCACTGACTGTCGCGCGTTGCCTGATACTCCCGGCGCAAGCGCTCGAATTCAGCTGCTTTGTGCTCACGCATTTGCTCAACCGACAGCGGCTGCGCATACAGCTTCTCCAGTCGTGAGCGCGTGGCGAGTACCAGTTCGATGAATTGGTCACGCTGCTTGAGCCTCGCATCCGACTCTGCCGGTAGCCCGCGAAAGGCGCGCCATTGCCGCGTACCTTCCTGCTCGACAAACGTGGCAAATGACTCGTTGAATTCGGTGTCGTCCTTCACATAGAACTTCTGGTGCGCCAGCTCATGAAAGATCAGCGTGGCCAGTCGCTCATCGCCCCAGCCCATCATCGAATTGAGGATCGGGTCATTGAACCATCCAAGCGTCGAGTACGCTTCGACCCCGCCGATCGACACATCCATACCCTGCAAACGTTGAATCGCCGCTTCGCCACGGGCGGCGCTCTGGCTGTAGTAGCCGCGATAGGCCACGCAGCCGGCAATCGGGAAGCAGTGATTCTGCGGTGTCAGGGAGAACTCTTGAGTAGCGAACACATTCCACACCACGTAGGGGCGATGGATATCGGCGTACAGGCGATAGCTCTGGTTATCCGGCAAATGCAGATGCTCGCTGGCAAAGGTACGGGCCTTTTGTGATTGAGCCAGATGCGCGCGCAATTTGGCATCGCGGCTGGGGTCGGCAATGACCTTCTCCACCGGCTCCCGGGCGCGCAGCAATTGCAATTGGCCGCTGGCGAGCTGGCTGTAATAGCTGACGCTGGCGCAACCGTTGAGCAACAAAAACAACACACCCGGAAACAAAATCGGAAAAACGCGATCAAGTAACCCAAGGCTGGAAAACGGCCTGATCAAAATAAGAAATTCCCCGGAAAGTCTGCCCCAAGACTATCCCGCCTCAAGGAGCACCGCTATGCGCATGTTCATGCTGACAGGAGGCCTGCTGACGCTGGCCGGTTGTGCCGGATTCGGAATGCCCGACCCCGACCCCTCGCAAGCCTGGATCGATCTGGACGCTCGCCAACACGACACGGCGCTGCAAGCCGTACAAGTCGATGCCACCCAGGCCATCGACAAACGCTATTTCGAAGTGCAGCCCGGCAGCCATGAGCTGAAGGTGCGCTATCAATTCCCGGTCGAGGCCACCAATATCGGCCCGACTGCCGAACCGCTGTGGCGCGATTGCCAGTTGAGCGTGAAATTCAAGGATTTCAATGCCGGCCAGCGCTATCAGCTGCAGGCGGGCAGCATCGGCTTCCGGCCTTGGGCCAAGCTGTATGACGAACAGCGCAAGGTTGTCGGTCAGGGCACACCGGCGGGCTGTCAGAGCAGTTGATCGGCGCTATGCTGGAAATCCCGTCTAAGGATATCGATCATGCGCAAGTTGACGACATTGCTGGCCGCCAGTGTGCTCGCCGGTTGTCAGAGCCCGTTGCCGGCGGCCGATCCAGACAAAGCCTGGGTCGACTTCGCCATGCCTACCCCCGGCGGCAAGGTGCTGATGGCCGAGCGCCTGGATAAACAGCGCTCGCGCGACGGACGGTTTTTTCAGGTGACGCCCGGTAGTCATGAGCTCACCGTGCGCTTTGACTTCGAAGTATTCGGGGGTGGTCAGGGCATGGATACCGATCCGCAAGAGCGGCTGTGTTACATGACCGTGCCCTATGAACACTTCGAGGCCGGGCAGCGTTACCGCCTTGAGGCCCGATCGCTGGCCTTCACGCCAAGTGCACGCTTGATCAATCGTCAGGGGCAGATCGTTGCCAACGAGCGGCAGATCAATTGCGTGCCGTGATAGGCAATCAGCTATCATTTTTCTGATAGATGATTCGCTTGGTGCCGTTCTCGCAAGTACCGACGATCATGGCCGAGTCATGCTGCTTCGCCTCCTCCGCCGTGATGATTTCCAGGGTGTACGTTGGGACCGCTTTCGCCTGAATTTTGACCTCGATTTCCTTTCTGAGCTTTTCGCAGTCCTTGGGGGCTGCGAAAGCGGAAGTGGCCAGTGCACTGCAAAGGATCGCCAAGCCAATACGTTTCATCGATGAAGCTCCTTGAGGCAGCGCGCACGGGTGTGCGCTGAAGCTGCTGTCGATTATTCGACCACAATTCTGCGGAGCGGGTTCTGACTTTGCTCACACCTTGTATTAATTGCCGGCCGCTGAGCAGGTTTCTAGACTGCCTTCGCGAGCAGGCTCGCTCCCACACTGGATCTGCGCCGTGCACAAATCCCCTGTGGGAGCGAGCCTGCTCGCGAAGGCGTCAGCCCTGCAAACGCCCGATCAGCTGACCAGCGAAGCCTCAAGCGTGATCTTCGCATTCAACACCTTGGAAACCGGGCAACCTTCCTTGGCCTTGTTGCTCAGTTCTTCAAACTGCTGCTGTGTTGCGCCTGGAATCTTCGCCTTGAGAATCAGCTTTACCGCAGTGATTGCGAAGCCGCCGTCAACCTGATCGAGGGTGACTTCAGCGTTGGTGTCGATGCTGTCTGCCTTCAGGCCGGCATCGCCGAGAATCATCGAAAACGCCATGGAAAAGCAGCCGGCGTGGGCCGCGCCGATCAGTTCTTCCGGATTGGTACCCTTGCCGCCTTCAAAGCGCGCCATGAAGCCGTACGGCGCTTCGCGCAGTACGCCGGTTTCGGTGGAGATCGAGCCGAGACCGGTTTTCAGATCGCCTTCCCAATGCGCCGATGCCTTTTTCACGATAGCCATGTCTGCCTCCTCAAATGTGGCGCGGGACGCCGCGCCGTCGCGGTTTTTACTAGCAAGGCTTCTGAGGATAGACGGCGGAACAAAGTTCAGCCTGGCTGAATCGTTGACTTTTTTAGTAGGAAATTTCGTCGCTGCTATTGAATCTCGGGTATATGCCCTCATTCCATAAAACACGCTTATGGATTTGGCAGGTTTTCGCTCGCAAGAAAAACCTGCCTCCCCACCCGGAGATGCAGGTTCATGAAAAAACTGTCCGACGTAAAATTTTCCACCCTCGACCTGGTGCCGGTACGCGAAAACGGCAGCGCGGCGCAATCGCTGCGCAACTCGCTGGATCTGGCACAACATGCCGAAAAATTCGGCTACACGCGCTTCTGGGTCGCCGAACATCACAACATGGACGGCATCGCCAGTTCGGCAACTTCGGTGTTGCTCGGCTATCTGGCCGGAGGCACGTCGACGATCCGCGTCGGTTCTGGCGGGGTAATGCTGCCCAACCATGCGCCGCTGGTGATCGCCGAGCAGTTCGGCACCCTCGAGAGCCTGTACCCGGGACGGATCGACCTG
Source organism: Pseudomonas sp. Irchel 3F6 (assembly GCF_900187595.1). NCBI lineage: Bacteria > Pseudomonadati > Pseudomonadota > Gammaproteobacteria > Pseudomonadales > Pseudomonadaceae > Pseudomonas > Pseudomonas sp. Irchel 3F6. The sequence continues at coordinate 17,843 of NZ_FYDP01000010.1, read as the reverse complement.
GGTCTGGGTCGCGCGCCCGGCTCTGACCAGATGACCGCCCGCGCCTTGCGCCGCGAGCGCTCGGGCAGCGCTGACGACTTCCCTGAAGACGTCGCCGAACTGATGCGCTACCTCGGCCCGCGCACTCCGGAACAACGGGTGATCGCCATGCCCGGCACCGGCACCAACGTGCCGGTCTGGCTGCTCGGCTCAAGCCTGTTCAGTGCGCAATTGGCGGGTGAGCGCGGCTTGCCTTACGCCTTCGCCTCGCATTTCGCGCCGCGCTTCATGCACGAGGCGATCCGCATCTACCGCAACCACTTCAAACCGTCGGCGGTGCTCGACAAACCGTACGTAATGCTCGGCGTGCCGCTGGTGGCCGCCGATACCGATGAGCAAGCCGATTACTTGGCGACGTCGGTGTACCAGCGCATTCTTGCGCTGATGCGTGGCCAGAGCCTGGTGCAGCGTCCGCCGGTGAAAACCATGGACGGCCTGTGGCTGCCCCATGAACGTGAAGCGGTGGGCGATTTCCTCGGCCTCGCCATGGTCGGCGGCCCGCAGAAGATCCGCGCCAAACTGGAAGTGTTGATCGAGCAGACCCAGGCGGATGAGCTGATTTTCACCAGTGATCTTTACGAACACGCCGATCGCATCCATTCCTACGAATTGTTGGCCCAAGTCATGAAGGGATAACGCGAACCCTTGTAGGAGCTGTCGAGTGCAACGAGGCTGCGATCTTTTGATTATGATTTGAAATCAAGATCAAAAGATCGCAGCGTCCCGCAGCTCCTACCCGGAAAATCATCGTCCACAAAAAAGCCGACGCATCCACGTCGGCTTTTGTATTTCAGGCGCAATCAACCTCGCTTGTAGACGATGTCCTTGCTGCCGCCTTCGCAACTGCCGACGACGTCGCCATCAGCGGCCGCACCCTTGTCGACAACTTCCAGCGAATAACCGGGTACGCCTTTGGCGTCGAGCTTCGCGGCGATTTCGCTTTTCAGCTCTTCACAAGGCTTGCCGGCTGCAAACGCACCACCCGCAAGGCTCAACAAACCTACTGCCAACATGAACTTCTTCATCGGTCGCACTCCCTGGTCGGATTGAATGAGGCGGGCATCGGGTCATCCACCCGATGCGCTCACCTTGTAGCGCTTTGCCATTCCCTATGGCACTCGGCCAGCGCGCAAGTTCAGAAGACTAGCTCAAACTCAGCTGGCGGCAATCTTGAAGCCGACTTTCAGCGTTACCTGAAAGTGCGCCACCTGGCCGTTTTCGATGTGGCCACGGGTTTCGGTCACTTCAAACCATTCCAGATTGCGCAGGGTTTTGTTGGCTTCGGCCAGTGCGTTGTTGATGGCGTCTTCGATGCTGGTGGTGGACGAACCGACCAGCTCGACTTTCTTGTACGTGTGATGGTCACTCATGGCGTTCTCCTTGGGTTGGAATGGCGTGTGAAATTGAGCCTAGCAGGCAATTGCACTGTTGATTTCGGCGCCGCTGCGCTGCCGAAGTTCAGAATTTCTGCACTTTCTCGAAGTGGTGAAGTCCCAACCAACACACGCCACTCATCACCAATGCAGGAGAGCCACCATGGCCAACACCTCTTTACGTAAAGCCTCGTTGCAAAGCATGGAAGCCGAGATCGAGAGTCTGCTCAAATCGTTGGAAAGCTTGAAAGACGATGCTTCGGACGAGTCGCGCAAGACCCTCAAGGCGCTGAAAAGCAATGCCGAAAGTGCACTGAAACATTCCCGTCATCTGCTCAGCGACGCGTACGAAGAAGTCAAAGTGAAAACCCGCGAGACCGGCATTGCCACTCGTGATTACGCGCAGGAACATCCTTGGACCACAGCCGGTGTGGCTGTCGGTGCAATCGGTCTGCTCGCTGCCTACTTTTTGTTCAAGCGCGGTGAGTGATCAGGCTGGCGCAGCTCGTTTTTGAGCCACTGCGCCAGTTGCCGGGCGCGCCCGTCCGCGGCGCGCTTGGGTAGCCACAACGCCAGTTGCGCCGGGGTTTCGCAGAAGCCCCACGGCGCAACCAGGCGACCCGCCTTCAGGTCTTCAGTTACTAACGGCTCCGGTGCGATTGCCACGCCGAGACCTGCAACAGCCGCCTCCAGCAAATAATACAAATGCTCAAAACCTTGCCCGAGCTTCAACGCCTTGGGATCGAGGTGGTTTTGCTGCGCCCAGCTGGGCCAGGCTTGCGGGCGAGAGGTGGTGTGCAGCAAGGGCTGCTTGAGCAATTCTGCGGCAGGAGCGTCGTGCAGGTTCTGATAACCGCTGAATAACGGGCTCATCACCGGGCCGATGCGTTCCGCCGCCAGTTCATAGACCTGCATATCGGCCGGCCACGGTGGCTCGGCGAACAGCAATAGCGCATCGAGTCCCGGGCGCCGAGGGTCGAGATCGCCTTCACCGGCCGACAGGTGCAGTCGCAGATCAGGCAAATCGGCATTCAACCGTCCCAGGCGCGGAATGAACCAGCGCGCCAGCAGACTCCCGGAACAGCCAAGCACGAATGGCGCATCGGCAGTGCTTTGCGTGAGTTCGGCGCAAACACTGCGCAACCGATCGAACGCCTCTGCGCTGGCATCGCGCAGACGCACGCCGGCATCTGTGAGTTTCAAGCCGCGCCCGTCCTTGACGAACAGACTCACGCCGAGATGTTCTTCAAGCGCTTTCAGCTGGCGGCTGACCGCGCCGTGAGTGACATGCAGCTGCTCGGCAGCCTGACTGACGCTGTTCAGACGGGCGGTGGCCTCGAAAGCGCGCAAGGCATTGAGCGGGGGAAGGTCGTGGCTCATGGTATCCGTGAGTTTTCCTGACAGGTTGCGGCGATCTTATCGGTTTTCAGCCTGGAAAGTCAGGGGTAGAGTGGTCGTCATTGTCTTCTGACCGAATTCACCTGGAGCGACCCATGACCCAGACTTCGAACACTTCTGATCTGCGTAACGGCCCTGACGCCAACGGCCTGTTCGGTGCGTTCGGTGGCCGTTATGTAGCGGAAACCCTGATGCCGTTGATCCTCGACCTGGCTCGCGAATACGAAGCGGCCAAGGAAGATCCGGCGTTCAAAGAAGAATTGGCCTACTTCCAGCGTGATTACGTCGGACGTCCGAGCCCGCTGTATTTCGCCGAACGCCTGACCGAGTTCTGCGGCGGCGCCAAGATCTACCTCAAGCGTGAAGAGCTGAATCACACCGGCGCGCACAAGATCAACAACTGCATCGGCCAGATCCTGCTGGCGCGGCGAATGGGCAAGAAGCGCATCATCGCCGAGACCGGCGCCGGCATGCACGGCGTGGCCACGGCCACCGTTGCTGCGCGTTTCGGTCTGGACTGCGTGATCTACATGGGCACCACCGACATCGAACGTCAGCAGGCCAATGTCTTCCGCATGAAGCTGCTGGGCGCTGAAGTCATTCCGGTCGTGGCTGGCACCGGCACCCTGAAAGACGCGATGAACGAAGCCCTGCGTGACTGGGTGACCAACGTCGACAACACTTTCTATCTGATCGGCACTGTGGCCGGCCCACACCCGTATCCAGCAATGGTCCGCGACTTCCAGGCCGTCATCGGTAAGGAAACCCGCGATCAGTTGCAGGCTCAGGAAGGTCGTCTGCCGGACAGTCTGGTGGCATGCATCGGTGGCGGTTCCAACGCCATGGGCCTGTTCCACCCGTTCCTCGATGACAAGAGCGTGGAGATCATCGGCGTCGAAGCCGCCGGTTACGGCATCGAAACCGGCAAGCACGCGGCCAGCCTGAACGGCGGTGTGCCGGGCGTGCTGCACGGTAACCGCACCTTCCTGCTGCAGGACGACGATGGGCAGATCATCGACGCCCACTCGATTTCCGCTGGCCTCGACTATCCGGGCATCGGCCCTGAACACGCCTGGTTGCATGACATCGGCCGCGTCCAGTACACCTCGGTGACCGACGACGAAGCGCTTGAAGCGTTCCACAAATGCTGCCGTCTGGAAGGGATCATCCCTGCCCTGGAAAGCGCTCACGCCCTGGCCGAAGTGTTCAAACGTGCACCGAAGCTGCCGAAGGATCACCTGATGGTGGTCAACCTCTCGGGCCGTGGCGACAAGGACATGCAAACCGTAATGCACCATATGCAACAGTCGCAGCAGGAGAAACACTGATGAGCCGCCTGCAAACCCGCTTTGCCGACCTCAAGCAACAGAACCGCGCCGCGCTGGTGACCTTTGTCACCGCTGGCGATCCTGACTACGACACTTCGCTGGCAATCCTCAAAGGCCTGCCTGCCGCAGGTGCCGACGTGATCGAACTGGGCATGCCGTTCACCGATCCGATGGCCGATGGCCCGGCGATCCAGTTGGCCAATATCCGCGCACTGGGCGCCAAACAGAATCTGGCGAAAACCCTGCAAATGGTTCGCGAATTCCGTGAAGGCAACAGCGACACGCCGCTGGTGTTGATGGGTTACTTCAACCCGATCCACAAATTCGGCGTCGAGCGCTTTATCGCAGAAGCCAAGGATGCCGGCGTCGATGGCCTGATCGTGGTCGACATGCCACCAGAGCACAACGAAGAGCTGTGCGACCCGGCGCAGGCTGCTGGCCTGGACTTCATCCGCCTGACCACGCCGACCACCGACGACGCGCGCCTGCCGCGTGTGCTCAACGGTAGTTCCGGTTTTGTCTACTACGTGTCGGTCGCGGGTGTCACCGGCGCCGGTGCAGCGACTCTGGAACACGTGGAAGAGGCGGTTGCGCGTCTGCGTCGGCATACCGACCTGCCGATCAGCATTGGCTTCGGTATCCGTACACCGGAGCAGGCTGCGGCCATCGCGCGTCTGGCTGACGGTGTGGTGGTGGGCTCGGCGTTGATCGATCACATCGCCAGTGCCGATACGCCTGAGCAGGCCATCGATGGCGTGTTGAGTCTGTGTTCGGCGCTGTCCCAAGGCGTGCGCAAGGCTCGCGTCTAAAGCCGCAGGGGAAATCAAAAAGGCTTCAGAACAGGCGTTCTGAAGCCTTTTTTTGTGCTCAGGGCAATTGCAGTCCGCCCGAAGCCTTGTGCAGTTTGCGCAGATGCTCGCCAATCTGTTTCACGTTGGCCTCGCTGGCGGCAATCTCGGCGGCGCGCTTGGGTTCGAGCAGCTTGCGCACTTCAGTATCGAGGTCGCCGGACAGGGCGAGCAGCTTCTTCTGCCGTTGGCTGCTTTCCGCTTCCAGTCGGCCAAACTCGCTCGGCTGCGGTAGTCCGTAACCTTTGGAGTCGAGCAGTTCCGCCGGGCGGCTGAGGAAACCACTGTTGGCGAGGATTTCCTGCAAGGTCGCGTTGGCCTTGTCCATGCCGCCGTTCTCCAGCTCGCGGGCGCCGAGGTAGCGTTGCTTGACCTCGTCCTGGGCCAGCAGCAACTGCCGGCGGAAACTGGCTTGCTCCAGCAGCAACAGCGCCGCGCTGGTGCGCAGGTCGGCGCGGTCGAACCATTCGCGGCGTTGCTCAGCGCTGAGTGACAGCCAGTCTTCGACAGTGGTCTGCTTGATCGGCAGCTGCTTCTTCAATACATCGAACATCGCTTGATAGCGATCGCGGAACGAGTCGAAGCGGTAACCCAGACGCAGCGCTTCTTTCGGATCGTCGAGCACACTGGTGTCGGCCAGACCACGGCCCTTGAGCACTTCCAGCAAGCCGTTGGGCATGATGCTGTCGAGGCCGACCAGTTGGCTGTTATTGCTGCCGCTGCGCAACAGTTTCAAACCCTCTACCGCGCAGTTGTTGGACAGGAAAAAATAGTTGCCGTCGTAGCTCCAGTGCATCTCGGCGGCATGTTCGACCACGCCTTCGATCTCCTCGCGAGACAGGTTCAGCGGCACTGAAGCGAGGCTGCGCAGCTCGGTCTTGGTGTACTCGTCGATCACCTGTGCCAGCGGCAACACGAACAGCCGCGACGGGTATTTGCCGACCAGTCCGTCCCAGCTCGACAGCTGCACATCGCCAACGAAGGCGCGATAGGACAGCACCAAGTGTTGATCGAGGTCGAGGCGGCAATCCGGACCGCGCGGGCGACCGGGGGCGCAGATCACCAGGCGCAGCATGCTGTGGCCCCAGCGACTGACCCAGTTCTGATTGGCCTCGGCCAGCAGGTAATCGACCGCGTAGACCCGTTCCGGATCGACTTGTCCCAAGGGTTGCTTGGCGAAGTCATTGCCCGCATTGAGAAAGGCAAAGCTCTTGCTGCAGGTGTCCTGCGCTGGCGGCGCCCAGCCGAAATGTTCTTTGTAGTAGCGATACAGCGCCGGGCGGCGGCAGGCGTAGCTCGGGTCGAGGAGGAAGTACTCCATGTTGACCGCGACATATTCCTTGGGACTGGAAATTTCGTAGAGGTCCGGGCTGCGAGCGATCTGCCGGTTATGTTGTTCACGCTCGCCACGGCGGCCGACGTACTGTTGCCACCCGGCCAGATCGAGCAGGCGCGGATCGTCGCTGATGGTGAAGCGGCGACCGTTCTGCCCGCGACACTCATCGGGAATACCGATCAGCCCGGCGCTGTTGAAGCGTCGGGTGCAGCGCTGGATCAACGTGCGCTCGGCGCTCGGCCATAAACGCGCGCGGTCGTAGATATGCGTGATTTCGTGCAGCACTGTGGCCAGCAGTTCCTGGCGCACAGTGCCGTGGGGGCGATTGGTTTTCTCTTTCGCCGCGCTGCCATCGGTGAGAGCTGCGAGAAGCTTGCGATTCAGATCAAGTTCGGCAACCAGCGTCGCCTGCCCGTAAGCATTGGCCGGCATGTCGTCGGTCCAGCCGACATCGATACGCCGATCCAGCCGCTTGATGAAGCTCGGCGGCAGTTTCGCCATGGCCTCATCAATCAGCGCCTGACTGGCCTGTTGTTGAGCCGGGCTCAGACCCTCGGTCTTGAGCCGCAATTGCAGGCCGGCGTGGGCGCTGTTGCCAAGCAGCAACAACGCCCCGGCCAGCAGCCAGGCGCCAACGGAACTCACAGTGCGAGGATGGCTTCGGCGAGTACCTGGTCACTGGCGTCGCGCGCTTCCGGCACCCGTGTACGCAAGGTGTTGAGAGCGGCTTCGAGGTGCGCGCCACGGATGTCGCCGTTGCTGGCGACGAAACTGGCGGCGTCGTCGTGGGCTTCGCGGATGATTTTCGAATCGCGAATCGACGTGGTGGTATCGGAGGTGAAATCGATGCTGCGCTGGGAGGCACGAACGATGATGTTACTGGTGGCTACCAGGGTGTGCGCCTGGGCCACATCGGCCAACACAAACAGGCCAAGGGCGGCAGCAATCAGCGGGCTACGCATGGAACGACTCCGGAAGGACAAGGATAACTATTGGACGAGAATTGCTTCTGCCAGTTCAAGGTCGCTGGCATGAAGTTTCGGCCGGGTTTTGCGCAGGTAATGCAGCGCGGATTCCAGCCGTGCGCCTCGCCATTCACCGTCACTGGCGACGAAGGCGGCCGCGTCATCATGGGCGGCGAGCAGCAGTTTACGGTCGAACGGCGCAGAAGACACCATGCTGGTGGCGTAACCGCTGACAACCGTACCTTGGGTCGATGCATTGAAAGCATCGAAGGCGTTGGCAGACATCGCCCAGCAGGCGGTGAATAGAGTAGAAGAGATGAGCAAAGTTGGAAGAAAGCGCATGGGACTCGACAACTGTTAGCGAGCCTGAAGGCTAGCGCAAATGCCCGGGCCAGAGCCAGCGTTGAAACATCGGGACACGGCTGGCGTGTCCCGCAATACCGCAAGCGATCAGAGCGTCAGAATGGCCTGAGCCAATTGGGCATCGGTGGCATTGAGTTGTGGCACCTGATGGCGGATGTGATCGAGCGCGCTTTCCAGCTTCACCCCACGGATATCGCCTTCGCTGGCCACGAAGCTGGCGGCATCGTCGCGGGCGGCGAGGACGATCTTGTCGTCACGGAACGAGGAGGTCACATCGGAAGTGGCGTCGGAAGTGGCTTTCAGCGCGCCGACGATCGAGTCGGTGGTGACGATGAAACTGGTAGCACTGGCGTTGGCAGCCACGGCCAGCAGGGCGGCGGCACTGAGCAGGCGAAGACGGGTCATGATGTAACTCCTTTGGATAAACCGTAGTGAGAGGTGGCTCGGTATCTGAGGAGTCAGACGCCTGTTGCGCAACGTTCGCCACGTTCTGCATGGATATTAGGCTGCCAAATCCGGTTCGCCCAGTGGTGGCCAGTGATACTCCAAAGGTTCTGCATAACTGTACTGGTGTTATCTTGGGCTTTCGTGAATTGTACCTGTACTCATTCAGTTATGCGTTTTAGAGCATTCAAGGCCCTGAAACGACAAAACCCGTCGTGGTTGCCCACGACGGGTTTTGCTTGTGCAATTCGGGTTGCTGGCGGTGGGTCTGACGACCAGAGCCAGCGACGCTGCTTAGCGCCAGAACGGCTTGCTCAGCTCTTCGTAGCGTTGTGCTTCGCTGATACCGGCGTCGGCCAGCAGACGCGAATCCAGACGGGCCAGTTGGTGGCGGCTGGAGATGCGGCGCTGCCACAACATCAGGTTGGCGATAACGCGCAGAGGCAGGGAAGCCTGGGTGTTTACAGCTTTGTCTTCGAAGAACAGTTCGGAACTGAGTGTACGTTCCATGGTTGACATCCTTCCGCTTGTGGCGGGATCAGGTAGTGGTTTGACTGGTGCCCATGATCCTCTCGTTTGGATAGTCTCTGTAGATACAGTTCATTTGTATTGTGAGTGAGCAGTTAACTGTTTATGGATGGTGTACGGGTCGAAATTGGGCAAACTGTACCTGTCTGCACTTGATTGGTGCATTTCGGCTCGTATCAGGGGGTTGAGTAGGAGTTTGCGGTAGGAAAAGACCGGTACAGAAGTACAGTTTTTTGCGATCCTGCTTCTCGCGGGCATCCACCGAGGCAAAACTGTGTTTGCCTCGGTGGGTATCTGTGTGAATCACACTGCCAGCATGCGCCCGGTTTCTTCCAGGTTCATATGCCAGCTCAGGGCTTCGCGTAGAATATGCGGGGTGTGACCGCCGATTGCACAGGCAGCGCTGAAGTAATCATTCAGTGCCTGGCGGAAGTCCGGATGCACGCAGTTGTCGATGATCACTCGTGCACGTTCCCGTGGCGCCAGGCCACGCAGGTCGGCGAGGCCGACTTCGGTCACCAGAATGTCGACGTCATGCTCGGTATGGTCGACGTGGCTGACCATCGGCACCACGCTGGAAATCGCGCCACCCTTGGCAATCGATTTGGTCACGAATACCGCCAGATGCGCATTGCGTGCGAAGTCGCCGGAACCGCCGATGCCGTTCATCATCCGCGTACCGCAGACATGGGTGGAGTTGACGTTGCCATAGATGTCGAACTCCAGCGCGGTGTTGATGCCAATGATGCCCAGACGCCGCACCACTTCCGGGTGATTGGAGATCTCCTGCGGCCGCAGAATCAGTTTGTCCTTGTACTTCTCCAGGTTGCCGAACACGTCGCTGTTGCGGCGCTCGGACAGGGTGATCGAACTGCCCGAGGCGAAGCTTAGCTTGCCGGCATCGATCAGGTCGAAGGTCGAGTCCTGCAGCACTTCCGAGTACATGGTCAGGTCTTCGAACGGCGAGTCGATCAAGCCGCACATCACTGCGTTGGCGATGTTGCCGATGCCGGCCTGCAGTGGGCCAAGCTTGTTGGTCATGCGCCCGGCCGCGACTTCCTGCTTGAAGAAGGTGATCAGGTGTTCAGCGATGGCATTGGTATCAACGTCCGGTACCGACACTGTGGATGGCGAGTCCGACTGCTGAGTGATGACAATCGCAACGATCTTCTCCGGTGGAATCGGGATCGCCGTGCTGCCGATGCGATCGTCGACTTTCACCAGCGGGATTGGCGTCCGCGTCGGGCGGTACGTCGGGATATAGATGTCGTGCAGGCCTTCGAGGTTGGCGTTGTGGGCCAGGTTGATTTCGACGATCACTTGTTTGGCGAAGATCGCGAAGCTGGCCGAGTTGCCCACCGACGTGGTCGGCACGATATGGCCTTGTTCGGTGATGGCGACTGCCTCGATGACGGCGATGTCCGGCAGCTTCAATTGCTGGTTGCGCAACTGCTCGACCGTTTCCGAGAGATGCTGGTCAATGAACATCACTTCACCGGCGTTGATTGCCTTGCGCAACGTGCTGTCGACCTGAAACGGCATGCGCCGCGACAGCACGCCGGCCTCGGTCAGTTGCTTGTCGAGGTCGTTGCCCAGGCTGGCGCCAGTCATCAGGCTGATCTTCAGCGGCGTGACCTTGGCGCGCTCGGCCAGTGCGTGGGGAACGGCCTTGGCTTCGCCGGCGCGGGTGAAACCGCTCATGCCGACGGTCATGCCGTCCTCAATTAGAGCGGCAGCGTCGGCAGCGCTCATCACTTTGTCCAACAACGAAGGCAGGCGAATACGGTCACGGTACATGGATTATTATCTCGGGCAACGAGTAGCAGGATGCGCAGTCTAGTGAATTTGGCCGGCGCCTGTCCCGCTACCAAGGTCGCAAACGAGGCCTCTATTTCGCGGGTTTGCAGTAAAACACCGTTACCGGATCTGCAACAACGCGGCAAATTGTCCAGCGTCTGGCGCAAACAAAAACGCCCCGACAAGTCGGGGCGTTCGCTATTGCAGTGGTGAATTACTCGACCGCTTTGACCATGTCTTCGATGACTTTCTTCGCATCGCCGAAAACCATCATGGTCTTGTCCAGATAGAACAATTCGTTGTCCAGACCGGCATAGCCGCTGGCCATCGAGCGCTTGTTGACGATGATGGTCTTGGCCTTGAACGCTTCGAGAATCGGCATGCCGGCAATCGGTGACTTCGGATCGTTCTTCGCGGCCGGGTTGACCACGTCGTTCGCGCCGAGCACCAGCACCACGTCGGCCTGACCGAACTCGGAGTTGATGTCTTCCATCTCGAACACCTGGTCGTAAGGCACTTCGGCCTCGGCGAGCAGGACGTTCATATGCCCAGGCATCCGACCGGCCACCGGGTGGATCGCGTACTTCACAGTCACGCCGCGATGGGTCAGCTTCTCGGTCAGCTCCTTCAGCGCATGTTGTGCACGCGCTACTGCTAAGCCATAACCCGGGACGATGATCACGGTGTCGGCGTTGGTCAGCAGGAAAGTCGCGTCATCCGCCGAGCCGGATTTCACCGGGCGGGCTTCCTGCGCACCGGCAGGACCTGCATCTGCCGTATTGCCGAAACCGCCGAGCAGTACATTAAAGAAGGAGCGGTTCATCGCCTTGCACATGATGTACGAGAGAATCGCACCGCTCGAACCCACCAGCGAGCCGGCAATGATCAGCATCGAGTTGTTCAGCGAGAAACCGATGCCCGCCGCCGCCCAGCCGGAATAGCTGTTGAGCATCGACACCACCACCGGCATGTCGGCGCCGCCGATCGGGATGATGATCAGCACGCCCATCACGAACGCCAGGGCCAGCATCAGTGCGAACGCCGTAAGGTTGCCGGTGAACATGAAAGTCAGACCGAGAACCAGCGTTGCCAGACCCAGAATCGCATTGAGCTTGTGCTGGCCACTGAACTGTACCGGTGCGCCCTGGAACAGGCGGAACTTGTACTTGCCCGAGAGCTTGCCAAAGGCAATCACCGAACCGGAGAAAGTGATCGCACCGATTGCCGCACCGAGGAACAGCTCCAGACGGTTGCCCGCCGGGATCGCATCGCCCAGCTGTTTAACGATACCCAACGACTGCGGCTCAACCACTGCCGCAATGGCAATGAACACCGCCGCGAGGCCGATCATGCTGTGCATGAACGCTACCAGTTCCGGCATCTTGGTCATTTCAACGCGTTTGGCCATGATCGAACCGGCGGTGCCGCCGACCAGCAGGCCAACGATGACGTAACCGATACCGGCTGTAGCGAGCTCAGCCCCGAGCTTATAGATCAGGCCGACCGTTGTGATGATGGCCAGCGCCATGCCAAGCATGCCGAACAGGTTGCCGCGCCGCGAGGTGGTCGGGTGGGACAGGCCTTTGAGGGCCTGGATAAAGCAGATCGACGCGATCAGGTAGAGCGTCGTCACGAGATTCATGCTCATTACTTCGGCGCCTCTTCTTTTGCTTTCGGGGCTTTCTTCTTGAACATCTCAAGCATGCGGCGGGTGACCAGGAAGCCACCGAACACATTGACCGCCGCCAGTGCCACAGCCAGCGTGCCCATGGTCTTGCCCAACGGGGTGACTGTCAGCGCAGCGGCGAGCATGGCGCCGACGATCACGATCGCCGAGATCGCGTTGGTGACTGCCATCAACGGCGTGTGCAGCGCAGGTGTAACGTTCCAGACCACGTGGTAACCGACATAAATCGCCAGCACGAAGATGATCAGGTTGTAGATACCGGGGGAGATAAGCTCTTCCATCGTCTGAATCCCTGCTTAGGCGTTTTTGCGGATGACTTGGCCGTCGCGGCACATCAGGCACGCGGCGACGATGTCGTCTTCGAGGTTGACGTCGAACTGGCCTTCCTTGGTGAACACCAGCTTGAGGAAGTCCAGCAGGTTGCGTGCGTACAGCGCCGAAGCATCGGCAGCGACTTCACCGGCGAGGTTGGTCGGACCGACGATCGTCACACCGTTTTCCACAACGACCTGATCGGCGACGGTCAGCGGACAGTTGCCACCCTGAGCGGCCGCGAGGTCGATGACCACCGAGCCCGGCTTCATCTGCGCCACGGTCTCGGCGCTGAGCAGCGTCGGCGCCTTGCGGCCCGGAATCAGCGCAGTGGTGATGACGATATCGGCCTGCTTGGCGCGCTCGTGCACGGCCTGGGCCTGACGCTGCATCCAACTCGCCGGCATCGGCCGCGCGTAACCGCCGACACCGACGGCGCATTCGCGCTCTTCATCGGTCTCGTAAGGCACGTCGACGAACTTCGCGCCGAGGGATTCGATCTGTTCCTTCACCGCTGGGCGCACGTCGGACGCTTCGATCACCGCACCCAGGCGTTTCGCCGTGGCAATCGCCTGCAAACCGGCCACGCCTGCGCCAAGAATCAGCACCCGCGCCGCTTTCACGGTACCCGCAGCAGTCATCAGCATCGGCATGAAGCGTGGGTAATGGTGAGCCGCGAGCAACACCGCTTTGTAGCCGGCGATATTCGCCTGCGACGACAACACATCAAGACTCTGCGCCCGCGAGGTGCGCGGCGCCGCTTCGAGGGCGAACGCGGTAATGCCGCATTCGGCCATCTTCGCGATGGTCTCGTTGTTGAACGGGTTGAGCATGCCCACGAGCACCGTGCCGCGCTTGATCAGCGGCAGTTCGGCATCGCTTGGCGCGACCACTTTGAGAATCAGCTCGGCGCCAAACGCGTCATTGGCGCTGCCAATGCTTGCGCCGGCCGCTTCATAGGCACTGTCGACGACACTGGCTTTGACGCCAGCGCCGCTTTGCACAGTGACCTTATGGCCTTGGCTGATCAGCTTCTTGATGGTTTCCGGGGTTGCAGCAACCCGTGTTTCACCGGTCTGGGTTTCGAGAGGAACACCAATGTGCACGTCAAATCTCCTGCGTGATCTTATTGAGTAAACCCATGCACTACGGATGGTGCGACTGGGGCGGCCGATCAGCACGATCCCGCCGAATCAGGGCGGGGCGCGGCATTTTGCAGGCGAACTTTATGCCCTTCAAGGGATTATGACGGGTGACGGAAAATTAACTACAAGTCATGCCGTGACCGAATGTCGCAGATGGCCAGCTGAACCCCTTGCAGGCCGTGCCCTGCAAGGATTCTGGCTGAATTTGAAAAAAATTCGCATCGGTGGCGTGAATAGGCAGCAATGAGTCGCCGTTAGAGGCTCAAAGCCACGTGTTTGGCAGCTTGTGGGACGTCTGTACGACTTTCGGATACAGTCTGCTCAGAAGCGACAAATAGTTATATCTGTAGGGCTTTGGTTTTTCTGACTACGAGGTTAGGTATTGCGCAAAGCCTTTATTCTTCTAGGCTGTAGCTCTGCGCCTGATTTACCAGCCAGTCACGAAATGCCTTCAGCGATGCCGATTCGACCTTTCGCTCCGGAATCATCAGGTAATAGGCCTTGATGCTGGAAAGCGCTTGAGAGTTGGCAACCACCAGACGTTTCTCTGTCAGCTCGCGCTGAATCAGAAACGGCGGAATCAGCGCAACGCCCATGTCGTGCATGGCTGCCTGGGCAAGCATGGAGAATAGCTCGTAGCGTGGACCTGTCATGTCGCGAGGGATATTCAGTTGCTGCGAGTTGAACCATTGGCGCCAGGCGTAAGGTCGGGTGGTCTGCTGCAGCAGCGGTAGCTCGGCGATGGCTTGCGCTGTCAGCTGCGTGTGATCGCCGAGTAGGGCGGGGCTGCACACCGGCATCGGATTCTCGCCCATCAATCTGTGGGATTCGGTACCCGACCAGTCGGCGTCGCCGAAGTAAATCGCGGCATCGAATTCGGTGTCGGCAAACAGGAATGGCCGGGTGCGGTTGGTCAGGTTGACGGTCACTTCCGGGTGCTTGAGCTGAAAATCCTTGAGCCGTGGCAGCAGCCATTGCGTGCCGAAGGTCGGGACGACGGCGAGCTCGATAACGTTGGTGCCCTGCTGGCCCATCACGGAAAGGGTGTCGCGCTCCACTGCATCGAGCTGAGTCGCCACCCGACGGCTATATGAAAGTCCCGCCTCGGTCAGTTTCACTCCACGTCGCGAGCGTCGGAACAGTTCCACGCTGAGGAAATCTTCCAGGCTGGCGATCTGTCGGCAAATGGCGCCTTGGGTGAGCGACAGTTCTTCAGCAGCACGGGTAAAGCTCTCATGGCGGGCGGCAGCTTCGAAACTGATCAGGGCGGCGGTGCTGGGGATCTTCCTGCGCATGTACGTCAACCTCACTAATGCGCCGCATAAAAGGCTATTCGCGACGGTACGGAGTGAGAAATTAGCACAACAGAATGCGAAATCCTCGTTTGCTCCGACGGCGAACCGCGCCTAGGATCAATGCCACGTTAATTCACCCGATTGCGAGGGCACACTCATGGGCGGTAAAGCTAGCTTCAACTGGATCGATCCCCTGCTGCTGGATCAACAGCTCACCGAAGAAGAGCGGATGATCCGCGACACCGCCGCGCAGTTCGCTCAACAGAGTCTCGCCCCGCGTGTGCTCGAAGCTTTCCGTCATGAAAAGACCGACCCGGCAATCTTCCGCGAGATGGGTGAAGTCGGCCTGCTCGGTGCGACCATTCCCGAACAATACGGTGGCAGTGGTCTGAACTATGTCAGCTACGGCCTGATTGCCCGTGAGGTCGAGCGCGTCGACTCCGGCTATCGCTCGATGATGAGCGTGCAGTCCTCGCTAGTGATGGTGCCGATCAACGAATTCGGTACCGAAGCACAGAAGCAGAAGTACCTGCCGAAACTGGCTTCCGGCGAATGGATCGGTTGCTTCGGTCTGACCGAGCCGAACCACGGTTCCGATCCGGGCGCGATGATAAGCCGGGCGCGCAAGGTCGATGGCGGCTACAGCCTGACTGGCGCGAAGATGTGGATCACCAACAGCCCGATCGCTGACGTATTCGTGGTCTGGGCCAAGGACGATGCTGGCGACATCCGTGGTTTCGTTCTGGAGAAAGGCTGGAAAGGCCTGAGCGCTCCGGCGATTCACGGCAAGGTCGGCCTGCGCGCTTCCATCACCGGCGAGATCGTCATGGACAACGTCTTCGTGCCGGAAGAAAACATCTTCCCGGACGTCCGTGGTCTGAAAGGTCCGTTCACCTGCCTCAACTCCGCACGCTACGGCATTTCCTGGGGCGCACTGGGCGCGGCCGAGTTCTGCTGGCACACCGCGCGTCAATACACTCTGGATCGTCAGCAATTCGGTCGACCGTTGGCCGCGACTCAACTGGTGCAGAAGAAACTCGCCGACATGCAGACCGAGATCACTCTGGCGCTGCAAGGCTGCTTGCGACTGGGCCGGATGAAGGACGAAGGCACGGCCGCCGTTGAAATCACTTCGATCATGAAGCGTAACTCCTGCGGCAAGTCGCTGGATATTGCGCGGATGGCGCGCGACATGCTCGGTGGCAATGGTATCTCCGATGAGTTCGGCGTGGCCCGCCATCTGGTCAACCTGGAAGTGGTGAATACCTATGAAGGTACCCACGACGTTCACGCGCTGATCCTCGGGCGTGCGCAAACCGGTCTGCAGGCGTTCTATTAATAGGAGGGCGGACCATGGGCGCGCTGTCGCATCTACGGGTACTGGATTTATCGCGAGTGCTGGCCGGGCCTTGGGCCGGACAGATCCTCGCCGACCTGGGCGCCGAGGTGATCAAGGTCGAGCGCCCGGGCAATGGTGATGACACCCGCGCTTGGGGCCCGCCCTTTCTTAAAGACGCTTACGGCGAGAACACATCGGAAGCGGCTTATTACCTCTCGGCAAACCGCAACAAGCAATCGGTCACCATCGACTTCACCCGCCCTGAAGGGCAGAAGCTGGTGCGCGACCTGGCGGCGAAGTCGGACATTCTGATCGAGAATTTCAAGGTGGGCGGTCTGGCGGCCTATGGTCTGGACTATGAGTCGCTGAAGGCGCTCAACCCGAATCTGATCTATTGCTCCATCACCGGCTTCGGCCAGACCGGCCCGTACGCGAAGCGCGCAGGGTATGACTTCATGATCCAGGGGCTTGGCGGCTTGATGAGCCTGACCGGCCGGCCTGACGGAGATGAGGGCGCCGGTCCGGTGAAAGTCGGTGTCGCGCTCACGGATATTCTTACTGGGCTGTATTCAACGGTGGCGATTCTCGCGGCGTTGGCTCATCGCGATCACGACGGTGGCGGCCAGCACATCGATATGGCGTTGCTGGATGTGCAGGTCGCGTGTCTGGCGAACCAGGCGATGAACTACCTGACCACGGGCAATGCGCCAAAGCGTCTGGGAAATGCGCATCCCAACATCGTGCCTTATCAGGACTTTCCTACGGCGGATGGTGACTTCATTCTTACCGTGGGTAATGACGGGCAGTTCCGCAAGTTCGCAGAGGTGGCTGGCCAACCGCAGTGGGCGGATGATCCGCGCTTCGCGACCAACAAGCTGCGGGTAGCGAACCGCGCGGTGCTGATCCCGTTGATCCGCCAAGCTACGGTCTTCAAGACCACGGCCGAGTGGGTTGCTCAATTGGAGCAGGCGGGTGTGCCTTGTGGGCCGATCAATGATCTGTCGCAGGTGTTTAAAGATCCCCAGGTGAAGGCGCGCGGTCTGGCGATAGAGCTGCCGCATGCATTGGCGGGGATGGTGCCTCAGGTGGCCAGCCCGATTCGATTGTCGGAGACGCCCGTTGAATATCGTCATGCGCCTCCTTTATTAGGTGAGCACACATTAGAGGTTCTGCAGCGGGTGCTGGGTCTGGGGGCAGGCGCGGTGGCTGCGTTGAAGGAGGAAGGCGTCCTTTAAGTCTTCTTCTATATAGAAGAAGCTCTTTTCTCATTTGATTGGATGTTTTTTAACCAATACGCAAGTTATTGAAAGAAAAGCGAAATTAACGGTTGACGGCAGATTCCAGAGGTCTATAATTCGCCCCACTTCCGGCGCAGTCGAAACGGAAAACTCCTTGAGATTCAAAGAGTTACGCAGTTTTCGACAGCGGCTTGCTTCAGATCATCGAGGCCTGGGAGGAGTTGAAAGAGCAGCGATGTGTAGCTCTTTTAACGGTTCGATCTTCTCGGTCGAAAGCGGAGAAAAAGAGGTGTTGACAGCAGCGATTAACGCTGTAGAATTCGCCTCCCGCTAACGAGAGATCGGAAGCGCAAGTGGTTGAAGTTGTTGAAGAATTCTTCGAAAACTTCTGAAAATAATCACTTGACA
>NZ_FYDP01000001.1:1296979-1399751 GCF_900187595.1 Pseudomonas sp. Irchel 3F6 | reverse complement strand
ACATACAAGGTCAGGAGCAAGTCCTGCCTTAAGGAGCGATCGGTCTCCCCCAGAAACACATCTTCGTATGTCGCACCAGCGAGCTTAGATCTCATTCATGCTGGTGTGTGGGGAACATACAAGGAGCTGACGAGTGCATTCGGTAGGGTCAGGCTTTCGCGTTCGCCAGGTAGGCCCCCAGGCGCCGACCCATTTCTTCGCCCAGTGCCTGCAACCCGCTCAGCGGCCGCACCATCACTTCAAACTCGACAATTTTGCCGTGTTCATCGAAGCGAATCATGTCGATGCCTTTGAGTTCCTTGCTGCCGACCCTGGCGCTGAATTCGAGAATCACGTTCAGGCCATCCGCCGTCGCCAACTCGCGGTGATAGGCGAAATCTTCGAAGACTTCAAACACGGTGTTGAGGATCATCGCCACCACCGGCGCGCCGGGGTAGGGCGTGTGGGCCATGGGCGAGCGGAACACAGCTTGCGGATCAAGCAGTTCAGGCAGGGCTTTGAGATTGCCGCTGCGGATCATCTCGTGCCAGCGCGCGAGGGATGCGGCGACGTTGGGCTGCAAGGCAAGGTCGGGCATGGTCACTCCGGTTTTTATTGTTGTCGGTCGGCAATGACTGTAGATCAACCGGACCGAAAGTGAATCCCCAAGTCTCAGCCTGAATACCGCTTCATGCCCGAAGCGGATCAGATGCGCATCTGATCCGTATTTTTCTGTTTCATCTGCCTCTGTATTCAGTACAGCCACAGGCTCAGAATGCCCCGGCAGTGCGGCCAATCACCCTCCGACCTCATCCCGAAGCGTCCGGTGCACCGCACACCCCGCATCAAGGAGCGCGACATGTACAAGATGGCAATTTTTCTCGGCGGCTTTCTGACCTTGACCATTCTGATCGGCGTGCTGGCGACGATCTCTCCAGTCTGATCCGCGCGCATTTTTTCGAACTCCGCCGTTCTCCTGCTTTCAGTTGCAGAACAGGGCCAGCATGCGCCCGTTACAGAAGTTCGAGGAGTGAAACATGCGTACGACAACCTCGCAGGGACGTTGGGTTCCCATTGGTTTGATGGTCGCCGCGCTGACTGGTTGCGCGATGAGCAACACCGAGTCACCGGTGCAGACACCGGGTCAGGCCAAGGCCTCCGATACTGAAATGCTCGAAGTCGGCGCGCAGTGGTTGCAGGACAAACCGCCGATCCGCGCGTTGAACATGTACCTTGATGGCTTTCATTTTTACAACGGTCATCCCGGCGCGCAGATGGAAGCGCACCATTACTGCTCGGCGCTCAATGAGGAAGTGTTCCAGTGCGTGATCTACGACGGCAACACGGCTGAAGCGAAGTTGATGGGCGTGGAATACATCATCAGTCAGCGCCTGTTTACGCAATTGCCGGCAAAAGAAAAAGCCTTGTGGCACAGCCATGCTCACGAGGTGACTTCTGGCCAGTTGGTCGCGCCGGGCATCCCGCAAGTGGCGGAAAAGCGCCTGATGGAAAAACTCGCCAATACTTACGGCAAGACTTGGCACACCTGGCACACCGATCAGGACAAGCAACTGCCGCTGGGCGTGCCGCAGTTGATGATGGGCTTTACCGCTGACGGTCAGGCCGATGCACAAATGGTCCGCCAGCGCGATCAGCGTCTGGGCATCGACAGTGCCGAAAAGAAAAAGGCTCGTGCCGGGATCAAACCGGCGCCTGTCGCAACGGGGGCTGATGCGTGGCAGAAGGGCAACGCCGTGCAGCTCAACGACCCGACCGGGCATCAGCACGTCACGCCGCGCTCGGCCACCTCTGGCGATGAAAATGCCCGGAGCGGCAGTCAGCCTTAGCTTTGGACAGTAGCTGGAAATGGTGTTGTCGGTACCGGCGTCATCGCGAGCAGGCTCACTCCTACATTTGAAATGCGTTCCCCCTGTAGGAGTGAGCCTGCTCGCGATGGCGTCCGTCTGATCGCTACATCCTTCAGCGATTCAACACATCCACAATCCACTGCAAATATTGCTCGCGCTCGGAAATCGAGTTATGCCCCGAGTCCGGCACCACCTTCAGCGTCGCCACGCCCGCAGGAAAACGCTCGAACAGCCGCTGCGTACTGCTGCGTCCAATCACTTCGTCATCACTGGCCGCCAACAGCAACGTCGGTGCGCGAATATGCGCCGCGTATTTGCCCGATTCGAAACGATCCTTGAGCAACCACTTCACCGGCACCCACGGGTATTGCCGTTCGGCGATTTCCTCGAGGCTGTTGAACGGCGTCACCAGAATCAGATTCTGCACCGGCCGCTGACTGGCCAGGCGCACCGCCACCCCCGAACCGAGGCTGCGTCCGATGACTGCAATCTGCGGGTGGCTGGCATAGACCTGATCGAACAGCGCCAGCGCATCTTCGGCAATCGCGGCTTCCGATGGCGAGCCGGTGCTGCCACCAAAACCCCGATAGTGCAGGAAATACAGCGCGTAGTCGGGAAACGCCTCGGCGAATTCCGGCAGATTTCGCGAGACGTCCTCGGCATTGCCCCCGAAATAGATCAGAGCCCGCGTTCCGCTGCGCTCTCGGTCAGTCACCCAGACCTCGGCATCCGGCATCGACAGTTTCAAGCGCGAATCCGCTGCAACCACGGCGGCGGGCTGGGGAAACCAGATCAGCGAGCGCTGAAACACGAACAGCGCGGCGCACAGCACCAGGTAAACGGCAACGATGAAAACGACGAGTGACATCAGGGTTCGGGACATTCGGCTACTTTTAACGGGGAGAGAGGTTGGCTGTGGCAGTGTAGTTCAGCGCCTGCGCCTGACAGCCTGCGCACACACCATGCAACAGATCCGCGCAGCAGGAGGACACGCATGCGCCACACTGAGGGTTACTCCCGTCGCCGCTTGCTCACCCTGGCTGCCCAGGCTGCGGCGCTGTTCACCATTGATCGGGCGTTGGCCAGCAGCGTAGCGCCGACCGCCACTGCGCCGCACACGGCAGGAGACCAGACCATGCAGACCCGCGCCATCCCTTCCAGCTCCGAGGCACTGCCCATGGTCGGGTTGGGCACGTATCGCGGTTTCGACGTCGCCCCGGGCGATCCGGTTTACCGGCAGTTGCCCGCCGTCCTCGAAGCGCTGTTCAGAAAGGGCGGCACGCTGATCGACAGCTCGCCCATGTACGGACGCGCCGAGCAGACCACCGGTGAACTGCTTTCGATCCACGAACCACGTTCGCCGGCTTTTCTCGCCACCAAGGTCTGGACGCGCGGGCGCCAGGAGGGCATCGCGCAGATGGAGCAGTCCTTCAGTCTGCTGCAAACCGAGCGCATCGACCTGATGCAGATTCACAATCTGCTCGATTGGCAAACCCACTTGCCGACCCTGCGCGAATGGCAGGAGCAGGGGCGGATTCGCTACATCGGCATCACCCATTACACCTCGTCGGCCTACGACGAGGTCGAGGCCGTGCTGAAAGCCGAAAAGCTGGATTTTCTGCAGATCAACTACGCCCTCGATGATCGCGCGGTCGAGAAACGCATCCTGCCGCTGTGCCGTGAGCGTGGGGTGGCGGTGATTTGTAATCGGCCGTTTGGCGGCGGCGATCTGCTCGCCCGGCTCAAGGGCAAGCCGCTGCCGGCGTGGGTCTCGGATGTACAGGTCAACAGTTGGCCGCAACTGGCACTGAAATTTCTCCTGGCGCACCCGGCGGTGACCTGTGTGATTCCCGGGACCAGCAATCCGCGCTACATGGTTGACAACGCCGGAGCCGGTTTTGGGCCGATGTTGACCGATGCGCAGCGGCATCAGTTGATTGCGTTGCTGGGCTGATCAGCCCTTAAACTTCGCAAAGCCCTCCCGGTTAATTGCAAGTTGTTCTGAAAAACTGTCAAACCTGACAGTTGGCTGAGCTGTGCCCGATGCCAATCATGCAGTTCCAGCCAAACGGCAGATCAGTCATGAATTTGAAACACCAGAGATTTCTTGGTTTGGCAGGCGTCTGCCTGATATTGACGTCCCTTGAGGTAATCGGCGAAACCGCAGAGTACGTGTGCATGGGCAGCCAGCGAGGCCAAATCGCAATCGTGCGGGCAAATTCTTTATTGGAGGCGAACCAGATAGCCAAGGCAGCGTGGGGGGCTGCCGGCTGCTATAAAAAGTGACTCAACTGCGATAGCGCAACGCCTCCAGCAACAACGCAAACGCCGGCGCCGCCTGGCGTCGGCTCGGGTAGTACAGGTGATAACCGGAAAATGCCGGGCACCAGTCTCCCAGCACCTGGACCAGGCGACCGTCCGCCAGAAACGGCGCAACGACGTTTTCCGGGATGTAGCTCAAACCGAAACCGTCCAGCGCGGCGTCGAGCAATGGGTACACGCCATTCAGGGTGACCTGGCCGGAGACGCGCACTTTCAGGCTTTCACCATCCTTTTCGAACTCCCACGAATACAGTCCGCCATTGGTTGGCAGGCGCAGGTTGTTACAGGCGTGGTCGGTCAGGTCGCGCGGGGTTTGCGGTGCAGGGCGCCGGGCGAAGTAGGCGGGTGAGCCGACCACCGCCATGCGCATGTCCGGACCGATACGGGTGGCGATCATGCCTTGGGCGACGTCTTCGCCCAGGCGCACACCGGCATCGAAGCCTTGGCCGGCGATGTCGACGAAGCCATAGTCACAGCAAACCTCGACGGACACATCCGGGTACTGCGGCAGGAAATCCTGCAACACCGGACGCAGGATCCAGTTCAGCGAATGGTCGGTGGCGCTGATGCGGATCTTTCCCGCCGGGGTTTCGCGCAGGTTGCTCAGGGCGGCCAGTTCCACTTCGATTTCGTCGAAGCGCGGGCCGATGGTTTGCAGCAAGTATTCGCCGGCCTCGGTCGGCGACACGCTGCGTGTGGTGCGGGTCAGCAGGCGCAGGCCGAGTCGCGCCTCGAGACTGCGAATGGTGTGGCTGAGCGCCGATTGCGACACGCCGAGTTTGGCTGCGGCCTTGGTGAAACTGCGTTCACGGGCGACGGCGAGAAAGGCGAGCAGGTCGGTGGCGTTTTCCCGGAGCATTGATGATCGTCCTGCATAAGTTTTTTCGGATTCTAGTCGATTATCCAAAGAGTGCGGATCGCTACAGTGCTTGCATCATTTATTGGAGGAAAAGCCATGAACCCGATTGCTGCTTCTGCACTGACGCTTTCGCTGCTGGCTGGCGAGGTGTATGCCACTGAAAATCCGCGTGTCACGGTCACACCGAATGGCTCGCAACCGTCGGCCAAAGGCCCGGCTGACTGGTTTACCGGCACGGTGCGGGTGGATGCGCCGTTCAAAGGTACCGACGAGGCGCGGGTCAGTGGCGCGACCGTAACGTTTGAGCCTGGCGCGCGAACGGCGTGGCATACCCATCCGCTGGGGCAGACATTGATCGTCACCTCGGGGGCAGGGTTCGTGCAGGAGTGGGGGCAGCCAGTGCGGGAAATCCGGCCGGGCGATACCGTGTGGATTGCTCCGGGCGCCAAGCATTGGCACGGGGCAACGCCGACGACGGCGATGAGTCATATCGCGATTGCCGAAGTGCTGGATGGCAAGGTGGTGGACTGGATGGAGCAGGTCGGTGATGAGCAATATCCGAAGACCGAGTGAAACCGCGCCCCTCACCCCAGCCCTCTCCCGAGGGAGAGGGAGCCGATTGGGGGATGCTCGAGACGTTCGGCATTCTGCAAACGTGGTGGTGAATCCACTCGACCCCTAGCACCCCATGCAGGTGCGCTAACAGCATGCGACTCACCCCAGGCGTCTCCCGGGGGAGTGGGAGCCGACCGAGGTGTCTTGCGATGTGCATCGACCTGAACTTGCCGTTGCGATTATGGATACACAGAAAGACTTTCACGTCGCTGCACATCCTGAATATACCCGGATCGGTCCCCTCTCCCTTTGGGAGAGGGCTAGGGTGAGGGGCTTTTCGCTTCAGATCATCTCCGGCAACGAATCAAGAATCTTGTCCAGCGTAATCGGATACTCCCGCACCCTCGCGCCGGTGGCGTTGTAGATCGCATTCGCCACCGCCGCACTCACGCCGCAAATCCCCAATTCCCCCACGCCCTTGGCTTTCATCGGCGATGAAATCGGGTCGGTTTCTTCGAGGAAAATCACTTCCTGATGCGGTATGTCGGCGTGCACCGGCACCTCATACCCGGCGAGGTCATGGTTGACGAAAAAGCCCAGACGCTTGTCCACCGCCAGCTCTTCCATCAATGCCGCGCCGACGCCCATGGTCATCGCGCCGATGACCTGACTGCGCGCCGACGTCGGGTTGAGGATCCGCCCCGCAGCGCACACCGCCAACATGCGCCGTACGCGAACTTCGCCAGTGGCAGCATCGACGGCGACTTCGACGAAATGCGCGCCGAAGGTCGATTGCTGATACTTCTCGGCCAGATCACCGAACTCGATGCTGTCCTCGCCGACCAGTGCGCCGCCTTCAGCCGCGTTGCGCAGCGGCAGGCTTTTGCTGCCGGCGCGCACCTGACCATCGGCGAACTCCGCCTGATCCGCCGCGAGTCCGAGCTTCTGCGCCACCGCTTCACGCAGTTTCACACAAGCGGCATAGACGCCGGAGGTCGAGCAGTTCCCACCAAACTGACCGCCAGAACCAGCCGAAACCGGGAAGTCCGAATCGCCCAGACGCACCACCACATCATCGAGACCAACGCCCATCATCTCCGCAGCGGTCTGCGCGATGATCGTGTAGCTGCCGGTGCCGATATCGGTCATGTCGGTTTCGACAACGACTTTGCCGTCACGCTCCAGGCGCACACGGGCTCCGGACTTGACCAGCAGGTTGTTGCGAAACGCCGCCGCCACGCCCATGCCGATCAGCCAACGGCCTTCACGACGGCTGCCCGGTTGCGCCTTGCGCTGATCCCAGCCGAATTTCTCCGCGCCGATCTGCAGGCATTTGACCAGTTGACGCTGGGAGAACGGCCGCTCGGTTTTCACCGGGTCGACTTGAGTGTCGTTAGCGATGCGGAACAGCACCGGGTCCATCTTCAGCTGTTCGGCCATTTCGTCCATGGCAATTTCCAGCACCATCAGCCCCGGCGCTTCACCCGGCGCGCGCATGGCGTTGCCTTCAGGCAGGTCGAGCGGCGCGAGGCGCATGCTGACGCGGCGGTTTTCTGCGGCATAGAGCAACTGGCTCGGTTGCGCGGCCAGTTCGACCTTGCCGTCAGCAAGGTTGCCTGACCAGCCTTCATGGGCGATGGCGGTCAGCTTGCCGTCCGCCGTGGCGGCCATGCGGATGCGCTGAATCGTAGCCGGGCGATGGGTGGTGTTGTTGGCCATCTGCGGGCGGGCGAGGGCGACTTTCACCGGCCGCCCCGCCATGCGCGCGCCGAGAGCGGCGAGGATCACGTCGGCGCGAATAAACAGCTTGCCGCCGAAACCACCGCCGATGTACGGCGAGACCAAACGCACTTTTTCCTTCGGCAGGCCGAGGGTTTTCGCAATGTCGCCGACACTCCAGGCGACCATCTGGTTCGAGGTCCACACGGTCAGCTGATCGCCTTTCCACGCGGCCAGTGTGGCGTGCGGTTCCATCATCGCGTGGGACTGGTCTGGCGTGGTGTAGGTCTGATCGAACTGCACCGGCGCGGCGGTGAAGGCCTTGTCGAAGTCGCCGTGATTGACGTCGGGCAACTCGTCTTTCGGCTCGACGCCGAGGTCTTTGACGCTGGCCAGATCGAACTTGCCTTCGCTGGTCTCGTAATCGACCCTGACCAATTGCGCGGCGGCGCGGGCCTGTTCGAAGGTCTCGGCAACCACCAATGCAACGGCTTGCTGGTAATGCTGCACTTCGGGACCAGCGAGCAGATGCGCAGCGTTGTAATCACCCTTGTCGAGCTTGCCGGCGTTCTCGGCAGTAACGATCGCCAGCACGCCGGGCGCCGCTTTGGCCTCGCCCAGATGTATGGCTTTGATCCGGCCTTTGGCGATCGCCGAATCGACCATGAAACCGTAGGCCTGATTGGCTGCCGCTTCATGTTGTTCATAGGCGTAAGTGGCCTGGCCGCTGGTTTTCAGCGGGCCTTCAACGCGCTCGGTGGGCTGGCCGACGACCTTCAGGCGGTCGATGGGATTGGTGGTGGCGGGCGTGTCGAATTTCATGCGGTTTCCCTCGCTTGCGCCAACACCGAGGCCAGCGTGCGCTCGACCAGTGTCAGTTTGAATTGGTTGTCATCGGTGGGCGTCGCGCCTTCAAGCAGGCGTTCGCTGACTGCTTTGGCACCCTTGGGCAGCAACGCTTCAGCGGCTTCGACCCGCCACGGTTTCGGTGCAATGCCGCCGACGGCGACGCGGCCGGTGCCGTCCTTTTGCAGGATCAGACCGACCGAGACCAGGGCAAACGCGTAAGACGAGCGATCCCGCACCTTGTGATAAATGTGCGTGCCGCCAACCGGCGCCGGCAGGGTCACGGCGGTAATGAATTCGCCGGGAGTGAGGCTGGTTTCGATGTGCGGCGTGTTGCCCGGCAATTGATGGAAATCGGCCATGGCAATGCTGCGCGTGCTGCCGTCAGGCTTGACCGTTTCGATCTGCGCATCCAGCGCGCGCATGGCGATGGCCATGTCGCTCGGGTGGGTGGCGATGCAAGCGTCGCTGACGCCGATGATCCCCAACTGCCGGGTGACCCCGCCGATCGCCGCGCAACCGCTGCCTGGATTGCGTTTGTTGCACGCCTGGTGGGTGTCGTAGAAGTACGGGCAGCGGGTGCGTTGCAGCAGGTTGCCGGCGGTGGTCGCCATATTGCGCAGCTGCCCGGAAGCCCCGGCGAGCAGGGCGCGGGAGAGCAGAGCGTAGTCCTTGCGCACGCGCGCGTCGGCGGCCAGATCGGTGTTGCGCACCAGCGCGCCGATGCGCAGTCCGCCTTCGGGTGTTGCTTCGATCTGGTCCAGGCCGAGGTGGTTGATATCGATCAGGTGGACTGGGGTTTCGATGTCGAGTTTCATCAGGTCAAGCAGGTTGGTGCCGCCGGCGATGAACTTGGCGCCTTCGACGTGCGCAGCCTGGGAAGCGGCTGCGGCAGGTGAGTCGGCGCGGCTGTAATTGAAGGCTCTCATGCCGGCACCTCCGCGACTTCAGTGATGGCTTCGATGATGTTCGAGTAAGCGCCGCAGCGGCAGATATTGCCGCTCATGCGTTCTTGCAGCTCGGCGGGGATCAGTTTCGGCGGCTCGGTCAGGCTCGGGCTGACGTGGCTGGGAATGCCGTCGCGGATCTCTTTGAGCACCGCGACCGCCGAGCAGATCTGCCCCGGCGTGCAATAGCCGCACTGGTAACCGTCGTGCTTGATGAACGCGGCCTGCATCGGGTGCAGCTTGTCCGGCATGCCGAGGCCTTCGATGGTGGTCACCTCACTGCCGTCGTGCATCACCGCCAGGGTCAGACAGGAGTTGATCCGCCGACCGTCGGCGATCACCGTGCAGGCGCCGCACTGGCCGTGGTCGCAGCCTTTCTTGGTGCCGGTCAGGTGCAGGTGTTCGCGCAGGGCGTCGAGCAGGGTGGTACGGGTGTCGACTTCGAGGGTTTGCGGTTTACCGTTGACTTGCAGGGTAACTTGACTCATGGCCGGTTGCTCCAGACTGGCCGCGTAGGCCTTGAGGCTGATAAAGGGGGGCATAGCGAACGCCGTCGCGGTTACGGCGCCGAGGATCATGAAGTTGCGTCGGGAAATCGGCATGGTTCGATTCCTTGTCTCTCATCGGGCGGCAGGATTGCAAAAGGCCCAAACGGGCGCGCCGGCATGCATGCCAGTCTCGTAAAAGGAGTGACCGCAGCGGGAGGGAAAAGGTTTTGTCGGATTTGCGCTAAAGAGTTATGTGCTGAACTCATCAATTGGCCTGTGGGAGCGAGCCTGCTCGCGAAAGCGTCGGGTCAGACCCAGCCGCTGCTGGATGTGCCGACCTCTTCGCGAGCAGGCTCGCTCCCACAGTGGAGTTGTGTTTTGCAGTTATGGCCCACCCACCACCATCGAGGTAAACGGTGCGACATACGCCTGCAACGTCACCAGCCCGCCGACCAGGATCGCCAGCACGATCGAGTGGAAGAACACGTAACGCAGGATCTCGCCCTCATGCCCGTACCAACGGGTCGCGGTGGAGGCGACGACGATCGACTGCGCGTCGACCATTTTGCCCATCACCCCGCCGGAACTGTTAGCTGCCGCCATCAGCACCGGGCTGATACCCAGCTGTTCCGACGTTACCCGTTGCAAGCCGCCAAACAGTACGTTCGAAGCGGTGTCGGAGCCGGTCAGCGCCACCCCCAGCCAGCCGAGCAGCGTGCCGAACATCGGGTAGAAAATCCCCGTCGCCGCAAACGCCAGGCCCATGGTCGCATCCAGTCCCGAATAGCGGGTGAGGAAGCCCAGCGCGAGCATCGCCGCAATCGTGATCAGTGAAAACCGCACCACCCACAATGTGCGCAGGTACTGCTTGATCAATTGCGGGATCGAATAACCCATCAGCAAGCCGCCAACGATCGCCGCCAGCAAGATCCCGCTGCCGGTCGCGGTCAGCCAAGTGAACTTGTAAATCGCTTCCTCGGCTTTCGGCGCCGCGACCACGGGCGGCACTTTTTCTATTTGCAGATGCAGACCGGTGAAGGTCACCGCCGGGGCGAAGATCGGATTGGCCTCGCGCACCGGTTTGCCTTGCGGGTCGAGCTTGGCCGATTGCGTGACCGGGTCGATCACCGGGCGCGTATCGAACATGTTCTTGAAGCCCTGGGTGCCCCAGGCAAACACGAACACCGTGAGAATGATCCACGGCATCCACGCACGCATCACTGCCGGGCGCGCCTGATCGCTGAACGCGGCGCTGGCGGTGACTGTTTCTTCGTCGACCTTGGAGTTGTCGACGCGCCCGGACAGCGTTGCCGAGGTGTGGATGGTCGCTGGTTTCCACACCTTGAGGAACAGCGTCAGACAGGCCATGGAAATCAGCGCAGCGATCACGTCCACCAGCATCGGCCCGTGGTAGTTCGAGACGAGAAATTGCGGGATGGCGAAACTTACCCCGGCCACCAGAATCGCCGGCCACACCTCGAGCATCTTGCGCCACCCGGCAAACGCCCAGATCAACCAGAACGGCACCAGCACCGAGAAGAACGGCAACTGCCGCCCGACCATCATCGACAGCTCCATCTCGTCCAGCCCGGTGACCTTGGCCAGGGTGATGATCGGCGTGCCCAGCGCACCGAAAGCCACTGGCGCAGTGTTGGCGATCAGCGCCAGGCCCGATGCGGCCAATGGCGAAAAACCCAGGCCGATCAGAATCGCACCGGTCACCGCCACCGGCGTGCCAAAGCCTGCCGCGCCTTCGAAGAACGCACCGAAACAGAAGGCGATCAGCAGCAATTGCAGACGTCGATCATCGGTGATGCGCGCGAGGGAATCCTGCAGCACTTTGAACGAACCATTCTCCGTGGTCAGGCGATGCAGAAAGATGATGTTGAGCACAATCCAGCCGATCGGCAGCAAGCCATTCGCCGCGCCGAACAGCGCCGCCGAACCGGCCATGCCCGCTGGCATGTCGAAGGCGAAAATCGAGATCAGCAGGGCCGACGCCAGCGCCAACAGCGCCGCCAGATGCGCCTTGACGTGAAAGAACGCCAGCGCCGCGAGCATCACCACCACCGGCACTGCGGCCATCAGCGTGGAGAGCACCGGGTTGCCGAACGGGTCGTAGATTTGCTGCCAGACCATGGTCCACCTCTGCTTATTGTTATTGAGGGCGCAGATCCATTGCATGGGGGTAGGTTGCAAGCAGTATAGGTGGCATTCCGCCGCCGTTCGGGCATGGCGAACGGGCCGACCAACGGTCGATAGTGGCCACTGAATCAACGTGCTTTTGCCCGGTCGTATCTGCGGCTGCGCGCACTGCGTCCCGAAGACGCGGGCAGCGTGGCGATTTCCGTCGTCAAGACCTTGGGTTTTAGGGAAGTGTTGAATGAAGCAAGCGACAACGATGCTGCTCACTGTGACCGCCGCCGTATTGCTGAGCGGCTGTATTGCGGATTTTGATGATGACCACCGCCATGGCCGGCACTACGACCGCGACCACGGCCGCTATTACGACCATGATCGGCGTTGGGACGACCGCGATGACGACCGCCGCGATGGCCGTCGTTATCACCGTGATCGCGATGATGACTGATTGAAAGCAGAGGGCGTTCCCGTTAAGGGAACGCCCTCTGTGCATCAGCCTTCAGTTGAAAAAACGAGCGTTCGCCTGGACGCGGGATCGCGCAGGCACCGGGGCCTCGTGATCGAGCAGATGGGTGGCGAGTATGTCGCTCAGAAAACGGAACTGATCGTTGAGGCCGACCACTTCATTGCTGAAATGATTGCTGGCGGCGGGCATCAGCAGATCGTCGAAATCTTCGTTGAACACCAGCGTCTGCGCCTTGCGCGGCACGACGTGCTGTTGGTGGTAGTTGCTGCCGAACACCGGGAAACTCACGGAGAGGGTGACTTGGGTGTGGATCATGATGTGAACGCCTCGTTGTGTTTCGGATGAGTCAATCGTGCCTTTCATCATGGGAGGGCGGAAGGCAATCGTGGCGATGGTGGATATCGATGGTGGTGATGGTTGAGGTTTGCGGTGCTGCTGATGGCGCCTTCGCGAGCAGGCTCGCTCCCACAGGTGCAACACATTTCAAATGTGGGAGCGAGCCTGCTCGCGAAGAGGCCGGAACCTTCAGCATCGAAATCGACTGACCCACCTATACTCAAACCTGCACCTCCCCAAGCCAAAGGACACCGCCACCGTGAACCCGCGCACGCTGGTCGTTGCCGCACTGTTTCTGCTGGCCGGCTGCGCCACTTCGGCCCGGGCGCCAGTGAGTGCGCCGCAGGCGGTGGTGGTGTCGGCGCAAACCTGGCAGCAGATCGACCGCGAGATCCTCAGCGCATCGCAGCAGGCCACCGAGCAGGTCAAGCTGTTCGCCCGTGGCTCGATGGAACATTGGCGCACTCGGGTCTATCAGCAAACTGAAGAAAATTTCATCCCCTGGTTCAGCAGCTACTGGACCCAGGAATGGCTGTCGATGAAGGTCAGTTGGTACACGATCAGCGCCGGCGGTGAGCAGGATGCTTCGACGAAACGGCTGGCGGCGTATCTGCTTGAGCAATATCAGGAAAAAGTCCTCGCGCCGGTCGCAGTGGAGATCGACCCGGATGCGATCCTGGCGCAGGCCACGGCGTTCTACGCGCAGTTGATGGCGCAGCAGATGCCGCTCATCGCCCAGCGTCACGGTGTGCCGATTGCGCAGCTCAACGGACGCTTGCAGAAGATCCCGGCCATCGCCCTCGGCCCGCCGCCGGCGCGGGATGCTTCGCTGTTCAAAGTCATCAGCACCGAGCCGCTGAACACCCTCCCGGCGTACGCCGCGCTGATCGATAAGATCCACACCGACGGCGGCGCCAAGGGCATCTCTTCCACCGAAGCAGCCATGGCCCCGGTGGCCAAGCGCGCCAGCCAGCGCATCGAAGCCGAAATGGCCCCGCGCGGCGCCGCCAGTGCGGTGGCGGCAGCAGCCGGGAAACTGGCCGGGGCGATGATTTCGGTCGGCGTGGCCGGCATACGCGCAATCATCCAGGCCAACGACCGCCCCGACAGCGAAGCGCTGATCCGCAGCAGCCTCGGCAACACCTTCGACAAGGCCTGGCAGAAGCTGCTGCAGAACCCGACCACTGGGGTGATGGCCGGCACGTTGCACATGGCCGGGCAGGTCGAAGGCAATTTGGGCGTGAGTGAGCAAACGCCTATCGGTGTGAGCGCTGTGCCATAGCGCCTGCACCTGTGAAGTTTTGTTGGTGGCGGTCGCGCCCGGATCAGAGCGGATGCTAGTCTTGCGCAACGCTGTTGTCAGGGAGCCCACATGGGCAATCACAAGATCGAGATTCGCCGCAGTAACGTCGAGAAAATCCTGCTGGCGGCGGAAAAGGTTTTCGCCGAAAAAGGCTTCGGCAGCACCGCCATGGCGGACATCGCTGCCGAAGTGCAGTTGCCGCGTTCCAATCTGCATTACTACTTCAGCACCAAGAGCGAGCTGTACAGCGCAGTGCTGTTCGATCTGCTGGAAGTGTGGAAGCAGGACGCGCTGTGCTTCGAGATGTTCGACGACCCGCGCGTGGTGCTGAGCAGTTACATCCGCGCCAAGATGAATCATTCGCGCAGCCGGCCCTATGGCTCGAAAGTCTGGGCCAACGAGATCATCCACGGCGCGCCGACCCTGGGCGAAGCGCTGGATGCGAGCCTGTATGACTGGGCGAAGATGAAGGAGGCGAAGATTCGCCAGTGGGTCGAGGACAAGCGGATTCTGCCGGTGGAGCCGTCGGGTTTGCTGTACATGATCTGGGCGTCGACGCAGCATTACGCCGACTTTGATCATCAGGTGAATATTCTCAATGATCACCAGCCGTTGTCGGATATGCAGTTCGAGCGTGCGGTGCAGACCGTGACAGGTGTGATTTTGCGCGGGATCGGGCTGGAGCCTTGAAGAGCACCATCAAGGGCTTACCCTCACCCCAGCCCTCTCCCAGAGGGAGAGGGGGCCGACCGAGGTGTATTGAGAGGTACATCGACCTGAAAGACCGTGTCGATTATGGATTCACAACAACTCTTTCAGGTCGGCGAAGTTTGTCAGCATCCCCAATCAGTCCCCTCTCCCTTTGGGAGAGGGCTAGGGTGAGGGGTTTTTTCAGACTGCAACGTGATAGGGGTTGCGCGGATCATGATTCCAGTCCAGAAACGGCTTGCCCGTGTCCATCGGTACCATCTCGATGCAGTCGGCCACGGGGCAGGTGATCTGGCACAGATTGCAGCCCACACATTCCTCATCGATCACTTCATATTTATGCGTACCGTCGGCCTGTTTCAAACTGTCGATCGCCTGGTGTGACGTGTCTTCGCAAGCAATGTGGCAACGCCCGCAACCGATGCACGCCTCTTGGTCGATCTTCGCGATCACCTGGTAGTTGATATCGAGGTACTTCCAATCCGTGGTGTTGCCCACGGCGCGCCCGGAAAACTCGGCGATATTGGCGTAACCCTGGCTGTCCATCCACCGCGACAAGCCGTCCTTCATCTCTTCGACAATGCGGAAACCATGCAGCATCGCCGCCGTGCACACCTGCACCGCGCCGCTGCCCAGCGCCATGAACTCCGCCGCGTCGCGCCAGCTGCCGATGCCGCCGATGCCGCAGATCGGCAAGCCCGGGGTCTGCGGATCACGGGCGATTTCCGCGACCATGTTCAGCGCAATCGGCTTGACCGCCGAACCGCAATAACCGCCGTGGGTGCTTTTGCTGCCGACGGTGGGCAGGGCGACCATGTGGTCCAGGTCGACGCTGGTGATCGAGTTGATCGTGTTGATCAGCGACACCGCATCCGCGCCTCCACGATGCGCCGCCCGGGCAGCGACGCGGATGTCGGTGATGTTCGGGGTGAGTTTGACGATCACCGGCAGCGAGCAGTACGTCTTGCACCAGCGTGTCACCTGCTCGACGTACTCCGGCACCTGGCCGACCGCCGCGCCCATGCCGCGTTCGGGCATGCCGTGGGGGCAGCCGAAGTTCAGTTCGATGCCGTCGGCGCCGGTGGCTTCGACCAGCGGCAAGATGTGTTTCCACGACTCCTCGACACACGGCACCATCAGCGACACGATCAGCGCGCGATCCGGCCAGTCCTTCTTCACCTGGGTGATTTCGCGCAGGTTGATTTCCAGCGAGCGGTCGGTGATCAGTTCAATGTTGTTGATGCCCAGCACTTCGCGATTGGCACCGTAATGCGCCGAATAACGCGAGGAAACGTTGACCGCCGCCGGATCCTCACCCAGGGTTTTCCAGACCACGCCACCCCAGCCCGCTTCGAAGGCGCGGACCACGTTGTAGGCCTTGTCGGTGGGCGGCGCGGAGGCCAGCCAGAACGGGTTGGGCGCTTTGATACCGGCGAAGACTATCGAGAGATCGGCCATTTACGCAGCCTCCACGTTGAGCATCAGTTGAGCGTTGATCGCCTCGGCGGCGCGTTTGCCATGCTGCACCGCTTGCACGGTAAGGTCCTGATCGAGGCTGGTGCAGTCGCCGCCGGCATACACGCCGGGGACGCTGGTGCGCAGGTGTTCATCGACCTCGATGCGTTCGCCCTGACGTTTGAGCTCGCGCGCCAACGGATCGCTGAGGGTGCTGTCATCGAAGCTCTGGCCGATCGCTTTGAAGATCGCGTCGGCAGCCAGCTCAAAGGTTTCTCCGGTGGTTTGCAGACGGCCTTCAACCAGATCAGTGCGGGCGAAACGCATGCCGCGCACGCGGCCCTGATCATCGAGCAACACTTGCTCCGGCTGCGCCCAGGTCAGCAACCGCACCTGATTGGCTTTGGCGATGTCCTGCTCATGGTGGGTGGCGCCCATGTCTGCCGCACCACGGCGATACACCAGATTGACGTCGCGCGCGCCGAGGCGGGCCATTTGCACGGCCATGTCGATCGCCGTGTTGCCAGCGCCGAGAACGATGCAGCGTTCGGCCAAGGGCAACTGCGTGAGGTCATCGGCCTGGCGCAGTTCGCGGATGTAATCGGTGGCGGCGAGCAGGCCCGGCGCGTCTTCGTGGGCCAGACCGAGTTGCTTGCTGGCATTCAGGCCGAGGCCGAGGAATACCGCGTCAAACTGCTGATGCAGTTCGCTCAGGGTCAGGTTTGCACCGAGTTTCTGGCCGTGGCGGATTTCTATCCCGCCAATCTGCAGGAGAAAGTCCAGCTCCTTCTGCGCGTAATCGTCGACCAGTTTGTACTTGGCGATGCCGTACTCGTTGAGCCCGCCGGCCTTTTCCCGTGCTTCGAAAATCACCACATCATGCCCGTGCATCGCGCTGCGATGGGCGCAGGACAACCCGGCCGGCCCGGCGCCGACCACGGCGATACGTTTGCCCGTGGCCGGGGCGCGCTGGAACGGGTGTTCAGCGAAATGCGCGTTGTCCACGGCATAACGTTGCAGCAGACCAATCAGCACCGGTGCGCATTCCTGCGCGTTGTTGCGCACGCAGGCCTGCTGGCAGAGGATTTCCGTTGGACAGACCCGCGCGCAACTGCCGCCGAGGATGTTTGCCGAAAGGATCTTCTGCGCCGCGCCCTGTACGTTGTCCTGATGGATGTTGCGGATGAACGACGGGATATCGATTTCGCTGGGGCACGCATTGACGCAAGGCGCGTCGTAGCAATACAGGCAGCGCGAGGCTTCCAGATGCGCCTGCCGGGTATTGAGCGGCGGCGCCAGATCAGTGAAATGGCCGGCGAGGGCGGCCGCGCTTTCGTGCGGGTGGGGAAGGTGGTTCAGGGTCTCGATCACGGTTCATGGCCTCATGGCTAATTGAGGTGCTGCCTCTGGTGGGCAGTGGTTGATCGTTCCCATGCTCTGCGTGGGAATGCCTCAAGGGACGCTTTGCGTTCCAATGGGACGCAGAGCGTCCCGGGCTGCATTCCCACGCAGAGCATGGGAACGATCACTAGGGGTCAGCGTTTAACGGCAGTCGGTTTATGCAACTCCGCCCGCTTGCTCAACAAATCAAACACCGCCGGATAGGCCGGCCGTTCGATGTAGCGTCCGGCGCCGCGTTCGGCGCGCAGGTCGCCGTTGGCCCAGACCACGCGGCCCTGGCTGACGGTGTGGCTCGGCACGCCGCGCACGGTCTTGCCTTCGAAGATGTTGAAGTCCACCTGCTGATGGTGGGTCTTGGCGGAAATGGTCCGTGTGCCTTGCGGATCCCACAGCACCAGATCGGCATCGGCGCCCACGCGGATCGCACCTTTGCGTGGATAGAGATTGAAAATCTTCGCGGTGTTGGTGGAGGTCAGCGCGACGAAATCCTGCATCGACAATCGTCCGGAGTTGACGCCTTCATCCCACAACACTGCCATGCGGTCTTCGATGCCGGCGGTGCCGTTGGGAATCTTGCTGAAGTCGTCGCGCCCGGCGGCTTTCTGCTCGGCGCAAAAGCAGCAGTGGTCGGTGGCGGTGGTGTGCAGATTGCCGTTCTGCAGCCCGTGCCACAGCGCCTCCTGATGGCCGCGCGGACGAAACGGCGGGCTCATCACGTAGCCGGCAGCGGTCTGCCAGTCCGGGTGTTGATAGACGCTGTCGTCGAGCAGCAAGTGCCCGGCCAGCACCTCGCCGTAAACCGGCTGGCCCTTGCTGCGTGCGTAGGTGATTTCGTCGAGGGCTTCCTTGGTGGAAACGTGCACCAGGTACAACGGCGTGCCGATGGTTTCGGCGATACGGATCGCCCGGCTCGCGGCTTCACCTTCGACCTGCGAAGGTCGCGACAGCGGATGCGCTTCCGGCCCGGTAATGCCCTGAGCCATCAGCTTGCGTTGCAGGTGATAGACCAGCTCGCCATTTTCCGCGTGCACGGTCGGCACCGCACCGAGTTCCAGGCAGCGCTCGAAACTCGCCACCAGAGTGTCGTCGGCGGCCATGATCGCGTTCTTGTAGGCCATGAAATGCTTGAAGCTGTTGATGCCGTGGTGGCTGACCAACTCGGCCATTTCCTCGCGCACCTGCTCGCTCCACCAGGTGATTGCGACGTGGAAGCCATAGTCCGACGCGGACTTTTGTGCCCAGCCGCGCCACTGATGAAACGCTTCCATCAGCGATTGCTGCGGATTGGGAATGACGAAGTCAATGATCGAGGTAGTGCCGCCGGCCAGACCGGCAGCGGTGCCGCTGTAGAAATCTTCGCTGGCAACGGTGCCCATGAACGGCAACTGCATGTGCGTATGCGGATCGATGCCGCCGGGCATCAGGTACTGGCCACTGCCGTCGAGCACTTCTGCGCCGGCGGGAATGTCGAGGTTTTCACCAATGGCTTTGATCACGCCGTCAGCGCAATAGACGTCGGCGCGGTAACTTTCATCATGGGTAACAACGGTGGCGCCACGGATCAACAGAGACATTCCGGATTCCTCGCAGGCATGACCGACTTGTGCCGGTTCTAAATGTTTTATTGAAGTACAGCGGCGCAGTTCGTATTCCTGTCATCGCTGTCAGGAATAGAAACTAGTCGCGATTTCAAGAATGATCAAGAATATTTTTTATAAGCTTATAGCTGTTTCAAGCTATTGATAAATAAAGGTAAAAACGAGAAATCACCAAAATGGGTAGGGCGCTCACCATTTTGACGCACTTGACAGGATGGAAATATGAGCAAGATTTCCTATGTGAAATCAGCCGCTTGAAGTTGTGCTGCGGTTGCGGGTTCACCGACAAAAATAAATGCAGTGCACCAGTTTGAGTCCTGACACTTCGGACAACTTGCCCGATGTTTAGCCTGAGCGTTCAGACAAGTTTTCCCGGACTCAGCGAATATTCAATTAAAACTGATGAATATCAGAAAGTTGCAAAGCGTGCAGTGCACCGCCCAAGCGTTCAGCGCCAGACCCGGCACGTTTATTGATGCCGCCGCTGACACCATGGCCGGTGCGTGAAAGTTGTCAGTTCCTCCGGCCATCGTCCGGCTGGCGCCGTATGCGCTCGCCGCCTGATGAGCAAAAAATAATCAGAAGAACAGTGGAGCGGCCATGCAACAGACCAGATCACAAGTGACCGAGCGCGACGGCTTGTTCGAGCTCGAAGCCGGCAACGACGTCCTCGACAGCCCCCGTTACAACCACGACATGGCACCGACCAAGGTGCGCGAACGCACCTGGAACAAATGGCACATCACCGCGCTGTGGGTCGGGATGTCGATTTGCGTGCCGACCTACACCCTCGGCGGCGTGCTCACCGCGTATTTCGGCTTGAGCGTCGGCGAAGCGCTGCTGGCGATTCTGTTTGCCAACGTCATTGTGTTGATTCCACTGACCCTCAACGCCTTCCCGGGCACCAAGTACGGCATTCCGTTTCCGGTGCTGCTGCGCTCGTCGTTCGGCATTCTCGGTTCCAACGTGCCGTGCCTGATTCGCGCGTTGGTGGCGTGTGGCTGGTTCGGCATCCAGACCATGTTCGGCGGACTGGCGATCCACCTGTTCCTCGGCTCGGTGTTCGAGGGCTGGAAATCCCTCGGCGGCACCGGCGAGGTGATCGGTTTCATGGTGTTCTGGGCGCTGAATCTGTGGGTGGTGATTCGCGGCGCCGAGTCGATCAAATGGCTGGAGACCCTGTCCGCGCCGCTGCTGGTTGCAGTGGGCATCGGCCTGCTGGTGTGGGCGATGCCCAATGTGTCGATGACTGAGCTGCTGGCGATCCCGCCCAAGCGCCCGGAAGGCGCCAGCGTGGTCAGTTATTTCGCGGCAGGGCTGACCGCGATGGTCGGCTTCTGGGCCACGCTGTCGCTGAACATTCCCGACTTCAGTCGCTACGCCAAGAGCCAGAAGGATCAGATCCTCGGGCAGATTTTCGGTCTGCCGCTGACCATGTTCCTCTTCGCTGCGCTGGGCGTGGTGATGACCGCCGCATCGGTGAAACTGGTCGGCGTCACCGTGTCCGACCCGGTCACGCTGATCGGGCATATCCAGAGCCCGGTGTGGGTCGCTGTGGCCATGGCGCTGATCATCGTTGCCACACTGTCGACCAACACCGCCGCCAATATCGTCTCGCCGACCAATGACTTTCAGAACATCGCGCCGAAGGTGATCAACCGCACCAAAGCGGTGTTGCTCACCGGTCTGGTCGGGCTGGTGCTGATGGGCCATGAACTGCTGAAAAAGCTTGGCCTGATCGTTTCCGACATCAGCCTGGAAACCGTGTACTCAAACTGGCTGCTGGGCTACTCGAGCCTGCTCGGGCCGATCGCCGGGATCATGGTGGTGGATTATTTCCTGATCAAGAAACAGCGACTGGACCTCGCCGGGCTGTACCGCGATGACGTGTATCCGGCGTGGAACTGGGCCGGTTTTCTCGCCTTTGGCGTGCCGGTGGCGCTGACCTTGCTGTCGCTGGGCAGCGATGCGTTCAGCTGGTTCTACAGCTATGGCTGGTTCACCGGCTCGGCGTTGGGCGGAGCGATTTATTACGGGTTGTGTGTGATGCGGGCGCAGCCTTCGGTCGTGAAAACAGCGGTGTAGCACATGATCGTTCCCACGCTCTGCGTGGGAATGCAGCCCGGGACGCTCCGCGTCCCAACAGCGGACGCAGAGCGTCCATGGATGAATGCCCACGCAGAGCATGGGCACTATCGGCATCAGCATTGAGGAGATCCCCATGAACGCAGCCGTAGACGTTCTGCAGTCCACCCATCAGCACATCAACCGCGATCGCCTCTGGGCCTCGCTCATGGAACTGGCGAAACTCGGTGCCACGGTCAAGGGCGGCGTCTGTCGCCTGGCCCTGACCGACCTCGACCGCCAGGCGCGCGACCTGTTCGTGCAGTGGTGCAAGGACGCCGGTTGCAGCGTCACGGTCGATGCCGTCGGCAACATTTTCGCCCGGCGCGCCGGGCGCAACCCGAGCCTGCCGCCAGTGATGACCGGCAGCCACATCGACACCCAGCCCACCGGCGGCAAGTTCGACGGCTGCTTCGGCGTGCTCGCCGGCGTCGAAGTGCTGCGCACCCTCAACGACCTCGGCGTGGAAACCGAAGCGCCGCTGGAAGTGGTGGTCTGGACCAACGAAGAGGGCTCACGCTTCGCCCCGTGCATGATGGGCTCAGGGGTCTTCGCCGAGAAATTCACCCTCGAAGAAACCCTCGCCAAGGTCGATGCCGACGGCGTCACGGTCGGCGAAGCACTGAATGCGATCGGCTATGCCGGTCCGCGCAAGGTTAGCGGGCACGCGGTTGGCGCGTATTTCGAAGCGCACATCGAACAAGGCCCGATTCTCGAGGACGAAGAGAAAACCATCGGCGTGGTACTCGGCGCGCTCGGGCAGAAGTGGTTCGACCTGAAATTGCGCGGCGTCGAAGCCCACGCCGGCCCGACGCCGATGCACCTGCGCAAGGACGCCTTGGTCGGTGCCTCGGTGATCGTCGGCGCCGTCAACCGCGCCGCCCTCGGCCATCAGCCCCACGCCTGTGGCACGGTCGGCTGCCTGCAAGCCTATCCCGGCTCGCGCAACGTGATTCCCGGCGAAGTGCGCATGACTCTGGATTTTCGCCACCTGGAGCCGGCGCGGCTGGATTCGATGATTGCCGAAGTGAAACAAGTGATCGAGGCGACCTGCGAAGAGCACGGCCTTACCTACGAACTGACCCCGACCGCCGACTTCCCGCCGCTGTACTTCGAAAAAGGCTGCGTGGAAGCGGTGCGCGGTGCTGCGAAAGGGCTGGGTCTGTCGCACATGGACATCGTCAGTGGTGCCGGGCATGACGCGATTTTCCTCGCCGAGCTCGGCCCGGCGGGAATGATTTTTGTGCCATGCGAGGGCGGGATCAGCCACAACGAAATCGAGAATGCCGCGCCGGATGATCTGGCAGCGGGGTGCGCGGTGTTGTTGCGGGCGATGCTCGCGGCGTCGGCGATGGTGGCGGCCAGCGAGCGTGCCGCCTAAGGTAAACACACCCAGTAAACCTGTGGGAGCGAGCGTGCTCGCGAATGCGCCGGGTCAGTCACCGAATGGTCTGTCTGACCCAGCGCTTTCGCGAGCAGGCTCGCTCCCACAGGGGTTTTTTGGCGATTTTGGGGTTGTGGCACGATCCCGAGCCGCCGCGGTCGTACTCTTCACCTAGCCGCATCACAGTGTGGAGATCCAATGAGCCAGGAAGTCCTGACCACCGAAACCAACCGTCGCCAGTTGCAGCAGATCATTGCCGGGCTGTCGGACGGGGTGATTCTGCTGGAACTCGACAAAAGCATTCTCTGGGCCAACGAAGCGGCGCTGACCATGCACGGTGTCAGCACCATCGGTGATCTGGGCAGTAACGCCGACGAGTACGCCAGACGCTTCACGCTGCGCTATCGCAATAATCATGTCTTGCCGCCGGACAACTACCCGATCAGCCGCGTCGCCCGCTGCGAGGCGTTCAATGATGTGCTGATCGAAGTTTCGTCCGTGGACGACCCGGAGCGGGTCTGGGTGCACAGTGTGCGCAGCATGGTCCTGACCGACCGCGTCGGCCAGCCCGAGTCGCTGGTGCTGATCATGAGCGACGTCACCGATTGGGCCAATGCTGAGCTGCGTTTCGAAAAAACCTTCAATGCCAACCCTGCACCGGCAGTGATCTGCCGACTCAGCGATTTGCGCTACATCAAGGTCAACCCGGGCTTTCTGGAAATGACCGGCTATACCCGCGATCAGGTGATCGGCACTTCGGCTTACGAAATCGATATCTTCGAGCAGGCGGATCAGCGCGATCTGGCTGTCCAGCGCTTGCGCGATGTCGCGACCATTCCGCAAATGCAGGCGGAGTTGCGCCTTCCCGACGGTGGCAGTAAACAGGTGATCGTTGCCGGTCAGCCGCTGCTGCTCAATGACGAGAATTGCATGCTGTTCTCCTTCGTCGACATGGAGCCTCGGCGCCGGGTCGAAGTGGCCTTGCGTCAGAGCGAGGAGCGCTTTGCCAAGGCTTTTCGTCTGACGCCGGTACCGATTTTGATCTGCACCGCTGACAAGCAGGAGGTCATCGACGTCAATCAGGCGTTCCTCGATACCCTGGCCTATGACAGCGATGACGTACTCGGCAAAACCGTGACGCAGCTGAGCTTCATCCACGATGACAGCGCGCGCACGCGCCTGCTGTCGGCGCTGGCGAAGAACGGTCGTGTGGATCGGGTCGACGTGCCCGTGCGCAAGAAGGACGAGGAGTTGCTGGAGTGTGCGGTCTCGGCTGACACCGTGAACATTCACGACACGTCCTGCTATCTGCTGGTGTTGATGGACATGACCGAGCGCAAGCGCACTGAGCTGGAACTGGTCGCGGCGATCGAAGAGGTGATGAAGGATGCGTCGTGGTTCAGCCGAACGCTGATCGAGAAGCTGGCCAACGTGAAGAAAATCAACTCGCCGCAGCTGCCCAGCGCCTCGTTCACCGACCTGACGGCCCGTGAGCGTGATGTGCTGGGTTTGATCTGTGAAGGTCTGGCGGACAAGGAGATCGCCGCGCGGTTGAAACTGGCGCCCAATACCGTGCGCAATCATGTGGCCACCGTGTACTCGAAAATCGATGTGCATAGCCGCAGCGAGGCGATCGTCTGGGCTCGCGAGCGTGGTTTGTTTTCGGGAGAGTGGGGCACCAAGGGGCAGCGCTGAGGGTGCAAATGCACTAGTTACAAGGGTGCAAATTCATGTATTGGCCAAGACGTTGTGTTCTTAGGCTGGTGGGGTGCGGTGTGGGCCATTTCGGGCCTGCGATCGTGCCCCTTTTGAAACAGTCATAGGAACAACGTCAATGATGAATCTTGCGCAGTTGCGCGCTCGGCTCGAGCACAGTTTTGCGCCGCTGGCTTGTGAGTGTTCGGTGGATGGTGATCATTCGCTGACGGTCAAGTTGTATCACCGGGATTCGGGGCAGGTGGATCTGGTGATCAGTGGGCTGGATCTGGCTTCGCTGCGTACGCCCGGGGCGGTTGAGGCGTTGGTGGATGAGTTGAGGTATGAGCTTGAGAGCAATTCCTTGCGTTCTTCGCGGGATCCGGATTTGGCTTAAGCGCGCTTTGGTCTTGGCGGCCTTTGGGCCGGCCATGCTCTGGGGATTTTGGGTGTATATCCGTTTTTTTGGGTGTTGCGGCTGGCGGTTTCGCCCTTACGGCGAGTCCCTTTTGGCAAACGCCCCAAAAGGAACCAAAAGGTCTTCGCCCTGACGTTCGGCCCGCTCGCTTAGGCTCGGGGTTCCTTCGCTGCGGAATCGATCCTGGCGCAGCGGCTCCGGTTTGCTTCGCTGCACCTCCTTCCGCTGTGTACGACTGCGTCGTACGGTCGCTGCGCTCCCACGCCAGGATCAATCCCTCCACTCAGCCTGCCGACGGGCTCCAAGATCAAAAGCGGTACTCGAGCTAACGCTCATCGTGTGTAGGAGCTGCCGAAGGCTGCGATCTTTTGATTTTGATTTTGATTTTCTGTGGGAGCGAGCCTGCTCGCGAAGGCGGCCTGACAGCCGACCTGGTTGTTACTGAACTCACTCGATCAAAACTGTAGGAGTGAGCCTGCTCGCGATGAGGCCCTCGCCGACGACCATAATCCCAATCCAGGCTTCTGCTGGAAAATCTGCGCAAAACCGACAGCCCGAACTAGCCAATCTCCCCAATCCACTGGCGCTAACAAGGCGCTCAGCTATAAAGAATGAGTGGTCAGGTCTTCCGCGGCCGGTTGGGTTGCGGGAGTTTGTCTCTCTTTACCGCGGGTCGTCCTATGAATAATCCTGGGAAACGCGTATTGCCGTTGGCTTTTCTTGCTGTGCTGTTGGCCGGTTGTGCCAGTCCTCCACCCCCTGCGCCTGTCGCGCCGCCGCCACCGCCGGAACGTCGGTGTGAGGTGCTGGAAAATACTGAGGTTGCCGGGGATGTGTATGTGGATGGGCAGGTGACGCGTCACATCACCACTACGCGTTGCATAACCCAATAAGCCGGGCAATCCCGCGGATGCAGGAGTTCTGGATTTCGGCACCGCCCCTGTGGGAGCGAGCCTGCTCGCGAATGCGTGGTATCAGTCAAAACATAGCTGACTGACACCACGCTTTCGCGAGCAGGCTCGCTCCCACACGGGTTAGCAATTTGCCTTGGATATCAGGACAGGAATCCGCCATCCACATTCAGCGCCACGCCAGTGGTGTAGCTCGACGCATCGCTGGCCAGGTACAGCACCGCGCCGGCCATTTCGCTTGGATCGGCTACGCGTTTGAGCGGGATCTGGGTCAGTGCCTGTTTCAGAATCGCGTCGTTCTTGACCAGCGCCGAGGCGAATTTGGTGTCGGTCAGGCCGGGGAGCAGGGCGTTGCAGCGGATGCCGAATTGCGCGCATTCCTTGGCGAAGACTTTGGTCATGTTGATGACCGCCGCTTTGGTTACCGAATAGATGCCTTGGAAGATGCCCGGCGAGATGCCGTTGATCGACGCGACGTTGATGATGCTGCCGCCACCGTTTTCGCGCATGAGCTTGCCGGCTTCGACCGACATGAAGAAGTAGCCGCGAATGTTCACATCGACGGTCTTCTGGAACGCCCCCAGATCGGTGTCCAGCACGTTGCAGAATTGCGGGTTGGTCGCGGCGTTGTTGACCAGGATGTCGAGGCGGCCGAATTGTTCCTTGATCCCGGCGAAGACCTGGCTGATCTGCTCCATCTCACCGATGTGGCAGGCCACGGCTGTCGCCTTGCCGCCGGCGGCGATGATGGCGTCGGCGACGTGTTGGCAGCCTTCGAGCTTGCGGCTCGAGACGATCACGTGGGCGCCTTGCTGGGCCAGCAGT
Organism: Pseudomonas sp. Irchel 3F6; assembly: GCF_900187595.1. Classification (NCBI taxonomy): domain Bacteria; kingdom Pseudomonadati; phylum Pseudomonadota; class Gammaproteobacteria; order Pseudomonadales; family Pseudomonadaceae; genus Pseudomonas; species Pseudomonas sp. Irchel 3F6. The sequence continues at coordinate 1,373,402 of NZ_FYDP01000001.1, read as the reverse complement.
TTGGCGATGGCTTCACCGATGCCACGGCTGGCGCCGGAGACGAAAGCGATTTTGCCGTCGAGGTCGAACAACTGAGTCTTGGACATGGGTTTCCCTTGTTGAAAGTCTTGTTATTGGCCCGGATCAGAGGCTGGATTTCTGAATGACCTGCAGGCTCATCTGCTCCAGCAGTTTGTTCATGTGAATGAACTGCGCGAAGCGTTTGTCCTGTGTCTGGCCATGGTAGAAGCGGTAGTAGATCTGCTGCACGATGCCGGCCAGGCGGAACAGGCCGTAGGTGTAGTAGAAGTCGAAATTGTCGATGCGGATGCCCGAGCGCTCGGCGTAGTAGTCGACGAATTCGCGGCGGGTCAGCATGCCCGGCGCGTGGCTTGGCTGGCGGCGCATCAGTTGCACCGGTGCCGGGTCACCGGCTTCGATCCAGTAGGCGAGGGTGTTGCCCAGATCCATCAGCGGGTCGCCGAGGGTGGTCAGTTCCCAGTCGAGCACGCCGATAATTTGCATCGGATTGGCCGGGTCGAGAATGACGTTGTCGAAGCGGTAGTCGTTGTGGACGATGCTCGACGTCGGGTGGTCGGCCGGCATTTTGTCGTTGAGCCAGGCTTTGACCGCTTCCCAGTGCGGCGCGTCCGGGGTCAGGGCTTTTTCGTAACGCTCGCTCCAGCCCTTGATCTGCCGGGCGACGTAGCCTTCAGGCTTGCCCAGATCGCCGAGGCCGCAGGCGTTGTAATCGACCCGATGCAGTTCGACGAAACGGTCGATGAAGCTTTTGCACAGCGCTTCGGTTTTCGCCGAATCGAGGCCCAGCTCCGGCGGCAGTTCAGCGCGCAGGATGATGCCCTTGACCCGTTCCATCACATAGAACTCGGCGCCGATAACGGCTTCGTCGGTGCAATGCACGTAGGCCTTCGGGCAATACGGAAAGCCGTCGCGCAGTTGGTTGAGAATGCGGAATTCACGGCCCATGTCGTGGGCGGATTTGGCTTTGTGGCCAAACGGCGGACGGCGCAGAACGAACTCTTGCTCGGGGTATTCCAGCAGGTAGGTCAGGTTCGACGCGCCGCCGGGAAACTGGCTGATCTGCGGCGTGCCGGTCAGGCCGGGAATGTGCGCCTTGAGGTACGGATCGATCAGGCTGGCATCAAGTTCTTCGCCTGCACGGATCCGGGTGGACTGGTCAGTAAGCGCCATGCTTATCCCTTCTGCTTATTTTGGAGGCCAGACATCATTGGCTAATCTAATGGCGCGCTCGGGTGCTCACAAGCGCGGGTCGGTCTTATAGGTTAGCGTGTTGCTGGATAATCAACTTTGAGAATGGGGCAAAGATCGGCGCGGTTCGACGATGCCACGAACGTTAATGCACGCGCTGGTTGTTCAACTTGGGCGGCAGGGCGACGGGAGTCAGCACCGGTTGCCCGGAGAAAAACGCCATCAGGTTTTTCCCCACCAGTTCAACGGTGCCTTGCGTGGCTTCAGGGGACAACCCGGCGACGTGGGGAGTCAGCACAACGTTGCTGAGGTGTTTCAGGGCATCAGGCACTTCCGGTTCGTGATCGAACACGTCCAGTGCAGCGCCGGCGATACGACGTTGCTCAAGTGCGGTGATCAGGTCTGCCGTTGCGATAACGCTGGCGCGGGCGATGTTGACGATAAAACCCTTGGGGCCGAGCGCATCGAGCACAGCTCGCGTCACCAGATGTTGAGTAGCAATGCCACCGGGCGTGGCAACGACCAGAAAGTCCGAGGCTCGCGCCAGATCGGTGGGTGTCGAGCAGAACGCATAAGCGACTTCGCTGCGCACCTGGCGGCTGTGGTAGCTGATCTGCATGTCGAAACCCAGCTCCGCACGTTTGGCAATCGCCATGCCCACGGCGCCCAGCCCGAGGATGCCCAGACGCTTGCCGGCCAGCGACGGGCGCATGATTTTCGGCCATTCACCGCGGCGCACGGCGGCATCGCAGCGCGGGATGTCGCGCACCAATGCCAGCAGCAGGGCCATCGCATGATCGGCCACTGACGAGGCGTTGACGCCGGCACCATTGGTTACGGTAATCCCACGATCGCTGGCCGCTTGCAGGTCGACCTGTTCATAACCGGCGCCGATCACCGTGATGATTTTCAAGGCGGGCAGGGCGCTGATCTCTTGCGCGGTCAGACCCAGCGGGCCGCGAGTGAGCACGGCATCAATGCGGCTGCCATGGGTGGCGATGGCTTGCGCACGTTCGGCTGGCGTTGGTGCGAGGATCAGGTGGAATCCCTGATGCTCAAGAATCGGCAGATAGTCATTGATCGTTTCAACCAGTACCAGAACGGTTGCGGGCATTGCGCGGCTCCTGTGATTGGCGGCGGGTGGGTCGCGAAAGTCGACTCAGAGTGCTGAATCCGCAGCGGCTTGGCAATCGTTGCATTCGCGCAGTGGTGCTTTGATTCTGGACGGGTTCGTGGAACAAGCAAGCACGCAGGCATGGGCGCTGCGAATCAGCTGACGTATTGCGCAATGCCGTTGCCAAACGACCAGTTCTCTTTCTTTACCTCCAGCAGATTGATGAACACATCCTCCAGGCGAATACCCAGTTGCGCATGCAGGCTCTCGGCAATGGTCTTGAACAGCAACTGCTTCTTTTCCACGCTGCGCCCTTCGCTGATGGTGATCTGGATGAACACCACGCCGTCGCTGCGCTCGATGCCGAGGTATTGCGGGTCGTACACGAAGTGCTGGCCGTCGTGCTCGTTGAGAATCTGGAAGTTGTCGTGCTCGGGCACATCGATACAGCTGCGCAGGGCGGCGTAGATCTGTTCGCCGATGCGCCTGGCGAAAGTGGGGTCTGGGTTTTGCTGGATGTCGACGCGGACCAGTGGCATGGGAGGCTCCTTGGGTTATGGCTTCTCTCACGCTAGATCAATGGCGGAGTTCTGGCAGGTAGTTGGTCTGGAATATTGCGGACCACTCGTATGAGGAGGCTTACGTGAATCGCGGATTTTGCCTACGGGGATGGCAGATGCGTCTGCTGGTCAGCGTGAATGGAACAGTTTGATGATAAGGGCATGACGATAGCCGTCGATGTGCATGCAAATGCTGACACCGATCCGCCAGCAGCCAAGGAGGGCAAATGTTCCATAACGATCGCGAAAATCTGGAGCTAGACAGGCTGGAAAACGAATCAAGGAAACTCGTGGCTGAATGGAAAAAGCTTCAGGCTGAAGACAAAAAGTTATCAAGGGAGACGAAGCTCTATCCAATTGCAGTGTTTGGTGGAGTCTTGACTGCAATCACCGCAGTGGCAGGGTTTTTCTTCAAGTTGTGAGTCTTCATGCTTCACGACCGTCAGGCGCATTATTCAAAGGTTAATCAGTATGAGCACATATGACCGTAAGGCACGACTGGAGCAAATTGAGCGAGAGTTCGCAGAATATGACGAAGCGTTGCGCAATAGAGACAAGCGCGAAAATGGCAAGCTCTGGTTGCTTTTCGGCTTCGGGCTGTACTGCGTTTTATTGGGTTTCATGCTCGGCATATCGCTCTAGGCGCATTCGATGACGCATGGGTGGGTGCAAAACGTATCCGTTTGCGGCATCCGACGTATCCATAAACGACCTTGTTTTTTCCATAAACGACCATCCTTGGATCTGCTCCGCACAACCATTCCTCAGCTAAGTCTTTGCTTGCATTGATTTATCACGGAGAATCGCGCCCCTGTTTCGGCCGGAGCATGTCTGTCGGTTTTTTCCGACGCGTCCTGACCGAGTGGCAAGTGACCGGAATGCGGAGATCCGACCGGATGAATGATCAGGCCAATAGCCTCGAAAAGCGCTTCGACGCAGCAGCACCCGCTGAACTTTCGAGCTGGAATCGCCAGGACACCACCTGGATGCTGGGACTGTTTGGGACGGCCATTGGCGCCGGCACCCTGTTTTTGCCGATCAACGCAGGATTGGGTGGCTTCTGGCCGCTGGTGATCCTCGCGCTGCTGGCCTTCCCGATGACGTTTTACGCGCACCGTGGCCTGACCCGTTTTGTGCTGTCCGGTCGCGAAGGCGCCGATATCACCGAAGTGGTCGAGCAGCATTTCGGTATCAAGGCCGGTGCCTTGATCACGCTGCTGTACTTCTTTGCCATCTTCCCGATCCTGCTGATCTACAGCGTCGGCCTGACCAACACGGTCGCCAGTTTCCTCGAACACCAACTGCACATCACGCCGCCACCGCGCGCGCTGCTCTCGTTCGTGCTGATTCTCGGCCTGCTGGCCGTCGTGCGTTGCGGCGAGCAGGCGATCGTCAAGGCCATGAGCCTGATGGTCTATCCGTTCATCGTTGCGCTGCTGTTCCTCGCCGTGTACCTGATTCCGCACTGGAACGGCGGCATCCTCGCCACCGCCGCGCAAGTGCCGGCGCCGTCAGCGCTGCTGCACACGCTGTGGCTGGCGATTACGGTGATGGTGTTCTCGTTCAACCATTCGCCGATTATCTCGGCGTTCGCGATGGATCAGAAGCGTCGTTACGGTGTGCATGCTGACGAGCGCAGCTCGCAGATCCTCGCGCGCGCTCATGCATTGATGGTCATTTTGGTGCTGTTCTTCGTATTCAGTTGCGTGCTGACCCTGTCGCCAGAGCAACTGGCTGAGGCAAAAGAGCAGAATCTGTCGATCCTGTCGTACCTGGCCAACCACTTCAGCAACCCGACCATCGAGTTTGCGGCGCCGTTGATTGCGTTTGTGGCGATCTCCAAGTCGTTCCTCGGTCATTACATCGGGGCCAGCGAAGGCCTCAAGGGCCTGATCGTCAAGAGCGGCAAACGTCCGGGCGCCAAGGCGCTGGATCGCATCGTGGCGGCGTTCATGCTGGTGATCTGCTGGATCGTCGCAACGCTTGATCCGAGCATCCTGGGCATGATCGAAACGGTCGGTGGGCCGGTGATTGCGGCGATTCTGTTCCTGATGCCGATGTACGCGATTCGCAAGGTGCCAGCGATGGCGCGCTATCGCGGTCAGGCGTCGAACGTGTTTGTTACCGCGGTGGGACTGGTGGCGATTTCGGCGCTGGTTTACAAGCTGGCTGTCTGACCTGTCACTGATCGTTCCCACGCTCTGCGTGGGAATGCCTCTTGTGACGCTCTGCGTCACGCTTGGGGACGCAGAGCGTCCGGGGCTGCGTTCCAACGCAGAGCGTGGGAACGATCAGAATGCTTGCCCGGCAGGCATAAAAAAAACGCCGCTCATCTCACGATGGGCGGCGTTTTTTATGGCCTTGCAGCGTTAGGCTTGAACGACCGGGATCTTGGCGTTCGCAGCAGCTTCACGGAACTCGGCGATCTGGTCGAAGGACAGGTAGCGGTAGACATCGGCCGCCATGCTGTCGATCTTGCCAGCGTATTCCATGTACTCCTCGACGGTCGGCAGGCGACCCAGGATCGAAGCAACGGACGCCAGCTCGGCCGAGGCCAGGTAGACGTTCGCGCCGTCGCCCAGACGGTTCGGGAAGTTACGGGTCGACGTCGAGACCACGGTGCTGTTCGGCTCAACGCGTGCCTGGTTACCCATGCACAGCGAGCAGCCTGGCATTTCCATGCGTGCGCCGGCCTTGCCGTAGATGCCGTAGTAGCCTTCTTCGGTCAGTTGGTGAGCGTCCATCTTGGTCGGCGGCGACAGCCACAGACGGGTTGGCAGCTGACCCTTGACCTGATCCAGCAGTTTACCGGCAGCGCGGAAGTGACCGATGTTGGTCATGCACGAACCGATGAACACTTCGTCGATTTTCTCGCCAGCAACGCTGGACAGCAGACGGGCGTCGTCCGGATCGTTCGGCGCACACAGCACAGGCTCGTTGATTTCGGCCAGATCGATTTCGATGACTTCGGCGTATTCGGCGTCGGCATCGGCTTCCATCAGCTCAGGATTGGCGATCCAGGCTTCCATCGCTTGAGCACGACGTTCCAGGGTACGCGCATCGCCGTAGCCTTCGCCGATCATCCAGCGCAGCAGGGTGATGTTGGACTGCAGGTACTCGGTGATCGACTCTTTCGACAGCTTGATGGTGCAACCGGCAGCCGAACGTTCGGCCGAGGCGTCGGACAGTTCGAACGCCTGCTCCAGGGTCAGACCTTCCAGACCTTCGATTTCCAGGATGCGGCCGGAGAAGGCGTTTTTCTTGCCTTTCTTCTCGACGGTCAGCAGACCGTTCTGGATAGCGAAGTACGGAATGGCATGAACCAGGTCACGCAGGGTGATGCCAGGTTTCATCTTGCCCTTGAAGCGCACCAGGATCGATTCCGGCATGTCCAGCGGCATGACGCCAGTGGCAGCGGCGAACGCGACCAGACCGGAACCGGCCGGGAACGAGATGCCCATCGGGAAACGGGTGTGCGAGTCACCACCGGTACCGACGGTGTCCGGCAGCAGCATGCGGTTCAGCCACGAGTGGATGATCCCGTCGCCCGGACGCAGGGAAACGCCGCCGCGGGTCATGATGAAGTCAGGCAGGGTGTGGTGGGTGGTCACGTCGATCGGCTTTGGATAAGCCGCGGTGTGGCAGAACGACTGCATCACCAGATCAGCGGAGAAGCCCAGGCACGCCAGGTCTTTCAGTTCGTCACGGGTCATTGGACCGGTGGTGTCCTGAGAACCCACGGTGGTCATCTTCGGTTCGCAGTAGGTGCCAGGACGCACGCCCTGGCCTTCTGCCAGACCGCAAGCCTTGCCGACCATTTTCTGCGCCAGGGTGAAACCCTTGGTGCTTTCAGCCGGAGCTTCCGGCTTCTTGAACAGGTCGAACGGCGGCAGACCCAATTCGGCGCGAGCCTTCTCGGTCAGGCCACGGCCGATGATCAGCGGGATACGACCGCCGGCACGGACTTCGTCCAGCAGCACCGGGGTTTTCATTTCGAAAGTGGTGATGACTTCGTCGGTACCGTGCTTGCAGACTTTGCCAGCGTGCGGGTACAGATCGATCACGTCGCCCATGTTCATGTTCGACACGTCGAACTCGATCGGCAGGGCGCCGGCATCTTCCATGGTGTTGTAGAAGATCGGAGCGATCTTGCTGCCGAAGCAGAAACCGCCAGCGCGCTTGTTCGGCACGTACGGGATGTCGTCGCCGAAGAACCACAGCACCGAGTTGGTGGCCGATTTACGCGAGGAACCGGTACCGACCACGTCACCGACGTAGGCGATCGGGAAGCCCTGGCCGCGCATTTCTTCGATCTGCTTCATCGGGCCGGTCTTGCCTTGCTCGTCCGGAACGATGCCGTCACGGGCCATTTTCAGCATGGCCAGGGCGTGCAGCGGGATATCAGGACGCGACCAGGCGTCTGGCGCAGGGGAGAGGTCGTCGGTGTTGGTTTCGCCGGTGACCTTGAATACGCGCAGGCTGATCTTGTCGGCCAGCACCGGGCGCTTCTTGAACCACTCGCCGTCAGCCCAGGATTGCAGCACGGCCTTGGCGTGAACGTTGCCGTTCTTGGCTTTTTCGGCGACGTCGTGGAAGGCGTCGAACATCAGCAGGGTGTGCTTGAGTTCTTCGGCGGCGACTGGCGCCAGCTCGGCGTCGTCCAGCAGTTCAACGAGGGTAACGATGTTGTAGCCGCCCTGCATGGTGCCGAGCAGTTCTACAGCGCGTTTCTTGTCCAGCAGAGGGGAGGTGGCTTCGCCCTTGGCCAGGGCAGACAGGAAACCGGCCTTGACGTAGGCGGCTTCGTCCACTCCAGGCGGTACGCGATTGGTGATCAGGTCAACGAGGAAAGCTTCTTCGCCAGCCGGAGGGTTCTTCAGCAGCTCGATCAGGCCTGCTGTTTGTTCGGCGTTAAGCGGCTGGGGAACGATACCCAGGGCTGCACGCTCTTCGATATGTTTGCGGTAGGCTTCAAGCACAGTTATTACCCTCATCAGTGGTCCCAAATGGGTGTCCGGGACGCTCATCCCGAAATTGCCGTACTCATGCGCCTCACGACGTTGTGGGTCGTTCGGCCAGAATTACCGGCAATTCCTTACAGAAGCTGCTTTCAAAGTTTTACGCCTGCAGAACGGGGAGCTGATGAGGGTTGGCGTTGGGCTTTTCCCCGCTGGAAAAACCCCTCGCCAACACCGCTCTGAAGGAACGACTGTGCTCGTGACGCTTTGAAAACAGCTTCTAACGGACATTGGCGCCTTAAAAGGCTGGCTGATTCTACGGCAAAAAAAATTTAAAGGTAAGTCGCGCTCTATTGGACTTTCGTGGCAATCAGCGCGGCCGGAGCAAACCTGCGACGCCGGCGAGACCTTGCTGTTTGAGGGGTGATCAATGCCCGACAAAGGGCTAACATGCCGGCCTGTTCCGCGTTTCAGTGTTCTGCCCATTTATGCCCAATCAGACCATCAAGACCCCCTGCGTCGGCCTCTGCTCCACCGTTTACGGTGACCTGGTGTGCCGTGGCTGCAAGCGTTTCCATCACGAAGTGATCCATTGGAACGGATACAACGAGGAGGAAAAGCGCGCGGTGTGGCTGCGTCTGGAGCAATTGCTGTCACAAGTGATGGCGAGCAAAGTCGAGATCTTCGATCCGGCGCGCCTGCGCGAGCAGCTCGAACAGCGCAAGATCCGCTTCGTACCGCATCAGTCGGAATATTGCTGGGCCTATCAGCTGATCGCCCGGGGGGCGCGGGTGATCATTAATCTCGAGGCGTACGGGATGGTGTTGCTGCCGGAATTCCGCGACTGGAACCTGCCGGAACTGCGCGATGCCATTGATCGGGAATTCTTCCTGCTGTCGGAAGCGCATTATCAGCGCTACATCGCCCCCGGCTTTCTCAAAGACGCCTTTGGCGCCTGAACAGCAAAAGATCGCAGCCTTCGGCAGCTCCTACATGGGAATGCGTTCTACCTGTAGGAGCTGCCGAAGGCTGCGATCTTTTGCTCTTAATGTTTCACGGCCAGTTCCACCAGATGATCCTCAACCTCCTGCGGCTTGAGCACCAGCACATCGCTTTCCAGGGTATCCAGCACCGCTTCCGCCGTATTGCCGATCAACGCGCCTGACAAACCACTGCGCGCTACCGTGCCAATTACCGTTACCGCCGCCTGGAGCTTGTGCGCCATGAACGGGATCAGCACATCTGCCGGGCCTTCCTCGATGTGCAGGTGCTCGTCATCGACATCGAACTCCGCCTGAAACGCCCGGCACTGCTCGCGGTACTTGGCTTCTATGGTCGATTTGAGCTGAAACGTCGGGTCTGCCGCCGAGAGCATCGGCGACGGATGCGCGGTGATCACATGCAGATGCGCCTTGGCCAGACTGGCGATGTCGTAGCCGTGATCAATGATGGTGCTGTGCAGATGCCGATGCTCACCGTCGGCATTGCCGACATCGACCGCAGCCAGGATCACTTTGTCCTTCCACGAACCGGCGGTTTTTACCAGCAGCACCGGGGTAGGGCAGTGGCGCAGCAGCTTCCAGTCGGCCGGGGTCAGCAGGGTTTTTTTCAGCGAGCTGTCGGGGAAATGCTGTTTGATCACCAGGCCGCAACCCTCGGCCTGCTGCACATCGATGATGGTTTCGTGCAGGCTCTCGTTCCATGCCTGTTCGGTGGTCACGCTGTACCCTTCGGCAAGCAACGCCGCCTTGAGCACGCTGAGCAGGCCGGCGTGGTCATGCTTCTTGTCACACACCAGCAGATGCAGATGGGCCTGGGTGACACCGGCGATCAGCTTGGCGCGTTTGAGCGCCAGGCTTTCTGCATGTTCAGGTTCGATGACCACCAGAATGCTGCGAATGGCTTGCATGAGCGGAGTCTCCAGCAAAGAAAAGGCACGGCGTTGCACAACTATAGTTGCTACCCGAACGTCTGCGACTTGATGCATATCAACAGCCCCCGCTGGTGGTCTGCGGGCAGGCCGGTATAATCGGCGCCCTTCGCTCGAACACCTTTTACCGTGAGCCCCATGATCCTTCCCGAAATCCACGAATTCCTTGGCTGCCGCACCCCCGACGCCTGGGTCCAGGCGGCATTGGCCGACCAGGAAACCCTGCTGATCGACCACAAGAACTGCGAGTTCAAGGCTGCCAGCACGGCGCTGAGCCTGATTGCCAAGTACCACGCCCACGTCGACCTGATCAACATGATGTCGCGCCTGGCCCGGGAAGAACTGGTGCACCACGAGCAGGTCATGCGCATCATGAAACGGCGCAAGATCGAGCTGCGTCAGCTGCACGCCGGCCGTTACGCCTCGGGCCTGCGCAAAGTGGTGCGCAGCCACGAACCGGTGAAACTGGTCGACACACTGGTGGTTGGCGCGTTCATCGAAGCACGCAGTTGCGAACGCTTCGAAGCACTGGTGCCGCATCTGGATGAAGAGCTGGGCAAGTTCTATTTCGGCCTGCTGAAAAGCGAGGCGCGGCACTTTCAGGGTTATCTGAAACTGGCCTATCAGTATGGTGATGCCAAGGATGTCGCGCAGGTGATCGAGCGCGTCCGTGTGGCCGAGCAGGAACTGATCGAGTCGCCGGACGAGGAGTTCCGCTTCCACAGCGGCGTGCCGGTCGCCGCATGATCGGGTAGGAGCTGCCGCAGGCTGCGATCTTTTGATCTTGTTGTTACAAATCGAAAATCAAAATATCGCAGCCTTCGGCAGCTCCTACAGAGGTCCGCAATTCAATCGGACATCATTGTCGGATTGTAAAAAAATCTTAAAAGTATGAAACATCACCGAAAACCGGCCCAAGTGGCCGGTTTTTGCTGTCTGCCGTGATCGCCTGTGCGATGAATGCCAGCATAATATCGGCCCTTCCACGTTTGGCTTGGCAACGGTTGTTATGGATAACCTGGGTTTTGGCAAAGTCCTGCTGGTCGAAGACGATGAGCGTCTCGCCGCACTGATCGCACACTTTCTTGAACAACACGGCTACGAGGTGCGCACGGTGCATCGCGGCGATCTCGCCATGGCTGCATTCCTGGAATTCAAGCCGAAAGTAGTGGTGCTCGACCTGATGTTGCCGGGGCAGAGCGGTTTGCAGGTCTGTCGGGAAATTCGCAGTGTCTCGGACACGCCGATCGTGATCCTCACCGCCAAGGAAGACGATCTCGATCACATCCTCGGTCTGGAGTCCGGCGCTGACGATTATGTGATCAAGCCGATCAAGCCGCCGGTACTGCTCGCGCGGCTGCGTGCGCTGCAACGGCGGCAGACGCCGGACAGCAGCGTGGTGAGTTTTCTTGAGTTCGGGCAATTGAGCATCGACCGCAGTTGCCGGGAAGTGCGCCTGACCGGTGAGCTGATCGAGCTGACCACCATGGAGTTCGAATTGCTCTGGTTGCTCGCCAGCGCGGCGGGCAAGATTCTTTCCCGCGATGACATTCTCAATCGCATGCGCGGCATCGCTTTCGACGGCCTCAATCGCAGCGTCGACGTCTACATCAGCAAGTTGCGCAACAAGCTCAAGGACAACCCTCGCGAGCCGGTGTGCATCAAGACCGTGTGGGGCAAGGGCTATCTGTTCAATCCGTTCGCGTGGGAGCTGTAGATGCTGCGTTTGTTCCTCGGGCTGTTTCTGGTCATGACGGTAGGGCTGGTGCTGGCGTTGCAGACGGTCGAGCACACCTTCAACGCGTTGCTCGACAGCCAGACGCAGGATTACAACCGTGAAGCCGTGCGCGGTCAGGCGTGGTCGCTGGTCGATCATCTGCAAGGCCGCCAAGGGGCCGAGCGTGAACAGAAACTCGATTCATTGCGCGCGCATTACGGTCTGTCGCTGAGTCTGGTCGAGGCCGATCAACTGGCGCTCACACCGCAGGAAAAAGCCGAGCTCGCGCGGAACCTGTTGGTGATCCGCGACGATTACACGCAGTTCATCAGCAACATCGATGGCGGCTCGCAATTGCTCAGCATCAAGCTGCCGCCGGAGCCGAGCCTGATGCCGTTCTACATCACCGCGGCGTACATGATGCTCGCAGTGCTGATCGGCATCGTTCTGTTTTTCTGGGTGCGCCCGCACTGGCGCGACCTGGAAAAGCTGCGGCTGGCGGCCGAGCGTTTCGGCGACAACGATCTGTCGGTGCGCATCCAGTTGTCGCGGCGCTCGAACATCCGCGATCTGGCCGAGCACTTCAATCTGATGGCGGCGCGCATCGAGGGCCTGATTGCCAATCAGCGCGAGCTGACCAATGCGGTGTCGCACGAATTGCGCACACCGATCGCGCGGCTGTCGTTCGAGCTCGATCAGCTTAAACAGCAACCCGACGCGAGCCAGAATCGCGAGCTGATCGCCGACATGTACGCCGACCTCGGTGAGCTCGAGGAAATGGTCTCGGAGCTGCTGACGTACGCCAGCCTTGAGCACGGTGCGACGGTGATCAAACGGGAGAATATTCATGCGGCCGACTGGCTCGACAGCGTTGTCGGCAGTGTAGCGCTTGAGGCTGAAGCAGTGGGCGTGCAGTTGACGATCGCGGGTTGCCAGGTCGACACCGTGAGCATCGAACCGCGCTTCATGGCGCGGGCGGTGATCAACCTTTTACGCAATGCCATTCGCTACGCCGAGCAGCGCGTCGAGGTGTCGCTGCTGCGCAATGGCGATGACTATGAAGTGCGGGTCAGCGATGACGGGCCGGGTGTGCCGCTGGAGGGACGGGAAAAAATCTTCGAACCGTTTTCCCGACTGGATGCCAGCCGTGATCGGCGCACCGGTGGTTTCGGACTGGGCCTGGCGCTGGTGCGGCGGGTGTCGCAGTCCCATGGCGGGCAGGTTGAGGTTGGCGACTCGGTGTGGGGCGGGGCGTTGTTCAGGATGACCTGGGCGCATCTGGACTGATTGATATTGCCTGACCCGGCCCCTTCGCGAGCAGGCTCGCTCCCACAGGTGATCGCAATCCGAATGTGGGAGCGAGCCTGCTCGCGAAGGGCGCGGTGTTCAGCGGGTCACACCCAGTCGCTCATGCCACTGAGCAATAGACTCTTCAGGATATTCATCAAACTGCTGATCCTTCGGCTTGGCCTCCACCTCAACCCACGGCGCTTTCGAGCCAAGCATCAGGTGCGTGTGTTCCGGCGGCACCGGAAGTGGCGTGTCGATCGCCGAGGCGAATGGATGAATCAGCTCCGGCCACTCCGGGCTGAACAGCCACAGGCCGCTGCCGCACAGCGAGCAGAAGTGACGCTCGGCGCTGCTGCGATGGGCGCGTTTATCGCCGTCGGCTTTCATTTTGGCGTGGTAGACGCTGATGTTTTTGCGCCCGCGAACCTTGAGAGTAGTCGCGTCGCCGCCAAGGTTGATCGCATAACCGCCGCCGCCCTGGGTCTTGCGGCAGATTGAGCAGTAGCAGCGTTGATAGGGATAAGGATGGGCGCTGTCGAGGCTGAACGTGACTTCGCCGCAATGGCAGGAGCCTTCGAGGTGCATGGTGCTCTCCTGTGTCTGAATGGTCCGCTTCAGCCTAGAACATTCTGCTGGATGCTTGCCGGTGTGATGCGACCGGCGGGCGCAGCGTCTAGCCCCAGTGTCCCCGCGATCCCATGGGGCGAGACTTTCGGAACCCGGCATGCAAGCGCTGTTGAACGAGATCCTTGACGCCGTCCGGCCCCTGATCGGGCAGGGCAAAGTTGCTGACTATATTCCCGCCCTCGGCACGGTACCGGCCAACCAGCTGGGCATCGCCGTGTACAGTAACGATGGCGAAATGTATTGCGCCGGCGACGCTGAAACGCCGTTCTCGGTGCAGAGTATTTCCAAGGTATTCAGCCTGGTGCAGGCCATCGATCATTCCGGCGAAGCGATCTGGGAGCGGCTTGGCCACGAGCCGTCCGGCCAGCCGTTCAACTCGCTGGTGCAACTGGAATTCGAGCGCGGCCGCCCGCGCAATCCGTTCATCAATGCCGGTGCGCTGGTGATCTGCGACATCAACCAGTCGCGCTTCGCCGCGCCGACACTGTCGATGCGCGACTTCGTCCGGCGTCTGTCGGGCAACCCGCAAATCATGATCGACGGCAAGGTCGCCGACTCCGAATACCAGCATCGCGCGCGCAATGCGGCGATGGCCTATCTGATGCAGTCGTTCGGCAACTTTCACAACGATGTCGAGGCGGTGTTGCGCAGCTATTTCAGCCACTGCGCACTGCGCATGAACTGCATCGATCTGGCCCGGGCGTTCTGCTTTCTGGCCAATGACGGGTTCTGCAAGCACAGCGGCGAGCAGATCCTGACGCGCCGCCAGACCCAGCAGGTCAATTCGATCATGGCCACCAGCGGTTTGTACGACGAGGCGGGCAATTTCGCCTATCGTGTCGGCTTGCCAGGCAAGAGCGGGGTCGGCGGCGGCATCGTTGCGGTGGTGCCGGGGCAGTTCAGTGTGTGCGTGTGGTCGCCGGAGTTGAATGCGGCCGGCAACTCGCTGGCGGGGATGGCAGCGCTGGAACTGCTGAGCTCGCGGATTGGCTGGTCGGTGTTCTGACCCACCTGAACACCACATGACCCTGTGGGAGCTGGCTTGCCAGCGATGAGGCCCTGTCAGTCACTATAAATTTGCCTGAACCACCGCTATCGCTGGCAAGCCAGCTCCCACAGGTTTCTTTAGTGTTTGAGGAGGTGTATTTCAGCCAGTAATCCGCTACATTTTCCGACCGCCCTCTGCATGGTGAATCCGCTTCATGTCTCTTGCGCTCGAACGTCTAGTCGCTGGCACGCCAATCCCTTTCGCTGGTAACCGCGTCACCGTGGTCAGCCCCGAACTGGCCGCGCGGTTTCAGCCCGGTGACCATTTGCTGGTCGAGCAGGTCAGTGGCGAGTTGTTGCTGATCCCCGTGGCCGATCAACAGGCCGCCTCGGTGGCAATCGAGCGTGCGGCTGCGGCATTCACCGCGTTGTCGGCGGTGTCCGATGAAGCCATCAGCCAATTCTTCGACCTGTTTGCCCAGCGCCTGGAAAATCCTCAGTGCTGGACGCAGATCGAAGCCGCCAACCGCGCCGACATCGAGCGGGCCAAGGCGCGCGGTCGCTCGACCACACGCTTGCTCGCCGATGAACGCATGCGCCGCGACATGATCGCCGGGCTGCGCGCCTGGCGTGATGCGCCGCCCACGCGTGGCAAAGTGATCAGCAGTGTCGAGCACGACGGCTGGAAGGTTGAGCAAGTCGTCTCGCCGCTGGGCATCGTCGCGTTTGTCTTCGAAGGCCGTCCCAACGTATTTGCCGACGCCGCCGGCGTGTTGCGCACCGGCAATACGGCTGTGCTGCGCATCGGCAGCGATGCGTTGGGCACTGCGCAAGCTATCGTCACTCACGCCTTGAACCCGGCGCTGGCCGAAGCCGGTTTGCCGGTGGGGGCGGTGTCGTTGGTCGAAAGTGTCAATCACGCCGCCGGTTGGGCGATGTTTGCCGATCGGCGTCTGTCGCTGGCGGTGGCGCGCGGCTCGGGCCGTGCGGTCAGCCAGTTGGGCAGCATTGCCCAGCAGGCCGGCACTGCCGTCAGCCTGCACGGTACCGGCGGTGCGTGGCTGATCGCCGACCGTGATGCCGATGCCACACGCTTCGCGGCGGTGGTGCGCAACTCTCTGGACCGCAAGGTCTGCAATACCCTGAACGTCTGCCTGATTCAGCGCGAACGCGCCGATGAGCTGGTGCCGCTGTTCCTCGAAGCTTTGAAAGACGCCGGTACTGCGCGCGGCCAAGGCTGCAAATTGCACATCGTCGCGGGCAGTGAACGTTACCTGCCAAGTGAATGGCAGAACGCAACGGTCGAGGTTTATCGCGCCGAGGGTTACCGGAACGAAGCGCTGGCCGAATCCTTGCCCGAGTCGGACCTGGGCCGCGAGTGGGAATGGGAAGAAACCCCGGAAGTCAGCCTGATGATTGTCGACGATCTGGATCAGGCGATTGCGCTGTTCAACCGGTACAGCCCGCAATTCACCGTGTCGTTGATCAGCCAGGCGGCGGCGGTTCAGGAACGCTTCTACAACGCGGTGAATGCGCCGTTCGTAGGCAACGGCATCACCCGTTGGGTCGATGGCCAGTACGCGTTGAACAAGCCGGAACTGGGCCTTTCGAACTGGGAGAGCGGGCGCCTGTTTGCGCGCAGTGCGATTCTTTCCGGTGACGGCGTGTTCACCGTGCGCAGCCGAATGACTCAGGTAGATCTCACGGTAAAACGCTGATCTGTTGATCGTTCCCACGCTCTGCGTGGGAATGCAGCCCGTGACGCTCCGCGTCACTGGACGCAGAGCGTCCCTAGAGGCATTCCCACGCAGAGCGTGGGAACGATCACGGTGGGGAGTCAGGCAGCGTGGCTGGCTTGCGCGCTGATCGCGCAAGTCTCAGGCCGCTCGGCCAGCGGCACAAAGGTGCGACGATCGGAAGAGAGTGCGTCGATCGAACCGGTCTCGATGTCGTAAACCCAGCCATGCAGATTCAACCGGCCTTGCTCCTGGGCCAGGCGCACACTCGGGTGGGTCTGAATATTCGCCAGTTGCGCGATCACGTTCTCGCGCACCATCGAACTCAATTTCGCCGCGTCGCTGCCATGCACGCGCGCTTCGTTGACTACCTTCGCCGATTCGGCATGCTGCAGCCAGCCACTGACAGCGGGCAGGTGATCCATGCATTTGCACTGGGCAATTGCGGTCATCGCACCACAATCGGAGTGGCCGCAAATCACGATATCGGTCACCCCCAGCACTGCCACCGCATATTCCACCGTCGCCGACACCCCGCCCGGATGTGGGCTGTAGGAGGGCACGATATTGCCGGCGTTACGGATCACGAACAGTTCGCCGGGCTCTTGCTGGGTCAGCAGCTCAGGCACCACACGGCTGTCGGAACAGGTGATGAACAGCGTGCCGGGTTGCTGAGTCGTGGCCAGATGTTTGAACAGTTCGCTGCGTTGCGGGAAGGCTTCGTTCTGGAATTTCAGGAAGCCGTCGATCAGGGCTTTCATGGACGTGTCCTCGTGACAGGAGTGAGAAGGCCCGCACCCAAGGTGCAGGCCGGGCGTATCAGAACGGGCGCAGCGGCAGGAACTTGCCGTCGAGGGTCACCACGGCGCGGGAGCCGCCTTCCGGGTCTTCGACTTTCTTGATGTCCAGTTTGAAGTTGATCGCACTGATGATGCCGTCACCGAACTGTTCGTGAACCAGAGCTTTCAGCGTGGTGCCGTAGATCTGGATCATTTCATAAAAGCGGTAGATGGTCGGATCGGTCGGCACGCCGCTGAGGCTGCCGCGCAAAGGAATGATCTGCAGAGCGGCGACGTCATCTGCGCTGAGGTCAAGCTTGTCGCCGACCACTTGAGCAGCGTTTTCCGGCAACGGATGCTGGCCGAGCAGGGCGGCGGTGACATAAGCCAGGCTGAGGCCGGTGCCGTCAGCGAGATCCTGCCACGACAGATCTTTTTTCGCCTTGGCGTCGAGAACGCGGGTAGTCAGGGCCAGGCTGTTGTCGTTGTAGGCGTGGGACTGTTGCATGGTGTCACTCCTTTCAGGGGTTGGCTTGCTGTGTGTGGAAGCAATGTTGCGCCGGTCGATTCATAGCGTCCAAGACCGATATACAATGCTGCGCATAAGCCTTGCCTATAGATGGTGTCTCCATGCTTTTGCGACATTTGCGTTATCTGCTCGCCGTTGCCGATCACGGCGGCTTCACCCGCGCCGCCGAAGCGCTGCATGTATCGCAGCCGACGTTGTCGCAGCAGATCCGGCAGCTGGAAGAAACCCTCGGCGTCAGCCTGTTCGATCGCACCTCACGCACGGTGAAGCCGACGGATGCAGGCGCGGCTTACATTGAATGCGCACGGCGCGTACTGGTGGAGCTGGAGGCCGGACAGCGCGCCTTGCACGATGTGAAGGATTTGTCGCGCGGCACCCTGCGCCTGGCGATGACGCCGACGTTCATGGCGTATCTGGTCGGGCCGTTGGTGCGTGATTACAGGGCACGGTTTCCCGGGATTCATCTGGAAATCTTCGAGTTGTCGATGGACGACATCGAGGCCGGGCTGGCGGATGATTCGCTGGATGTCGCGATCGCGTTTACCCCGGTGCGCAATGCCGATATCGAATGCATACCAGCGTTTACCGAGACGCTGGGGATTATGGTCGGGCCTGGGCATCCGCTCTATGGCAGCCCTTCGGTGTTGACGCCGGCGGAATTGGCATCACTGGATTTCGCCTTGCTGGCGCCGGGCTTCATTACGCGGTTGTCGGTGGATGAGTATTTCCGTGAGCAGGGGATTACGCCGCAGGTACGGATCGAGGTGAATTCGGTGAGTACGCTGCTGGAAGTGGTGCGGCATGCGCCGCTGGCGACCATGCTGCCCGAGGCGATTGCCAGCGAAGACCGCGCGTTGCGCCGCTTGCGGGTCGAAGGTGAGGCGCCGCAGCGGGGGGCGGCGTTGTTGCGGCGCAGGAATAATTATCACAGCGCGGCGGCGTTGGCGTTTGTGGAACTGGTGCTCGGCATGAAAAGCCCCTCACCCTAACCCTCTCCCAGCGGGAGAGGGGACTGACCGAGGTGTTTGGTCAAGTTACGCCGACCTGAACGAGCTTCGTTGACTCATAATCGCCACGGTCATTCAGGTCTACGGTTGAGCTGAGGCAACTCGGTCGGCTCCCTCTCCCTCGGGAGAGGGCTGGGGTGAGGGGCGACGGGGGCACTCACGCCGCATAACTCAAAAGAACAACAAAGGGCCTGCTCCCAATCGGAAGCAGGCCCTTAGTCAAATAATCTACAACTCAATAAAACCGATCAATCACCCGAACTTCATTTTTGTTCTGCATCGAATCCCACGCCTGTTTCAGCGTTTGCAGCACATTGCCAATGAAGTCCTTGTCGGCCGCAGCCTTCTTGCCGACATAACCGTGGCCGCGGCGGTACATCTTCAGGCGGGCCAGCAGGTTCTGGTGGTTGCGGTCGAATTCTTCTTCGCCAGCGTGAGGCGAAAGGCAGTCAATGTGTACCTGCCCCGACTTGCTGATCCAGAGAATATGGCTGTCGTGGCTGTCTTTTTGCGCCGCGAACATACGAGCCAGTTCTTCGATGGTGGGTTGATTGTTCAGATTCATTGTTATGCCCCTTGACCAGTCTGGTGATCTTTCAAAGTTGATTCGCTAATACAGGTAGCCCATCGGTTAGTTGATCCCTGGCACCGAAACCAGGACGTCAGCGTTCGCCCGTGTGAAGTACGGGGTCGTGCATCTGTTGCATGTAGTCGTGTTGAATAACTGCTACGCAATAGCGTCACAACGAGGAGAAGCAGCGAAAACCGGGAGGCTCCTTGACGACAATCCAGTGTCGGCCACAAGCGTCTTGAGAATTTTCGCCAGCGCTTCTCGTCCTTGTACTGGACGTTCAGGCCAGGTCAGCTTCTTCAATCTGCCTTGTGGGCAGCGTGTATCCGGAAAAAACAACTCGGCGGTCAGACGAGTTTGCTCAAGCGTGTTACCAGTGTTCCCGATCGGGGAACGTCTTCATCATGCAAAAGCAAAACGACGCCGTCAACGGTTTTGTAGTGATTATTTTCAAGCACTACATATTGTCGGACAAAGCTGTTTTGGAATGAGAAAAGATCCGTTTCAACAACGTCGAGAAGGGAACCGCGATGCATTCAGCGAGTCGTCGGACGCGCCGTGCGTTTGCGCGTACCGGCGGTTTTGCTGGGCGTCGACTTACGCTTTTTCTTCCACGGCGCTGCGGCTTTGCCGGCGGGCGGCGGGCCGCTGATGGTCAGGCTGAGGGCGGAGCAGCGGGTGACCTGCTTGCTCATCCACGCGGCCTGTTTGGTCACGAATTCTTCCAGACTCATCTCGCCGCTCTGCACCATGTCCAGGGCCTGTTCCCAGATCGCCGTGGTGCCAGGGTCGGCGATCGCGCGAGGCACTGCGTCGATCAGGCTGAACGCGGCAGGTGTCGCCGCCAGTGCCTTGCCGTTCTTGACCAGATAACCGCGATCAAGCAAACCCTGAATGATCGATGCACGGGTAGCTTCGGTGCCGATGCCGGTGGTGTCCTTGAGTTTCTGTTTGAGCAGCGGATCCTCGACCAGTTTGGCGACGTTCTTCATCGCCTTGATCAGATCGCCTTCGGTGTAGGGTTTTGGTGGCTGCGTCCACAGATCCTTGAGATTCACTTTCGACACAGCGCATTCGACGCCTTGGCTGAGGGTCGGCAAGGTTTGCGGTGCTGGTGCTTCGCGGCCCTTGGCCGGTGCCAGTGCTTCGGGCAATGCGCGCTTCCAGCCCGCTTCGATGATCTGCTTGCCCACCGCGCGCAGGGCCTGCCCGTTGCAATCGAAATCGGCCTGTGTGCGATCGTATTCGTGATTGGGCAGGAACTGCGCCAGGTAGCGCGCGCGAATCAGCGTGTACACCGCACGATGCTTGCCGCTCAGGCTTTCAAGGTTCTTCGCGGCGATGGTGGGAATGATGCCGTGGTGAGCGCTGACCTTGGCGTCATTCCACGCCCGCGAGCGCCTTTGCGGTTCGAGATAACCCTGCAAGGCTTCAAGGCTCGGATCGGCCTGGCGCAACGCTGTGAGGATCGATGGCGCCTCACTGTGTTGGCTCAACGGCAGAAAGCCGCAATCACTGCGCGGATAGGTGATGACTTTGTAGGTTTCGTAAAGGGCCTGGGCGATGTCGAGGGTTTCCTGCGCGCCAAGGCCAAGCTTTTTCGAGCAGACTTCCTGCAAGGTGCCAAGATCGAAGGGCAGCGGCGCCACTTCGCGCATGCGCTCGGTCTTCAGCTTGATCACCCGTGCGCTGTCAGCACTGCTGATCGCCGCCGCCGCTTGTTGCGCCAACGGCTGATTAAGGCAGCGATCCTGATCATCACAAATGTCCGACGGCGCGCGCCATTGCGCGGTAAACGCCGTTCCGTTGTGCAGCAAATCCACGTCGATTGCCCAGAACGGTACGGGGACGAAATCGGCGATGCTGCGGTCGCGGTCGACCACCAATCGCAGGGTCGGCGTCTGTACCCGTCCTACCGGCAACACGCCCTGATAACCCGATTGACGGCCCAGCAAGGTGAACAGTCGGCTCATGTTCATGCCGATCAACCAGTCCGCCCGCGAACGGCCCAGCGCCGAGTGATACAGGCTGAACGTTTCCGCTCCGGGCTTCAGCGCGCCCAGTGCCTTGCGAATCGACGCTTCGTCGAGTGCCGACAGCCACAAGCGGCGGATCGGCCCGCGATAGCGGCAGTGCTCGACCAGTTCCCGGGCGATCATCTCGCCCTCACGGTCGGCGTCGGTGGCGATGATCAGTTCGCTGGCCTCGCCAAGCAGACGCTTCACCGCTTTGTACTGGCTGGCGGTGCGCGGCTTGACGGTCATTTTCCATTTGTCAGGAATGATCGGCAGATCGGCCAGCACCCAGCGTTTGTAGCGCGCGTCGTAGGCGTCCGGCGGCGCGGTTTCGAGCAAATGGCCGATGCACCAGGTCACTGTGACGTCCGTCCCCAACCAGCAGCCGTCGCCGCGACGCTTGGCGCCGAGCACGGCCGCAATATCTTTGGCCTGGGAAGGTTTTTCACAGAGGTACAGCCGCATAGCTACCATCGCTGGTTGGTGTGTGGAGAGGGCACAGGATGGCGGGAGTTCGCGGCGGGAGCAACTTTTATCTGTATGGATATACAGATAAAAGCGTTGCAGGAGGTTTAGCCGTTCGGCCGTAATCCAGTCGAGCTGCGCAACCATCAGCTATACCTGAACCGGTCTCTTCGCTGTGCTCAGGAGAACCTCATGAAAAGCCCCAGTCCCGTGATCAGCCTGGAACAACTTGCCGGCTGCCTGCTGGTGAAGTTCCACGGCATCCAGGTCGCCGCGTCCTCGCACGCGATGATCCTCAACGAAGCCAACTATCCGCCGGTGTACTACATCCCGCGCGAAGACATCGACGAAAAATACTTCGCCCGCACCGACCACACCAGCTATTGCCCGTACAAGGGCGACGCCAATTACTTCAGCCTGCAAGTGCCGGGGCATGAGGGCGCCAATGCGGTGTGGACTTACGAAAAACCCAAGATCTCGGTTGAACCGATCCGCAACTATGTGGCGTTTTATCCGGACCAGGTGAAATTCGAAGTGATCAAAGCGGACGCCTGAAGCAAAAAATGGCGAGAGAATCGCTTCCCTCGCCATTGTTGTCAGCGGGTTTTTCAGTTTTTATCGAGATCGATATTCTTCGTCTCACGCAGACAGATCATCCCCACCACCAGGCTCACCCCGGTAATCAATACCGGATACCAAAGCCCGTAGAAGATATCCCCGGTGTACACCACCAGCGCAAACGACACGGTGGGCAGGAATCCGCCGAACCAGCCGTTGCCGATGTGATAGGGCAGCGACATCGAGGTGTAGCGAATGCGGGTCGGGAACAGTTCGACCATCAACGCGGCCAGCGGGCCGTAGCACATGGCCGAGATGATGATCAGCGCGACGATCAAGGCGACGATCATCGGTTTGTTGATCTGCTGCATATCGGCTTGTTGCGGGTAGCCGGCGAGGGTGATCGCGCCGCGCAGTGCCGCCTCATCGAAACCATCCAGCTTCACGTCGCCGACACTCACTTGCACGGCGCTGCCCGCAGGTGCAGCGACGCTGGAGTAGGGCAGGCCTTGCTTGACCAGGAAGGTCTTGACCTTGTCGCACGGGCTGTCGAATTTGGCCTTGCCCACCGGATCGAACTGGAACGTGCAAGTGGCGGGATCGGCGAGGACGGTGATCGGTGCCTGACGGCTGGCCTGATCGATCGCCGGGTTGGCGTAGTGGGCCAGGGATTTGAAGATCGGGAAGTACAGCGCGGTCGCCAGCAGCAGACCGAGCATCAGCACCGGTTTGCGCCCGACCTTGTCCGAGAGCCAGCCGAAAAAGATGAAGAATGGCGCGCCGATCACCACGCTGATGATCAACAGGCTGTTGGCCACCGCCGGGTCCATTTTCAGGAACTGGGTGAGGAAGAACAGCACATAGAACTGCGCGGCGTAGAAGGTCACTGCTTGCCCGGCATTGATGCTGAACAGGGCGATCAGCACGACTTTGAGGTTTTCCCATTTGCCGAAGGATTCGCGGATCGGCGCCTTCGAGGTTTTGCCTTCTTCCTTCATTTTCAGGTAGGCCGGCGACTCGTGCAGGCTCAGGCGAATCCAGGTGGAAATACCCAGCAGGACGATCGACAGCAGGAACGGAATGCGCCAGCCCCAGACTTCAAACTGGTCGCCGGTGAAGTAGCGGCAACCGAGCACTACCAGCAGCGACAACAGCAGGCCGAGGGTCGCGGTGGATTGAATCCAGCTGGTGTGGAAGCCGCGTTTGCCGATGGGCGCGTGCTCGGCCACGTAGGTCGCCGCACCGCCGTATTCGCCACCGAGCGCCAGGCCCTGAAGCATGCGCAGCACCACCAGAATGATCGGCGCGGCGATGCCGATGCTGGCGTAGGTCGGCAGCAGGCCGACGCAGAACGTCGCCACGCCCATCAGAATGATCGTCGCCAGAAAGGTGTATTTGCGCCCGATCATGTCACCCAGACGGCCGAATACCAACGCACCGAACGGCCGTACGATGAAGCCGGCGGCGAACGCCATGAGCGCGAAGATGAACGCCGTGGTGTCATTGACCCCGGCAAAAAACTGCTTGCTGATCACTGCCGCGAGGGCGCCGTAGAGGAAGAAGTCATACCACTCGAACACCGTCCCGAGTGATGAAGCGAAGATGACTTTCTGCGTGGCGTTGCTGGTCTCGGCGCTGCCCGCAGCGTCCAGCGGCTGAACGTGTTCTGACATATCGGTATCCCTCACAGTGATTGTTTTTGTTGTTCCACTGGTGTTGCGTGTCCGGTAATGCGCGATGCCTGAGTCTGGTGATGATTGCTGTGGGAGCGAGCCTGCTCGCGAAAGCTTTTTGTCAGTTAACTCCTAGGCTGAGTGAGCTACCGCATTCGCGAGCAGGCTCGCTCCCACAGGGGAGATATCTGCAGATCTGGACAAAATCAGTTGTGCCGCCTTCTCGGCAATCATCAGCGTAGGCGAACAGGTGTTGCCCGAGGTAATTCTCGGCATGATCGACGCATCGGCAACGCGCAGACCCGGCACACCATGCACGCGCAATTGCGCATCGACCACCGCGTCACCGTCATTGCCCATGCGGCAGGTGCCGACCGGATGGAAAATCGTCGTGCCGATCTTCGCCGCCGCTTCATGCAATTGTTCTTCGCTTTGCAAGCTGTCGCCGGGCAGGTATTCGACCGGTTTGAACGCTTGCAGGGCAGGGGCGCTGACGATGCGCCGGGTCAGGCGAATGGCATCGGCGGCGACGCGCAGATCTTCTGGATGGCTGAGGTAATTGGGCTGGATCAGCGGCGCTGCTTGCGGATCGGCCGAGCGAATCTCGATGCGTCCACGGCTCTGTGGGCGCAGGTCGCACACCGAGGCGGTGAACGCCGGGAAGCTGTGCAGCGGCTCACCAAAGCGCTCCAGCGACAGCGGTTGCACGTGATATTGCAGGTTCGCCGAGGTTTGCTCGGGACCGGAGCGGGCGAATGCGCCCAACTGACTCGGCGCCATCGACAACGGCCCGCTACGGTCATACAGATAACGCAGGCCCATGCCCATCTTGCCCCACACGCTGCCGGCGATCTGGTTCAGGGTGCGGGCGTTTTCCAGCTTGTAGATCAGCCGCAGTTGCAGGTGATCCTGCAGGTTACCGCCGACGCCGGGCAGCTCATGAATCACGCCTATCCCTACGCGTTCGAGCAGCGGCCGCGGACCGATGCCGGAGCGCTGCAGAATGCTCGGCGAGCCGACTGAACCGGCGCACAAAACAATCTCCTTGCGCGCCTTGAACTGTTTGATCTGACCTTCATGCTGCGCGCTGACTTTCGCCGCGCGGCCGTTCTCCAGCAAGACGCGATCAACCTCGACGCCGGTCAGCACGGTCAGGTTCGCCCGGCTGCGCAGTGGTTTCAAAAAGGCCTTGGCCGCGTTCCAGCGTACCCCGGCTTTCTGGTTGACCTGAAAGTAACCGCAGCCCTCGTTGTCGCCCTGGTTGAAGTCATTGATGCTGGCGATGCCGCTTTGCTCGGCAGCGCTGCGAAAGGCATCCAGAATCGGCCACGACAGGCGCTGCTGTTCGACCCGCCATTCACCCTGATCGCCATGAAATTCAGCGCCGCCGGCAAAGTGGTTTTCGCTCTGTTTGAACAGCGGCAGCACATCCTTCCAGGCCCAGCCCGGATTGCCTGCGGCCGCCCAGCCGTCATAGTCGCCGGCCTGGCCGCGCATGTAGATCATGCCGTTGATCGACGAACAGCCGCCCAGCACCTTGCCGCGCGGATAACTCAGCGCGCGGCCATTGAGGCCCGGTTGTTGTTCGGTTTTGAAGCACCAGTCGGTGCGCGGATTACCGATGCAGAACAGGTAACCCACAGGAATATGAATCCAGGCGTAGTTGTCGCGTCCGCCGGCTTCGAGTAGCAACACCCGTTGCTGTGGATCCGCTGAGAGCCGGTTGGCCAGCAAGCAACCGGCGGGGCCGGCGCCGACCACGATGTAGTCGAATTCATCCAGGGACGTCTGCATGCCCTGACCTCGCTTTTTGTTTTTATTGTCGGACACTCTAGTTGTTAGCTTTCGTTAAAAGAATGTTAGTTTTTGCGCAGCCGCTGTGCGTTTTCAAACAGCGTGCAACGACGATAGCCGACAAGGACCCGCCATGTTCGACTGGAACGACCTGCGCTTTTTTCTCGAGCTGCAACGCAGCGGCCGCCTGCTCACTGCCGCGCGCCGTCTCAACACCACCCACGCGACAGTGGCGCGGCATATTGAATCGATCGAGAAAAGCCTCGGCACTGCGCTGTTCGTCCAGCACGCCCAGGGCTATGAAATGACCCCGGCGGGGGAGGCGCTGCTCAAGCACGCCGAAGCGATGGAAAACGTCGCGCTGCTGGCGCAGGAAGAAATCACCCAGTCCACCGCGCCGCTGGGCAAGATCCGCGTCGGCGTCACCGAAGGCCTCGGCATCAAGTTTCTCGCCAGTCGCATGATTGGCTTGTTTGAGCGTTATCCGGGATTGGAGGTGGAACTGGTTGCAGTGCCGCGCTTTGTCAGCATCCTCAACCGTGAAGCGGAGATCAGCATCCACCTCGAACGGCCATCCGCCGACATGCTGGTCACGCGCAAGCTCACTGACTATCGGCTCGCGCTTTACGCCAGCCAGACCTACCTCGACAAAGCGCCACCGCTGCATAGCCGCGAAGACCTGGGCCGACATGCGTGGATCGGTTACGTTGACGACCTGCTGTTCAGTCAGGAACTGATGTTCCTCAACAGCTTCTGCCGCAGCCCGCGCGTGGTCTTTCACAGCACCAGCGTCATCGCCCAGCAGGAAGCGGCGCGCTCGGGGTTGGGCATCGCCGTGCTGCCGTGTTACATGGCCGCGTCCGAGCCGGATCTGGTGGCGCTGCTGCCGGATGAAAGCATCGAACGCAGCTACTGGATCAGCACGCGGCGGGAATTGCACAAATCGGTGCGGCTGCGGGTGGTCTGGGATTATGTGGTGGGGTTGTGTGAGGCGGAGCAGGAGTTGTTGCTGGGAAGATCTCAGGTTGGCTCCTCTTTTGCTTGAAAGCGCCAAGGACTTTTAGCAATGGAGAGCAGCAATGAGGGAATGGCTTACCGTTCGCGACATCAATCCGGACACCATGAAGGCCATCAGTGACGGCGTCTTACAGCATGGCCGAGCCTTGTCCGAGGCTCGCGGCGGACAAGCTGAGGCCATCGCCTGTTCGCTGATGGAGAACGGGGCACTAATCGGCGGCGCTTCCGGTAGAACCGAATTCAGGCGTCTGTTTGTCAATTACCTGTGGATCAACGCGCAATGGCGTGGAACCAGGCTGGGTACTCAGGTGTTGCACAAGCTTGAGGCATTAGCGGTTGAAAGAGCATGCGTAGATGCGTTGATCGAAACACTGGATGACGACGTCGCCCGTTGGTACACCCGCTGCGGATACCGATTGATCGCGCACGTGCCTGAGTACTGCGGCCCGTGGAGTCGCCATACGCTGTTGAAAGTGCTTGTGACAACAGGTGCTCCCTCAGGGCTTAATTCGGCGTCCCATACGGAAGTTGGTAACTACTGAGGCGGGAGTTTGTCCATTGTGCTGCCGCGCTCATTATCGATGCACGGCTGCCAGTGCACTGATTCGCGACCGGTCTTCAAGACCAATCAATGACTCATTTCTCAAATCAAAACCTCAAACCCTGCACTACCCACCACCTTTCCGTTAATCATCACCTGCACTCCATGCCGGCCGGCAAAATGCTTGCGTGTCGTGAAATCCTTGATGACCTGTCTGCGCTGCACAAGCGCCACCCCAAACCCCGGCAATTCCACCGTCTTCAACTTGAATACCTTCCTCGAAACCCCGCCATTCGCCTTCACATACTCAATCGCATAGTCGATCACCAGCCGCTGTTCATGCGCCACCGTCGACTTCACCGTAAACGACAACGTAATCGCGTCCCCCAACCTCACCACCGCCGGCTCAACCCGCACATCCAACAACTCAACCTCAGCCTTCGCCCCTGCGCCAATCACCGTCAGCGCGCGCACGTTGCCCTGTTTGATCAAGCTGCGCAGCGCATGTTTGGCAATCCAGGCCGTATGCTTGTTGTTCAGCGACCAACCTTCAATCGTGTCCAACGCCCACTCCGGATGCACTTTCGTCACATCATTCAAATGATTCGCCACGGACTTGCGCACGTACAAGCTCTCATCCGCCTTCAACCGATCGAGTATCACGGCGGCCAGCAGCGGATCCGCTTGTACCGCTTCCAACCGAAAGGACCACGGCAGGCGAGGGCGGCTGCCTTCGCTGGCGAGGCGGCGGACGTGGTGGTTTTCGTCGCGGGTCCACTCGTGCATCCGTTCCAGCGAGCGTTCAAGGTCGGCGCGCAGAAAATGGCGGATGGCGAACTCGGAGGAGCCGAAGGTGGTGAAGTACTTCAGGGCGTCCATGGAGGTATCGAAGGTGTGCCCGCCATAGCTCGCGACGTAATGCGGCAGGCACATGCTGACGAAGCCGCTGTTCAGCCGTGGCGCGAGTTCGAACAGCACTTCGAGGGAATCCTCGTAGTCCAGCGGCAACACGGCATACAGGCTTTCGGCGACGCGGGCCATGCGTTGCATCACTGATAATTCAGCGAGTCCGTCCTGGGCGTGTTTGAGAAACGCCTTGGCCTTGAATGCCGGGTACACCGCGCTCATTTCGTCAGCGATGTGCTGCAAGCGCTCGGCGTTGAAGATTTCCTTTAACGCCGGGGCGGCGGTGTCGGTCGTGCTCATGGTCAGGTCATCGGTGTGCTGATGAACGCATCGGTGCCTTCTGCGTAGGCGGTGTATTCGGCGATGCGCGCATAGCGCGCGGAGTCGACCTGATCGGGCACGACGAGGTTGGTGAAGCTCCAGGCAACCGCCAGGCTTATGCCGGTCTGGGAGAGGGAGCCGTCGACCGGCAAGTCACTGTGCTCAAGTTCTTTTTCCAGGGCGGTAAACGCGGCGGCGAGTTGGCCTTCAACGCGTTCAACCCAAGGTTGATACTGAATGTCGGCCGGGCGCAAGTTGCGTTCGTAATACAGCTGCACGGCTTTTTCGCAAGCGGCGAGGCTGAGGCCGATCAGACGCAGGGCGTGGGCGCGTTGTGTGAGATCGCTGGGCAGCAGGCTCTTGCCGGAACTGGCTTCGAGGTAGTCGAGGATGAGGGTCGAGTCCATCAGGACCACGCCGTCGTCGAGGATCAGCGTGGGCGCCTTGACCACCGGGTTGATCTGCTGGAATTACTCGAAGTGGCGGAACACCGAGACCGACTCGTGTTCGAGGTCAATCCCCAGGCATTTGGCGGAGATTGCTACGCGGCGCACGTAGGGGGAGTCGAGCATGCCGATCAGTTTCATGACGCGTTCCTTCAAGTCGAACCGGTGGGAACGCATAACCTAGCCGAGCCTGAGACAATTGTCAGTCGTCGAATCCGGGTTGTTCGTGAATCTCATCGACATTCAGTTCCAGCCGATAGGCCACCGCCACAAACAGCGCCTGACATAAACACAGTGTCGCGCTTAGCGAACGAAAGGCCAGCGCACTGCCTTCATTGACCAGCAACACGCTATTGGCAAGTTTTGCCAGTGGCGACAGAGGGCTGTCGGTGATGATCAGGGCATTGGCGTCCTGACGCTTTGCGAATCGCAGGCAGTGCTGGGTTTCCTTGGCGTAGGGCACAAAACTGATGGCGATGACCAGGTCGTTGGCGCGCACGCTGCGCATTTGCTCGCGATAGCTGCCGCCGATGCCGGAGACGAGATGAATGCGCTTCTGCGTGTGCTGCAGGTTGTAAACCAGATAGTCGGCAACGGCGAACGAGCGGCGGACCCCGACCACATAGATGTCGTCGGCATTGACGATGAGGTCGACAGCTTTGTCGAACGCAGCCCCATCCAGTTCGCGGCCCAAACGTTCGATGCCCGATAGCGTTGCGTCGATGCACTCGCGGACAAGCTCACCGCTGTTGGCGGTCTGCGATTTGCTGGCGATCAGGCTGCGGATGCGTTGTTGATAGTTCTGCGCCGGCGTGGCCTTGTGCGTCCAGGCCTGGCGGAACAGCGCCTGCATTTCGCTGAAGCCGCTGAACCCGAAGCGCTGCGAAAAACGCACGATGGCGGACGGATGCACCTCGCATTCACGAGCGATGTCGCTGATGCGGTCGACCATGATTCGCTCGCTCTGCTGGCTAATGTAACTGGCGATACGTTTAAGCTGACGCGGAAGGGCGTCATATTCGTCGCTAATCGTTTGCAGCAGACGCTCGGCAGTGATCGGGGGGCTGGCGAGCGAAAGTTCGTCGGCGGCCGGCAGATCGGGGCGGGGCATAGGACATCCTTCGGGCGGGTTGATCACGCGGTAAGCCTGATCATAGAAGGGCTGCGCGGGCTCTGCCGGGCTGAAACGATGCACCTTGCGAGAATAATTTCCGCTGTCGATGGCGGCATGGTTAGCCGTTTGTCTTCTATATACAGCCGCTGGAGTGAATTTCTTGCTATAAACGCACTCCGATGGCCGTGTGAAGCCTGTGTCAGAGCAGTTTCCTGGTCCTGTCGGACAAATTCCCTGTATTTACAGTTGCTGAGGCCTTGATCGGGCCTTAGACTGCCGCCCCTCGTAAATTGAGTGCCGGGTGGCGTTTGCAATAAAACGATGCCTTTTCGACGGCCGACACGGTTCGCCGAAACGCTCCCTTATTCGCCTTAATGCACGTTTTTTTATAGAGATATCAATGACAAAGGACAAGTTGCTGGCTATGCCGGCAGATGACTACATGAATGCAGAGCAACACGCTTTCTTCACTGAGCTGTTGCAGAACATGAAAGTCGAAACCCACGAGCGCATTGAGCAAAACCGTATCGCCATCGAAAGCCTGGACACCCCGGCTGACCCGGCGGACGCGGCTTCGGTTGAAGAAGAGCGCACCTGGCTGGTCAACGCGATCGATCGCGACCAGCGCATGCTGCCGCAGTTGGAACAAGCTCTTGAGCGCATCAAGGACGACAGCTTTGGCTGGTGCGACGACAGCGGCGAGGCCATTGGCCTGAAGCGTCTGCTGATCAGCCCGACCACCAAGTACTGCATCGAAGCTCAAGAGCGTCACGAGCAGATCGACAAGCACCAGCGTCAGGCCTGATTCCATGGCGGCCCCTTGAATAGGGGGCGCCTGCAAAAGATCGCAGCCTTCGGCAGCTTCTACACGGAGTTGCGCGAGGCTGCGATCTTTGTTTTTGCTCGTCTGCGATATTTTCCCGTCGTTCCCTTGACCTGCCACAGACCCCACGACTAACGGACCATGGATAATGGCGTTGTAGTGGCGTTTAATGCAGTCACAACAATGAGAACAAACGTGGGGTGATCAAGATGACGAGAGATGGATCTCTGGTTGCGGCGCTGCCTGCACCAGTGCTTCTGCCGAAAAATCGCTGGATCGCGCCGACCCTGCAAAGCATCGCTCTGATGCTGTTGCTGGCCGGCATGGCTCTGGCCGAATGGTCGCTTTACCTCGGCATGCCGCTGGCGGTGCTGATTGTCTGGCTGCCGCGCCTGCGTTCGCGCAACGTTCCAGCTGCTGTCCCGGTCGATAGTGCGAGCGCATTGTCCGCACTGACTCGCGATCTCTCCTACACCACCAGTCACAACGCACTGTCTGCCGCCGGCGTGGCGTTTTCGGTCAAAGCGCTCGCCAGCAAACTTGAATCGCAACTCGACGCGGCGGCGCAGATCGTCAGCAACGCCGAAGTGATGATCGCCACCGAGCAGGCGACTTCACAGCTCAGTCGCGACGCGCTGGACGCCGCCAGCGAAGCGCATCAAAGCAGCGCGGCGGAGCGCAGCGAACTGCTCGACTCGATTTCGCGCATGCAGCAACTCAGTCAGCGCGCCAACGCCAGTCGCGAGCTGATCGAGGCCCTGAGTGTGCGCAGCGACGACATTCAGCGGGTGACGCTGGTGATTCAGTCGATCGCCAGCCAGACCAATCTGCTGGCCTTGAACGCAGCTATTGAAGCGGCCAGGGCGGGCGAACATGGTCGCGGTTTCGCCGTGGTCGCCGATGAAGTACGCGGATTGGCGGCACGGACGGCGGCGGCCACGGGCGAAGTCGGTGAGATGGTTGCAGACATTCAGCAGCGCACCGCGCAAGTGGTGGCGCAGATTCGCGAGTTGTCGAGTGATCTGCATACTGGCGTCGAACAGGTCGAGCACACCGGTCAGCATCTGGAGAACATCGCGCGACTTGCCGCCGGAGTGGAAACCCAGGTCAGCGAAATCGCCCGTGGCGCGCAAACCAATCGCGAGCAGCTTGATGCGCTGTTCAGCGCGATTGAGCAAATGCGTAGCGATCTGGCGATCAGCGATCAGCAGACCCGCCGCCTCGCCGACGCCGCGGTGCAGATGGAAGGGCAGGCGGAAACCATCAGCGAACGCTTGGCCGAAGTCGGTCTGGACGACTATCACCAGCGCATTTATGACCTGGCCCGCGAAGGTGCGAGCCAGATCGCCGCGCGCTTCGGGGCAGATGTCGAGCAGGGGCGGATTAGTCTGGATGACCTGTTCGATCGCAGCTACCAGCCGATTCCGGGCACCGAACCAGCCAAATTTCAAACCCGCTTTGATCGATACACAGATCAGGTCTTGCCGGCGATTCAAGAGCCTCTGTTAGCGCGTCATGAAGGTTTGGTTTTCGCGATCGCCTGCACGCAGCAGGGTTATGTGCCGACGCATAACCAGGCATTCAGCCAGCCGTTGACCGGTGATGTGCAGGTCGACACGGTAAATAACCGCACCAAACGCAAATTCGCTGACCGCACGGGCATCCGTTGCGGCAGCCATCAACAACCAGTTTTGCTGCAGACTTACACGCGCGATACGGGTGAGCTGATGCATGATCTTTCGGTGCCGATCATGATCAAGGGCCGACACTGGGGCGGGTTGCGTCTGGGCTATAAACCTGAGAACCCACACTGAGATTATTACCGTTGACGCAATGAGTCTGTGCACGGCGGTTGCTGTTTCCTCTCGAAGGAAAGCTTTAATCTGGCGACTTAGTTAGGTAGCTAATTATTTCGGAGGGCACATGCAGTGCAGGGTGGATGTGGCAGTGATGATCGGCAGCGGCGTTCCGGCCGGTTTACGCGCGATGGGGCGCAGTGTGTGCTGGGTGGTTTTGCTCAACGGGGAGCGACGCGGCACAGCCTTCGCCAGTCGCGATGAAGCGGAGGAGTGCAAGGCTGCCTGGCTCGAACAACTGAACATCGAGCCCGGCGACAGCCTGCACTGATCGCCCTTATTTGCCGCGATGCAGGCGCACGTTCAGCTCATCGACAGTTATCGCTTCTTCGCCGTCCTCACGCAGCCACTCTTTTAGTAGTTGCGCCTGTTGGGGCGTCCAGAAATCGGCATCGATCAATTTGATATCAGATTTCAAAGGGTGGGCTTCGACAAAATTATTGATCGACGCTTCATCGGCTGGTAGGCCCAGCTGTTCGAAAAGGGTGGTCAGGTTAAGCTCGGTTGGCAGTTCCATCATCTACTCCTGGGTTGGTGCCGGTACGGCTTGTTCGTTCACTCCCTTATCAGAGGCAGGCGCTGGCGCGGAGTTCGATTTTTGATTCAAGCGAGCGGGCAAGGGCGCAGGCTTCGTTGTGATTGCCGCGGAAACCTCTGACACGTCCCGTGGATATCTCCTTGATGTGAAAGAACGCAATACCTGCCGGCACCACTTGAAAGTGCGGGGTTCGATGATTGTTAGAAGATGTCGGAAGGTTGTCGAGGTCGGCAACCTTCATCGTCAGAGATGGGGTGATTCGCGCGTCAGCCGACGTGGCAAAATGAGTCAAAGTGCACATATGAAGTCCTTTTCATCAGTCGGCCGGGATTTAACGGCCGTTGCGGGTAGTCGTAATGAGCATCGCTGCTCTAGAATCGCCAGTACCTGTTGACGACCGGGCTTATCTAAAGCAATTTTTCGCCAGCGATATGTCGGAAAAGTGCTTTTTTTCGTGAGAAATTTCCCTGAAGTTCGTAGTCAGAATTGCTCTAGTCGCACTTGAGGCGTTTTCCTTCAAGCTTTGGCGATTTCAGAGCAGGTTTCACTAATGACAATCCAGTAGTCTACGAACCTCGCGATTCAAGAGTGCTTTGCTCGCTTCGGGTGTTTGAATGTTTTTGCAGTTTTCATCGGCCTGGCCGTTTCTTTGCCGTGGGCGTTTTTCGCTGCGCGGTTTTTCAAATGTGGGGATGTTTCTTTGGCAGTCAGTAACCTCGATATGCATGCTTTGTTCGTGCTGGGTGATTTGCGTGCAAAGCTGGTCAAGCAATTCCAATCACGTTTTGTTTACATCACCGAGCAAAACGCCGAAGGCATTTACATCGCCGAAATCGACACCGAAAGTGCATTGGTAGTCGATGACAAACCGGGACTCAAACTCAAGGTTGGCGACCATTTCATCGCGTCAGTTTTGCCCAGCCGTGAAGGCGGCAAGATGGACATTCGTTTTCGCGACATCAAACTGACGGTCTACGGCCTGGGCGATTACGCCTTTGTCAGCACGGCCGACGGTCACGCGATCCTGTTCAAGGAAGGCCATAGCGTCGTCACCGTGTTCGCCGCCAATGAGCAGCTGCAGGAAGGTTTGACCAAAACCCTCAAAGCCGTCACTGCCAAAGCCGCCAAATGGCGCAAGGGCGAGCTGGTGACCTTCAAGGCCAGCGAGTGAAGCGCGCGGATTTCCATGCGCAAAATCTCGACAGCGCACGCGAAGAAGCTCAGCGCTTGTTCGCCCGCAAGGCCGAACTGCAAGGTGCCTGGCTGAGTTGGGTAGCGTCGCAGCTCTATGCATTGCAACCGGCGGCATACGCCAGCATGGTCAGACGTGAGCTGCAAAGCCTGCAGGAAAAGTCTGAAACGTAACCTCGCACGCAGCGGACCCCGGAAAAAGCAGGAACCTCGGCTAAAGTCAGTTGACTGAGTCATTCAGAGGCTTGCGTTTCTGTCAGGCCAACTGCCATTGCTGTGAACAGCACGAGGTGCGATGCATGAACGGATTTCGACGGTTACTGGCCGCCAGCGTGGCCACCTTTGGTTTGCTGACGTCAGCGCAATCGCTGCAGGCGGCACAGGCGCCGGTGCACTTTGCCGACCTGAACTGGGAAAGCGGCAGCCTGATTACCGAGGTGCTGCGGGTTATCGTCGAGAAAGGCTATGGCCTGCCGACCGACACTTTGCCCGGGACCACCATCACGCTTGAGACCGCGCTGGCCAACAATGACATCCAGGTGATTGGCGAGGAGTGGGCCGGACGCAGTCCGGTCTGGGTCAAGGCCGAAGCCGAGGGCAAAGTGGTCGGCCTGGGCGATACGGTAAAAGGCGCCACTGAAGGCTGGTGGGTGCCGGAGTACGTGATCAAGGGCGATCCGGCCAAAGGCATCAAGCCGCTGGCGCCGGATCTGCGCAGTGTCACTGATCTGAAGAAATACAAGGACGTGTTCAAAGACCCGGAAAGCCCGGGCAAAGGGCGTTTCCTCAACAGCCCGATCGGCTGGACTTCGGAAGTGGTCAACAAGCAGAAGCTCACGGCGTATGGCTTGCAGGACGACTACACCAACTTCCGCAGCGGCTCCGGCGCTGCGCTGGATGCCGAGATCAGCTCTTCGATTCGTCGCGGCAAACCGGTGTTGTTCTATTACTGGTCGCCGACGCCGCTGCTTGGCAAATTCAAACTGGTGCAGCTGGAAGAGCCGCCGTTCGATGCCGAGGCGTGGAAGACGCTGACAGATGCCGATAATCCCAATCCGAAACCAACCCGCTCGCTGGCATCGAAGCTGTCGATTGGCGTGTCTACGCCGTTTCAAAAGCAGAACCCGCAAATTGCCGAATTCTTCAGCAAGGTCGATTTTCCCATCGAGCCACTGAACAAGGCATTGGCGGAGATGAGTGACAAGCACACCGCACCTCGTGAGGCGGCGGTCGCGTTCATGAAAGCGCATCCGGACGTGTGGCAGGCCTGGTTACCCAAGGATGTGGCTGACAAGGTGACGGCTGATCTGAAATAACGCGGTCAACGCAGCGCACCGCCGACCGGTCGTGCAGGGGCAAAAAATCCGACTAGGATGGTTTGTTCAAATCCCTTTGAAGGATTTCAACCATGACCTTTGTGTTGGCTCAATGGCTGGTGACTGTGTTCGCGGCAATCGGCCTGATGCACGTGTATTGGGCGTTGGGTGGGCAATGGGCGGCTGCGGTGGTGGTGCCGCAGGTGCCGGTGTCGGGCTTCGTGGCCTCGGTACGCCCGGCCTTCAAGCCCTCAGGCTGGCTGACGCTGGCAGTCGCCGCTGCGTTGCTGGTCATTGCGGCGCTGGTTTGTATGCGGGTCGGCTGGGGCATGCCGGCGGTGCAGCACAAGGCACTACAATGGGTAATCAGCGCGATTGCGTTGCTGATGTTCGCCCGAGCGATCGGTGACTCGAATCTGGTCGGATTTTTCAAGGAAGTGAAAGGTTCGCGATTTGCGCGGCTGGATACCTGGGTGTATTCGCCGTTGTGTGCGCTGCTGGGGGCGGGGTTGTTGGCGGTGGCTTGGGTTTGAGCTGATCCGGAATTTGCGACGCCCCGACTGGCCGCTTCGCGAGCAGGCTCGCTCCCACACATGGGAGAGCGGATTTCTGGTGTAGCGATGGCGCCATCACAGGCGCCACATGATCATCAGTTACCACTTTCAGTCTGACGACTGCTCACCTCTGCCGGCACATCATCCCCGGCCATCCGCTTGCGGAACAACGCCGCCCGCGCCAGCAGCAGGGTGGTCACTGGCACGGTGATCGCCAACAGAACCGGAATCAGCCAGGCATGCACCACTGGCCCGGACTTCAGCGCTGAAAAGCAGATGATCGACGCCAGTGCCACACACCAGGCACCGATTGTCGAGGCCAGCGCTGGCGGGTGCATACGCTGGAAGTAATCCTTCATGCGCAGCAATCCGGTTGCGCCCAGCAGGGTAAACACGCCGCTGAGCACCAGCAGGACCACCACCGGAATCTCGACCCACAAAGACAATTCGGCGTTCATTCGATCACCTCGCCACGCAGCAGGAATTTCGCCAGGGCAAACGAGCCGACGAAGCCGAACAGCGCAATCAACAGCGCCGCCTCAAAGTAGGTATCACTGGCGTAACGAATGCCCAGGGTCAGCATCATCAGCATGGCGACGATATACAGGTAATCCAGCGCCAGTACCCGATCCTGTGCTGACGGGCCTTTGAACAGGCGCACCAGGGTCAGCGTCATCGCCACGCAGTACAGAAACAACGTCAGCAGAATCGCATTCGACAGCAATGGGCTCATTCGAAAATCTCCATCAACGGTCGCTCGTAGGTGCTTTTGAAGTGCTCGATAAACTGCGCCTCGTCGTGCAGGTCCCAGACGTGCAGCAACAGAACGCTGCGGTCCAGCGCCAGCTCCGACCATACGGTGCCGGGCACCACGGTGCAGATCATCGCCAGTGCCGCCAGACCATGAGCATCGCGCAGATCGAGCGGCACCTTGATAAAGCATGAGTTGGGCGGGCGCCGTCCGGCGTTGAGTACGCCCCAGGCGACGATCAGGTTGGACATGATCACGTCACGACCGACCAGGAGAAACAGGCGCAGCACGGCCATCGGATTGCGAATGCGCGCACGTTTCGGCCGCAATTTGCGCATCATCAGCGGCGCGGCGAAACCCAGCGCGGCGCCGAGCAGCAGGTTGCCCGGGCTGACGGACAGGTTCAGGGTCAGCCACAAGACCCACAGCGCCAGTGATAACCACGGAGCCGGAAACAGTCGATTCATGGCTGCACCTCGAGCATGTCGGCTCTGGCTTGCGGGCTCGGCACCGCACGTGTACCGAGAACTGCGAGCACATATTGCTGCGGATTGTTCAGCGCATCGGCCGTAGCCTGGGTGTAGCGCAACAGCGGTTCAGCCTTGAACGTCAGAACAATGCTCAGCCCGAGCAGCAGAAAAATCGGCGCGCATTCGAGTTTGCGCAGCAGTGGTGACGGGCGCTCCTCCGGCGTCCAGAAGCGCTGGATACCCAGGCGAGAGAAGGCCATGAGGGAGGCCAGACCGGTCAGGATCAACAGGGCCAGCAATCCCCATGCACCGGGAGGCAGCGGCGCCGCAGTGCCAAGTCCCGACGGGTTGAGCAATGCCCCGATCAGGCTGAGCTTGCCGATAAATCCGGAGAGCGGTGGCATGCCGATGATCAACAGCGCGCAGGCGATAAAGCTCAAACCGAGAAAGGCCATGGTCCACGGGATGACCTGACCGACCACGGCTTTCTGTTCGTCGTCGAGGTTGATGCCCTTGGGCGGTTGCAGCGATTCTTGCGGGCGCGGAAGCAGTTCGCTTTCGTCCTCCAGCGGAATTTCGTTGGCCGAGCGCGAGCGCTCGATCAGTTCGGCCAAGAGGAACAGCGCGCTCAGCGCCAGGGTCGAGCTGACCAGATAGAACAGCGCAGCGCCGATCAGGTTCGGCTGGGCGAAGCCGATCGCCGAGAGCAGGATGCCTGCCGACACCAGAATGCTCAGGCTGGCCATACGCTCCAGGCGTTGCGCGGCGATAATCGCCAGCCCTGCGCAAGCCATGGTCGCCATGCCGCCGTAGATGAGCCAGTCGCCGCCGAAGAATGCCGAGGCGCCGGCCTGACCGGAAAACAACAGGGTCCACAAGCGCAGCAGGGTGTAGACGCCGACCTTGGTCATGATCGCGAACATTGCCGCCACCGGCGCGCTGGCGGATGAATAAGCCGGCACCAGCCAGAAATTCAGCGGCCACATCCCAGCCTTGGCCAGAAACGCTACCGCTAGAATCCCCGCGCCAGCGTGCAGCAGACCACGATCGGCTTCCGGCACCAGCGGGATTTTCATCGCCAGATCGGCCATGTTCAGCGTGCCGGTCACCCCGTAGATCAATGCAGCGCCGATCAAAAACAGTGACGATGCCAACAGGTTGATCGAAATGTAATGCAACCCCGACGACACCCGCGCCCGGCCCGAGCCGTGCAGCAACAAACCGTAGGATGCCGCGAGCAACACTTCGAAGAATACGAACAGGTTGAACAGATCCGCGGTCAGGAACGCGCCATACAGGCCCATCAGCTGGATCTGGAACAGAGCGTGAAAGCTTGAGCCGGCGCCGTCCCAGCGGGCCATGGCAAACAGCAACGCACTGACGCCGATGACGCCGGTCAGCACCAGCATCAGTGCCGACAGGCGATCGACTACCAGGACGATGCCGAACGGTGCCTGCCAGTTGCCCGGCAGGTACACGCCGATGGAGCCGGGCACCCCGGTGGTCTGCGTCCATTGCAGTAGCATCACTGAAATAAACAGGCCGAGGAGGCTGGAGAACAGGTTGATTTTCGCCTTCAGCGGCCGGTGTTTCTCGCCGAGCATCAGCATGATTGCGGCGGTCAGCAGCGGCAGCAGGATCGGTGCAGCGATCAGGTGAGTCATCGCCATCATTCTTTAGGCTCCCGGCCGTCGACATGGTCGGTGCCGGTCAAGCCGCGCGAGGCGAGCAATACGACGAGGAACAGTGCGGTCATGGCGAAGCTGATGACGATCGCCGTCAGCACCAGCGCCTGGGGCAGCGGGTCGGTGTAATGCAGCAAGTCCTGGGTCACGCCGTCCTTGATCACCGGCTCCTTGCCGATGAACAGGCTGCCCATGCTGAAAATGAACAGGTTGACCGCATACGACAACAGACACAGGCCCATGACCACCTGAAAGGTACGCGGGCGCAGGATCAGCCAGACCCCGGACGCGGCGAGAATGCCGATGGCGATTGCGATGACTTCTTCCATCAGACGGCTCCTTTGCTGGCGACTGACTTGGGCAGCGAGGCCGTCTTGTGGCCGCGCACCGATTGGTGGGCGAGGGCGGTGAGAATCAGCAGCGTCGACCCGACCACCACGGCGTACACGCCGATGTCGAAGAACAGCGCACTGGCGATATGGATGTCGCCCAGCACCGGCACGCTGATGTGCCAGGTGTGAGTGGTGAGGAACGGATAGCCGACCAGCATCGCACCGAGACCGGTGGCGGTGGCGAACAGCAGACCGGTGCCCATCCAGCGCAATGGGCGCAGGCTCATTTGCGCCTCGACCCACTGCGTGCCGGCAACCATGTATTGCAGGATAAAAGCCACCGACATCACCAGCCCGGCGACAAAACCGCCGCCCGGCTGATTGTGCCCGCGCATGAACAGGTAAAACGACACCACCAGCGCGACAGGCAGCAGCAGGCGCACTAGCACCGCCGGCACCATCATGAAGCCGAGCGCGGTGTCGCTGGCCGAACGCGGGTTGACCAGATCGGTGACCACGTCGGGCGCGAGCAGGCGTTGCTGCGCCGGCAACTGCAGGCTTTCCTTCGGCGGGCGGAAGCGGCGCAGCAGGGCGAACACGCTGAGCGCCACGGCGACCAGCACGGTGATTTCACCGAGGGTGTCGAAGCCACGGAAGTCCACCAGCATCACGTTGACGACGTTGCTGCCGCCGCCCTCGGGCAGGGCGCGACTGAGGTAGAAAGAGGAAATATGGTTCGGCGTCTGCCGGGTGAGCATGGCGTAGGACAACAGCGCCATCCCCGCACCGACCGCAATCGACAGCAGCAAGTCGCGCAGACGACGGATACGCGCCTTGCGCAGGCTGCCTGGCAGTGGTGAGACTTCTTCGATGCGTCTCGGCAACCAGCGCAGACCAAGCAGGATCAACACCGTGGTCACCACTTCGACCGCCAGTTGCGTCAGCGCCAGATCAGGCGCGGAGAACCAGACGAAGGTCACGCAGGTCATCAGGCCACAGACGCTGACCATGGTCAGTGCAGCGAGACGGTGATATTTCGCCTGCCATGCGGCGCCGAGCGCACAGGCGATCGCCAACAGCCACAGGGTCACGAAGACGATGGAACCAGGTATTTTCGGCCGGTCGCCCCAGGTCAGCGTGCTGTGCAGCATCGGGATCAGACCGGCGAGCACGGCGGCCGAAACCATCAGGAACAGCTGCATCTGCAAGCGCTTGGTACCCAGGCGCCGCTCGACGCGCCGGGCGATGCGCATCATCACGACCAGACTGCGCTCGAACAAACGCTTGCCGTTGAAGCGGCCGACCAGCGGCGGATACTTGAAATGGCCGAGCTTGAACTGCTTGCGCAGCAGCAGATAGAGGATGATGCCGCCGGACATGGCGATCAGGCTCATGATCATCGGTGCGTTCAAACCGTGCCAAATGGCCAGGCTGTATTCCGGCAACTCACCACCGACCACCGGCAGTGCCGCAGCGGCGAGTAATGGCCCGACGATCTGCGCCGGGAAAATCCCCACCAGCAGACAGGTGAAGACCAGCAACTCGACCGGGGCGCGCATCCAGCGCGGCGGCTCGTGCGGCGTGTGTGGCAGGTCAGTGGCGGTGGGGCCGAAGAACACGTCGACGGTGAATCGCAGGGAGTAGGCGACGCTGAACATGCCGGCGATGGTCGCGACGATTGGCAGACTGGTCTCGACCCACGCGGTGGCGTTGATGAACACGGTTTCGGCGAAGAACATTTCTTTCGACAGGAAACCGTTGAGCAGCGGCACGCCGGCCATTGAGGCACTGGCGACCATGGCCAGCGTCGCCGTATAGGGAATCAGTTTGATCAGACCGCTGAGCTTGCGGATATCACGGGTGCCGCTTTCGTGGTCGATGATGCCGGCGGCCATGAACAGCGAAGCTTTGAACGTCGCGTGGTTGAGAATGTGAAAAACTGCTGCCACTGCGGCCAGTGAACTATTGAGGCCCAGGAGCAAAGTGATCAGACCGAGATGGCTGATGGTCGAATAGGCCAGCAAACCTTTGAGATCGTTCTGGAACATCGCGCAGTACGCGCCAAGCAACAGTGTACAGGCGCCCGCTCCGCTGACGATGTAGAACCATTCCTCACTGCCGGACAGCGACGGCCACAGACGTGCCAAAAGGAAAACCCCGGCCTTGACCATGGTCGCCGAGTGCAGATAGGCCGAGACGGGCGTCGGTGCCGCCATCGCGTGGGGCAGCCAGAAGTGAAACGGGAATTGCGCGCTTTTGCTCAGCGCGCCGATCAGGATGAGTGGCAAAAGAACAGGGTAGAGGGCATGTGCACGAATCAGATCGCCGGCGGCCAGGACCTTGTCCAGGTCATAGCTGCCGACGACATGGCCGAGAATCATGACCCCCGCCAGCAGACATAACCCGCCGGCACCGGTGACCATCAGCGCCATATAAGCCCCGCGCCGCGCATCGGCGCGGTGGTGCCAGTAGCCGATCAGCAGAAACGAAAAGAGGCTGGTCAGCTCCCAGAAGAACACGATCTGAATCAGGTTGCCGGAGATCACCAGGCCAAGCATGGCGCCCATGAACGCGAGAAAAAACGCGAAAAAACGCGGCACCGGATCGTCCGGCGACATGTAATAACGGGCATATAAGGAGACAAGTGTGCCGATGCCGAGCACCAGCATCGAGAACAGCCAGGCGAAGCCGTCCATGCGCAAAATGAAGTTCAGCCCGAGGCTGGGCAACCACATGAATTCTTCGCGGATCACGCCACCGTGGGCGATTTGCGGGTACAGCATTGCGACCTGAACGGTGCCGATCAAAGCGACCAGACCCGCCAGCAGCGATTCGGCATTGCGCGCATTGTGCGGCAGCACCGCTGCCAGACAGCTGCCGATGAACGGCAGAAGCAGTAGAACTATCAGGGACATAGGCTTCTAATCTGCGGAAGTTTGTGAAGCATCATACGTGCCAGCTCCCTGATCACCAAACGCGAGGATGTCTCAGAATCCTACAAAGTAG
Organism: Pseudomonas sp. Irchel 3F6; assembly: GCF_900187595.1. Taxonomy (NCBI): domain Bacteria; kingdom Pseudomonadati; phylum Pseudomonadota; class Gammaproteobacteria; order Pseudomonadales; family Pseudomonadaceae; genus Pseudomonas; species Pseudomonas sp. Irchel 3F6. The sequence continues at coordinate 1,331,016 of NZ_FYDP01000001.1, read as the reverse complement.
TCTGGAATTTTGTGTTTGGCGTTGTTTCAGAGGCAACAATGGTGCGGCGCTTTCGCGAGCAGCCAGAAAAGATTGCGGGTCACGCCTGCGTTTCCCGCTCCAGCTCAGCTTCTGCCTCGGTGGTCCTTCCCTTGGTCTTCAACTCACTGACAATCACCGCCGCCACAATCAGCCCGGCGCCCACCAGTGCAATCGCCGGCAAGCGCTCTCCGGCAATCCGTCCGACAATCCCGGCCCACACCGGTTCACCGGCATAGATCAACGTCGCCCGAGTCGGCGAAACACTCTTCTGCGCCCAGTTCATCGCCACCTGAATCGCCGCACTTGCTGCGCCCAGACCCAAAGCGGTCACCAGCAACAACCAGGAAAATTCCGGAATCACTTCACCGGTCGGGACCACCAGCAAGAACGACAACACCGCCGTCACCGCCAGTTGCACCACCGTCACCCGCCGCACATCAACCTGTCCGGCGAATGTGCTGATCAAGATGATCTCGGCCGCAATCGCAACGGCGCTGATCAAGGTCGCGATTTCTCCGGGACTGAAATTCAACGCCTCCCCCGAGGGGCCGGACAACAACATCAGTCCGGCAAACGCCATCATGATCCCGATACTTGGCATCAACCCCGGACGCCGTCCCAGAACCAGCCATTGCAGCAGCGGCACAAACGGCACATACAGCGCGGTAATGAACGCCGACTGACTGCTCGGAATACTTTGCAGCCCGACTGTCTGAAGGCCGTAACCGAGCATGATCGCCACGCCGATGAACGACCCGGCCTTCACTTCGAACAGGGTCAGTTCGCGCAGATGACGCCAGGAGAACATCGCCACGATCGCCGCCGCGGCGGCAAAGCGCAGGCCGACAAAAAACATCGGGCCGCTGACCGTCATGGCATGTTGCGCAATCAGAAACGTGCCGCCCCAGATCATGGTGATCAGCACCAGCACGCACTCGGCTTTGCTGAAGCGGGAAAAGCGGATTCGGGACGCAGAATTGTTTGGCGACATCATGACCTTGCGCACATTAAAAGGGAGGCCGCACAATGCCGCCAACGTTGCGCAGTATACTGCCCAACCCCACCGAGTGAGCAATATAGTGCACAAAGATTCGACCCAGCGAGCCTCCGTCCTGCAACACGTCAGCCAGAACGTTCGACGCCTGCGCCATGCGGCGGATATGAGCCAGACCGCGTTGGCGGAAAAGTCCGGGGTCAGCCGACGGATGCTGGTGGCGATCGAGGCAGGCGAAAAGAATGTCAGCCTGACCACGCTTGATCGCGTCGCCGAAGCGCTCGACGTTGCGTTCAGTGATCTGATCCAGGCGCACGATGCGCGCGACCCGAGCCGGATCAATGAGGTTGCCTGGGCGGGCACGATTCCCGGCAGCAGAGCCGTGCTACTGTCCAAAGCCACCGCGAGCCGCGAAGTCGAGCAATGGGAGTGGTGCCTGCAACCGGGCGAGGTTTATCCGTCGCAACCGGACGCCGATGGCTGGAGCGAGCAGATCTACGTATTTGAGGGTTGCCTGACGCTGATGCTCGGCGATCAGCCGCAGTACATCAACAAAGGAGAGTTTTTCATGTTCGCCAGCAATCAACCGCATGCCTACCGCAACGATGGCGATGTGGCTGCGCGGTTCGTGCGTAATGTGGTGATCTGAATGGAGCAGCCTGCGGAAATTCTGATCATCGGCGGCGGCCTCAGCGGCACGATGCTGGCGGTGCAGTTGCTACGTCTGCCTGGACAACGGAGAACTGTGATCATCGAGCCTCGTCCTGAACTGGGCCGGGGCGAGGCTTACAGCGCAGTCGAGTTGGGACATACGCTGAACGGCAACGCGGCGCGGATGAGCGTCGATCCGGATAATCCTGATGATCTGACGCAGTGGCTGACCGCGCATATTGCCGGCGGCGGCTGGCCGGAATCTGCCGAGCAGGACGTGCCGGTCAGTGAGCTGTTTCCGCCGCGCGGCCTTTTCGGGGTCTATGTGCAACAGCGTCTGGCTGAGGCCCGGGCGGTGGGCGCGCTGCAAGGTTCGACCGTTGAACATATTTGTGCTGAAGCCGTCGACTTGCAAAGCGGGACCGGCTCAATGCAGCTCACCTTGAGCGATGGCCGGATTTTGCGTGGATCGCTGGCAGTGCTGGCCACTGGCATGTTTCCCGCCGCCCGCACGCCGCAGACGCACTCCAGTGGCCTTAATGCCGCCGCGCTTGATCCCTGGGATGTGGCGGCCATGCGCGAACTCGACCCGCAGTCCACCGTGCTGATCATCGGCTCCGGTCTGACCATGGTCGATGCCGTGGTGTCGCTGGAGCAGGCCGGGCATCGCGGGCCGATCGAGGTATTCTCCCGGCATGGCCTGCTGCCGCACGTGCGCCGTCAACCGCCGGCCTGGGTGGATTTTTTGGCAGCAGATCACAGCATCCGCACGCCACGCCAGTTGGTGCGCGAATTGCGCCGACATTGTCGCGACGCAATCGCCCAAGGCATCGACTGGCAGGCGCCGCTGGATACGGTTCGCGCGCATATCGCACGGTTGTGGAGTCAGGCGACTGACGTGCAGCGTCGACAATTCGTACGGCATGTACGGCCATGGTGGGAGAGTCACCACCATCGTTCGCCGCCACTGAGTGCCGAGTTGATCGAACGGCTGCACAAGGAAGGACGCTTGCGCATTCACGCCGCGTCATTCAAGGGCATTGAGCCCGGCGCTGGCGATGCTGTGACCATTCGCATCCGTCCTCGGGGTGAGGCTGAAACATCTAATGTGAGTGGTGCGGCGCTGATCAACTCCAGCGGTATTGAATACGACTGGCGGCGAGTCGCACGACCGTTGCCGCAGCAATTGCTGGCGCGGGGATTGGTGCAACCGGGGCCGCTGGCGCTGGGGATCACAGCAAATGACGGCGCAGTGGTAGATGCCGAAGGGCAGGTAAGTGCTCGGTTGTTCGCCATGGGCCCGCCGTTGCGCGGGATGTGGTGGGAGAGTACGGCGGTGACGGACGTCGCTGCGCAGGCTAAAGCGTTGGCTTGGCGGTTGGTGGATAGCCTGAGAGACTGATGTGTTTTTCTTGGGCCTCTTCGCGAGCAGGCTCGCTCCCACAAGGGGATTGAGGTTGTGACTACAATTTGCGGCACACCATAAATCCTGTGGGAGCGAGCTTGCTCGCGAAAGCGTCATCTGATTCAACGTCTCTGTTGAATGAAAGACCGCTATCGCTGGCAAGCCAGCTCCCACATTGGGCTTTTGTGACGGCTTGAGATTATGCGACTACCCGGTAGCAAGGCACATACGCCGCGCCACCCGGAAGTTTCATCCGGTGCTGGGCGACGAAGGCTTTGAGCAGTGCATCAAGCGGCTGCATGATCGCCGCATCGCCACGGATCTGATACGGCCCGTGCTCTTCGATCAGGCGAATGCCCTTGTCCTTGACGTTACCGGCGACGATCCCGGAAAACGCCCGACGCAGATTGGCGGCCAGTTCATGCGGTGGCTGGTCGCGGTGCAGTTTCAGGTTGGCCATGTTTTCGTGGGTCGGATCGAACGGACGCTGGAAGCCCTCATCGATCTTCAACAGCCAGTTGAAATGGAACGCATCGTTACGCTCGCGGCGGAACTGCTTCACCGCTTTCAAGCCTTGAGTCATCTGCCGCGCCACTTCGGCCGGATCATCGATGATGATCTCGTAATGCTGTTTGGCTTCTTCGCCGAGGGTCGCGATGACAAACGCATCCAGCTGTTCCAGATACGGCGCGGCATGCTTCGGCCCGGTGAGGATCACCGGGAACGGCAGACCTTCATTGTCCGGGTGCATCAGGATGCCGAGCAGGTACAGGAACTCTTCGGCCGTACCGGCGCCGCCCGGGAAAATGATGATGCCGTGGCCAACACGGACGAAGGCTTCCAGACGTTTTTCGATGTCCGGCAGGATCACCAGCTCATTGACGATCGGGTTCGGCGCTTCGGCGGCGATGATGCCTGGCTCGGTCAGGCCGAGGTAGCGACCGCCGTGAATGCGTTGTTTGGCATGGGCAATGGTCGCGCCCTTCATCGGACCTTTCATCACGCCAGGGCCGCAACCAGTGCAGATGTCGAGGCTGCGCAGGCCCAGTTCGTGGCCGACTTTCTTGGTGTATTTGTATTCTTCGGTATTGATCGAGTGGCCGCCCCAGCACACCACGATCTTCGGCTCGACGCCCGGGCGCAGGGTGCGCGCGTTGCGCAGCAGATGGAACACGTAGTCGCTGATGCCTTGGGAATTGCTCAGGTCGATGCGTTGGCTGTCGAGTTCGTTCTCGGTGTAGACGATGTCGCGCAGGGCGCTGAAGAGCATTTCGCGGGTGCTGGCGATCATCTCGCCGTCGACGAACGCGTCCGCCGGAGCGTTCAGCAGCTCCAGGCGTACGCCGCGATCCTGTTGGTGAATACGGATTTCGAAGTCCTTGTAGGCTTCGAGGATGGTCTTGGCATTGTCGACATGCGCGCCGGTGTTGAGGATGGCCAGGGCGCACTGGCGGAAGAGGGTATAAGTGCTGCCGGATCCGGCTTCGCTCAGTTGCTGGACTTCACGTTGAGAAAGGGTTTCCAGACTGCCTTTCGGGCTGACCGAGGCATTGATTACGTGTCGTTGGGTCATGCAGTGATCCTTAAAACGATGTCATCCACAACGCAGCGGATGGCATCCGAATAGTGTGTATCCATGAATGAAGATGGCACGATCTGCGCTATACCGCCATGTCCCCGTTGGACGCTGAAAAGATGAAAAGGAGCCCCAGCATAGCTAAAACCCGGTGCGATGCGATAATGCGCCGGCGAGTTTTTTCCGTTGCGCGTTTTGTCACTCAAGGAAGTCATTTTCGATGTTCGAGATTCAGCCGATGGACCCCGCTACCTTTCGTCAGCAGACCCGCCGCAGCACGATCATCATCGCCGTGCTGTTTCTGCTGCTGGCCATGCTGTTTTCGTCTGTCGCGGTGGCGGTATTTGGCGAGCCCGATGGGGATAATCTGCGATTCAACGTGGGCGGGGTATTTGTGGCGTTTCTGCTGACGGCGGCGCTGTTGCGCGGACGTTTCTGGCATCAGACCTGGATGGCCCCGGCGGTGTACAGCTGGCGCCTCAAGCGCAATCTGATGAGCATCACCAATGTGATGCATCAGGTAACAGCGGCGGCGCAGAACAACGATCCGACGGCGATGAAGGTGTTGCGTTTCTACCACTTGGGATTGCTGCAGATGCATGAGCTGGACGGCAACTCCAGCGATCATGGACAACTGCGTGACGAAGTCGCACAGCACAAGGCGCGGATGCAGGCGCTGGGCCTTGATCCTGACCAGCCACGCTTCGATCCGCAGTGGCTGGAAACGTTGAAACCGGCCTCGCGTTAAAACGGAATGCGCCGGGCCCGGCGCAGTTTCCACGAGCGCAGCAGTCGTGCGTACACCAACAGGTTGACCGCCAGTACCACGCTGCCAAGTGCCAGTTGAATCTGCGGCGTCAGACCGGCCGGGTAGATGATCGGCCAGATGTAATGCTCAATGAAACCGCCGGCGTATTCGGTCTGCCCGGCCGCGTGGCGCATGAGGTTTTCCCAGTAGGTCAACGGACAAGTCAGGTGCAACACCTCGACCGCTACGCCCCAGGCAGCCGCCGGCAGGTGCAGCCACATCAACCGTGGCCAGCGCAGCACCAGCAGCCCGCCGAACAGTACGAACAAGATGAAACACAAGTGAAACAGCACCAGCCCGTCGGCGGCGATTCGGTACAGCATGGCGTCTTCCTGACGTAAGGGGAGATGGCGCTATGGTACGCCGCGCGGGACAAAATGCGTTGGTGAATCTGGGCGCGCAAAAGTGTTCTACCCTTTAACGATCATCAACTGTTCTGAGGTGAGGTGCACATGGCAACTGAGCAAACGCGCGCGGAAGATGATGAGCCAACGGAAGAAGAAATCGAGCAGCAGAAGAGGCAGGAAAAAACCTGGAAGCATGATGACAGCCGCGAGCTGTCGGACCGCGATCAGGAGCGTCCTCTGAAACCTTGAACAGCGCATACGAAGAGCCCCGCATCAGCGGGGCTCTTCGCGTTTCAGAAGTCTTCCAGCTGCGTGAAATCCGGGTAGGTCGCTCGATACCCCAACGTTCGATCGATCCACGCATTGAGCTCATTGACCATCACCGGCGGATGGCCGGGATAACCCTCGAGGGTGCTGCGCAGGGTGCGTTCGATATCGGGCACGCTGTGCAGGTTTCGGGTCTTGATGTAATGGCCGATAAAACAGTCGAGTTCCAGGCGTTCTGTCTTGGACAGATGGACACACTTCAGGCCGCTGACCTGTTTGATTGCAAAATCGTCGCTCACTTATTTCTCTGCAAGGCTTGAAAGTTGTTGATGGATTCCTGATTTCTTTGACTCTTTGGTCAACTGGTATACCAATCGGAAAGGCGGCGCGCATGCTATCCGCAGCGCGGGGAAATGTATGTATGACTGTCGAAATGTCTGACAGGCGGTTGATTCGCTCAAACGGCTGTTTTATGGGGGTTGTATCGCGGTTGAAACACTTTTTGTAACGCGCGGGATTCAGTGACGGGCTCGCTTGATTAACGCAGCAGTGAAGTAATTATTTAGTCGACTCGTTCTATCAATTGCGCACCTTGATTACGCGTATTACCGACCGCTTTGCCGACTTTGTACCATTCGAAGGCATCACTGGGCTCGCCTTCAAACAGCAGCATCTGCTCGGCGCGTTCCAGCGGCGTAGCCGGATCAAGCCATTCCCGAGCCCGCGTCGAATCGAAGACCACTGGGCGGCGGTCGTGAATATCGAGCAGGCCGCCCAGGCTGTCAGCGGTGATGATGACGAACCCGTCGTCCTCCCTCGGCGCAACCCCCGGTGCCGGAAACTGGCCGATACCAGCACAGAAAACCGGAGCCTGATCCGCCCGACGAATCAACCAGGGCTGTCGGGATTTTTCCCCGGTATCAACCCATTCAAACCAGTTGTCGACCGGCACAATTAGCCGCTGCCGCCAGATCGCCCGGAAGAACGCGCCATGGGCGACTTTTTCCACCCGTGCGTTGATGGGCGCGGCACGATCCTTGGCCCAATGCGGCCGCCAGCCCCAGCGCAGATTGTCGGCATGAATAGCCTGTTCGTGCTGATGCAGAACCGCCAGCGCAGTGGTGGGCGCTGCGTTGTAGCGATTGAGCGGCGCATCGCCAACGTGATTGATCAACGCATCGGGGATGCTGAGCACCGCGACGAAATCGTGAATCCCACGGTACTGCGTGAGTCTTCCGCACATGGCTGAAATCTCCTTGAGGAAATTTGAGTCTAGTCGGACATGCCGACGTGCCTGGCCGATGACGCACTGGAACCAGCACCGGAACCAAACCCTGTGTACCTTATCCAACCTGCGCTCGCGGATAGCCGCGCAGGGATGGACAAAGGCGAGGGAGGTTTGCCATTCGACAACACCACGGCCGCGGCCTCGGGGCAAGACATGACATCCGGATGCAAACTTCTTTGTGTTGCGCTCATCGCGCTCGGTCAGGCCGGTTGCATCGCCGCGCCGATTGAAATGACCACGCAAACCGAAACGCGCCTGAAGGCACAGGCCCCCGTACGTTTTCTGCTGACGTTTGACGATGGCCCCAGCGCTTCAGGATGGTGGAATCCCACGGCGACGGTGCTCGACAGCCTCAAAAGCAATCCGCTGCAGGCAGACATCAAAGCAGTGTTTTTCGTGCAGACCCGAGCACCCAGGGCAGGCGACAGCGAGATCGGTCGCAGCCTGATGCGTCGTGAGCACGCCGAGGGACATATCCTCGCGTTTCACACAGCGACTCACTGGCACACCAACCACCGCTCGCTTGATCCACAAGAACTGGAGCAGTCGCTGACCGATGGCAGTGCTGACATTGCCGCTATCACCGGGGCGCCGCCCAAGCTGTTGCGCCCACCGTTCTGGAACTACGACAAGCGCACATTTGCGGCCTATCAAAAACACGGCTTGCACGTCTTGCTCACGGACCTGAGTGCCAACGACGGCAAGATCTGGGGCTTCAACGCCAGCCCTCGGCGTCGGGCGAACATGCTGCGGCAGTTATCGGAAGTGCGCGAGCGCATCGCGGTGGGTCAATTGCCGACCGTGGATGGCGTGATTCCGGTCGTGGTGACGTTCCATGATCTCAATCGCTACACCGCGCGCCACACTCGCGAATATCTGCAGATTCTGCTCGATAGCGCGGCGGCGAGCGGGGTCAGACTCGCCGACAAGCCGTTCTACGACGATCAGGCCGCACTGGAAAAAGCCGCGTTGGTGCGTACGGTTCAGCAAAGCGCTGAGCCGGTGAATCTGCCCGGTATGTGGAACTGGATCTGGGATCATGATGCGCATTGAATGACGTGAGTGAGTTGTGATCGGCTTGGCATTCCCGAGCGGGCAATTAACAGACCGTGGGTCTATGATCGATGGATCGATTCTCCGCCTGCGAGGCGCCCGCCCATGCTTGCCATTGCCGATATTTGCCGGATCGTCGAGTCAGGCTTCCCCACGTTCAAGTGTGATTGCACACCGACCGGACAAGGTCTGTTGCGGATCAAGGTGTATGAGCCGGGCAGTGGGCGTGTCGAGTTGTTGCTTGACGGCGTTTCTCCCGAACATCTGGTGACGATTCGCGATATTTCCAATTTCATCGGTGAGTTGCGCACGGAAATCAGCGCCGGTCGCCGGGCGTTCGCCGGCTGATCGTTATAAACGCCGTTGAAAGGCCTGCACGATGCGCCGTGTCGCGTCGTTGGTTTCAAGATTGTGCAGGTCATCGAGCGGATACCAGATGCAATCGACGATTTCATTCTGCGGGCGCACATCGTCGAGGTTGACCACCGACGCCTCATAAACGTGATGTCGCGTACTACCCGCCTGCAGATCCATCAGATACAGGACGTCCTCGGCATTCAGCCCGGTTTCTTCTTCCAGCTCGCGAACGGCAGCCGCCGCGCGGGTTTCCCCGGGCTCGATCTTGCCTCCGGGCAGCGACCAGTGATGGCGGGATTTGCGCACCAGGAGGATATGCCGATCCTGTTCGCAAATGACGGTAGCGCGTACTTTCATGAATGCCCTGTTGATGTGCGTCATAAATCTGTAATCAAACTGCAATATTCGAGCCGCAGGCGGTTTTAAAGTTTCCTTCTTGATTCGGAGCCATTTGCATAGCAAAAAGTGCCAGTGAATTGACATGTGCCACGGTGAATCCGGTTCACACCGCAGCGGGGAGCGGGTGTAAGGTAAGCCCGTACACCGAAAACACCGTTGACGAAATGGAGGTGCTTATGAGCATTCCAATGCTGAACAAGCTGCGCATGAACGGTTATGACGTGCTAAGCGTGAACAACGGCCCATGGCGGGTCTGCACCCTGGGCGACCGGTTGGCGTCATTCACCAGCAGGGAGGAAGCGATGGCCTATGCGGCGGCGCTTCCCGGTTACAAAAAGCGCTCCCGGCAGGGTCAAAGCCACAATGGCGGTTGAGGCTGTGTAACGAAAGAGCCCCGGTCTTGACCGGGGCTTCTTATTTGTGGCTTTGGAACGCTTGTCAGTGCACCTTGATTCGGCTGATGGTCCGGGCTTTTACCTCCTTGGCATAGATCTGCAATCTCTCTTCGTCGCTTTGCAGGATTTCGCACGACCGCAACACGGTCTGGGCGTCTGCCTCGTTGCCGGATTTACGCAGTTGTTCAGCGATGCGCTTGAGATCGACCGCCGACCATCTCAGGTCCGACGCCACGCTTTGCAAATCCCGTTGAAGTTCGTGTTCGTATTCATTGAGCCGCATGATCACCTCCTGAACGTTCTCGGAAGAAAAGAGTAGTCGCATTTCCCCGGATGCGGCCAAGTCATCTGACGCCCGGCTGAACCGATGTGAAAAATTGTCCAAACGCCGGTAACGGCGGGTTGCCACGATGGATGTGCAAGCGGTTAAACGGTACATTCAGCTTTTTTCCGCACAGGTAAACAACATGCGCGTATGGATCGGCAGTCTGGCACTTGCTCTGTTGACGGGGTGCTCGTTACCGGCGTCGCTGGTGCCGGGCGAGCCAAACCTCAGCAAGACCAGTGACAAGCCACCCAAGGAATATGCTGCGTGTTTGTTACCGTTGTGGCAGAAAGACGTGGCCAAGACTTCGCAGACGTCGATTTCCAACGGCTACCGGATTACCGCGCCGAGCATTATCACGGCGGATGAGATTCTCGATATCGTCAAATACAAGGACGGCAGCAAAGTGTCCCTCTATCAGGGGCCGCCGTGGGCCAAGTCCGGGTCGCTGCGCCAATCGGTGCGTGATTGCCTGTAACCGGGCGTCCGGATCTCAAAAAAGGCAGACACCGAAGTTCGGTGTCTGCCTTTTTTCATCGGATGGAGACTCCAGTCAAACGCTCGCAATGAGCTGTGACAGTTGCCCGCGAGGCGCAGCAGGATCCTTGACTAGGCTTTGAATGTCGGCCCGTGACGGGTTCGGCATGACTGAAAGGAGCCTCGGATCATGGATGATCTGGTCAAGGACATCATTCCGCTGTTGCAGTACCTCATCCCCGGGTTTCTATCGACCTGGATCTTCTATTCACTTACGGCATTCAAGCGACCGGATACGTTCGGCCAGATCGTGCAGGCGCTGATATTCACATTTGTGATTCAGGGCGCGGTGTTGGCGGTGGGCAACCTCTGTTTGTGGATTGGCTCGAAGGGTTTTTCATTAGGAAACTGGGATGATCGGGCGCAAACGCTCTGGGCATTTGTGTTTTCGCTGATGCTGGGATTGTTTGCCTGTTACCTGGCTACGAGTGACAAATTGCACGGCTGGTTACGTAAGCGAAACGTCACGAAACAATCTTCTTTCCCCAGTGAATGGTTCTGCGCCTTTGCCCAATTCGACCGGTTCATAACCCTGCATTTACATGACGAGAGGCGCGTGTTTGGCTGGCCTGTCGAGTGGCCGTCCGAATCCAGTTGCGGCCAGTTCGTGATGCAGAATCCACGTTGGGTCAATGACGATGGCAAGTCGACTCCTTTTGGTGCCGAAATTTTGCTGATAGATTCCGCGCAAGTTAAGTGGGTTGAATTCAGCCCGGTATCAGAGGGTTCATCATGACGACTGCAAGAGCACCGCGACCAATGCCAAAGCAATACGAACGCCTGTTCACAGGGCCTGACGGCAAGCCGCTGGAGGAGCCGTTGATCAAAGCCCCGAGCGCTCCGCCTCCGCTCAAATACAGGTTGCCACAATAATTTTCAGCCCCAACCCTGCACCACCGCCCGGCGAATCGCCTCCAGCAACATCGCGAACGCCGGGTTGTCATTGTTCTCCCGCCAGATCAGATGCAGTTCGCTTTGCACCCCTTCGCCCAGATCGATCTCGCGAAACACCACATTCCTGAACACCACGCTGGTAGCGCAACGCGGTACCAGCGCCAGACCCATGCCAGCGTTGACCAGCGCCAGAATCGTCAGCGACGAGCCCAGCCACTGCACGTAATCCGGCGCCACCCGCGCTGAGCGTAGCGTGCCGGTCAACAGTTCGTTGAACGGCGGATAGGCTTCATGGGAGTACATCAGGAACGGTTGTTTATCCAGATCAACCACTGACACCTCAGCTGCATTGGCCAACCGATGCCCGCTCGGCACTGCCAGCACAAATGGTTCGCGCACCAGGCATTCGGTGGCATAGCCCGGTTCCTGCAATGGCGCCCGTGCGATGCCCAGGTCGATACGGCGAGCTCGCAACGCCTCGTGCTGTTGATAGGTGTTCATCTCTGCCAGATCGATTTTCACCTGGGGCTGTTTAAGTCGCGCTTCGGCGATCACCTTGGGCAGAAACTCATACACCGCGCTGCCGACAAACGCGATGTTTACCGAACCAATATCGCCCTCGGCAAACCGGCGTGCGGTGATCGCTGCTTGCTGGGCGCGCTCCAGCAGATTCTGCGCTTCAACGAAAAATGCCCGGCCTGCCGACGTCAGCGCAACGCTGCGTGTGCTGCGGGTGAACAGCTCGACGCCAAGGTGATGCTCCAGCAACTGGATCTGCCGGCTCAGCGGCGGCTGCGTCATGTTCAGACGCTCGGCGGCGCGGCGGAAGTTGAGTTCGGTGGCGACCGTGGTAAAGCAGCGCAGTTGGGTGAGTTCGAACATTGATCTAATCCAGGTATCAATCGAATGCCTGTTTAGATTAGACGGGATCAATGCACGACGTCCATGATCGGCTCATTGCTTCAAGTCATCCCTAAAAAAACAAGATCGGGAGTCGCCCCTTGAAAACCCTCCAGAGTCCGCCGGACATCACGGTGCTCGCCCGCGCCGCCGCCAAGGTCAAACGCCACGTACTGCCGCTGTTCGTGGTGATGTTCATCGTCAACTACATCGACCGGGTCAATATCGGTTTCGTGCGCAGTCATCTGGAGACCGATCTGGGCATTGGCGCAGCGGCTTATGGACTTGGCGCCGGACTGTTTTTCATCGGTTATGCGCTGTTCGAAGTGCCGTCGAACATGCTGTTGCAGCGCTACGGCGCGCGTGTCTGGCTGACGCGGATCATGTTTACCTGGGGCGCTGCGGCCATGGCCATGGCTTTTGTTCAGGGCGAAACCAGTTTCTACGTACTGCGCTTTATTCTTGGCGCGGCTGAGGCCTGGTTCTTCCCGGGAATCATTTACTACTTCACCCAATGGCTGCCAGCGTCCGAGCGCGGCAAAACCATGGCGGTGTTCCTTAGCGGCTCGGCGATTGCCTCGGTCATTTCCGGCCCGGTGTCCGGTGCGCTGTTGCATATCAGCGGATTGGGCATGCACGGCTGGCAGTGGATGTTTCTGATCGAAGGCGCTGCGTCGGTGGTGCTGTGTGCTTTCGTCTGGTTCTGGCTGCAATCGCACCCGCGCCAAGCCAAGTGGCTGAGCGAGGAGGAGCGTGAAGCGCTGGTCGCGGCGATTGCCGAGGAGCAGCGCGCTCGCGAAGCGGTACAAGTCGCCAAGCCGTCGATGTTCAAGCTGTTGGCCGACCGGCAGATCGCGCTGTTCTGCTTCATCTACTTTTCCATTGCCCTGACCATCTACGGCGCAACCTTCTGGCTACCGAGCATGATCAAGAAGATGGGCAACCTCGGTGATTTCCAGGTCGGGCTGCTCAACTCCATTCCGTGGATCATTTCGATTGTCGCCATGTACGGCTTCGCGGCGCTGGCCGGCAAGTGGAAATTCCAGCAGGCCTGGGTCGCGCTGACCCTGGTGATCGCCGCCATCGGTATGTTCATGTCGACCACCGGCGGGCCGGTGTTTGCCTTTGTCGCGATCTGCTTCGCCGCCATCGGTTTCAAAGCGGCGTCGGCGCTGTTCTGGCCGATTCCGCAGAGCTATCTGGATGCGCGCATTGCTGCGGCGGTGATCGCGCTGATCAACTCCATCGGCAACCTTGGCGGCTTCGTCGCGCCGACCGCGTTCGGCATCCTTGAACAAACCACCGGCTCCATCGAGGGCGGCCTGTATGGCCTGGCGGCGACATCGCTGATCGCTGCCGTGGTGATCTTCTTCGCCCGCACGGCGCCTGGCGCCAAAGATAAAACCCCGGCAAAGCCAAGTGACGAAGCCGCCGTTGTGGCGCCGGCTCGTCCGGCTGCGAGCCACTGAATCGATTGTTGATCTGTCAGGAGCGTTATCTTGAAAATCACCCGTGTCAGCGTCACCCCGATTGCCTTTCGCGATCCGCCACTGCTAAACGCCAGCGGCATCCACGAACCCTTTGCCCTGCGCTCGATCATCGAGATTGAAAGTGACAACGGCTACATCGGCCTCGGCGAAAGCTACGGCGATGCCCCGGCGCTGGCCATCCAGCAACAATTGCAGAGCCAGTTGATCGGCCTCGATCCGTTCAACCTCAATCAATTGCGCGCGATCGTGCAGGCCACCGTGGCGGCGAATAAACCCGCCGGCGTCGCTGGTGCCGAACTGGCCCCCGGTTCCCACGCCAGCAAAGCGGTGAGCAATGCCTACTCGGCATTCGAAGTGGCGTTTCTCGATTTGCAGGCGCACTACCTGAACGTGCCGCTGGTGGACCTGCTCGGCGGGGCGATCCGCGATGAAGTGCCGTTCAGCGCCTACCTGTTTTTCAAATACGCCGAACATATCGACTCCCCCTACAAGCCGGACAACTGGGGCGAGGCGCTGAGCGAGCAACAGATCGTCGCGCAGGCAGCGCGGATGATCGAGGCGTACGGTTTCAAGAGCATCAAGCTCAAGGCCGGCACCTTGCCGCCGGAGCATGAGGTGGCATGCATCAAGGCACTGAAGAAAGCCTTTCCGGGATTTCCGCTTCGCATCGATCCGAACGGCAACTGGTCGCTGGAGACGGCGATTCGCATGGCCGAACTGCTCGGCGATGATCTGCAGTATTACGAAGACCCGACCCCGGGCCTTGATGGCATGGCCGAACTGCACAAGCGCACCGGTCTGCCCTTGGCGACCAATATGGTCGTCACCGATTTCGACGAGTTCCGCCGCAGCGTTGCGCAGAACAGCGTGCAAATCGTCCTCGCCGACCACCATTATTGGGGTGGCCTGCGGGATACGCAGACGCTGGCGAAAATGTGCGATGTGTTTGGCCTCGGCGTGTCGATGCATTCCAACTCGCACCTGGGCATCAGCCTGATGGCCATGGCGCACGTCGCGGCGGCGGTGCCGAATCTGGATTACGCCTGCGACACCCACTACCCGTGGCAGGAGCCGGACGAGGAAGTGATCAAGGGCGGCAAGCTGCCGATTGTCGATGGCTGTGTGAAGATCAGCCGTGCGCCGGGGTTGGGGCTGGAACTGGACCATGAGCAACTGGCCAAGCTGCATGACCAGTACCTGACGTGCGGGATTCGCCAGCGCGATGATGTGCGGCAGATGCAGCGGTACAAGGCGGATTGGCGGGCGGTCAAGCCGAGGTTTTAAGTTCGTTGCGACTGGCTTCTTCGCGAGCAGGCTCGCTCCCACACTTGACATACGTTTCCCTGTGGGAGCGAGCCTGCTCGCGAATGGCCGCGACTCGATCCTTCAGAGGGTATCAATCAGCCAATCCCTGAACGCCTTCAACGAAGGCAGATTCTCATTACGCGGCGGATACACCAGGTAATAGCTGCGTCGGCTGGTAATCGGCTCGCCCAGTTGCAGCAATTCGCCCTTGAGCAATTCGTCTTCGACCAGAATTCGCGGCACCAGGCCAACACCGATATTGGCGCGTACCGCCTGGATCAAGTGCGAGGTCATTTCAAAGCTCGGCCCGATCCGCATGCTGCGATGCGCAAGTTGGTGATGGCTGAACCATTCCGCCCACGCCTGGGCATTGCTGCTGACGTTGAGCAATAACTGCCCGGCAATGTGCTGCTGAGCTTCGTCGCGTTCAGGTGCCGACAACTGCGCGCTGGCAATGGCCACCAGTTCTTCGGTGTGCAGGGGCAGGGCGGTCAGGCCTGGCCATTCACCCCCGCCGACGCAGATCGCCGCGTCGATTTCGCTGGTGTCGAAGTCGATGGTTTCGATCCGAGAGTGCAGGTGCACGGTCATGCCCGGGTGCGCCGTGTAGAAATCCTTAAGCCGTGGAAGCAGCCATTTCGAGCCGAAGGTCGGCAGCGTCGCCAGGCGCAGGCTGTGGATGCCCGAACCAAACGCCATCGCCTGCAGCGTTGCGCTGCGGATCTGCCCGAGGGCTTCGCTGAGTTCACGCTGATACATGCGCCCGACATCGGTCAGCACCACCTGCCGGCCTTCGCGGCTGAACAGACGCATGCCGAGCATCTTCTCGAGAATCTGTACCTGGCGGCTGACCGCGCTCTGCGTCAGTGACAGTTCATGGGCGGCGCGGGTGTAGCTCTCGTGTCGAGCGGCGGCCTCGAAAGCCAGCAGCAGCGACATGGACGGCGTGAGGGTACGCGGATTCATTCGTAAAACTCATCGATAGCGGGTCGAAATTACGCTTGTTCCTGGGTTCGCCAGCAATGAACATGGGCGCAATCAGATGGCGGAGCCTGACGCAATCATTCGTTGCGCACAACTGTCCACCGCCACACAGCCCGATTTGACCGAGATAACCCGACCGATGATTGCCCAGCTGTCGCCCGCCAAAGCCTTGACCGGCGATTACCAACAATTCCTCGCCGCCCTGAAAATCAGCGGTTTTCGCGGGGAAATCAGCGCCGATTACGCCAGCCGTGTGGTGCTCGCGACCGACAACTCGATCTATCAGCGCCTGCCGCAAGCCGCTGTGTTTCCGCTGGATGCGGACGATGTGGCACGTGTCGCACGGCTGATTGCCGAACCGGCGTACGAGAAAGTGGTGATCACCCCGCGTGGCGGTGGCACCGGCACCAACGGCCAATCGCTGACGGATGGCATCGTCGTCGATCTGTCGCGGCACATGAACCGCATTCTGGAGATCAACGTCGAACAGCGCTGGGTGCGGGTGCAGGCCGGGGTGGTCAAGGATCAGCTCAACGCCGCGTTGAAATCCGCCGGGCTGTTCTTCGCCCCGGAACTGTCGACCTCGAACCGCGCCACGGTCGGCGGCATGATCAACACCGACGCCAGTGGCCAGGGCAGTTGCACCTACGGCAAAACCCGCGACCATGTGCTGGAACTGGAGATGATCCTGCGCGGCGGCGAGCGTTTGCGCGGTCTGCCGCTGGCGGAGGATGAGCTTGCAGCGCAGTGCGCACGCGACGATCGCGTCGGCGAAGTCTATCGTTGTGCGCGGCAGATCATTGATGAACAGGGCGAGCTGATCAAAGCACGCTTTCCCGATCTCAACCGCTGCCTGACCGGTTATGACCTGGCGCATCTGCGCGAGGCCGATCAGCGCTTCAACCTCAACAGCGTGCTCTGTGGCGCTGAAGGCTCGCTGGGCTTCGTTGTCGAAGCGCGACTCAACGTGCTGCCGATTCCCAAGCACACCATGCTGGTCAACATCCGCTACGCCGGGTTCATGGATGCCTTGCGCGATGCGCGGGCGTTGATGGCGCTCAAGCCGTTGTCGATTGAAACCGTCGATTCGAAAGTCTTGCTGCTGGCGATGCAGGACATCGTCTGGCACGGCGTTGCCGAATATTTTCCCGAAAACCCTGAGCGACCGACTCTGGGCATCAACCTGGTCGAGTTCTGCGGTGACGATCCCGAAGACCTGCAGCGCCGCGTCGAAGCGTTCCTCGAACATCTGCAAAGCGACCGCACCGTGGAGCGCCTCGGACATACACTGGCGATCGGTCAGGCAGCGGTGAACAAGGTCTATGGCATGCGCAAACGGGCGGTGGGCCTGCTCGGCAACGTCGCCGGCGAAGCCCGCCCGCAGCCTTTCGTCGAAGACACCGCAGTGCCGCCGCAGCATTTGGCCGAATACATCGCCGAGCTGCGCGAGCTGCTCGACAGCCACGGTTTGCAGTACGGTATGTTCGGCCATGTTGACGCCGGCGTACTGCACGTGCGGCCGATTCTCGACATGAAAGACCCGCAGCAAGCGGCGCTGGTACGCCCGGTGTCTGATGGCGTCGCCGCGTTGACCCAGCGCTACGGCGGCCTGCTCTGGGGCGAGCATGGAAAGGGCCTGCGTTCGGAGTACGCGCCGGCATTCTTCGGCGAGTTGTACCCGGCGCTGCAAGCCTTGAAAGCCGCGTTCGACCCGCTCAATCAGTTCAACCCTGGCAAAATCGCCACGCCGGCCAACGGCGGCGCGGCATTGCTGAAGATCGACGAAGTGACCCTGCGCGGCGAGCTGGATCGGCAGATCGACGAGAAAGTCTGGCAAAGCTACGGCGCGGCCATGCACTGCAATGGCAACGGCGCCTGCTACAACTTCGATCCCGATGACGCCATGTGCCCGTCGTGGAAAGCCACCCGCGAACGCGCGCAGTCGCCCAAGGGCCGCGCTTCGCTGATTCGTGAATGGCTGCGGTTGCAGGGCGAGGCGGGCGTCGACGTGCTCTCGGATGCGATTCGCAAACCGGCTTTTTTCCGCTCGCTGTGGCAGCGCTGGCGCAACAGCCGCGATCCGTCGGCGGACTTCTCCCATGAAGTGTATGACGCCATGGCCGGTTGCCTGGCCTGCAAATCCTGCGCGGGGCAGTGCCCGGTCAAGGTCAACGTGCCGGAATTCCGCTCGCGTTTTCTCGAGCTGTATCACAGTCGTTATCTGCGGCCGGCACGGGATTACCTGATTGCCTCGCTGGAATACACCATTCCCTATATGGCGCGGATTCCGGCGCTGTACAACGGTCTGATGGGCGCTGGCTGGGTGCGTGGCGCACTGGCGCGGATCGGTGGCATGGTCGATGTGCCGTTGCTCAGCCGTTTCGATTTCCACGCAGCGATGCGCCGTTGGCAGGTGCAGCCAGCAACGGTTGCAACGCTGTCGGCGCTGACCCCAGAGCAACGCGAACGCAGCGTGGTTATCGTGCAGGACGCCTTCACCCGCTACTTCGAAGCGCCGCTGCTGGCTGATCTGGTCGAGCTGATTTCGCGGTTGGGTTATCAGGTGTATCTGGCGCCGTTCAGCGCCAATGGCAAACCGCTGCATGTGCAGGGCTTTCTCTCGGCGTTCAATCGCGCGGCTTTGCGTAATGCTGAGCAGTTGCAGGCGCTGGCGCAGACCGGGGTGCTTTTGCTGGGGCTGGATCCGGCGATGACTCTGGTCTATCGCCAGGAATACCTGAAAGTACCGGGCCTGAATGAATGTCCTGAAGTGGCGCTGGTGCAGGAATGGTTGCTCAAGGTCATGCCAGAACGGACGCCTGATGCTCAGCCGAAAGCGTTCCGTCTGCTCGCCCATTGCACGGAGAAAACCAACGCGCCGGCCGCGACCCGCCAGTGGGAACAGGTCTTCGAACGTGCCGGACTGAAGCTGGCCACACAAGCCATCGGTTGCTGCGGCATGTCCGGTACTTACGGCCACGAAGCACGTAATCGCCAGACCTCGGCAGTCATTTATGAGCAATCGTGGGCGCGTCAGGTGCAGGCTTCGGCGGAGCAGGGCGAGGCGTTGGCGACCGGCTATTCCTGCCGCAGCCAGGTCAAGCGCCAGTCGGATCAGGCGCTGCGCCATCCGTTGCAGGTGCTGCTCCAGACGCTGCGTCGCTGACCGTGTCGCTGGTGTCCTTGTCCCAAATCAGGCGCGGGTCGAAACTCATCGCCGCGAGCATGGTGAAGACCACGACCAGGCCGAAGAACAGGATGCCCGGTCGTGGCTCGATATCGCCCAGCGCCTGGAATTTCACCAGCGCTGCGACCAGCGCGACCACCAGCACATCGAGCATCGACCAGTAACCGATCAGCTCGACGAAGCGATACAGCTTGGAACGCTCCTTGCGCGCCCAGTCGCTGTTGCGCTGCACGGTGACGAGCAGCAAGGTCAGGGCGACGAATTTGACCCCCGGCACCGCGATGCTGGCGATGAAAATGATCAGCGCAATATCCCACGCCCCGGCTTCCCAGAACTCCAGCACGCCGCTCATGATTGTGCTGTCGGCGCCGTTGCCGAGCATCACCGTATTCATCACCGGCAGCAGATTGGCGGGAACATAAAACGCCAGCGCGGCGAGCATGTACGCCCAGGTGCGCGCCAGCGAATTGGTCTTGCGCCGGTGCAACGGCGAGTCACAGCGCGGGCACTGGTGTGGCTCGTCGGTCATGTCACAGGCCAGGCCACAGCTGTGGCACAGGCACAGGTTGAGTTCGCTGGCGGTAGGTGGACGCTTCATAAAATGTCCCACAGTTCACGAATGTCCCGGCCGGCAATGCGGATCATCATCAGGCTCAGCACCGCCAGGGCGAACAGGCCGATCCCGGGCAGTACATCGAGCAAGCCGGCGAGTTTGAACACCGCGACCATCGCCCCCAGCAGACACACTTCGAGCATGCTCCACGGGCGCAGGGTTTCCAGCCAGCGCATGCACAGGTTGAATCCCGGTGCCCGACGCAGGCCGAGGGCAAAACTCAACACCCAGACCAGCAACACCAGCTGAAATGCCGGGGCGATGATGATCGCGATCGCCGCGACCATGGCGATAAAGGTGATCGGCCCCTGGCTCAGCGCGAGCACCGAATCCCATAGGGTCGCGCTGTTTTTCATGCCTTTGAGGCTGATGCTCATCACCGGGTAGAAATTGGCGAACAGCCACAGCATCGCCGCCGTGAACGTCAGCGCCAGACGCTGCTCGATGGTCAGGCCGTTGAAGCGCTGCAGCACGCCACCGCAGCGCACGCACAGGGTTTTCTGGTGTTTGGCGAGCACGACTTTCTCGTACACACAATCACAGTGCTCGCAAATGATCAGGTGTTCGGTGTTGACCATGGACAACGCTCGAGGAGGGCCGCGACGGCGGGGCGGACCTGTTCACTATAGAAGGCCGGGGCCGATGGGCAACCTTGATCCTGACTTGTTTGGGTTTTGCTTTTTAGATGTTATAAGGTAACGCGAATTTGCGGGCGGCGTTGCGGCCGTCCGGTGTTATTCCTCTCGATTGCGAAAGATCCATGACCCCTGTGCTTCCCCGTTCTGCCCCATTGACGACTGGCCGGCTGCTGTCTATTGATGCGCTCCGAGGCCTGGTGATCCTGTTCATGCTGCTCGATCACGTGCGCGAAACCTTTCTCTTGCACCGACAGGTCTCCGATCCGATGGACATCGCCAGCACCGAGCCGGCGCTGTTTTTCAGCCGCACATTGGCGCATTTGTGTGCGCCGGTATTTGTCTTGCTGACCGGTTTGTCGGCATGGCTCTACGGCGAAAAATACGCTGGCAAAGCCGATGTCAGCGCGTTTCTGTTCAAGCGCGGATTGTTCCTCGTGGCGCTGGAATTCACTTTGGTCAACTTCGCCTGGACGTTCCAGTTGCCGCCCAGCGTGATCTACCTGCAAGTGATCTGGGCGATCGGCCTGAGCATGATCGCGCTGGCGCTGCTGGTCTGGTTGCCACGTGCGGTGCTGCTGACGCTGAGCCTGGCGATCATCGCCGGGCACAACTTGCTTGATACGCTGCATTTCCCGGTCGAGTCGGCGCTGCATGTGCCTTGGGCGATTCTGCATGATCGAGGCTGGATCGAGATCAGCGACACCCTGCGCCTGCGCACCTCGTACCCGCTGCTGCCGTGGATTGGTGTAATCGGCCTGGGCTATGCACTGGGACCGTGGTTTGCCCGGGGCATGGATGCGGCGGTGCGTCAGCGTCGTTTGCTGATTGCCGGGGGCGGTGGATTGCTGGGATTTGTGGTGCTGCGCTTGATTAACGGCTACGGCGAAAAACCGTGGGCGATCAGCGATTCGCTGGTGCAGACACTGATGAGTTTTTTCAACATCACCAAATATCCGCCGTCGCTGCTGTTCATCGCGCTGACTGTGAGCGTGGGGCTGTTGCTGTTGCTCGTCTTTGAGCGCGTGCAAAGTCGCCGCTGGATTGGCTGGCTGACCGTGTTCGGTTCGGCGCCGATGTTTTTCTATCTGCTGCACTTGTATGTGTTGAAGGTGTTGTACCTGATTGGCGTGGCGCTGTTCGGCCTGAATCAGGGCAGCTATTTCGGCTTTTCGACGGTGACGGCGGTGTGGCTGGCGGCGGTGGTTCTTGCCGTGGTGCTGTTCCCGGCAGTGCGCTGGTTCTCTGCATTGAAAGCGCGGCGGCGGGACATCAGCTGGCTGAAATATCTGTAAATTGCGTGGACTTGTGGGAGTGAGCTTGCTCACGAAAGCGGTGAATCAGCCGGTATAAATGCTGGCTGATGCACCGCCATCGCTGGCAAGCCAGCTCCCACAGGGTTCTATGGTGTTTGCTGTATCAGTTTCCACCGCAGTATTTGTGGGAGCTGGCTTGCCAGCGATGGCGCCGGTGGATTCGGCATCTTCATCGCTTGATACACCGCTTTCGCGAGCAGGCTCGCTCCCACAGGTTTTACAGCATCCGGCTTATTTACGATCCAGCCACACGGTCTGCGCGTTGCAGAATTCCCGTACGCCAAAGTGCGACAGCTCACGACCGAAGCCGCTTTTTTTCACGCCGCCGAAGGTCACACGCGGATCGCTGGCGGAGTAGCCGTTGATGAACACGCCGCCGGTTTCCAGTTCACTGGTCAGTTGCTCAGCCAGCGCCACGTTCGCGGTGTAGATAGTCGCGGTCAGGCCGAAATCGCTGTCGTTGGCCAAGGCCACGGCGTGTGCGCAATCGCGGGCGGTGATGATCGAAGCGACCGGGCCGAACAGCTCTTGCTTGAACGAAGTCATGCGGTCGGTGACATCCGCCAGTACCGTCGGCTCATAGTAGTTGCCCGAACCCTCAACCTTGCCGCCCCCCAGCAACAGCGTCGCGCCTTCCTCCAACGTGTCGCGCACTTGCTGATCCAGTTCATCACGCAGATCGAACCGCGCCATCGGCCCGATGTAAGTGTCAGCGTTCAGCGGATCGCCCATTTTCAACTGGCGTGTCGCTTCAACGAACTTGCGGGTGAATTCCTCGACCACACCTTGTTCGATGATCAAGCGTTTCGCAGCAGCGCAGACCTGGCCGGAGTTCTGATAACGACCGACCACCGCCGCGTGCACCGCCTCATCCAGATCGGCGTCATTAAGCACGATGAACGGATCGGAGCCGCCGAGTTCCAGCACGCATTTCTTCAATGCCGCACCGGCCTGAGCGCCGATGGCCATGCCGGCGCGGACGCTGCCGGTCAGCGTCACAGCGGCGATGCGTGAATCGGCGATGGCGGTGGAAACGCCTTCCGGGGTGACGTTGATCACTTCAAACACGCCATCCGGGAAACCGGCGCGAACAAACGCATCGCGCAACAGGTAAGCGCTGCCCATCACGTTCGGCGCATGCTTGAGCACGTAAGTGTTGCCAGCGATCAGCGTCGGCACCGCGCCGCGCAGCACTTGCCAGATCGGGAAATTCCACGGCATCACCGCCAGAATCGGCCCCAGCGGACGGTATTCGATACGCGCCTTGCCGCCTTCAACCTGGGTGGCTTCGGCGTCGAGCATGGCCGGACCGTGTTCGGCGTACCACTCGCAGAGCTTGGCGCATTTCTCGATTTCGCCACGGGCCTGGGCGATCGGCTTGCCCATTTCCTGGGTGATCATGGTTGCCATCGCTTCTGAGGTTTCACGCAGCGCGCCGGCGAGGGCGGTCAAAAGGCGCGAACGATCCTGCAGCGGCTTGCGCTTCCACTTGCCGAAAGCGAAGGCAGCGCGAGTCAGTGCCGCATCAAGGGCAGCGGCGGATTCAAACGCGTATTGCCCGATCTGCTCACCGGTGGCGGGGTTGATCGAGATGGCGTGGGTCTGGCTGGAAATCTGGCTCATGACGTTGTCCTGTAGGTTCGTCGGATGGGCCTAGAGTAGGGTGGCGTTAGTTTTCTGGAAACTGAATAATAAAGAGCGTTTCCTTCACGATTGGAGAATGACTTTGGATTTGGTGCAACTGGAAATCTTCAAGGCCGTGGCCGAGCACGGCAGCATCAGCGCCGCCGCCACGCAGATCCACCGCGTGCCGTCGAACCTGACTACGCGGATCAAGCAGCTTGAGCAGGATCTCGGCGTCGATCTGTTTATCCGCGAGAAAAGCCGTCTGCGCCTGTCACCGGCCGGGTGGAGTTTTCTCGAATACACGCGGCGCATTCTCGATCTGGTGCAGGAAGCGCGGGCGACGGTGGCAGGCGAAGAACCCCAGGGCGCGTTCCCTCTGGGTTCGCTGGAAAGTACCGCAGCGGTGCGTATTCCCGAACTGCTGGCGGCGTACAACCAGCAGCACCCGAAGGTCGACCTTGATCTTTCAACCGGGCCATCGGGGACGATGATCGACGGTGTGCTGTCCGGGCGTCTCGCCGCTGCATTCGTCGACGGCCCGGTACTGCATCCGGCCCTGGAAGGTGTGCCGGCGTTCGAGGAGGAAATGGTCATCATCGCGCCGCTCAATCATTCACCGGTCGAACGTGCGGCGGACGTGAATGGCGAAAACATCTACGCCTTCCGTTCCAATTGTTCTTACCGGCATCATTTCGAAAAATGGTTCAGCACTGACGCTGCCGTACCGGGCAAGATCTTCGAAATGGAGTCCTACCACGGCATGCTCGCCTGCGTCAGCGCCGGTGCCGGCCTGGCGCTGATGCCGCGCAAGATGCTGCAGAGCATGCCCGGCAGCGCGACGGTCAGCGTCTGGCCGCTGGCGGCGGACTTCCGCTATCTGACCACTTGGCTGGTGTGGCGCCGGGGCACGGTGTCGCGCAGTTTGAGCATGTTCGTGCGCTTGCTTGAAGAGCGGGGCGTGGTGCGTGAGCAAGCCTGATCGAGCATGTCTTTATGGCGTGCCGTTGCGCCCGTACAAACGATAACCGTCGCGCTGATTCAAGCGATCGTAATAGGCGCGCACCGCAGCAAGATCCCCGTGATCGAGCGGCGTTTCGAACCAGCGATTGACCGACAGCCCGATCGGGATGTCCGCCAGGGAAAACTGCTCGCCACTGACGTAAGCGCCGGTCTTCTCCAGTTGGCGATCGAGGATTTGCATGTTGCGCGTCCAGTCCCGGCAGCCGGCGGCCAGGGCATCGCGATCCTGATAGTCCGGCGACTTGCGCACCAGCGCCATCAGCGGATACGACCACGAGCGATTCAGCTCCGAGGCCTGCCAGTCGGTCCACTGATCGACCCGCGCCCGGGCAACAGGCTCAGCGGGATACAAATGCGCGCCGCCGTAACGCGTCGCCAGATAACGAATGATCGTGTTTGATTCCCACAAGGTGAAATCGCCGTCCTGGATCACCGGCACCATGGCGCAGGGATTCAGCGCGAGAAACTCCGGCGTGTTTGGCGACTTGAAACCCGAACCCCAGTCTTCGCGCTCGAATTGGATGTCCAGTTCAGCACAGGTCCACAGCACTTTGCGCACGTTGATCGATGAGGCTTTGCCGAGTAGTCGCAGCATGGGATTTCCTTCTCCGGGTAGTGGACGCAGAAAAATACCATAGCGCAAAACACAAGGCCCGCATTGCGCGGGCCTTGGTTCATCAGCATCTGACTACGGCTTTTGCCGGGCGGGATTACCGATTGAGGAACGCCAGCAGATCCTCATTCAACGCCTGCGCATGGGTCACGGCGAAACCGTGCGGCGCGCCAGCGTAAACCTTCAACTCGGCGCCCTTGATTTGTGCGGCGGCCTGCTTGCCGGTGGTTTCGAACGGCACGATCTGGTCGCCGTCACCATGGATCACAAGGGTCGGCACGTCGATCTTGGCCATGTCCGGGCGGAAGTCGGTTTCCGAGAACGCGGTCACGCAATCGACGGTGCCCTTGAGCGAGGCCATCAGCGCGATGTTCAGGGTTTGCGTGAGCACGCCGTCAGAGACTTTCTGGCCCTGATTGGTGCCGTAGAACGGCGCGTTGAAATCAGCGATGAATTGCGCACGATCCTTCAGCAGGCCGGCCTTGATGCCGTCGAACACCGATTTGTCGACGCCGTCGGCGAAGTCGGCTTTCTTGCCGAACAGCGGCGTGACCGCACCGAGCAATACCAGGCCGGCAACGCGCTCGCTGCCGTGGCGGGCGATGTAACGGCTGACGTCGCCGCCACCCATGGAGAAGCCGACCAGGGTTACGTCGCGCAAGTCCAGATGGTTGATCAAACCGGCGATGTCATCGGCGAAGGTGTCGTAGTCGTAGCCGGTCCACGGCTGCTCCGAGCGACCGAAACCACGGCGGTCGAAGGCGATGGTGCGGTAGCCGCGACTGCTCAGGTACTCCATCTGGTATTCCCACATGTCGGCATCCAGCGGCCAGCCGTGGCTGAACAGCACGGGCTTGCCGCTGCCCCAGTCCTTGTAATAGATCTCGGTGCCGTCTTGGGTCTTGAAGGTGCTCATGCAAACTCCTTGTGATCGTGTGTGGCAAGAATAGATGCCGAATGGGCAACGGCCACTATCCGCGCAAAACGCGCCCGCCACTTGTACGCAGGTGCTGGTTTCACCCATATGAAAGCGCGGCAAATCCCGATGAGCGGAACAAACTTAAGTTTGACGTCAAAATGATGGCCCTCTAATATCGCGCCACTATTTTGATGTCACTTTTTATGTCGAGGGATCGAACATGTTTTCACCCGCCTTCACGGCGCGGTTGTGCCTGGCGCTGCTTTGCCTTTCTCCGCTTGAATCTGCCTGGGCCGCGCCCACTCCTGGTGAAACCGACCTGATCCGCGAACGTCAGAGCCGCTTGCTCGAAGAGCAGCAGCGGCGCCTCGAAGAACTCAAGGATCTGCCCGGCAAAGACGCCAAACCGGCGCAACCGACAACCCCCGTCGATACGCGCTGCTTCACCATCAAGGACATCGAGCTCAAGGGCGCCGACAGCCTCTCGGAGCGTGAGAAGACGCGGCTGCTCAAGCCTTATATCGGCGAATGCCTCGGCGTGCCGCAGCTCAACGAGCTGCTCAAAGTCATCACCGATCACTACATCGAAAAAGGTCTGGTCACCAGTCGTGCGTATCTGCCGCAACAGGATCTGTCCGCCGGGCACCTGAAAGTATTGGTGGTCGAAGGCAAACTCGAAGGCATGAAAGGCGCAGAAAACAGCCGGCTCTCGGATCGCGAACTGGCCATGGCCTTTCCCGGCAAAAGCGGTGAACTGGTCAACCTGCGCGAGATCGAGCAAATGGTCGACCAGCTCAATCGCCTGCCGTCCAACCAGGCCAAAATGGAGCTGGCGCCGGGGCAGAATGTCGGCGGCAGTGAAGTGCGCGTCACCAACACGCCGCAGAAACCTTGGCGCGCCGGCCTGTCGCGCAGCAACGATGGCCAACGCAGCACCGGCGAGCAGCAGTGGGGCACGTCGTTCGACTGGGACAGCCCGCTGGGTCTGGCCGACCAACTGAGCCTGCGCGGCGGTCACGATGCGATGACCGATCACCAGCACACCTCCAACAACGCCATGCTCAATTACAGTCTGCCGTGGGGCTGGTGGACGTTCAGTTACACCTACAGCCAGAGCGAGTACCGCTCGCAGATCGCCGCCAACGGCTACAACTTCAAGCAGACCGGCGACAGCGAAAACCATCAGTTGCGCGCCGAGCGCGTGATCCATCGCGACGCGGTCAGCAAGACCTCCCTCAGTGCGGGACTTTCGTACCTGCGCACCAACAACTTCATCGAAGACAGCAAGCTCAAACTGAGCAGCAATCGCATCAGCGAAGCGCAATTCGGCTTCAACCATGGCCGTCGTGTCGGCAGCGCGTTCGTCAACTTCGATGCTGGCATGCAGGAGGGCATCGGTGCTTTCGATGCGCAGGGCAGTCACGATCCCGGTCCTGGCGAGCCGGACGCACGCTACCGCAAATACACCGCAACGCTGAGCTATTTGCAGCCGTTCAAATTGCTCGGTGAATCCTTCAGCTTCAGCAGCCTGATGACCGGCCAGCGCAGCGAAGATGTGCTGTTCAGCCCACAACGCACGAGCCTCGGCGGCTCGGCGTCGATCCGTGGCTACAAGGATCAATCGCTGTCTGGCGACAGCGGTGGTTACTGGCGCAACGACCTGCGCTGGAGCCGCCCGGTGACTGCCGAATGGCTGCAACCGGTGTTCGCCGAGTACGGCACCAGCCTCGGTTACGACCAAGGCGTAATTCGCGGCGATCGCTACAACGGCGATCAGCACGGACGCATGTCGAGCAACTCGCTGGAGCTGTTCGCACGTGGTCAGCATGTGGCCGCCAGCGTGACTTTCGCGCATTCCCTGGAACGACCGGACGCGCTGACCGAGCGTGAAGCGCCGATCTATTTCCGCCTGGATTTCTTCATTTAATTTTTGCCCGCTTCGAGATTCTGATATGGACATTCGCCACCTGGCCTTCCTGGCTAGCCAACCTTCTGCGGCCGTAAAAAAGCGCGAGCAATTCTGCGGCATGCCCAAGCGTGGTCTGGCCTTTTTGCTGGCGAACGTCATGTTCTGGCAACCGGTGTGGGCGCAGGCGGACGGCATCGTTGTCAGTGCCCCCGGCACCAGTCTGGATCGCGCCGGCAATGGCGTGCCAATCGTCAACATCGCAGCGCCCAATGGCAGTGGCCTGTCGCATAACCAGTTCCACGATTACAACGTCGGTGCGCAAGGCGTCATCCTCAACAACGCCACCGACCGCATGCAACAGACGCAACTGGGCGGGATCATTCTCGGCAACCCGAACCTGCGTGGCGCAGCGGCACAAACCATCCTCAACGAAGTCAATGGCGGCAGCCCGAGCCAGTTGCGCGGCTACACCGAAGTCGCAGGGCAATCGGCACGGGTGATCGTTTCCAATCCTTACGGCATCAGTTGCAACGGTTGCGGTTTCATCAACACGCCACGTGTCACGCTGACCACCGGTAAGCCGGTGCTCGACAATGGTCGCCTGGAGCGCTTTCAGGTTGATCAGGGAAGCGTGTCGATTGACGGCGTCGGTCTTGATGCGAGCAACGTCGACAGTTTCGAAATCATTACTCGCAGTGCGCAGATCAATGCACAGATCCACGCAAAAAACCTGAACATCACCACCGGCCGCAACGACGTCAACGCCGACACGCTCAGTGCCACCACCCGTGCCGATGACGGCAGCACCAGACCACAACTGGCCATCGACTCCTCGGCGCTCGGCGGCATGTATGCCGGTGCAATCAAACTGGTCGGTACCGAGCAGGGCGTTGGTGTGAAGCTGGCGGGGGATCTTGCCGCCAGCGCCGGTGACATCCGGATCGACGCCAATGGCCAGCTGACCCTGGCTAAAGTCTCGGCGGGTAATGCCGTCGATGTAAAGGCCAAAAGTCTCGATGCCCAGGGCGCGGTTTATGCCGGTACGCAGGTCACCGTACAAACCGCCGAAGACCTGATCAATCGCCAAAGCCTCGCTGCCCGTGACAGCGTCAGCCTGAGCAGCGGCGGCAGGCTGACCAACGCTGGTGTGATTGAAGCCGGGGTGAACGCAGACAACAGCCGCAACGTCAAGGGTGATCTGTCGATCAACAGTGCTTCGGTGAGCAACAGTGGCAGCGTGTTGGCCAGCCGAACCCTGACCGCCAGCGCAGCCGCAACGTTCGAGAACCAGAACGGTACCGTGCAGGCTCAAGACATCACTCTGAACGCGGCGCGCCTGGTCAACCAAGGTGTGAATGCGCGTGTTTATGGTGAAACCCGTCTAGTCGTGAGCGCGCCGGCCATCGTCAACCTCAGCGGCCTGATTCGCTTCGCCGATGGGCAAGCGGCAACACTGGTGGTCGACAGCATCGACAACCGTCAGGGTCGTATCGAAATCGCCGGCGGCAGCCTCAAGCTCAATGCTCAGGAGGTAAAAAACACCGGCGGCAAAGTGATCGCCGGTCGCCTCGACGTGGACGCCCGTCAACTGGACAACAGCGGCGGCCTGATCGGCGCCAGCGACGGTGAGGCCAAGGTTGTCGCCCGCGAACGTCTGAATAACGGCGCGGGCAAGATCCAGGCGAAAACCACACTGGCACTGTCGGGAGGGGAGTTGCTCAATCAGGGGGGGACGCTGGCAGCCGACGACATTCTCGTCACGGCCACTCGCCTCGATAACAGCGCCAAGGGTGTGATCAGCGCGGAAAAAGGTGCTGCTGATCTGACGCTGATGCAGGATTTCGATAACCACGACGGCAAGGTGCAGACTTCGGATCGCTTGACCGTCACTGCGCAGAGCATCAACAACCGCAACGCAAGTCTGACGGGCAAAACCCTCGAGGTGGCCAGTCGCGGCACGCTGGATAATACGCAAGGCGCGATTTCGTCCGATGACAGCGTGGTTCCAGTGCAGACCTGGATAACAGCCTTGGCCTGATCCAGGGGACCGATCGCCTGAGCCTGACCGCGCAAGATCTGCAAAACGCCAGCGGCCAACTTTTGGGCGGCATCGTCGACGCAAACCTGCGCAATCTGATCGGCAACAACGACGGCACGCTCAGCGCCGAAACCGGGCAACTGACGCTCCTCGTCCAGCAGCACTTGAACAACGCATTGGGCCGTCTGCAATCCATCAAAGGCGATGTGGAACTGCGTGCCAGCTCTATCGATAACCGTGGCGGTGTAGTCGCCGCCCGGCAATTGCTGGTGGTGGCCAAGGACGGATACGTCGACAACCGTGGCGGGCGGATGATCGCCGACGGCCTGGAGTTGCACGCGGCCAGCCTTGATAACCGTGCCAACGGGTTGTTGGCCGCAGGTGCCGATGGCGCGCGGTTGATCCTCAAGCAAACTGCACCAAGCCAGTCGCAACTGCTGAATCAACAGGGCCGGATTCAGAGCGAAGGTCAGTTGCACATCGACGGTGACGAGATCGAAAACAGCGCCGGTGTCCTGCTCGGCAACGCTATCGACATCAATGCCAAACAACTTGGCAACAACGACAAGGGCGGCATCGTCGGTAATGGCGGCGATGTCGTCCTCAACATTGCCGGAGTTTTCAGCAACGTCACCGGTCTGGTCGATGCTGGCGCACAGCGCTTGCTCCTTGATCAACTGACCTCGCTGGATAACCGGGGCGGCACCCTGCAGGGCAAGCGCCTGGACATCAATAGCGTCTGGATCAACAACAACGCTGCCGGGCAGATCATCGCTGGCAGCGACGGCCTGAAGATTACTGGCAAAACACTGCTCAATCAGCAAGGTGTGATTCTGGCCAACGGCAGCCATGCCGAACTGGCGCTGAACAACGGCAATTTGCAAAACCAGGGCGGCACGCTGCAAGCCGACTCGGTGAGCATCACCAGTGCCGACCTCGACAACAGTGCAGCCAGCGGCAAGGCCGGGCTGATTTCCAGCCTGATCGATGACCTGACGTTGACGGTAACGCGCCTGACCAACCGCGCCGGCAAAATGTTCGGCAAGGATCAGGTGATCTTCACTGGTACCAGCCTGGACAACACCAGCGGCGAGATCAGCGGTAATCAGCTGGGGCTCGAAGCCGTCGGGCAGGTCCTCAATCAGGGCGGCCTGATCGAATCGGCAAACAGCCTCAAGCTGACTGCCCACGGCTTGGATAACAGCGCCGGTGGTCAGCTCCGCGCCCTCGGTGGCGCTGCGAGTCAGATCAAGCTGACCGGCAATCTGAACAACCAGAGCGGCGTGATCGAAATCGGCAGTCAGGACCTGCTGCTGTCGGGTGCCGAAATCAATAACTTCAGCGGCAATGTGCGCCACGCGGCGCAGGGCCTTTTCGACCTGGATGTGAGCCAACTGGCCAACAACCAGGGCAGTCTCACCGGGGTGGGCAATGGTGTATGGGATGTCGGCTCGGTCAACGGTGTTGGTACCTGGCAACTGAACGGCGGGCTGACCTACACCAGTGCGCAGAACCTGACGCTCAATGCTGGCGAACGGATCGCCAGTGCTTCGGCGCTCAGCCTCAACGTGGCCAACCTGAACAATGCCGGACAATTGCTCAGCGGCGGCGATCTGGCGCTGACCCTCGGCGGCAATCTGCTCAACAGCGGCAAAGTCTCCGCGCAGCAGAAACTCACGATCAGCGCCAACGACGTGATCCAGCAGGACGGGCGACTGGTCAGCGGCGGCGACACCGTGATGACCTTGCGCGGCACACTGGACAATCTCGGTCGCCTGATCGCCAATCAGAACCTCACGGTGACGGCGGCACGGATCAATAACAAAGGTACCCTCGGCGCCGAAGGCGATCTCGAATTCACCGCCGCCAACGGTCTCTACAACGATGCCGACACGCTGCTGTTCAGCGGCGGCACGATGAAGCTGCACGGCAACAGCCTGAATAACTATTACGGCGATATTTACAGCCGCGGCAACATGAGCTTCGACGCTGTCGATGGCGGGCGCGCGGCGTTGTTCAGCAACTTGTCGGGCACCATCGAAGGCGAGGGTGACGTCGACATCAACGCGGTCTCCTTCGAAAACGCCAAAGCCGAGTTCGAGCTGACTTCCGGTCAGTCGTCCGGCAGTTTGAGCTGGGTGTGCGGTCAGCACTGCGATGGTGGTGATGGCTGGAAGCGCGGCACCATCACCATCACTACCCAATTCAACGACGAGGTGCTCAAGGACTCGCGCGCGGCGCGATTCGTGGCAGGCAAGAACTTCACCATCCACGCCAACCAGGTTGAAAACCGTTACAGCCTGCTGGCCGCCAACGGCGACCTGACCGTGACGGCTGACAGCCTGCTGAACCAGGGCGCGGAGTCGCGTTCGGGGACGCGAGTGGTGAAAAGGGGCACCCCTGGGCGTATCGACAACAGCCTCTGGGACAAGATGGAGTTCGTCGATGTTCCGGCGTTCAACGCGGCTGCCGCGGCCGGCAACTTCGATCAGGCGCGGTTCGATGAACTGATCAGTCGCTCCAGTGATTCGCGATTCTCTTTGATGAGTGACGTCACCACCTGGAATGCAAACGGTAACGCCGTTTACGCTGCGGTGATGCAGGCCGGCGGCAAGGTCAAGCTCGACGTCACCAACAGCATCCAGAACGGCACGCTATACGACAACACTTATGATCAACTGACAGGTTCCCTGGCCAGCGACCAGACTGACGCGGTCGGCGGCATCAACATCAACCTGGGCAAACATAGCACCGACGCTGTCGCCCAAACCTCCAGATCCGTTACCCGTATCGAGCATGTCGACGCCGATGGCGTGAAGCAGATCAGCTTCACACCGGTGGACTTCAAAGGTGTGCCGTTCGCCGCAGTCGACCCGACCGCTTCCTCGACCTTCCGGTTGCCGAAAGGCCCGTACGGCATGTTCGTGCAAAGCACCAATCCGCAGAGCCGTTATCTGATCGAAACCAATCCGGAGCTGACCCAGACGACGGCCTTCATGAGCTCCGACTACCTGCTCGGCAAGCTCGACTTCAGCGCCGATGAAGCGGCGCGTCGCCTCGGTGACGGTCGCTATGAATCGCGGCTGATCAGCGACGCCGTCATGGCCCAGACCGGCCAGCGTTTTCTCGCCGGTGGACTGGAGAACGACTACGAGCAATTTCGTTATCTGATGGATAACGCGCTCGCCAGCAAAAATCAACTGAACCTCTCAGTCGGCGTCAGCCTGACCTCGGCGCAGGTCGCTGCGCTGACCCACGACATTGTCTGGATGGAAGAGCGCATCGTCGACGGCCAGAAAGTGCTGGTGCCGGTGTTGTATCTGGCGCAGGCCGAGTCGCGCAACGTGCGCGGTGGCAGCCTGATTCAGGGCCGAGATCTGGAAATGCTGGCCGGTAGCGATCTGGTCAACGTCGGCACATTGAAGGCCAGCAACGACGTGTCCGTCGACGTCAAGGGCAGCCTCTATCAGGGCGGTCTGGTCGAAGCCGATGAGCGCATCAAACTCATGGCCACCGACAGCATCCGCAACGCCCTAGCCGGCGAAATCCGTGGCAATCAGGTCGAACTGACGACACTCAAGGGCGATATCGTCAACGATCGCACCGCCATCGCGGTGCGTGATGGCAACGGCATGCGCACCCTCGTCGACGACGGCGGCATCATCAGCGCCCGCGACAGCCTGACCATCAAGTCCGGACAGGATCTGACCAACGCGTCTGCCATCAGCAGCGGCGGTGACGCCAGCCTGAGTGCAGCGCGCGACATCAACCTGTTGGCGACACGCGACGAAGACGAACTCCACGAATCGTTCGATGGCGGCCATCGCTCAGTCATTACCACCACCGTGGAAAACCTCGCGTCGACAGTGAAAACCGGCGGCGACCTGAAGCTCGATGCCGGTCGCGACATCAACGTCATCGCCAGCACAGCCGAAGCCACCGGCAACCTCACCGCCGAGGCCAAGCGCGACATCTACCTGTCCTCGGCCGGTGATGAACACAACGTCGAAACCCATAGCAAGGACGGCAAGAAACGTGTCCATGAACAGGATGACCACACTGTTCAGAAAGCAGCTGAGTTCATCGCCGGCGGCGACGTAAAAACCAGTTCCGGCCGTGACACCACACTGGTCGCGAGCAAAATCAGCGCAGGCAATGAAGCCTC